>NZ_LOHP01000021.1 GCF_001482305.1 Leucobacter sp. G161
AACGAGGAGGCATAGGTTCATCCTTCCAGGCCAGCAGAAACTAGCCATGTTGAATGTCACCTAAACGTGCATCAGACCCGGGTGAGTTCGCGAGAACCCTCACTGCGACCTGCGTATACACGGGATGGACCCACCTGGAAGTCCTCCGCAATAACGCGCGTGTACACATGATTGCCGCGCTCGATCGTCTCGAAAGAGCATTGCCGTTTGATGTTGCCGGACTCGATTGCGACAACGGCTCCGAGTTCATCAACGACCAAGTCGTGGCGTGGGCTGGTGAACGGCAGGTGTTCTTCACGAGGTCCCGGCCCTACAAGAAGAATGATCAAGCGGTCGTCGAGTCCAAAAACAATCACATCGTGCGCAAGTATGGCTTCTACTACCGCTACGACACAGCCGCCGAGCGAGACGTCCTCACGAAGCTCTGGCAGGTGGTGGTGTGGAAGATGAACTTCTTCACACCCACGAAGAAGCCAGTCGGGTGGAGTGTGGATGGGCAGGGGCGTCGGCGGCGTGTGTATGACGATCCGAGGACTCCGTTTCAGCGGCTGCTCGATTCAGGGGTGCTCTCCAAAGCTCAAGAACGTGCGTTGCGCACACAGTATGCGAAGCTCAACCCTGTTGAACTGACGCGTGACATTGTCAGGTATCAGGGCATGCTCGTCACCAAAGCCAGGTGGAAGACCGAAGCCCTCACGGCCGAGGTAGAAGACGCGAAGAAGCAGAGGCGGAAGCGGCAGACCGGCGGCGTGAAGATTCGTTCTGCCTGAGCCGGGACTACGCGATCAAACTATGTGAGGCACAAGTTGGGTTACGCGATCATCTTGACAGGAGGCACTACGCTCCTCGACGAGACTCATCTAAAGTGCTCGCGAAATGGGGTGCCTGCCTCATTTGAGAAATGCTCGCGAAACGCTAGCCACCCATCGAGCTTTCGGGTGTGCTGGTGGAATGGGTGCATTGTCGATGTCGACCAAACCGAGATCACGAAGAAGTATGCGCGCGACTACGCGACCGCGACGAAGAAGACGCGCGGCCAGATGCTCGACGCACTCGTCACGACGACCGACTGGTCACGCGCGAACGCTCGCCGACAAGTCACGGCCGCGGGGAAACGCCGTGGCCCCCAACGGCCCGCCAAACGAGCCCCGCGGCCCCGCACTTATGGGTACGACACCTTAAAGCTCCTCATCAGGGTGTGGCAACTCGCTGGACAGCCCTCGGGGAAGTATCTCGCCGCAACGATGGATATCTGGTTGCCGAAACTGATTGAACACGGCGAACTTGATACCACTCGCCTCACCGAGCACACCCACACGCAGCTGTTGGCTGTGTCAGGAGCGACCATTGATCGGCTCTTGAAACCCACCCGCGAGGGGATGCGTTTAGCCGGGATGTCGGGCACCAAAGCCGGGCCGCTCCTGCGCACCTCGATCACGGTCCGCCGGGCTGGAGACGAGCATGAACAGGTACCCGGGTTTTGTGAGATCGACCTCGTCCTGCACTGCGGGCCCACTCTCAAGGGCGAATTCTGTCGCACGCTGACAGTCACTGATGTGTATACGGGCTGGACTGAGAGCTTGGCCCTCAAGAACGGGGCCCACAGGTGGGTATTGGAGGCGATGCCCGTGATCGAGCAGCGGCTCCCGTTTCCCCTCACTGGGATCGATAGCGACAACGGGGGCGAGTTCATCAACGCAGCCCTCGTGGCATGGGCGGATGAACGCGACCTGTATTTCACCAGGTCCCGCCCGTACCATTCCAACGACAACGCCCACGTGGAGCAGAAAAACGGGGATGTGGTGCGCCGGCACGCGTTCCATTACCGTTACGACACGGCCACAGAGTTGCGGTTATTAAACGAGCTGTACGGGCTCGTTCGTATCCGTCTGAACATGTTTACCGCGACCACGAAGGCCATCGGGTACCGGAGTAATCAGAACGGGAAGAACGTGCGGGTGTATGACGTTCCTCGTACTCCGTTCCAGCGTGTCATCGATTCTGGGGTACTCGCGGAGGAACAGGTTACGCAGCTACAAGCGCAATTCGATGCCGTCAATCCGGCTGATCTGACGCGGGGGATTGTCGCGATCCAGGCTCGACTGATTCAGCTTGCTGCGGCCAAGACCACGGCGTTGAGTGCCGGTGTTTCGCGAGCATTTCCGGGTGAGGCACGCGGTCACCTTTCGCGAGCATCTTGACAAGAGGCACCACGCTCCGCACACGTACAGGTAGCTATAGGTGACACGAGCAGCTGCAGAGCTCGCAGCCGAGGTGCAGTCCACTCCTGCAGTCCAGGGTGCGGTAATCCTTGGGGGTTGCGTAGGCGCGGTCCAGCATGCGGCTCAGTATCTTTCTCACACCAGTTATTACCGCACGCGAAGATTACGGAAATGCAGCCGCCATAAGAAGCTTCGGGGCGCTAGCGTAACTCGTCGGCCGATTTACCCCGCGGCACGAACGCAGCGACACCCGCCCCAAGCCAGCCCCCGAGTGAGTTCGCGATCACGTCGGAGATGTCCGCGAACCGTTCGGGCAGCACTAATAGCTGCGTGAGTTCAATACCTATAGAGAGCACCAAGGGGAAAGCGAGCGCGAGCCACCACGATCGTTCTGCGACGAGCAACGCGAAGAAGAAGCCGAGCGGCAGAAACATGATGATGTTCGCCGTGAACTCGAGCTCGAGGTAGCCAAATGACTCGGGGATTCCGATGCGGTGCAGCATGTCGAGAAACGCCCAGACGGTGTCACTCCGCCCACGTTCGACGGGGGTGGGGTTGAGGGTGATGGCGAGCGCTGCGAGCAGCACGGCGCCCAACCCGACGGCGCCAACCCACTGCCGCGCCGACAGCCCCCGCCGTGCGGATCGACGATCTGACTGATGGCTGGTCAAGGTGGGACTCCTGGGGTTAACGAACAAAACAAAGGGAACCCGCAGCTTAGTGGGCCACACTATGTTGATCCTGCGTTTGATTGGCGATCCCTATGTGGCTCAAGTACCCTGGAACTCGCCGAATCTGCGTTGCTCCTGTCTCATGCGCGAGCGATGTCGCGCCTGACCTACACCGAGGGAGCCCGCATGGGTGAGAACCTAACCGAATTCGAGAAGATGCTGTCTGAGGCCTCCGAGGAGTCCCAGAACACGCCACCGAAGAAGAGCCACGGCCTGCGCAACACCGTCATCGTGATCGTCGCCATTCTCGCGCTCGTCGGCGTTGGCGCAGGCATCGTCTACGCACTCGTGAACAGCGCGTACAGCGAGATCGAGCGCGTCGAGACCGTTGACCCCACGCTTGAGCGGCCGGCGGCCGTAGAGCCACCCCCGGGCAAGAAGGCCCCCATCAACGTGCTGCTCCTCGGCTCGGACTCTCGCGACACCACGGACGCGAACGCCACCGCAGAAGATCTCGGCGGCTTCCGCAGCGACGCCATCATGGTCGCGCAGGTCTCCCCCGACCGCAAGCACGTCACCGTGATGTCGGTCATGCGAGACAACTGGGTCGAGATCCAGGGCCACGGCGAGGCAAAGATCAACGCGGCGGTCGCGTTTGGCGGGATTCCCCTCGCGGTGAACACCGTTGAGAACTTCATCGACGCACGCATCGACCATGTCGCGCTCGTCGACTTCGACTCGTTCAAGGGTCTCACCGACGCCGTTGGCGGCGTCACGATTGACAACCCGATCGCCTTCACCTCGCACCACGGCAGCTTTGCCTTCCCGCAGGGCAAGATCACGCTCACCGGCGAAGAGGCACTCGGCTTCGTTCGTGAGCGTTACGCCTTCGATGACGGCGACTACCAGCGCGCACGCAACCAGCAGATCTACCTCAAGGGCCTGCTCTCGCAGATGCTCAGCAAGGAAACGCTGACGAACCCTGGCAAGATCACGGGCACCTTCGACGCGCTGAAGCCGTACCTCATCGTCGACAAGGAGCTCACCCTCCCCACCGCAGTCAGCCTCGGCCTTGACCTGCGTGAGATCCGCAAGGACGACATCACGTTCTTCACGAGCCCGACGCTCGGCACCGGAACCTCAGGTGACGGCCAGTCGATCGTGCTGCCTGACTGGACCGAAATCGAGGTGCTCCGTGCCGCGATGCGCGACGGCACCCTCGACCACTACGCGAGCACGCGGCAGGCGGGCTAACGCCCTCGGCAGCGTGACGCTTCCGTAGCGTGACAGGGCCCCGTTCACCTCGGCGATTACAGAGGTGAACGGGGCCCTTGCTTTGGGGCAGCCACGATAGCTAACGCGGAACTGCCGTTCGAGCTTCAGCTTGCGTCACACCGGTGCACGATCGTGCCGTCGACCACTGTAAGCAGCACAGAGAGAGCGGGCAGCGAGTCTGTGGGCGCCGTCACCGGGTCGCCGTCGAACAGCGTCACGTCTCCGACGGCGCCGACTGATAGGTGCCCACGATCGGTGTACCCGCGGGCCAGCGCCGGCCAGAGCGTGTATGCCAGGAGGGCTTCCTCTCCGGTGAGTCGCTCCTCTGGCTCGAACACGGCCGACTCGTCCGATCCCGGTTCTTGCCGGCCCCGGGCCCAGGCCATTCCGACGAGCGGGTTATAGTCGGCAACGGGCCAGTCAGACCCGAGCGTCAACCTCCCTCCCGAGTCGATAACGCCTCTGGCCCTGTATCCGGTCGATCGCCGATCAACGCCAAGCCGTTGGGACCAGTTGTCAGTGAAGTCAGGCTTCCGCCACTGCATGTGCAGGGGCTGCATCGATGCTGTGACGCCCGAACTGCCGACTTTCGCCACGTCAGCATCGCTCATGACCTCCAGATGCTCGATCGAATGCGCGGGGAGTGACGCTGCCCGCGGCGGGAGATCCGCATATGCATCGATTACGTCGTTCACCGCGCGGTCACCCACCGCGTGGGTTGCGATGAGCATCCCTGCGTCGTGGTACCGCCGGATCACCCGCAGGTATTCTGGCCACTCAGGCCAGGCGGCGCGGGTTCCTTCGCCGTACGTGTCTCGCTCATGCAACAGGGCGGTGCCGGTATCGACAACACCGTCGGAGAAGAGCTTCACAGCGCCCCCTTCCCACAATCGCCCTCGCTCATGCCTGGTCGAGATGATGCGATCTTGGTCAGCATCCGTGAAGTGCACCCGGTGCCATTCGTGCACGACGACGCGTTGCGGCAACCGGTCTCTCGCCTCGAGCGCGCTGAGCAACTCGCGCGTGCGACTGCTGCCGTCCATGACCGCGCAACCGGTGAGACCCGCTGCCGCAAACCTGAGCAACACCGCCTCGAAGCGATCCAGCTCAGCTTCGAGATCGAGCACCGGAATTGCCTCAGTCATGAAACTCAACACTGACATTTCGCAGAGCTCACCAGTAAAACGCCCGGTGCCGTCGACGACGGTCTCGCTGCCGTCGGGGTACCGGATCGGTTCGACCACGCCGGCCGCAGCGAGAGCAGCGCCCGACACCAGCCCGGTATGTCCGTCATAGAAGCGCAGAAAGACGGGGCGGTCACCGGTCACATCTTCAAAGGCGCGTCGGTCGATGCCGTTCTCCTCGAACATCTCGTACTCAAGATTCCAGCCTTCAAGCCAGGTATCCGGGGCGAGGCTGTCCAGTGCCGCACCGAGCCGGGTTCGGAGCTCAGCGATGGTGCCCACGCCACCGAGATCGATTCCGCGGGTCGACACCGCCCCTGAGTCTGGGTGGGCGTGCGAATCCCAGAGCCCTGGAGTGAGCGTTGCTCCGTTCGCCTGAATAACGGGAACCCACTGGCCGGCGGCCGCAAGTATCTCGTCGTCTGACCCGATCGCCGAGATGACCCCGTCCTGTATGAGGAGCGCCGTGGCTGGGGGCTCGTGAACATCGCTCGCCCCGGTGTTTCGGTGCATCCGTGCGCCGACAATTGCGACTGCTCTGCTTGAGTCTCGCGGTCCCATGTCCCTGTCCTCTCTGTGGTGGTGGTAATGATGTGTGGTGCGAGCTACTCTTCGCCGATCACGGGTGCTACTTCAGTGCGGGTGCTCACCTGCGCTCCCGCATCTCCCCGTTCAGCACTATCGATGTCCAGTCCAGGTGCTGGCCGACGGAAGCCTTTGGTGAGAAACGCAAGGTAGATCACTCCAGCCGCAAGCCAGAGACCGCCGACCATCAGAGCAAGCGGCCCGAGGCTGAAGAGCAGAAAGAGATCCACTGCCGCGCCTAGAAAGGGAATCAGCAAGTACCCAAAGAAGTGACGTCGCAGCGGCATCTTGTGGCGATTCTTGAACCAGAGCACAAACACACAGACATTGGCAACGGTGAACGCAAGGAAGGCGCCGAAGTTGATGAGCGACGTCGCGTCACCGACGGTCAGGAACTGACCGATCAGACCGATCGCAGCGATGAGCAAGAGGTTGAATGTCGGAGTGCGGAACCGGTCGTGGAGGAAGGCGAATGCGCGCCGCGGGAAGACCCCGTCGCGACCCATCACGAAGAGCAGCCGGCTACCACTTGCCTGAACGGCGACACAGGAGGCGATTCCACCGATAAGGATGGTGGAGTTCACCAGGCCTGCGAACACCGGCCCACCAATGAGGTTGAGCACTTCAAAACCCGCGGTGTCGGTGTTGGCAAACTCTGTACCTGGGTGCGACCACTGCATCACGAACGAGGTGAGCACAAAGATGATGCCACCGCTGAGCACGACGTACACAATGCCGCGGGGCACGTTGCGCTGAGGGTCTTTCACTTCTTCGCTGAGCGTACTTACGGCATCAAAACCGAGGAAGGAGTAAGCGGCGACGGCAGCGCCTGCGGCGATTGCCGAGATAGACGCTCCTGCGGGCCAAATAGCCACACTCACCTCGTTCGTGGTGCCAGACGCGAACGCGATGCCAAACCCGATGAGCGCCAGCACTCCAACCAGCGTGAGTAACAACAGCAGCCGATTAAACCGATCCGCGAACTTCAGACCTACAGTGTTGACGATCGTGCAGAAGGCGATGAGGATAAGGCCCCATGCCCAGGACGGTAGAAAGGGAAACTGGGCCGAGAAGTACAGCGCAGTGATCAGCCAGGCGACCATGGGTAGGAACATGTAGTCGAGCAGGATCACCCACCCTGAGAGAAACCCTAATTTGCTGCCGAGTGTACGCCGCGCATAGGTGTAGATGGAGCCCGCTGCGGGAAAAGCTTTGGCGAGTTTTCCGTAGCTCATGGCGGTGAGTACCATCGCCAGCGTTGCAAAGACGTAGGCGAGCGCCGATGCGCCGTGGGAGAGTGTCGCGATCACACCGAACGTTGCGATCACCACAGCCGGGGCCATATATGAGAGCCCAAAGACTACGAGGCCCGTGAGCCCCAATTGAGGGATAAGTTTCTTGACCTGTTTTGACATGTTTGATCGCTCCTTTGAGATCGATGTAAGAGTGGGGTGGAGCTCGTTAGGCGGGATCTTCTGCAACCGAGCCCGCGGAGATGGCAGCCGATTTCCAGGTCGCCGGGGTGATTCTGCCTCCGTAAATCGGAAGCTCGATCGGATCGCCAGCGTCTGGAACCTCGAACTGGTTCCAGACTCGGTTCAGGCCCGCAGTACCGTGCGCCCGAACCTCATCGACGGTGCTGAGGCGAAGGACATCGGTCACCACGCAGGGCTCTGCCCCGACAGCATGGCTGCGAACGCGGCCTTCCGGATCGACGATGAGGCTCTGACCCACCCCCGAGGGAGTTGCCGCGTTCACGCTTGCGATGAAGACCTGGTTCACGATCGCGTTTGCGCGGGCGAGCACTAGTTCCTGCTCGCGATCTATTGTCGGAGTGAGGACGACGTTAACAATCACGTCACACCCATCCCATGCGAGCTGCCGGTGTATCTCGGGGAACCAGGCGTCGTAGCAAATGGTGAGTCCAATCTTGCCAACACCCGGCATGTCGAACGACGCGATTGTGTTGCCCGCTCGCGAAGGCTCGTATGGCCGCCACGGGAAGATCTTGCGATAGCTCGCCACGAGCTCGCCGTCAGGGGAATACACGGGCATGGTGTTGTAGATCGCCCCTCCATCGGCTTCAGCCACGCTGCCCGGGATCAACCAGATACCGTTCGAGCGCGCGATGTCACGGAGTTTCGCGGACCGGGCCCCATCGATGGGCTCAAGCTCCCCGAAACGGGGGCCGCCCTCCGCGAATCCGTCGCCCGGGTTGGTGAGGTGCAGTTCCGGGAAAACAATGAGCCGCGTTGCAGGCGACGAGGTGAGCACGTCGGTCACCTGCTTCTCGAGGTCTTCCAGCGAAGGAGACGACCGCACTTGCATGAGTGCGATCGCCAGCGACCTCGACACCATTACAGGCTTGGCCACCAGGCACCTCCCGTCCACAACGCAAGTTCTGCTTCAAGCGCCGCTCCAACACGAAACACAGACTGGTCTGCGTAAGTACGACCCACAATCTGCACTCCTGTCGGGACGCCATTGCTCGCCAGCCCCGACGGCACAGCAAGCACCGGCACCCGTCCAACGATATTGAACGGCATGGTCAGCATCGTGCTGAAGACGCCGTCGATGTCATCAGCGGGAGCATCAGCTGCAAGATCAGTACTCGCAACGGTGGGGCATACGAGCGCGTCATAGCGCTCGAGCAGTTCACCGAGCGGGCGATAGAACCGGGCTTCACCAGCGAGCCCTTCCGTATAACTCAGGGAGGTTCCTGCCCGGTCAATGAATGCTCGGGTGTACGGCATCATAAGCTCCCGACGGGATTCGTCACCCTGCAAGGTGTCTTCGATCGAGGAACCCATGATGGCACCGAAGTGAGTCCACATCAGCTCGAAGATCTCATGTTTCGTCCACGGGAGCTCGACCTCGTCCACCGTTGCCCCGGTCGCGCGCAACGCCTCGGCCACTGCGAGCGTGTTCTCGCGCACCGCAGGGTCAAGCTCGTAGTCTCCAAGAGTGAGGCAGAGCGCGATCCTCGTGCCCCGAAGATCCTTCACCTCAGCTGAGAGGTGCACTTCCTCCCGCAAGGAGGCCTGGTCGTGCGTCCATGCTCCTACCATGACGTTCTGGAGTCGCGCTACGTCTCCAACAGACCGCCCCATCGGCCCATCAGCGCAATAGGTGTCGCTGTTGTACGGAGCAAGTCCCGGGACCCGCCCGAACGGTGGCTTGAAGCCAACAACCCCACAGAACGCGGCCGGGATACGAATTGATCCACCAATATCGGAGCCGGTGGCGAGCACAGTCGATCCTGCGGCCAGTGCAGCGCCCGCCCCGCCTGACGATCCACCGGGTGTGAAACCAGGATTAAAGGGGTTACGCGTGATGCCCCAGAGTTTCGAATGAGTAACCGACGAACAGCAGAATTCGGGGTTCGTCGATCGCCCGTGAATGACAGCGCCCGCGGCTTGAATTCGCTGGATGACCGGATGTGTCACCTCAGCGCGCTCCCCTTTGAGGAGTAGCGACCCGTCTTGCGAAAGGCGCCCCTGCATCGGTTGCTCATCCTTGGTCATGAGCGGAATTCCTTCAAGCGGTCGAGCAGTGCCGTCGCGAAATCGCTGCTCTGACTCACGGGCTGCCGCGAAGGCGGCCTCTCTGAGGTCTTCAGTGACCGCGTTGATAACAGGCTCCGCGTGGTCGAGCCGTTTGAGCGTTTCGGTGAGCAATTCGACAGGCGAGATCTCGCCTGATTCGAACAGTGTGGTCGCCTCGGTGGCCGTGAGGTGCGTAATCGACATCATTCTCTCTCTGTCTCAGACGCCTCGTTGCGTCACCGTACACTGTACGGCTCGAGTTGTAAGCCTAGTAAAGTGAAGAAATGCCCGAGTGTCAAGAGACTCAGTCAAATGTCGGTCGACCTACAACGCAGGCCGCTCCACTTAGTCGTGCATCGATAACAGATGCCGCGATTGACTTCATTGAGGAGAACGGCCTCGCGCGCCTCTCGATGCGCGCCCTCGCCACTTCGCTGGGATGCGGCACGATGAGTCTGTACTCACACGTTCAGAACCGCGATGACCTCATTGCAGCGATCGTGCAAGAACTGCTCGAGCGGAGCAGACTGCTGGACGTCACGGCAACCGACTTTGGGAGTTGGCAAGAGCTCATTTCAGCCTCATTGTTCGCATACCGCGACCTCGCTTCGGCCTATCCAGATTCCTTCGAGCTTCTCGCGCTCGCCCCCTATGGCATCGCTCCAGTAGTGGAGCACCTTGAGGGCATGGCGGCAGCGCTCCACCGCACTGGGCTGCCAACAGAGCGAGCCTACGAGGTGCTGGGCGCGCTCGATGCGTACGCGACTGGCTTTCTCATGGTGTGGGCCCGCACGCAGTCACTCCAGCCAAAAGTTGTGTCGGAGGAGTCTTCACCGCTGACAAACCTGCGGACGCTCGCTGCGTTCGAACACAGTCTCCAAGTATTTATCACCGGTTTCGAACACGAGTTCGGTGAGACTTCGCCTCCCGAGCCCTGAACCACTTCGGTCACTGGCAACAGTACGGGCCCAGGATCGCACGCTGCTCACGCAGAGAGCGATCCTGGGCCCTTCAATACACCGTGCTGATGCAGCAGCAGTCGACGCGAGCTAGCCCTACAGCCGCTCGCCGCTCACCGCGTCGAACACGTGCATGTGCTTGGGGTTCGGCACGAGCGTGACAGTCTCGCCAGCCTTCGGGTGGTTGCGGCCGTCGACGCGGGCGACGATCTGCGCGGCCTCACCGTCGGTGGTGTGCCCGTACAGGTAACCGTCGGCGCCGAGCTCCTCAACGAGGTCGATCTGCACCGACACCCCGGGCTCGCCGGCGGTCGCGACGACGAGGTCCTCGGGGCGAATGCCCACGGTGACAGCGTTCGTTGCCGCGCCGACCGCGGCGACGGGAACGGTGAGCGACCCGAACTTTACGCCCTCGGCGGTGAGCGTCGTCGGGAAGAGGTTCATCGCTGGCGACCCGATGAAGCCGGCGACGAAGACGTTCACCGGGGTTTCGTAAAGCTCGCTCGGGGTGCCGACCTGCTGCAGCACGCCGTCCTTGAGCACCGCGATGCGGTCGCCCATGGTGAGCGCCTCGGTCTGGTCGTGAGTGACGTAGACGGTGGTGACGCCGAGCCGGCGCTGGAGCGACGCGATCTGGGTGCGGGTTTGCACGCGCAGCTTCGCGTCGAGGTTCGACAGCGGCTCGTCCATGAGGAAGACGCGGGGCTGGCGCACGATCGCGCGGCCCATGGCGACGCGCTGGCGCTGGCCGCCGGAGAGCGCCTTCGGCTTGCGGTCGAGGTAATCCTCAAGGTCAAGGAGCTTCGCAGCCTCGAGCACGCGTGCGGCCCGCTCGTCCTTGGAGATGCCAGCGATCTTCAGGGCGAAGCCCATGTTTTCTGCGACGGTCATGTGCGGGTACAGCGCGTAGTTCTGGAAGACCATCGCGATGTCGCGATCCTTCGGGGCGACGTCGGTGACATCGGATTCGCCGATGAGGATGCGGCCCTCGTCGATCTCTTCGAGACCGGCGAGCATGCGCAGCGTGGTCGACTTGCCGCAGCCCGAGGGGCCGACAAGAACGAGAAACTCGCCGTCTTCAATCTCGAGACTGAGCTGATCTACCGAGGGACGATCCGTGCCAGGGTAGACGCGAGTAATGCCTTCAAACGTGACTGATGCCATGATTTTCCTCCACCGGCAGGTACGTGCCGGACGATCCGTAGTGGAATGACGGCAGATTGCTCCGCCGCTGCCCGTCATTGGGCATCGTCAGGTTAGCACAGCGGCATGCCCCGCCAGTGAACTTTTTGGGTGTTGTCTGCTGGCCTCAGGGCGCGCAACACGCAGAGCGCCCGCCCCCTTCCGTGTCGGGAGGGACGGGCGCTCTGGCCGCGGGCCAGGATCAGTGGATCCGGGCCCGACTGACTACTCGGTTGTGTGGCCTGCCCGGCGACGTGCCGCGAGCAGCAGCCCACCACCGAGGGCGAGCAGCACGAGCGTCGCGCCGCCGATCCACCCGAGCTCCGCACCCGTCTCAGGGAGCGTCCCGGTGCCACCGGGGTTCGGGGCGCCGCTGCCAGGCTTCTCGGGATCAGGCTTGCCGGTGCCGGGGCCCTCTGGGTCCGGCTTCCCAGTCGTGTCGCCAGCGAGCTGGAGCGGCAGCGCGACCTTCGTCAGCCCGTCACTCGTGACGATCTCGAGCTGCTGCGCGCCCGTGAGCCCCTTGGGGATCGCGAAGCTCAGCGTCGCACGTCCGGCCTCGTCGGAGGCGTCGATCACGGCCGCATCAACCGGGGCGGTCGCGACAGTCGCACCGGAGAGCGCGGCGGTCACGGATTCCGGTGCAGCCTCTCCCGCGGAGAACGCGAGCGAGCTGAGCTCGACGGTGACCTCGTCGCCCGGGCGGTATTCGCCGCCCGTTGCCTTCGCTGCGCGCGCCTGGGCCGCTGCCGGGGGCGCGCTGAGCTGCACGCCAACGGCGCGCTGGGCGAGATCCGGCGTCGCCTCCTTGTTGATGGCGAACCACTCGACCATGGACTGCAGGTCGGAGCGGCCGGTGTCGCGGAGGTCGGTGCCCTCGCGGAATGAGACGAAGTTGTCGCCGCCGCCCGAGAGGAACGCGTTCGCCGCGACCGTGTAGGTCTTCGCCATGTCGAGCGGCTTCCCGTCGAGCGTGATCGAGGTGATGTGCTCGCCGCGTGCAGCTGCCGGGTCGTACTGGTAGCTCAGCCCCTTCGAGACGCCGAGCTTGAGGAACGGCCTGGCCGATCCCTCGGGCTGCCACTGCTCCTCGAGCACGCTCTTCACCTGGGCTCCCGTGAGCTGGATCGTGGTGAGCGCGTTCGCGAACGGCTGCACGGTTGCGGCCTCGCGGTAGGTGACGTTGCCGTCGGCATCGCCCTCGCCGGAGGACGCGAACGTGAGGTTCGCGCGGATGCCGCCCGGGTTCATGAGCGCGATATCCGCGTCGGTCGACCACAGGTGCGCGTCGGCGACGAAGTTGCCGATCGTCGACTCGCCGCCGCGGTTCTCGCTCTTCCCGTCGCTCTGGCGAGCGCGGTTGAAGTCGGCCGTGATCGATCCAACGGAGACGCCGCCGAGCACGTCAGCCTCGGCCTTCGCCGCATCAACGACCTCCTGCACCGCGGGGTCAGCCGGGTACTGTGGCTCGCCGTCGACGACGAGGGGCTTGATCTCGTTCGTGATCGAGATGAGCTCCTTGGTGTCGCGGTCGACCTGCAGGTTCATGAGCCCGAGGTTCTCGCCGTACTGGCCAGCCGAGACGACCGGGCGGCCGTCGATGACGTGGTTGTAGGCGAGGTGCGTGTGCGCCGACACGATCGCGTCGACGTCGTCGCCGACACCGTTCACGATCTTGCCGAGCTGCGACTCGGGGGTGATGCTCGCGAGCTCGGTCGTTGCTGCGCCCTCGTGCACGAGGAGGATCACCACGTCGGCCTCGCCGTTCGCGTCGTCACCGTCGCGGAGCGCTGCAGCCGCGTCGTTCACCGACTCGGCGACGCTGCGCACCTCGAGATCCTTGATGCCCTCGGGTGAGACGAGCGTGTCGAGATCCTCGGTCACGGCGCCGACGAAGCCGACACTCACGCCGTCGACCTCGCGCACCCAGGACGGGGCGAGCGCTGGCTTGCCTGTCTCCGAGATGAACACGTTCGAGGAGATGTACTCCCAGTCCGCGCGATCCTGCACGCGATCGCGCAGGTCCTCCCAGCCCTCATCGAACTCGTGGTTGCCCGCGGCGCTCACATCGAGCCCCGCGAGGTTCAACGCGTCGATCGTCGGCTCGTCCTTCTGAATGAACGACGTGAACGTCGACGCGCCGATGAGGTCACCCGCACCCGCGAAGATGAGGTTCGGGTTGTTCTTACGGAACTCGGCGACGGCGCCCGAGATCACCGCTGCGCCAGCGGCCTTCCCGTCGGCCTCGATGCGGCCGTGGAAGTCGTTGATCGTCGCGACGTCGATGCTTACGGGCTTCGCCTGCGCGGTCACCCCGACGACGATGGGGTCGTGGTCGCTCGCGCGGAACGGGGTGCCAGGGTCGGCGGCGCCGAACGCGTAACCGCGATCGCCCCACTCGGCGGCGTTCGTGCCCCAGATCGCCGCACCGGTCAGCGAGTCCTTGAGCGAGGGCGATGCCAACACGTGGTCGAGCGATCCGAGCTCACCGTTGAATGTGTAGCTGTACTGCCCTGCGGCGAGCGCGGGCGCCGTGTCGATCCAGCCCTGCGAGGTGAACTCGAAGACCGGGTCCTCCTGCCCGTAGGCGTTGAAGTCGCCGACGAGCAGCATGTCGGGGCTGCCCGTGCTTGCCTCGAGCTCCTCGGTGAAGCTGAGCAGCGACTTCGCCTGCGCGACGCGGTCGTCATTGAAGTGGCCCTGGCCGTCTGCGGGCTCGTCGCCCTTGCCCGACTTCGACTTGAAGTGGTTGGAGACGACGGTGACGGTGCGACCGTCGATGTCGAAGGCCTGCGCGATGGGCTCGCGTGCGTTGTTCCACACGCTCTCATCGGTGATCGTCTGGCTGTCGCCCTTGAGCTTCACAGCGTCGTTCTTGAAGATGATCGCGTTCGTGATGTAGTCGGTCGTTGCGGGGTTCTGCAGCGCCTTCGGTGTCGGAACGTAGCCCCACACCTTGCTGCCGGCCGCCTCGTTTAGGCCGTCGACGAGATCGGCGAGCGCCGTGTCTGCGGGCTTGCCGAACTTCACCGAGTTCTCGATCTCCATAAGGCCGACGATGTCGGCGTCGAGCTCGTTGATCGCGGTGACGATCTTCGACTTCTGCGTCGTGAACTGCGCGGCGGTCTTCGCGCCGCGTGCGTTCTTGTTGTCGCTCTGCAGCGTCGTGAAGTAGTTGTACACGTTGAACGCGGCGACCTTCGCGTCGCCGCCGACCTTCGGCGCCTCGGGTCGTGCGTTCTTCGCGGTGAAGCTTACGCGCTGCGATTCGGGCGAGGTGCTGTCGAGTGGGGCCTGGGGCTGCAGCCGCCACTCGTCGAAGCCGTACTGCAGCACGAACGCCTGCTCGGCGAAGTTCACGGTGTCGCCGTTGCGCACGACCGTGTCCTTCGTGAAGTAGGGCTGCTCGCCGGGGTGGGCGTTGTTCGTCGTCTGGATCGAGTAGCCGTCATCGAGCAGAATGCGGGCGTCGGCGTTCGCCTGCGCGATCGCGTTGGCGTCCGGGCCTGGGCGCGTCGTTTCGGTGCTCTTCACCTGCAGTTCACCGGGGTTGAGCCAGAGCGCGCCGTAGTTGAAGAGCTGGTGGTTGGAGGCGACGAAGTAGTCGCCGGTCGGCGCGACGAGCATGTTCTCGTAGGCCTCGCGAGCGTCACCGACGACCGAGTCGGGCAGCGGGGTCGCAGCGGGAACGCCGGCCTCCTGCTGCACGAGTGCGACGTCGCCGACTGCCGCCGGGGTGATCTGGGTCTGTCCGAAGTATTCGCTGACCGCGCCGGTCACGGAGATGAGGTCGCCGATCTCGCCCGCGACATCCTTCCCGTCGAGGTACACGAAGATGCCGTCGGATGCCTCGCGCGGTGCGGCGTCGCCGCCTGAGCCCGCGGTCTGGATCGCGACGCCGGCGTAGCCGCCCGTGCGGTAGTCGGCGGTGATGACGCCCTCGACTTGCACGGTCTGCCCGACCAGCGGCGAGACATCGCTCGTGCCCTGTACCTCGGCGATGCTGCGCTTCGTGGTCTCGCCGGGGTCGGTGCCCGGATCCGGGTCTGGATCGGGATCCGGTTCCGTGCCCGTATCGGGCGCCGTCGCGCCGGCCGCGTTCGTCGGTGTGATCGTTGCGGAGAGCACGAAGTCAGCGGCGTTGTTGTCGCTGTCGGCTGCGTCGGCGCGGTTCAGCGACCTCACGTCGGTGTTGCCGGCCGGCGCCGGGGCCGCTGCGGCCTCGAAGGTGTTCGATGTGCCGTAGCCGAGCGCGTCGATCACGCCCGGGGCGCCCGCGACATCCCCCACGGGGAGCGTGACGGCCGCGGTGCCCTCGACGAGTGCGATCGTGCCCTTCGTGCCGCTCGGGTTCAATCCTGACTCGATGTCGGGCGCGGGAAGCGCCGCGCCCACTGCGCCGCCGTTGTTGCCGGGGGCCGAGACGAGGAAGTGCCCGCCTGCCGGGATCGTGCCGGTGAGCGATGCGATGCCATTCGAGGGCCCGTCGCTCCCCGAGGAACGGTACTGCAGCGAGGTGCCGTCGAGGGTAATCGGCTCTCCCGTCGGGTTGAACAGCTCAACGAACTTCTGCTGGAAGGCGGCGTTCGCGCTCCCCCCGGAGAGGTAGGCCTCGCTGATCACCACCCCGGTGTTGTCCGGTGCGGCGAGGGCCGGGGCAGCGCCCGCAACTCCCATGCCCAGTGCCATGACGGCGGTGACGGCGATTGCCGGAATGCGCTCGCTTCTTCGGAAGAACGAGTCACCCCTTCGGCTGCCAGAATCAGACTTCATGAATGCTGCGCTCCTCGGTGTCGGTTAGCGTATCGGCCATGTGGCATGTGAAGTTGTCGCGGGGCGTCTGGCCCCGCAATCAGACTATGGAGCGTTCGCGAGGCGCGCTAGGGATGTCACCGAACCGCCACCTCGACGTCACCTGGCAGTGTCGCGGCGACGGGTTACCCTGGTGCCAGTCCGTTTGTGGTCCGTGCGCGCCCACCGGGTGCGTGCGCTCCCCCGTCCATGAAAGTGCTGCATCATGATCACGACACCTCGCATTGGCCTCGACGTTGGCGGCACGAAGATCGAGGGCGTCGCGCTCGACGAGAGCGGCGAGATCGTCGCGCGGCGCGTGATCCCTTCCGTACCGGGCGAGGAGGGCGTCCTCACGTCCACCGCTGCGATCGTCGCTGAGCTTGCCACGGGCGCTGGGCGCGGCGTCGCCGAGTTCGCTGGCGTCGGGATCGGGATCCCAGGCCAGGTTGACCGCGCGAACGGCATCGTCCGCAACGCGTACAACCTTGGCGTCTCCTCGCTTGCGCTCGGCCCTGCTCTTGCCGGCAGGGTCGGCATCCCCGTATCCCTCGACAACGACGTCACCGCAGCGGCGATCGGTGCGGCCTTCACCATGGGGCTCGACGGCACCGTCGCCTACCTGAACCTCGGTACGGGCCTCGCTGCTGGCATCATCGTCGACGGGGCGCCCGTGCGCGGCGCTGACGGCTTCGCCGGCGAAATCGGACACCTCCCGATCGACCCGCGACGACGGGCCTGTCCGTGCGGGCAGTGTGGCTGCCTCGAGACCGTGGCGAGCGGATCCGCGCTGCGGGCCTACTGGCCCGCCGGTGGCGACCACCCCGGCCGCGCCCTCGGTGCCGCCGTCGCCGCCGGTGACCCCGATGCGCGGCTCGCACTCGACTCACTCATCGACGGGGCGGCGAGCGCGGTGCGGGTGCTCGGCTTCACCGTGAACCCGGGCGCAGTCGTCATTGGTGGCGGGCTGCGGCTGCTCGGCTCCCCCCTGTATGAGGGAATCAGAAAAACGCTCGCGGATCAGGAGGAAGCCTCCGAATTTATTGCGGCGCTACGGCTCAGCGAGCGAGTCCGGGTCTTACCTGAGGGTTCCCCGGCCGCCGCAATAGGCGCAGCTATTGCAGTAAATGACTAGTCACAGTTGCGGAGACCGTTTCGCAAGGTAGCCTGTTGTCATGAGTGAACTGCGACTTGAAGAACTCTCTGCGGCGACGATCGTTGCGGTGAACACCCTCGGCCTGAAGCCCGGCCAGGAACAGTTCATCACGCCTGTCTCCTACGCTGCAGCCGCCGCGGTGACCCCGGCAGACAGCGCGTGGCAGCGAGTTGTCCTCCTCGATGACAAGGTTGTCGGCTTCATTCACGGCAACTTCGATCCCGATGCGACGCAGGAGGAGTTCCGTGCTGCGCTGTGGCGCATCAACGTGGACGCCGACGTGCAGGGCAGCGGTGTCGGCACGTTTGCCGTCGAAGCACTGATCGGAGAGGCACGCCGCCGTGAGGTAGATCGCCTGACCGTGCTCTGGGAGCGCGGCGCAGAGGGGCCGGAAGAGTTCTTCTTGCACATTGGCTTCAAGCCGGTAGGCGAGACCCCTTACGGAGAGGTCATTGGAGCAATCGACCTCTAAGTCGTTCACCGAGCGCGGCCTCGTTGTCTCGGTAGTTTCTTCCCTTCTCTTCGCCGGCGTCTATTTCGTCACCCCACTGCTCGCGCCCGCCTCAGCGGAGTCGCTGTGGGGCGTGCGAAACCTGGTGACGATCCCGCTGATTTTGGCGACCCTTGCCACGCTGAAACAGTTGCGGCTCTTCACCGACATCGGCGCCCGCATTCGCGCCCGTCCGCTGCTCGTGCTGCCCCTCATCTTCTCCGGGTTTCTCGTCGCAGCACAGCTCTGGGTGTTCAGCTGGGCCCCCTTGAATGGGCGCGGCCTGCAGGTCGCGCTCGGCTATTTCCTCCTCCCCCTCGTGCTCGTCGTCGTCGGCCGTTTCCTCTACAAAGACCGGCTGCTGTGGTGGCACTGGCTTGCCGCGGGCGTCGCAGCCGTCGGCGTCGCCTTCGAATTCGTGCGGGTTGGCTCGATCTCATGGGAAACGATGCTCGTCGCGTTCGGCTACCCCGTCTACTTCGTGCTCAGGCGCGCGATGGGCACGAACCACCTCGGGGGCATGCTTTGGGAGTTTCTGCTCCTCTCCCCGCTCGCTGTCGTGCTGGCGGTACGCGAGTTCGCAAACGGCGACGTGCTCCAGGCAAACCCCAGCCTCGTGTGGTTCGCACCACTGTTCGGCGTGTGGAGCGGCATCGCGCTCATCTGCTACCTCCTCGCGTCGCGCTACCTGAGCATCAGCATCTTCGGGCTCATGAGCTACCTCGAACCCGCGCTGCTCGTCGTCGCGTCGATCCTCATCGGCGAACGCATCACGAGCGGCGAATGGCCGATGTACATCGCAGTGTGGGGCGCCGTTGGCATCCTGGTGATCGGCGGGACCGTGCAACTCGCGCGCTCGACGAGAGCGCGGCGTCGGCGCGGCGACGACCCCGACCCGCCGCCGCTGCCCACAGGGTAAAGTGCTCACTATGGGTGAGCAGCAGGAACATGGTTCGCAGGGACACGACCACGGGTACATCGGGCACAAGGAAGACCTCCTCAAGCGGCTCCGGCGTGCCGAGGGCCAGGTGCGCGGCGTGCAGCGCATGGTCGAGGACGACACCTACTGCATCGATATCCTCACCCAGGTGTCCGCGGCCACCAAGGCGCTCGAGCGGGTCGCGCTCTCGCTCCTCGACGACCACCTCCGGCACTGCGTCGCAGCAGCCGCCGAAGAGGGCGGCGCAGTCGCGCAGGAAAAACTCCGCGAAGCCACGCAGGCAATTTCCCGCTTCGTGGGATGATGAACGCGCCAGGTCCGTTAGGCAAGGAGCGCGATGACTCAGGAACCCACCCCCGCAACACCACAGTTTGAGCTGGCCGAGCCCGGCCAGGTCGACATCACCCCCGAGATCGACGAGATCGGTGAGCTCCTCGGCACCGACGATGTCGACGACGGCTCACCCGACGCCCCCTGGCGGCAGGGCTACCCGTACGACATGAAGCTCGGACGCAAAGAGTACGAGAAGACGAAGCGCAAGCTGCAGATCGAACTCCTCAAGCTCCAGGCCTGGGTGAAAGAGTCCGGGCAGAAGATCGTCATCATCTTCGAGGGCCGTGATGCGGCCGGCAAGGGTGGCGCGATTAAGCGCTTCACCGAGCATATGAACCCGCGTGGCGCGCGGGTCGTCGCGCTCGAGATCCCGACCGAGCGCGAACAGACCCAGTGGTACTTCCAGCGGTACGTCGCGCACCTGCCTGCCGGCGGCGAGATCGTCATGTTCGACCGCTCCTGGTACAACCGCGCGGGCGTCGAACGCGTCATGGACTACTGCACCCCGCAGCAGTACCTCGAGTTCACGCGCTCCGCCCCCGACTTCGAAGAGCTGCTCGTGAACTCGGGTATCCACCTCATCAAGTTCTGGTTCTCCGTCGGGAAGGCCGAACAGCGCGCACGCTTCGCCTCACGCTCGCAGGATCGCGTGAAGCAGTGGAAGCTGTCGCCGACCGACCTCGCGAGCCTCGACAAGTGGGACGACTACACGCGCGCCAAAGAGGCCATGTTCTTCTACACCGACACGAGCTACGCGCCCTGGACGGTCGTGAAGTCGAACGACAAGAAGCGCGCCCGGCTCGAGGCGATGCGCTGGGTGCTCGCTAAGTTCGACTACCCCAACAAGGATTACGACCTCGTTGGCACCCCGGACACGAAGATCATCGGATCGCCGAGCGACGTGTACGACGACGGTGAGACTCCGACCGGCACATTCCCGGTCGTCAACTAGCCGCGCACACGTCGCATCGCCTCGCTACAGCGAGATGAGCAGCATCGCGACCACCATCACCAGCCCGGAACCGAGGAACGTCACCGACGTGTAGGCGAGGATGTCGCGCATCTTCAGCCCGGCGATCGCGAGTACCGGCAGCGCCCAGAAGGGCTGCAGCATGTTCGTCCATTGGTCGCCGTACGAGACCGCCCGAACCTCCGTGAGCTCGTTGGGAAAATGCACTACTCGGTGAGCATTGGCTCACTCAGTCCATTACGCCCCAGGCCCCGTGCAGAGCCAAGAGGCGTATCGCACACCCTCGCCACCGCGATGTCCGGTTCCGTCACGCCGGGAGGCGCCCCGAGCCGCAAAACGCAAGGAGCCGGCGCCCACGCGGGCACCGGCTCCTGACACAGACGCGTATCGCGGCCTACAGCCCCGAGTACGCGTGGAGTCCCTTGAAGAACACGTTCACGATCGAGAAGTTGAAGATCACGGCCGCGTACGACACGATGTTCAGCCATGCCGAGCGGGTGCCACGCCAGCCACGGGTCGCGCGCGCGTGGATGAAGCCCGCGTAGAGCACCCAGATGATGAAGGTCCAGACTTCCTTCACATCCCAGCCCCAGTAGCGGCTCCAGGCGGCCTCGGCCCAGATCGAGCCGGCAATGAGGGTGAACGTCCAGAACGCGAAGCCGATGATCGCGAGCCGGTAGGCGAGGTCTTCGAGACGCACCTGGTTCGGGAAGCTCGTCATGAATGCCATCGACTGCGTGTCGCCGGCCTTCACCTTCGTGACGCGTCGCGCCTGCAGCAGCTGCAGAATCGACAGCCCGAAGGAGAGCGTGAAGAAGCCGACCGCGAGCACCGCGACGATGATGTGGATCACGAGCCAGTACGAGTCGAGCGCCGGCACGAGGGGCACGATCGGAACGTAGTAGTTGATCTTCGCGATGCCCAGGAACATGATCGTCATGCCCGTAACGAGGGTGCCGAGGAAGCGCAGATCGATGAAGAACTGCACAATGAGGAAGATTCCCACAACCGAGACGGTTGCCGTGAGGGCGAACTCGTACATGTTCGCCCACGGGACACGCTCTGCCGCGATACCGCGCAGCACGGTCGCCGTGAGGTGCAGCAGGAAGCCGAGCACCGTCAGCGCGAAGCCTGCGCGCAGCCAACGCGAGCGCGGTAGCTTCGCCGGAGCACCGGCGCGCGGCGGCTTCACGAGCGTCGCAGTGCCGCCCTGCCCGACGGTCTGCGCCTTCGCGCCAGCCGGAGCCGCGAGGTGGGCGTCACCACTGCGGTTCGCCAGATCGACGACATAGAAGACAAACGCGATCGCGTACACGATCATGCCCGAGTACAGGGCGATCGTTGAGTAAGTTTCAAGCTCGGTCAGCACAGTTCCTCAGACTACCTCCTGTAGCGGGCTACTCGCTGAGAGTCGCAACAGGCTCAGGCTGCCACCCAGGGCAGCCGCGCACCCGGGTTACAGGGTCTCGGTCTCGGCAGCCTTCTTCTTCGCCCGTGAGTGCTTAAACGCGCGGAAAATCTCGAACAGGATCGGGATGCCAGGGATGAGCACGAGCACGATGATGAACACTTCGCTGTACTGCTGCACGAAGGGAATCTGGCCGAGGAAGTAGCCGATGAGGGTGACACCAACGCCCCAGAGGAGCGCGCCGACCGCGTTGTAGGCGACGAAGCGGCGGTACGTCATGTTGCCGACGCCGGCGGCCGCTGGCACGAATGCGCGGAAGATCGGAAGGAAGCGGGCGATAATGATTGCCTTCGGGCCGTGCTTCTCGAAGAACTCGTGCGTGCGTGCAATGTTCTCGGGGTTGAAGAGCCTGCTCTTCGGGCGGTTGAAGATCGACGGCCCGAGCTTGCGCCCGAGATAGAAGCCAAGCTGGTCGCCTGCAAAGGCGAAGATGAACAGCAGCACACAGGTGATCCAGATCGGCACGTCGATGATGCCCGTGGCGCTGAAGAGCCCCACGGTGAAGAGCAGCGAGTCACCCGGGAGGAAGGCGAGCACGAGGACGCCCGTCTCGAGGAACACGAACGCGCAAGCGAGCACGAGCGCGGCCCACCCACCGGCCTTGAGCAGGGTCTCGGGGTCGAGCCAATCGATGCCGAGGAGCGCGGGGGTCAGAGCGAGAAGCGAATTCACGTCTTTAAGCTACCAGCCGCAGGCTGGCATAAGCTCGGAAGCCCCTTCGGGTGCGCGACTCATCACTCGGCGGGCTCTGGAATGGCCGGCTTCGACTTCTTCTTCTTCGGCGGCGCGAACAACAGCCAGGCGACCGCACCCGATCCGCCGACGAACCAGACGGCCCACCACGGGAAGCCGAGGCTGGCGCCGTCGCCACCCAGCGTCTCGTTCTGTGGCGCCTCGGAGTCGGGCAGCCGCACCGCGTGCACCATGAAGCGATGGCTATTCACTCCGATCGGGGTGCAGGTGAACAGCGTCACCCAGTCCTCCCCCTCCCGAATCTCAAGCGACTCGGTCTCGTTCGGCAGCACCGTCTCAGTCTTTTCGACGCGGTAATGGTGGTCCTCGCCGAGCACACTGATCCAGAACGTGTCCCCCACCTTCGCCTTGGGCAGCGCGGTGAACAGCTTGGAGTGGGGCAGCCCCGAGTGCGCGGTGAGCACCGAGCGCGTCGAGGGCCCGCCGATTGGCAGCGATGTGCCGTACATGTGGCCCGCGCCCTTCGAAATGACCTCGTCGGAGGTGCCGTGGTAGGCGGGCAGGCTGATGTCGAGCCGGGGGTAGTTGATCGTGCCGATCGCGTCGGTGCCGCTCACTCGCAGCATTTCCTCGTAGGCAAGGTACAGGTCGCTGCGTTGCGCCTCGTCCTCGTTCACTCCAATGTACGGGTCGGTGAGTGGACCCGGTTCGAGCTGGTCGTTGTAGGCGTATGCCGCGTCAAGGATCCGGGTGCGTTCTTCGGGTTCCGTGCCGTCCACCTGCTTCACGTAGCCGGAAATCTCGGCGTTGTGGCCGACCCTGGCGACCCACGTCGCGGCCTCCGGGTAGACGAGCATGCCGATCGCAGCCATAGCCACGACCTGCAACACGATGTTGAGGACGATTTGGCCACGGGTGCGTCGCGGGCGCGACGTCTTCGCCGCGGGGTCGGCCTGAGTCGCCACCGGCGCGTCAGCGTGCCTCGCAGCCATTACGCCTCCTGCTGCTCGCGGCGCTTGCGCAGGAGCACCACGACGCCGACGGAGAGCAGCACACCTCCCAGCAGGGCGAACGCGGCAATCTTGCCGCCCGTCTCGCTGAGATCGGGGATCGGGCCGGTTGCCTTCCAGACCACCGCGAGCAGTGTCTCCGGGTCCGTCGCTGAGCTCACGCTGCCCTTGAGAATGACGTCCTCACCGGTCCAGCCTGCCGGGTACGAGATGGGCTTCGCGAAGTAGTTGCGGTACAGGTCGTCGTCCGGCTTGCGGTCGAGGCCGTCGGCGAAGTTCGAGAAACGCAGACACGGGATCGTGATCAGCCCGTCCGCGTTCGTGCGCAGCTCTGCGCCGTCCTCGAAGGTGATGGGGTTCTTGCCGGCGCGAGCGTCGGCCTCGCTCGTGTACAGCCGGAAGTCCGCTCCCGCGATGAGATTCTTCGGATTCCCCTTCTCGTGGACGAGGATGCGCAGCGGGCCGAACTTCGTGGTGGCCGTATCCGTGACGACGCCAGCGTCGCCCGCGAAGAGCCGTACCTCGTTCGTGTACTCGCCCGCGGCGCTCACGAAGCTGTCGTAGGAAATCTTGACCTCGGCGTTCGTGTCGACGAGCAGCTTCTCGATGCCGGCAGCGGTGAACACCGTCTCGAGCGCATCGCGGCCGTCGACCGTGATCGCCTCGACCGTGTAATCGACCCCGGCGCGTAGCGCCGGCTGACCGGTGATCTCGACGACGGTGTCTGCCGCGGAGCCAAGCAGCTTCACGCCCGGGGCAAGAATGTGCTGCACGCGATAGCTCGACAGCTTCGTCACGTCAGGGATCGCGTTCATGGCGGACCAGATCACCGGATCGCCACAGGTCACTGCGGCAGCGTCGCGCACGCCGAGCTTCACGTCGACCGCGGCAGTCTTCGGGTAGACGTGGACCGTCGTCAGCCATTCGCCGCTCTTCGTCGGATGCGGCAGCGGGAGCGCGACCAGAAACGGCACGGCGCGCAGCGAGCCTGCCGGCGCCGCCGTCTCAGTGACAAGGTAGAGCCCGGTTTCGAGCCCGCTGAACGCCACGGTGTTGTCTGCTGCGACGGCCCCGCCTTCAATGGCCGGCTGCTTCGCGACGAGCTTTTTCGCCTCGCCAGGGGTCATGCCGACCGCACGGTTCCAGTCGACAGTGGTCTCCAGTTTCAGCCCGGGTACGCGCTGCACCTCGAAAGTGTGGCCGGCGATTCCGGTCGGCGCACCCGCGGTAGGGGGAAGCCCGGTTCCGGGCTCGTCGCTCGGTTCCGGCTCGATACCGGGGTGGATAACGAGCGTCTTCGGCCCCTCCGGGAACCCGATGTCGGCGGCCTGCGCCGGTGCTGCACCGATGACTCCGAATACGAAGGCAACGATGGTGAGGAGGGCGACGCTGACGCCCATCTTGGCGCCGTGCTGGCCACCATCTGCACGCGTCATCGTCATGGCTTCCTCTTCTCGTCTGGATCGTTCGGTTGGGGTGCCTGTTTCCCGGCCGCCGGGCGGCGGGGAGCAAAGAGCAGGTAGGCAACGATGCCCGACCCGCCAACGAAGATGAGCGTCCACCAGGGGAACCCAGCGGTCAGGCCGTCACCGGCAATCGCCAGGTCGCCTGCCTCAGCGGCTCCCGGCACCCGAACACCGTGTACGAGGTACCGGTGGCTGTTCACCCCGATCGGGGTGCAAGTAAAGAGCGTGACCCGATCTTGACCCTCGACGACGTCGAGGGAATCGGTCACGAATGGTTCAACGGTTTCGAGCCCGTCAACCTCGTAGTAGTGCGTTTCTCCGAGCACGCGCACCTCGAAGACATCGCCGACCTGCGCCTGCGGAAGCTTCGTGAACAGCGATGCGTGCACCAGGCCAGAGTGCGACGTGAGCACCGAGTGCGTCGACGGCCCGCCAACCGGAAGCGAGGAACCGTAAAGATGGCCAACGCCCTGGGTAATCGCTTCCTCGCCGGCACCGTGGTACAGCGGCAGGCCGATGTTCAGTCGCGGGTAGACGACCTCCCCGATGACGCCGCTGTCGCTGACGCGCAGCACCTCTTCGTACGCTTCATACGCGGCTGCGTCGGCTGCTTCCGCTGCCGGATCGCCATCCTGCGAGTAGGGATCCACGAGCGCTCCCGGAGGGAGGTGCTCGTTGTACTCACGCGCCGCGTCGAGGCCGGCGCGGCGCTCAGCAGGAGTGAGGCTATCGACCTCACGGACATAGCCCGAACGCTCGGCGTTGTGTGTCAGCGTCGCGAACCAGTCGGCAGCGGCCGGGTACACCAGCGCGCCAATACCCACCATGGCGACGAGCTGCAGCACGACAGGCACTCCGAGCTTGCGGCGCCTCGGTCGCTCGCGCTTCTCGGGTGGTCGGGAGGTGCCCGACGCTTCATGCATGACTGCGTGAGCCATCGGACACCTCCTTTCCCATCTACCTATCGTTTTCCTACCGGAGCGGGAAGGGGTTACTCCGCGGCGTGCTGACGACGGCGTGCAACGATGAGCACGACGGCGAGCAGCGCGATACCAGCGACGGTGAGCATGATCGTGCCAGTGCCACCGGTGAGCGGGAGCTTGAAGCCACCGCGGTCGTACTGGTTGACGATCGTCTGCGTGGTCTGCGTTGCAGATTCCTTGTTCACGACGAACTCGATCGGCTCAGCGAGCAGCTGGTGATCCTTCAGTGCCTTGGTCTCGACGAGCCAGTAGCTCTGGTAGTCGGCGTCACCCTTGGCAACGGTCTTCCCGTTCGCGAAGTCGCTGTAGCGAAGGCCAGTGATGTCGACGCGACCGTTGTCGTCGGTGGTCCATACGCCATCGGTGTGCCCAGCGGTTGCCGGCCTGATCGCCTTATCAAGCGCGCTCTTGTCGCCCTCAACCGCAGCGCGTGCGGAATCAGCATCTGGGAACACCATGAACTCGGCGCCAGCGAGCACTGCGGTCTCGTTCTTCGGCGCGCCCTCGCTCTTCTTGATGAGCGCGTAGTTGCCGTACTTGACCTCGGTGCCGGGGATCTCCTTCGGCGTGGTCTGCGTCTTCGAGGAGTAGAAGTGCGCGATGTTCTCAATCTCACCGGGCTGCTGTACAACGGTGTCGAGCTTCAAGATGACGTTGCTCGTCGCGTCCACCGCAAGCTTGTCGAGACCGGGAGCAGTGAAGTCAATCGTGACAGTGTTCTTGCCACCGGCTGGGGTGACAGCCACGGTGTAGTCCTCACCAAGAACGAGGCCAGCAGGAGTAGTCACCGTGACGCCCGAACCATCGGCAGCAGTCTTCAGGAATGCGTCATCGAGCACGTCGATGATCTGGAGCTTGTCGGCTGAGACGTACTGACCCGTGGCGTGGTCGCGGGGGCTCGGGTTATCAACGTCGATCGTCCACGTGACGGTGTCGCCAACCTTGAGGTCTTTCGCGTTCTCGACAGTCTTCTCACCCGTAACCGTGTGGTTTTTCGGGTAGACGTAGACCGCGTCGAGCCATGCGCTGTGGTTGCTCGGGTTGGTGAGCGGCAGCGCTACGAGAAAGTCACCTGCTGCGACAACACCGGCAGGGGTGTTGGTCTCGCGGATGAGCCACAGCCCAGCGGGAAGCTTCCCCTGGTCAGACGAGTCGTCCCAGCGAATTTCGCCATCGACATCGGTGACACCGACACGGTCAGCGCCCTTGGCACCGACCTTTGTCTTGGCTTCTGCGAGCGTGAAGGCAGCGATCTCCTGCTGGCCCTTGTTGGTCATGGCGTCGTTAACGAGCGGTACACGGAACGCCTCGAAGGTGACGCCTTCAATGGCTTTGCCGGTGACGTCCTGCTTCAGGCCCGACGCTACAGCGCCGTTGTCTTTCGGCTGCTCGAGCTTTGTGATGACGAGTGCTGAGCTCTCGGGCATCGCGTCGACGGGTGCAGCCTGAGCGGCTGCGGCGCCACCGAATGCGAGCGCGACAGCCGTCACGAGCGCACCGGCGCTCGCGAGGAGGCCTCGCTTCTTGTTGTTCAACATGGTTTCCCCTTCTTGAAAACGATGATGTGAAGTTCTTCTGATGATGTGAAGCTTGGTGGGGCGCGATGCCCCGGAATAAGGATTTAGGCGCCGTGGCGGGGAGTGACTGGGCGGCGTACGCGCCACCAGATGATTCCCGCTGAAGCGATGATCAGCGCAGCGGCGCCGCCGCCCCAGAGCAGCCAGGGCCCGATGCCGCCCGTGAGCGGAAGCGGCGTGGGCGCCGGATCCTTCACGAGCATGAGGTAGCCAGTCGGGTTCACGCAGGCGGTCGGCCGCTCGGCGACAGTTCCGCCCTTTGTGATCTCACCGGTCTCCGGATTCGTCTCGCCGGGGTTGCACCGGTCAAGTAGGCCTCCCCTGCCATTCGAGACGTCGAGCTGACCTCGGCCCTGCATCGCTTGGCCGTTCGCAGGCCCGTCGGCTTCAGGCCAGATCGTGAACTGCATCGGCTGAGACAGGCGCTGCACTCCAGCGATGTCACGTACGTACTTGCCGTCTGTGCTGCGCTGCTGGTTCGGGGCCTGTGTCTCTACCAGCCAGAAATCGCCTGCGCTGAGGTTCTCCGACCGCCAACGGCCCGCCTGACCGCCTTCGGCGATCGGGTAGATCGTGCCGCAGAGCGGCTTCTGGTTGTCAGGGTGCATCGCGTTCCAGTCGATGAGTTTCTGGAGCGTCTTCGAGTTCTGACCAAAGTCCCAAGCGCCCGTATCCGCGGCACGGGTGCTCGACACCCATGTTCCGTTCCAATCGTCGGCCGCGTAGTCAGTCCGGCAAAGCTCAACCGCAGGGTAGGTGCTCGGTTCCCCAGCAACGTTGTTCCGAACCTCAAACTTGTGGCCGACCATGTTCCACAGCCCAGTCGAGTCAGGATCCCATTTCTCTGTGGTTCCTGGGATCAGATCGTCTGCGTAGCGATCAAGGCCTGCACCAGCTGCGTCCTTGCGGATCGTGAAGTAGTTCTGGCTGAGCTCGTGGCGGACCTGGCACTGTGCGGGGAACTGCACGTCTGCTGGCGTCGACGACTTCGGGTCAAGCGCCGTGTTCGGCACATTTTTGCCCGTAACGCAGGCGTTCGGCGCAAAATCTCTGCCCTGTGTGCCCTTCGCCATTCCCGTCGCGTAGTTCACGAAACTCCAACCCGTTGTCGGCGCTTTGCCGGCGCCCTGCCAAATCGAGGGGTCAGGAATACCGGCAGGGCTCTCAGCGGCCTGCACAGCGAACCACATCTCGGCGCTCACGGCCTGTGCCGGCACCTTCAGCGCAGGGCCGGAGGTAACGATCCACCGGCCGTTGACCTGTGTGGGTGCTGCGACGTCTTGGACGGGAGCGTAGGTCTCTGCGCTTGAGGTGTTTGGCTGGCCGTTGAGACCCACGGTGCGACCCTCCGCATTGAAGAGATAGACACCGTGCTGCTTGGCACCGCTCGGAACCGCGGCTTCAGGAGCCCAGCCAGCCGTCTTGAAAACATGCGTCACGTCGTCGGTGAGCACGAGGTCGGTCAGCGCCGTCGTGCCAGTGAGCTTCGTCGCCATAACCTTGTAGTGCGCATTGCCCCCCCTTGTGGAGGCGCGCGCCGCTGGCGGGCAACGAGCTCTTGGTGACTGTCCAGGCGTTGATCGGATTCTCAACGCACAGACCTGGCACACAGTCAGTGGGTGGCTTGGGGTCAGTCCCGCGAGCAAGCTTGTTACGCAGGAAGAAACCCTGCTGCGTGGTCGCGCCCTGCCGCTCGTCTGTTGCATCACCATTCTCTTTGACCTTGACATGCACGGTCAGGGTGAGCATCTGCTTCGCCGGCACCGTGCCGCCTATCGTGAGCCATTTGTCGGCGGGAGACCACGCGTGTGTCAGGCCGGGGCCGCTGACTGCAATCACGGGGCTCGTCGTTCGCTGCCCCGTCGAGGGGTTGTAGAACGTCGCGTCATCGAGCACGTCAGCGAGGTAATCGCGGTAGTTCACTGCAGCAGGATTCGCTCCGGAGCGGTTATCAAAGGTGAGCTTGTATCCGACGACACCGTTCTCATCAACGGGGGTCCCCGAGGATAGCTCCTTCCCGTCTGCACCGATTGCAGTCTTCGACACGTCCATGAGGGAGTTCTTGATCGTGCAGACAATCTCCTTGCCTGCAGCTTCGGCTGGCATGGTGAAGCTCGTCCCTAGGCTCTTGTCGCTCCAGAGCACCTTGCCGTCGAGCAGACACTCCCAACTTGAGACGTAGTTCTTGAGATCGGTGGACGAGTTTCCGGCAACTTCGGTGAACGACATCGATGCGCCGATAGCGACGGGCACTGGACCGACCTTCTCCTTCTGGAGGCCCGGATCATTGCCCGTCGTGGTGGCTTCTCCGAGCAAGGCGGTGCCAGACCTCAGTTGGAGCTTGAACTGGTCGTTTGCGAACGCGCGGCCGTCGGGTAGGTCCTTCTGAATCTTTACAGTCGGTGGGAAGCTGCAAGTCGCGAGGTCCGTTGTTGAGAACCCTGAGTTCGACGGCAAAGAGACACTCTTGGACGCCCAGTTGCCAGAGGCTTCTTGCTGCAAGTAGGCGAGCTGTGTGCCCGCTCCGATAAAGAGCTTGCCGCTGGAGTCGTATGCAATCCCGTTGGTGTTGCTGAACGGGGCTGTGCCGCTAGCAACAAGCTCCGCACCTCCAATCGCCTGGAATCCCTTGCCATTATCGAGTTTGGCCTTGTCGAGGCGGAACACCTGTAGCTGCGTTCCTACGCCACGCACGAGATACACGTTGCCGACGGTATCGAACGCAAAGTCGCCATTGACACCGACCTGGTTGGTCTGGCCGTTCACCAAACCCCGCAATTCGATCTTGCCAGCAGGCTCAATCGAGTTCGACCCAGGCTTCATCTTCCAGAGCTGGAAGTACTGGCCGCCGGAGGGAGTCCAACTATTTGGAGCAGCGTTGAAGCCGCCCACCCAGTATGTTCCGTCGGGACCAACAGCTCCGCCGACGAGGCTGGAGACGTCTGATGAAGTGAGGGAGACCTGAGCTTGGGTCGAACTCCACCGTGCGCGATCAACGTCATATTTGTAGACCGTGTTGGCGTTGTTTGGCTGCCATCGACCCGCAGTATTCGTCCGATTGTACGCATACACAGCTGCGCCGCGGTCCCCGATTCCGAGACCGTTGAATTCACCTGCGCCAGCAGTCTGACCCACGTATTCAACGGCACCATTCGTTCCATTGACGGCGACCTTTTGTAGCTGCCCAGCGCTCGAAATTGAGTAGACATCCCCAGGCACGCAGCTCAAAGCTGAGGCGGCGACAGCCGCGCGGGCTGGCTTAGGCTTCGCAGGAGTTGCGGGCTCCGCTGGTTCCTCAGCTTCGGGCGCAATCACTTCGGTTTCGGGTGCGGGCGTCGTTGCCTCGCCCTCGGGCTGCACGGAGGTCTCCCCCGGAGCACCAGCGGAGGTCTCCTCCTGAGAGTCGATCGGTTGCTGTACAGCGCCGTCGTTGGACAGCGCCTGATCCAGCGTCGCGGCCTGCGCCGAAGCGACTGCCGTATCTGCCAATGGCATGACGATTCCGACGAGCGCGCTCAGCACGAGCGCGCTCGTCACAATCCCCCTATTTCTAGGCTTCCCCAACCTGTCCCCCAAATTACTTTGCGCGCACGCGTGTGCGACGCGACCAACCGGTCTTCCCCAAGACCGTCGTTGGTGCGAGATACATACTGCGAGAAGTGTTTCTCAGCGGTATTGCTCTGTTCGGCACACACCGGACAACTGAATTCATAGAAAACAAACAGTTCCGTGTCGCCGACGTTCAGCATAGGCTGGGGTTGAGGTGTGTATGTTGAAAAGTAGGCGACCTTCCCCCTGATCTTCCCCCTGATAGCGGTATCGTTCGCCCGTCATACCCCCGCACTGCCCCCCTCGCGACAAGAAAGGCGCTCATGCTGCGTGTGAACAGCTTCTCTGGCCAACCAGAGCATGCTCAACGCGCAGTCGCCGACGGCGGACGAGTCGCCCTGCCAAGCCGATGCAGGCTGCTCGAGCGGCTCGCGGAAGAAACCGCAAGATCCGCCGGTATGCAGCGATTGACTCTCGTGCTCGCCCCGACCGGCTACGGCAAGACGGCCACCATTACCGACTGGCTTGGCGGCGACGAAGACGGGCTGTTTCCCGTGCGCTGGGTGCGCTGCTCAACTGCGGGTCCGCACAAGCTGTGGGCTGCCCTCACGAAGACGCTCGCCCCGTACTCCAGCAGTGTCGTGGAGGCCGGATCCGAATCCGCTGCGGCAGTCGTGGAGATCGCGCGCGAGCTACACACCGCCCTCACACTCGTGATTGACGACTTCCATTTCGCGACCGACGCCGCAACGGACATGGCGCTCGCTGAACTGTCGGCAGAGTCGCCAAAGCTCACGCTCATCGTGATCGGCCGCAGCGTCACCCTGCTCGACGGCCCGCTCGTGAGCGCGACGACGCGCGTTCGGCTCATCGGAGCAGCAGACCTCAGCCTCACCCCGGAAGAGACTTCGGAGCTGGTGGAGAATCTGCAGGTGCCCGCCAGCCCGAGTCTCACCGCGGCCATGGCCCGCTCTGAGGGATGGCCGCTCGCGATCCGCGCAGCGCTCAACCTCGGCGCCGATGGCCTCTATATTGAGACCGCGGAGGGGCGGATCTGGGCGGATGGATCGGCAGCTCAGCAGTTTGACCCGCTCTCCAACCTCAACGCCTTCGCCATGGCTTCCTTGGAAATCATGGACGCTCATGCCCGTCACGTCATCCTCGCGGCGTCCCAGATCCATGCGATCAGCGTGAATCAGATTCGTGACATTTTGGGTGGCGACGAGTCCGCCGCGCTTGCGGCGACCCGGTACCTCACCGAACTTGGTTTCCTCGTGTCCTCTCCCAGCCCTGGCCCCCAGGAGTACCGCTGCCACAGCTCAGTTCGCTCAGCGTTCTCCGAGTACGCGGTACACACCATCGACTTCGCGCAGCGTCGACGGCTCTACGACGGCCGTGCTCGTGAAATCGCAGACACCGCGCCCTACACAGCCTTCCGTCTCTTCTGCGCGGCAGAAGAATACGATGCAGCGGCGATTACCTTCGCCCAGAACTTCACGCTCATTACTGATGAGGGCGAGCCCTGCCTGCAGACGTTGCGCGCGCTCCCCGAAGCGGTGTTGCTCAAGCACCCGACGTTCACCGCTGCGCTCCTATTCTTTGAGTTCCCGCTCGTGGGTAGCGCGCCGGCCCGCCTCAGGTACCTCCTACGCATCTGGCAGCGTGGCATCGATTTTCACTTGCCCGCCGGCATCGCGAGCCCTGCAGGGCCTACCCACCTCCAGTTGCTGTGCGAATCGATGGTATTCAACCGGGTCCTCGGCGATCTCGATACTGCCAAGTCGCTCATGCTCCACATCGAGAGCCGTCTCGCCCCCGACCGGGGCCCCCAGTTGCCGCTCTCCGCGGAACCAGTAGCGGAAGCGCCAGCGGTGCTTCCCGGCAACGGTTCCCTCTCGGTGTTCTACCGTGAAATCGCCGGCACTGCCATCGCCGTCGGTGACTTTGGGCGGGCGCGCCGAAGCCTGAAACGGTTGCGGCGGCTCTCCGAGCTGAAAATCTCGACGCCCTGGCACGGCTTCCCGCACGCCTCAACCCGCACGGTCACCGACCCCGATTCCGGGCGCAACTGGCTGCTCGCAGCCCTGTCAGAGTTGGCTTTCACCGACATCATCGACGGGCATGTACGGCGGGCCGGCGAACTCATTCATGAATACGATGAGCTCACGCGGTCGTCCGGAGCAGCGGCCCCGGGCATTTCGTGGGTGGGGGCCGAGGTCGCCCGAGCCCACATCGCACAGGAGAATCGTGACGGAGTGCTGCTGCAGCAGGCAGTCGACAGGCTCTCCCCCATCAGCGATCGGCTTGAACCGTGGCCGATGCTGCTCATCGCCGAAGCGGCGATGATGCGAGAGTCACGAGGAACCGCGCTCGCGCTCGCGCACTTCGTCTCGGGCCTTGAGGACGGGCAACGAAACACCCCCATCCCCCTGGCCTGGAATAAGTACGTTGTCACGTTCGAAGCGATGCTCAACAGCTCCATCGGCAACCTTGCCAGGGCTGAGAGCCTGCTCGCAGGCAACGACCCGGATGAGCCGGCGTTTCGGCTCGAACAGGCGCGACTCGCACTGTTCTCAGGCAACGATGTCGAAGCGCTGCTTCTCGCACAATCCGTCGGGGATCCCGGGGCGACGAAGCGCCAGCGCGTGGATCGTCGGCTCATCACGGCGGTCGCCGAGTGGGGCTGCGACCGCAAGTCGGACGCCGTCGCCTGCCTCGGAGCAGCCGCCTCCCTCGTCGACAAATATTTCCTCCCGGCAATGCTCGTGAGCGTCCCTTTTGAGCAGCTCCGCGAGGTCGCCGTCGCTGCCCGTGCCGCGGGCGTCTGCGACATCGTTGATGCACTCGACGCGATCCCTCAGCACGCACGCGCCTCCCGCTTCGAGCAGCTCACCGAGATGGAACTGCGCACCCTCCTCGCGATCACTGAGCACCGCAACGCGAACCAGGCTGCGGCGAGCCTGTTCATCACTGCGGGGACGGTGAAGAAGCACCTCGCCGCCGTCTACCGCAAACTCGGAGTGCGCGACCGCGATGCGGCCATCTTGCGCGCCGGACGCATGGGGCTGCTCGACTGATCCGCGCACCGGCCCGCTAGGGCTGCACGCGCTTCGCCCGCGATCGCGGCGTCCGCGCGCACAGTGCGCTACGAGCCGCTCGCTGCGATGGAGAACCAGGCGCTCGCAGTGAGCGACCGCGACGCCGCGATCCTCAAAGCAAGCCGTATGGGGCTCCTCGAACAGCCGGATCCTGGAAAGAGGTGAGGGGCGCCAGCAACGCCGGCGCCCCTCACCTCATGCGAGCTGTCCTATCCCTGCTGCCGCTCCGCCATCTCGACAACGTTCTTGAGCAGGAGCGCGCGGGTCATCGGGCCGACACCGCCGGGGTTCGGCGAGATCCAGCCGGCGACCTCCGCGACGGCAGGGTCGACGTCGCCGACGACACGGCTCTTGCCGGTCTCGGGATCGACCTTGCGTGAGACACCGACATCGAGCACGATCGCGCCCGGCTTCACGTCTTCTGCGCGCACGATGCCCTCGACGCCAGCGGCGGCGACGATCACGTCGGCCTGGCGCAGCTCCGCTCCGAGATCCACCGTGCCCGTGTGCGTGAGCACGACGGTCGCGTTGTATTCGCGGCGCGTGAGCAGCGGCCCGATCGGGCGGCCGACGGTCACCCCGCGGCCGATCACGACGACCCGCTTACCGGCCCACGAGAGGCCGTTGCGCTCAACGAGCTCGATGACACCACGCGGCGTGCAGGGCAGCGGCGACGTGATCTCGGTGTTCGCGTTCAGCACGAGCCGGCCGAGGTTCGTCGGGTGCAGCCCGTCAGCGTCCTTGTTCGGATCGATGCGCTCGAGGATGCGGTCGGTGTCGATGTGCTTCGGCAGCGGCAGCTGCACGATGTACCCGGTGCAGCTGTCATCGGCATTGAGCTCGTCGAGCACCGCCTCGAGCTCCTCCTGGGTGACAGTCTCGGGCAGCTCGCGCTTGATCGACGCGATGCCAACCTCGGCGCAGTCGCGGTGTTTGCCGGCGACGTACCACTGCGAACCGGGATCCGCCCCGACGAGCACGGTAGCGAGTCCCGGCACGACACCGCGTGCGGCCAGCTCGGCGACGCGCGCCGTGAGTTCCTGTTTGATGGCGGCCGCCGCGGCGGTTCCGTCAAGTTTCTGTGCGGTCATGTGTACTCCTTGAAATTCTTTGGGGACCACAAAGTCAGCCGGGGCGCGGAGGAGACTTCCTCACGCGCCCCGGACAGACTCAGTACCTACTGGTTACCAGTTCTCCAGGCCCGGGTAGAGCGGGAAGGCCTCGGTGAGCTTCGCCACACGAGCGCGCAGCTCGTCGACGTTGCCGGTCTCGGTGAGGGTCAGCGCGATGATGTCGGCGACCTCAGCGAACTCGGTGTCGCCGAAGCCGCGGGTCGCGAGCGCCGGGGTGCCAATACGCAGGCCGCTGGTGACCATCGGCGGGCGCGGGTCCCACGGCACAGCGTTCCGGTTCACAGTGATGTCGACCGCGTGCAGTGCGTCTTCAGCCTGCTTGCCGTCGAGCTTCGAGTTGCGGAGGTCGGCGAGCACGAGGTGCACGTCGGTGCCGCCCGTGAGCACGTCAACGCCGGCTGCCCTCGCGGTATCACTCGTGAGCGCTTCAGCAACAAGCTTCGCGCCCGAGAGGGTGCGCAGCTGGCGCTCCTTGAACTCATCGGAGGCCGCAAGCTTGAACGCGGTCGCCTTCGCGGCAATCACGTGCATGAGCGGGCCACCCTGCTGACCGGGGAACACGGCCGAGTTGATCTTCTTGTGCAGCTCAAGGTCGTTCGTGAGGATGAAGCCCGAACGGGGGCCGCCGATGGTCTTGTGGACGGTCGACGACGTGACATGCGCGTGGGGCACCGGGTTCGGGTGCAGGCCAGCGGCAACAAGACCAGCGAAGTGCGCCATGTCGACCCAGAGGATCGCGCCAACCTCGTCGGCGATCGCACGGAACGCAGCGAAGTCGAGCGTGCGCGGGTAGGCCGACCAGCCGGCGATGATCACCTTCGGCTTGTGCTCGAGAGCCTTCTGGCGCACGACGTCCATGTCGATGAGGAACGTCTCGGGGTCGAGGCCGTAGGAGACGATGTCGTAGAGCTTGCCCGAGAAGTTGAGCTTCATGCCGTGGGTGAGGTGGCCGCCGTGCGCAAGCTCGAGGCCGAGGATCTTGTCGCCGGGCTCAGCAATTGCCGCGAGCACGGCAGCGTTCGCCTGCGCGCCCGAGTGGGGCTGCACGTTCGCGTACGCTGCACCGAAGAGGCTCTTTGCGCGGTCCCGCGCGAGATCCTCAGCGACGTCGACGTACTCGCAGCCGCCGTAGTAACGGCGGCCCGGGTAGCCCTCGGCGTACTTGTTCGTGAGCACGGAGCCCTGCGACTCGAGCACGGCGCGCGGAACGAAGTTCTCGCTCGCGATCATTTCGAGCGTTGCCCGCTGGCGGCCGAGCTCCTGCTTCAGGACCTCAGCGATCTCGGGGTCGACGACCTCAAGTGGCTCGTTGAAGAATGCTGACTGGTTGGACACGATGAGTCTCCCTTGTGTGATGTTTCCAGGATGTGTGGCCCAGGCGAGCGGCCGTTCATAGGTGTCGCTCCCCGATGGTTTCCATCTGCACGCCAGTCACGACGCTGTAATCCTATCAGCGCGCGGCACGGCGCGGCGAGGCACGCCGTGCGCTCACCCGGCGGCAGGCGGGGCGGGGTTGAGCCGCGCGGACACCGCGACGATGAGGGCCCCGAGGAGCCCGGCTGCGGCGAGCGCCAGTGCAGCGTAGAACGTGACATCTTGCGCGATGGGGCCGAGGAACGGCAGCAGCCTTCCGAGCAGCGAATCGAAGGGATCAGGATCGCCGACGCCGCGGCCGGCCAGCACCGCGAGCAGCAACCCGCCCCAGTGCAGCAGGATCCACGAGAGCATCGCCCTCGGCGGCTGACGCGTTTTTCCCGCGCGGGCACGCCAAATGATCCGCGGGGTCCAGCCCGCGCCCGCCAGTACCGGGTACCAAATCGGGAAGTAGATAAAGAGCACGATCGTCTCCCAGCTCGCGCCCGGCATGACGTAGCGCAGTGCCAGGAGGAGCGGCATGATCCAGACGAGTGGCGTCCAGGCGCGCCACAGCCACCGTTGCCATCGCGGCGCGAGCTGCGGTGTGGGCACTCCCTGAAGTTCGCTCATGGGTCATGACCTTACCCACTCGGTCCGCCCCGCAATGCTCGGCCAGCAGCCCTCGGCCCGCGTGTGGCCTAGAATTGGCCGGATGAACACGATCGTTGCTGACTCGACCGGCTCCCAGTGGGTACTCACGCTCTCCTGCATCGACGGACCCGGAATTGTGCACGCAATCAGCGGCGCGATCGTCGCGGCCGGCGGCAACATTGCCGAGAGCCAGCAGTTCGCATCAGCGGATACCGGCCGGTTCTTCATGCGCCTGCAGGTTGAGGCGGTCGCGCAGGCAGAGACGTTCGGGGAGCGCTTTCGCAGCTCACTCACGTCGGTGACCGAGCGCTACAACATGAGCTGGCGACTCGATCAGGTGGGGCGCCCCGTGCGCACCCTGCTGCTCGGGTCAACCGCCACGCACTGTGTCAACGACCTGCTGTACCGCAAGCGCGCAGGCCAGCTTCCGATCGAGGTGCCGCTTGTGCTCTCGAACCACGAGACGATGCGCGACATTGCCGAGTTCTACGGGGTCGCCTTCGAACACCGTGCGGTCACGAATCCAGACGAGAAGGCGGCGTTCGAGGCACGCGTACTCGAGGCAGTCGAAGAGCACGACATTGAGCTCGTCGTGCTCGCACGCTACATGCAGATCCTCTCTCCCGAGCTCTGCGAGGCGCTCGCTGGCCGCGCGATCAACATTCACCACTCGTTCCTCCCCGGCTTCAAGGGCGCGAACCCCTACAAGCAGGCGCATCAGCGCGGCGTGAAGCTCATCGGTGCAACCGCGCACTTCGTCACCACCGATCTCGACGAGGGCCCGATCATCGAGCAGGACACCACCCGGGTGGATCACTCCTATTCACCCCGCGAACTCGTGCAACTCGGCCAGGACATCGAGTCGCGCGTGCTCCGGCACGCCGTCGGCTGGTTCGCCGAAAACCGGGTGCTGCAGGACGGCGACCGCACCATCATCTTCCGGTAGTCCGGGACGATCTCGGGCCTACTTCCGCACCACAAGCTGTTCTCCACAGGCCCGCATTTCCGCGAGTATGAGCGAGTTTTTCACAGATGTGTCCGCGGTGCTTCCCTCCCCCACAGCTGCGACATATCGTTGAAAACACCCAACAACCGCAGCCGACGGAAGGAGCGCTCGAATGGAAGAACGAATCAATGCTCACATCACGCCAGAACTCGAGAGCGCCGAGCCTTCCTCCCGCAACACTGCACCGAACGGGTTGACCGCCTAGCCGCAGCTACCGTCGACGGCCCTCGCCGACCCGACGAACTCCAGGTGCCTGGCGCGCAGCCCCACCAGCATCGCGTTGAGGCCGATGTCGAACGCGATGTCGGTGGGCCGGGCCTCCCCCGCACCCGCGCGGGCCGCCGCATACACCGCCCGGAACGTCGGCGCCTCGGGGTCGTCGCCCGGATCAAGCATGTTATCGGGCGCCGTGTGATCCAGCGCGGCCCCGAGAATGAGGCTCTCGACCGCAACCACGGTAACCAGCACCTCCTCCTCAGGCCAGCCAGCGGCCATAAGCCCACTGCACACCACCTCGTACATCTGACTCGTGCGCGTTCCCGTCGCGATCGGCAACACCCCGAGTAGCGCAATCGTCGGCGGATGCGCCGCAAACGCATTCCGGTACGAGCGCGCCCACCGTTCAAGCGCCGCGTCCCACGAGAGCTCAGCGAACCCCGACACATCGATGCGGTCGCTGACGAGCTCGCGGATGCCCGAAATCAGGTCGTCCTGCCCCTGAATGTGGTTGTACAGCGCCGACGGCCTCACGCCGAGCTCTCGCGCAATCTCGCGCAGACTCGCGCCCGATTCGCCTCGCTCGTCGAGCAGCCGGAGCGCGGTCTCGAGGATCAGCCCCCGCGTGAGCACGGCCGTCGTCGGCCGCCCCGATCGTCGAGCCGTCGATCCCTCGTTCACCGCCATGGTGCGCCACTTTCTCTCCGAGCGTTCGATGCGACGACGTTTCCATCGCATCGATTTCTCTCTCAGCCGAGGCTATCGGAGGAAGCCAGCGCCGCCATACTGCGCGTTCGACTCGCGTTCTCAGCCCGGGTAGGCCTACAATAACGAACACTGTTCATTTATGGGGGAGACCTGCACCGGCATCGAGGCCGGAGAAGGAGCGAACATGACACTCACGGTGTTCACTGGAGGAAGCATCGTCCTCGAGGCCGAGCGCGAGGGTCGCACGCACACGAGCGACGCGATTGCGTTCCGTGGCGATCGCGTCGCCGCCCTCGGAGCGGAGGCGATCGCGCTCACCGAGCAGACCGACGCCACCGTCGTCGATCTCGCTGGCGGAACGCTCGTACCCGGTATCGGCGAGGGCCACGCACACCCCGTGCTCGGCGGGCTCGAGGCCGCGGGCCCCAACGTCCGCGCCGCCGCGGATCTTCAGGGCATCATCGACGCAGTGGCCGAGTGGAAGCGCGAGCACCCCGAAGCCGAGTGGATCGTCGGCGCCAGCTACGACGCTACCTTCGCGCCAGGAGGCGTGTTCGACGCGGAGTGGCTCGACGCGGTCACCGGCGACACCCCCACCATCCTTCGTGCGTGGGATTACCACACCGCCTGGGTGAACTCGGCGGCGCTCGCAGCGGGCGGCATCACTGCGGAAACGCCCGATCCGCCGCTCGGCCGCTACGTTCGGCGTGCCGACGGCACCCCCATCGGGACGCTGCAGGAAGCCGCCGCAAACACCTTCATCGCCGACGTCGTACCGGCGTTCGCGCTCGCCGACAGGGTCGCCGCGATCGAGTCGTCGACGCGCGACTACGCCGCGCAGGGCACCACCTGGGTGCAGGATGCCTGGGTCGAGCTCAGCGACGTCGACACCTACCTCGCCGCCGCGCGCGACAACCGACTGCACACCCGAGTGAACCTCGCGTTCCGGGCAGACCCCGCGAACTGGCGCGACCAGGCGGGCAGCTTCGTCGAGCTCCGCAACGAGATCCGCGCGCTCGGGCACGACCGGCTCAGCGCCGAGACCGTGAAGTTCTTCGTTGACGGCGTGATCGAGAGCCGCACGGCCGCCCTCGGCGCCCCGTATGCGGATCGCCCCGACGAGCGCGGGCTCCCCAACTGGGCGGAGCAGGAGATCGCCGAGGCCGCGAAGGCATTCGACGCGGCCGGATTCCAGCTCCACATCCACGCGATCGGCGACGACGCGAACCGCATCGCCCTCGACACGATCCAGGCGGTGCACGCGGAGAACCCACCACGCGAGCGCGCGCACGTCATCGCGCACGTCGCGATGCTCGCGCCCGCTGACATCGCGCGGTTCGCGGAGCTCGGCGTCATCGCAAACTTCGAGCCGTACTGGGCGCAGTGCGACGCGGTCATGCGCGACCTCACGATCCCGCACATCGGCCACGACCGCGAGGGCTGGCAATACCTCATCGGCTCGGTGCTCCGCTCCGGCGCAACCGTGTCGTTCGGCAGCGACTGGCCCGTCACGACCAAGGACTGGCGGCCCGCATTCGCGACGGCCGTCACCCGCCACAGCCACCTCGAGCCCGAAGCAGAGTCCTGGCTCCCCGACGAGCGCGTGAGCGCAGGCGCAGCACTCTCCGCCTACACGCTCGCCACCGCCCAACAGGCTCTGGCACCCGAACGCGGCGCCCTCAACGTCGGCATGATCGCCGACGCCGTCTGGCTCGCCGCCGATCCACTCACTGTCGACCCGACCGCCGTCCCCGAGATCGAGGTCCTCGGGACCTGGCTCGCCGGCGAGCGCACACACTAGTCCCACTCCCCCACCCGACCTACTGATTCAAAGGAGAATCGTGTCGAACACACCCACCCCTGCCACTAGCGCGGCGCAACCGCACATGCGGCGAGCGCTCGGACTCACCGGCCTCACGTTCTTCGGCGTGACCTACATGACCGTGATCACGGTGTTCACGACCTACGGCATCGTGAACCAGGTCACCGGGGGCAAGCTCCCCGCCGCATACATCGTGGCGGTCGTCACGATGCTGTTCACCGCGGCGAGCTACGCGGCGATGGTGCGGAAGTACCCCGTCGCCGGCTCTGCGTACACGTACGCGCAGCAGTCGTTCGGCGGTGGCCCTGGCTTCCTCACCGGCTGGGTGATGCTGCTCGACTACCTGTTCATTCCGATGATCAACTTCATGCTCATCGGCATCTACCTGAACACGCAATTCCCCGCGATCCCGGTCTGGGTGTTCACGCTCGCCGCGCTGCTGCTCGTGCTGCTCTTCAACGTGCTCGGCATCACGCTCGTGAACAAGCTGAACATGGCAATCATCGCGCTGTCCGTGGTGCTCGTCATCGTGTTCGTCGCGCTCGCGTTCAAGCAGTACCTGGGCGGCGACCAGTCGGTCGGCATCATCGAGCCCTTCACCTTCGGTGAGGGCGGCATCGGTGCGATCGCATCGGGCGCCGCGATCCTCGCCCTCTCGCTCCTCGGCTTCGACGCGGTTTCGACGTTGTCCGAGGAGGCGAAGAATCCGCGCCGCGACATCCCGCGCGCAATCATGCTGTCGACCCTCGTCGGCGGGTTCTTCTTCATCCTCGTTGCGTGGGCTGGCGCGCTCGCATTCAACCCGGACTGGTCGTCACTGAGCGACGCACAGATCGAGGCCGCAGGCACGACCGTGCTCGACTCATTTGGTGCGAGCTGGTTCACGTCGCTCTTCGTCGCCGTCTACGTCGTCGGCGCCTTCGGGTCGGGCATGACCGGCCAGGTGTCGGTCTCGCGCATCCTCTACGCGATGGGCCGCGACGGGATGCTCCCGAAGCCGCTCTCGAAGCTGCACCGCCGTTTCGGCACCCCGATCGTCGCTGCGGTCGTCGTCTCGGTGTTTGCGCTCTCGGCGCTGTTTGTCCCGTTCGATACGGTCGCGTTTATGATCAGCTTCGGTGCGCTCGCCGCGTTCGCGATGGTGAACCTCTCGGTGATCCGCACCTACCTGTTCCCGAAGGGCGGCCGCGCGCGGCCGGCGACGTTCGGTGAGATCCTCCGGTACGGCGTCGCGCCGGCCATCGGCTTCGGGCTGACGATCTGGCTGTGGACATCGCTCGAGCCAGTCACCTGGCTCGTGGGCCTCGTCTGGCTCGTGCTCGGCGTGGGCGTCATCGCGATCGTCACGCGCGGTTTCCGCAGGCCCGTCCCGAAGATGGACTTCTCGGAGGGGGATCCGACGACGCAGCAGATCGACGCCCTTGGCGACGAATTCCCCCTCGAGGGCGAGCGCGGCTAGCTGCCACCCGGGCCAGGAACGCCGGCGCCGTGCAAGCTACCGCAGGTGCTGCACGTCGCCGGCGTTCACTGTGAGGGTGCCGCCGGTCGGCAGATCCACCACGAGTGCGCCGTCATCGGCGAGCTTGCGCGCACGCCCGTCGACGATCTTGTCGCCCGGGAGGTGCACGCGCACCTCCGTGCCGAGGGTGAGGGAATGCCTCGCCGCGCGGATCCGGATCGCATCGGGCTCGCGCGCCGCGAGCTCCGTGAGCCGCAACAGCTCGGCCGTCACCGCTAAGACAACCCGATCTGCGAGCTCCGCGCCGAGCGGATCAGCGAAGCTCTCCGCGCCACCAACGTCAGCCCCGGCCGCGAGCAGCGAGGTCGCGCGGTCAGTCGGTAGCTCCCACTCGGGCAGCAGCAGATTCATGCCCATCCCGACGATCGCGCTGCCGTCGGGCAACAGCTCGCAGAGGATCCCGCAGAGCTTCTTGCCCGGTCGACCCGCGAGCGAGTCATCCTCGTCGCGCACGTGCACGTCGTTCGGCCACTTCATTCCGACCCGCAGCGGCTCGACCTCGTCGCGTGCCGCTGCAGCGGCGAACAGCGGCTGGAATGCCGCGTTGACGGCAGACCCCGCAATGAACGGCAGCCAGCCCGGCCCGAGCTCGCCCCACTCGGGGGTGGAGCCACCACCCGCGCCGTACCCGCGCACGAGCACAGACACCGCGAGCGCCCGGCCCGGCAGCACCTCCCAACCGCGCGAAAGCCTGCCGCGGCCCGCGGTCTGATTGTCGGTGAGCAGCACGGTACCGTGCGGGAGTGGTTCGCCCGCGCGATCCGCGGCAGCCGCGAGCTCGCGCAGCTCGGCATTCGTCGATGGCGACTCGGCGCGCCACTCGACGCGGGGCTGCTGGGCGCGGGTAAGCCTGAAATCCATGCTCTCGAGCTTATGCCCGCAACCCCGCCTTGTGGGTTTCGGCCAAGGATCCGCAATTCAGTTGGAGGAGTTCTTTAAGGAAGGCGGGGGTACGCGCGCTAGGCTAATCTCGTGACCTCAGAGAACGACACCGCTCCCGAGTACCTCGCAACGACGGCAGGCCGCATCGCGGACCATCGCCTGAAGTACCAAGAGGCAGTCGGCGATCGCGACGCAGCAGCAGCAGCCAAGCAGCACCCGCGCGGCAAAATGACCGCACGCGAGCGCATCGCCTCGCTGCTCGACCCCGGTTCCTTCGTCGAGTTCGACAAGTACGTGAAGCACCGCGCCACCGCCTTCGGCATGGACGCGAACAAGCCCTTCGGCGACGCAGTCGTCACCGGCGCTGGCACGATCCACGGCCGCCAGGTCGTCGTCTACTCGCAGGACTTCACGACCTTCGGTGGCTCGCTCGGCGAGGCAGCCGGCGACAAGATCGTCAAGGCGATGGACTTCGCAATGAAGACCGGCGCGCCCATCATCGGCATGCTCGACTCGGGCGGCGCGCGCATCCAGGAGGGCGTCTTCTCGCTCTCGCAGTACGCGAAGATCTTCAAGCGCAACACGATGTCCTCGGGCGTCATCCCGCAGATCTCGATCGTCATGGGCCCGTCGGCGGGCGGCGCGGTCTACTCGCCAGCGCTCACCGACTTCGTCATCATGGTCGACAAGACGAGCAACATGTTCGTCACCGGCCCCGACGTCATCAAGACGGTCACCGGCGAAGAGGTCGGCTTCGAGGAGCTCGGCGGCGCGCTCACCCACAACAAGACGAGCGGCGTCTCCCACTACCTCGCAAGCGACGAGCTCGATGCGCTCGACTACGCGCGCACGCTCATCAGCTTCCTCCCCGACAACAACCTCGCTGAGGCACCGATCTACGACAGCGACACCGCCTACGAGATCACCGAGGCCGATCGTCGCCTGAACACGATCATCCCCGACAGCCAGAACCAGCCGTACGACATGAAGGTCGTCATCGAGGCGATCCTCGACGGCGGCGACTTCCTCGAAGTGCAGCCGCTGTTCGCCCCGAACATCCTCATCGGTTTCGGCCGCGTCGAGGGCCGCACCGTCGGCATCGTCGCGAACCAGCCGAACCAGATGGCAGGCACCCTGAACATTGACGCGAGCGAAAAGGCCGCACGCTTCGTGCGCTTCTGCGATGCGTTCTCGATCCCGATCCTCACCCTCGTCGACGTGCCAGGCTACCTCCCCGGCACCGAGCAGGAGTACCAGGGCGTGATCCGCCGCGGTGCGAAGCTCCTCTTCGCGTACGCCGAAGCCACCGTGCCGCTCGTCACCATCATTACCCGCAAGGCCTACGGCGGCGCGTACATCGTGATGGGTTCGAAGGAGATGGGCGCCGACTTCAACATCGCGTGGCCCACCGCCGAGATCGCCGTTATGGGCGGCGCCGGCGCCGTGAACATCCTGTACCGCAAGGAGCTCGCTGCCGCTGAGGCAGCCGGCGAGGACGTCGAAGCACTGCGCGCGAAGCTCACCGCGAAGTACACGGCAGACGTCACCAGCCCGTTCCTCGCAGCCGAGCGCGGCGAAATCGACAATGTCCTCGAGCCAGCAGGCACCCGCCTCGCGGTCATCAAGGCGCTCCGCGGCCTCCGCGGCAAGCGCGACGAGCTGCCCGCGAAGAAGCACGGCAACATCCCGCTATGAGTCCAGATACCGCTCTCTCCGAATCCGCGGCACCCGTGGCGACTTCCGCCGCGGCGCTCGCCGATGAGTTCGATGCCACCACGGGCGATCTTCCGCCCGACGCGGCAGCCCGCGATGCCGCCAAGCGCGAGGACGCAGGCGACGTTGACGATGCGATCCGCGGCGACGACATCACGTTCGTCACCCGCGGGGTGAGCGACGAAGAGCGTGCCGCCGTCATCGCGGTGCTCACCGAAGCTCGCGCCGAGGAATCACGTCAGGTGAAGCGGGTCGCCAGGCGCGACCGCGAGCCCTGGGCACGGTCGCAGCGCGTCCCCGATGGCTTCGCCGACCTCCTCATCGACGGCTAAGCGCCTAAGCTGGGGGAATGGCACGTACTGCAGCGGAAGCCCGACAGCAACTCAAAGACGCGGTGGATCGCGGATTCGAGATCGAATTCACCCCGCCCTTCCCAGCGACTGACGGGGAGCTGCGGCGCTCAGCCGTGCTGATCCTCTTCGGCGCGCTCGATCAGGTGCCGGCAGACTCTTCGGCCGGGCAGCCCGTACCAGCCGACCTCGACATTCTGCTCACCCGTCGCGCGAACCGGATGCGGCACCATGCCGGACAGATCGCGTTCCCCGGCGGCGGCGTCGAAGAGGAAGACGCCGACATCACCGTCACGGCGCTGCGCGAGGCTGAGGAAGAGACCGGGCTCGACGCGTCAGGCGTAGAGGTGCTCGGCACACTGCCCGAGATCCATGTCCCCGTGAGCCGAAACCTCGTGACCCCCGTGATCGGCTGGTGGCAGCGCCCGAGCGAGGTTGCCGCGGATCACACGGAATCCGTCGAGGTGTTCCGGGTGCCGGTCGCCGAGATGCTGGATCCTGCAGCACGCGGCCACTCAGTGCTGCGACGCGAGGGCTTCACGCACCGCGGTGCGGCATTCCAGCTGCAGGAGCGGTTCGGCGGTCACGTCGTCTGGGGGTTCACCGGCATGCTGCTGTCGAGCATCTATGACGGCGTCGGCTGGTCGGTGCCGTGGCAGCCGGGCACCGACTACGAGGTCGCAGGCTAACCCTTCTCCCCGGCGCTCGCGCGGCCCCGCCCACTCCCACTCCCAGCCTCACTCCAGGCCCACACTCCCAGTCTCACTCCTTGCCCCCACCGCACACCGCTGACTAGCCATTACCTCAGCGAAGTCAGGAGTGATAGACCGCAAAACAGCCATGACCTCGCTGAGGTAATGGCAACTGAGCGGAGGAAGCAGGCTGCAGGCAGTCTGCAGCCCGCCAGGCGCTACGCCCGGGTGAGCAGGTCGAAGGCCGCTACCGCCTGCTGGTCGGTGAACGAGGAGACATAGTCGAGGATCGCCCGGGCGCGACCCCTGCGGTGGATCCCAGTTCCCGTGATGTCGCCCTGCAGCAACTCCGGGCGTTCCTGCGACAGCTCAAACAGCCGCTCGGTCGACTCATCGACCCATTCGAGCAGCCGCCGAGGTGCCCGCCCCGCATCGGAGGGATCCGACAGCCACGCGTCGAAGCCGAGTACGAGCTCCTCGACGACCCGCGCCTGTCCGCGCTGCGAGTGCGCGAGATCGGGCGTCTCAAGCACAAAGCTCGAGTGCACAAACTTCAGCACCGCAACCTCGTGCCAGGCACGCTGATTTAGGCGCACGTGACCGCCGCGCATGTGCGGATTCGCTTCGACGACAATCGCTGAGCGGAGACGCTCGATCCAGCGCCTGGTGAACCCGGATACGGCCCGCTCGCTCGCGATCCCGCCATCGTAGGGTGTCGAGAGTAGTCCGTCCGCGAGTTCGTCACTCACACGCTGCACGGCCGCGCGGAAGGCGCCGCGGTCTGCAATCCAACCGTCCTTGCTATTCATGCTGCGCCACCGCAGTTCGAGGGACCGGCCCGGCCTGCGCCACTCAGCGCCGATGGCCTCGAGCGGCTCGCTGGCCAGCAGTGAATCCTCGGTGAGCCAGGTTTGCAGTTCGGCCGAGACCGCGGCGTGCTGCAGCACGCCGGCCCGCGCGAAGTCGTCGAGGTCGTGCACCGCGTACGCGATGTCATCGGCGACGTCCATGACCGCGCACTCGACAGTCTGCACCCCTTCGCCAATCGCGGGAAACGCGGCGAGCGACGATTCGAGTTCGCCGGCCTCAAGCACGTACGCCGAGAACTTCTCGGCGCCCTTGACGGGATCGTTGCCGACACCGCGCGGCCGCTCGGTGACGGGAAGCTCGTCTTCGGTCACGCCGATCCACCGCCCGCGAGTCCACGGATATTTCAGCACCGACGCGCGCACGGCGGCCGTGAGGTTCAGACCGGGGAAGTCGCGGCCGAGGGTATCGAGCGACGTGAGGATGCGGAACGTCTGCGCGTTGCCCTCGAAACCCTCAGCGAGGCCGAGCCGTTCGCGGGCCACCCGGTCGAGGACGCGCTCCCCAAGGTGCCCGAACGGCGGGTGTCCGAGATCGTGTGCGTGTGCCGCGGCCTGCGCGACGATCGTGTCGCAGCCGCCGAGTGCGGCAATGGTGGCGCCCGTCTCGTCATCGCTCACCGCCTCGCCGCGGGCAAAAGCCTCGTGTTGGGCGGCAGCGCCCGCGAGGTTCGCCGCAACGACGCGCGCGACCGCGCTGACCTTGAGCGAGTGGGTGAGCCGGTTGTGCATCACCGGGCCGACACCCGATTGCGGCACAACCTGTGTGACGTCAGAGAGGCGGGCGAAGTACGAAGAGAAGCGGATCCGCTCGAGGTCGATGCGGAACTCTTCGAGGGCGGCTCGCTCGTCGACCCCGCTCGCCGCGCCCGGAACCTCGGGCGCCTCGGCCGCGAGGGCCGCATGCTGGGAGGATTCCTGTTCGGCGTATCGCCTGGTCGCGCGGTTCACGTGGATCGCCTGCTCAGTCATGCCCCTCATTCAATCACTCAGGCACCCGGCAATTAGCATTGAGCTATGACTTTCGCCCCCATCCGTTCCGAACGCCTCGAACTGCGCCTCCTCACCGAGGCTGACAGAGACTGGTTGGTGAGCGTGCACGCGCAGGCCGACGTCGGTCGATTCATTCCCGCTGGCCCCTGGACCGAGGACATCGCCGAGGAGGAGTTCGCCAAGCGGATCTCCCGGCAGGGCTTCGATACCGAGCAGGGAGCGGTCTCGCTCGTCGCAACATACGACGGCACGCCCGTGGCCGACATTGTGAGCTGGTTCACCGATCGGGAGCATCGGGTCGCCGAGATCGGTTGGGCCGGCGACCCCGAGCACGCAGGTCAGGGCTTCGTCACCGAAGCCGCAGCTGCGCTCCTCGACCATCTCTTCAACGACGAACGCATGCACCGCGTGGCCGCACGAATCGACCCACGCAACGAGCCGTCGATGCGCGTCGCCGAGCGGCTCGGGATGCAGCTTGAGGGCCACCTGCGGGCAAACGACTGGATGCGTGGGGAGTGGTGCGACACGCTCGTGTACGGGATGCTCGCGAGCGACCGGAATGTCTGAGGTCGCACCTACACTGTTGGCATGAGCAGCAGCGGTAGTTTCGGCAATCAGACTCGCGGGGAACGCGTCCCGGCAATCGAGCGCGCGACGGGTCGCCCCTGGGATGAATGGCTTGCCGTCTTTACCGTGCACGGGGCCCGCTCGCTGAGCCACACCGAGATCGCGCGGTTGGCGCTGTCGACAATGCCACCCGGAGTCGAGAACGAAGAGTGGTGGGCGCAGGGCGTCGCGATCGCCTTTGAGCAGCATGTCGGCCTCCGCGTGCCCGGCCAGTCGTCGACCGGGTCGTTCCGCGTGAGTGCGAGCCGCACGCTCACCCTCGACCGTGATGCCGCACTCGAGGCATGGGCAACCGCGTACGGGGCGGTCGCCAATCATCTAGGGCACACCGTCACCGATCGCCGCAGTTCCCGCACCGAGAAGCGGTCGTTCTGGCGCTTCAATCTCGCGGGTGCGGGCAAGGTCGAGGTCGCAGCCACCCCGAAGGGCGAGGGGAAGACCACCCTCGCGATCAGCCAAGACGGGCTGCCCGACGGCGAGCAGATTGAGCACTGGCGGGCGCACTGGAAGGCGCAGCTCGCGGCCCTGTAAGGTCCGATCCGGGAGCGGGATCCGAACTCAGGATCCGCGAGCGGGATCCGAACTCAGGATCCGGGAGCGGGGTCCGAACTCAGGATTCGGGCTCGCGCTCGGGCTCGCGTTCGGCCCGCACACAGCTTCCCAACAGCGAGGACAGAAATCATAGATGCACGAACGCCTCGCGACAGCGCGAGAGGTGTCATCGCAGGGGGAACACCGTGAACCAAGCCATCGGAATCGTCTGGAATCCATCGAAGGTTGCGGAGGAAGAGCTGCGGCAGGCGGTTGACGCCGCAGTGACCGATGCTGCGAGCACCGCCGAGGTGCGCTGGTTCGAGACCACAAAGGAAGACCCTGGCCAGGGCGCTACCGCCGCCGCGATCGCTGCCGGCTGCTCGCTCATCGTTGCCGCTGGCGGTGACGGCACCGTTCGCGCGGTCGCTGAAGCGCTCGGCGGTTCCGGCGCCCCGGCAGCAGAGCTCGGGATCCTCCCGCTCGGCACCGGCAACCTTCTCGCGCGCAACCTCGACGTGCCACTCGGCGATATCGAGGCCGCGTTCTCGCGCGTGCTCACGAACAGCGCGCGGCCACTGGATCTCGGATCGGTGCGCCTCTCGTTCGCGGACGGCTCCGAGGAGACGCACAGCTTCGTGGTCATGGTTGGCTTCGGGATCGACGCGCACATGATCGTCGAGACCGACGACGAGCTCAAGGCGAAGGCCGGCTGGCTCGCCTACGTCGAGTCACTCGGCCGCGCGGCGACCGAGACCGAGGTGGTGGAGTTCTCGTTGACGCTCGACGACGGCGAGGCAGCGCCCGAGCAGGCGCACACGCTCCTCATCGCGAACTGCGGCACGATTCAGGGCGGGATGACGCTGGTGCCAGACGCGCAGCCCGACGACGGCGAACTTGACCTGCTCGTGCTCCGCGCAGATGGCGCCAGCGACTGGCTGGACACGATGCGCAACATGGTGTGGGACAACGGCCTGAAGCGGCTCCTCACCGGGGCAGACCGCGCCGAAAGCTCAGAGACCACCGAGCACCTGCGTGCGCGCACCGTGCGCGTCGAGCTCCCGCACCCGCACGCCTTCGAGGTCGACGGCGACGACTTCGAAGACGTCGCCGCATTCGAGGTGCGGATCCTGCCGAGCGCCCTGCGCGTGCGCTAGCGCGGCGTGCGCGGGCCGGGCATCACGCCGCTCGCCCTGACGCTTGGGGCGTCAGCGCACCGCAGCGCCGAGTGCCGCAAGCTGCACGCGCGAGCTCGCACCGCTCTTCGCGTAGAGCGCGCCGACGTGGGTCTTCGCGGTGGTGAGCCCAATGTGCAGGGTGGTGGCGATCTGCTGATTCGTGAGCCCGTCGACGAGCAACGCGAGTACCTCGCGCTCGCGCGGTGTTAGGTCGGCAAGGCCTGCCGCGCCCGCTTCCGCCCCTACTGAGCCGGCAGCGACTCCCCCCGGCGCTGCCCGCTGCGCCTCCGCGAAGCCCGCGATCACTGACCCGGCAATCGCTGGATCGAGCACGTGTCTGTCGGCCGCGACGTGCCGCACCGCGTCGATGAGCTCGCTGCCGCTCGTGGACTTCAGCAGGTAGCCGTGCGCGCCCGCGGCGAGGGCACTCGCGATGAGCTCGCCAGAGTCGAATGTGGTGAGGACGAGCACGCGGGTGGTGGTCTCTGCGGTGATCCGCTCGGTCGCCCAGACCCCGTCAGTGCCGGGCATGCGGAGGTCGACGAGCGCGACGTCCGGGCGTTCGCGATGGCATGCGGCGAGCGCGTCGAAGCCGTTTTCGGCCTCGGCGACGACCTCGATCCCGTCGCCCGCTTGCAGGATCGCCGCGACCCCGCCGCGCACGGCCTCGTGATCGTCAGCGATGAGCACTCTGATCGGAGTGGTCATGTGGTCCCCCTGCCCGTGGCTTCCTGGAGTGGAATTGTCAGTGTCGCGCGCCAGCCCGCATGCGTGTCGCGCGAGTCGAGTGCTCCGCCGAGGCTCGCCAACAGCACGCTCGTTCCTGCGACGCCGAGCCCGCCACTTGGGCGCTCCGCAGCGCTGCCGGTGGCCACGGCGTTCGTGAGCGTCACGCACAGGTCGCGGCCGGCCACCTTCTCCGCGCTGACAGTGAGGTCCCCCACGCCGTGTTGGGCGGCATTGGCAACGAGCTCCTGGAGCACGCGCAGCACAATGGTCGCTCGCGAGGCCTGCGCGGGCGGGAGCACCTCGCTGATGCGGGCCGCGGCCCCGTCCTCCCAGCGGATCGCCCGGCCGGCCGGGAGGAGCTGTCCGAGTTGCTGCAGCGCTTCGGCGACCCGCACCGGTTCCCGCCCGTCAGTCGCATCGACGGCGGTGAGCACGGAGATGAGCCCGCGCAGTTCCCGGTGTGCGCGGTCAGTGCCAAGCTTGGCCCGGTCGAGGCTCTGAGTGAGCGGCCCATGCTCCTGCGCGAGTTTCTCCGACTGCAGCTTCGCGGCCTCGATGTGGAGGCCCGCGACTGCGATCTGGTTCGCGACGAGGTCGTGGAGGTCGTGGGCGATGCGGCTGCGCAGCTCTCGGTTTTCGTCGGCGTGCCGCGCGTCGAGCTCGCTGCGGGTGCGCGCGCGTTCCGCGCGCACGTTCCAGCCCCACAGACCCGAAACCAGCACGATGAGCGCCCACTGCACGAGCATCACCGCTAGGCCGGGGTCACGGGGCACAATTCCAAACAGCGCGATCACGAGCGCGAGGCCGAGGCCACCGGCGACACGGGTGAGGATCCGCACCCCGCGATCACCGCCGTATTTGATCGCCGCGTAGACGAGATCGGTGAATACCAGCACGACCCCGAGGCTCGCCCCCATGAGGGTGTCAACCAGCGTGATGATCGTTCCGAGGGCGAGGCCGAGGAACGGCCGTCGAGTACGCAGGAGCACGAGCGGGGCGATTGCGCCGAGCGTCACGAGGAACGCCCACGGCGGGGCGGGCCATAGCGCGAGGTGCCGCCAGAGGCCGCCGACACCAAACGCCCACAGCGCGACGCCGACGGCGAGCCAGAACAGCGCGATCAGCGCGGTTCGCCGGGCGGGCTGCGCCCGCAGTCTCACCCACCAGTCAGCGTTCATGGTTCCATCCTCCCGTACCGGTGCCCGGCTGGATCTCATTCGAACGGATGAGACAGGCCGACCACTCGGTGGAGCCGCGCGAGCGACGCGGCCGCGAGGCTTGATCCATGAACATCATTGTGGTCGGCATCATTGCCTGCGAGATCGGGTTTTGGGTGATGCTCGGGGGTGGGCTGGGCGCGCGCTACCTGCTGCGACTCAAGCGGCTATCGAGCGTGCTGTTGCTGTGCGTGCCGCTGCTCGATCTGCTGTTGCTCGCCTTCATCACCTGGGATCTCGTGGTGAACGGCGCGACCGCGGACTTCGCGCACGGCCTCGGGGCCGTCTATCTCGGCTTCACCGTCGCGTTCGGGCACCAGATCATTTCGCGCGCAGACGGCTGGTTCGCGCACCGCTTCGCGGGCGGCCCGCCGCCGTTCAAGGCACCGAAATCGGGGCCTGCGCAGGTGCGATACGAATGGGAGCAGTGGGGCAAAATGCTGCTCTGCGCGGTGATCGCGACGGCGGTCATCGGCCTCATCGTTTGGCTCGTCGGCGATTCGAGCCGCACCGAGGCGCTCATCGGCTGGATCGGGAGGGTGTGGCTCGTCACCGGCATCTGGTTCGTGGGCTGGCCCGTGTGGGTGACGCTGTCTGGCGGTGGCAGCGACAGCGGCTGCGCCGACCCAGACCGGCGCAGCGCGGTCGATCAGCAACGCGGCTGAGCCGCCCAGGTTTCTCCCACTGTTTTCAAAGGTTTTTCGGGGCTCGGGCTGGGACAGTAAATGCACCCGCCCGCACCAACGGAAGAGCCCACTATGCAGAAGAGTCACAAGATCCTGCTCGGCGTCGGCGCCGGCGTCCTCGTGCTCGGCACGGTGGGCGCCCTCGCCGGACCCGCCATCTACCGCGACCTCATCGCCCCTCCGGCAGCGGCAGCCCCAACGCTCGGAGAGTCGGCCGCAGCCGCCGACACCGCGGCAGCCGGGCAGCTCGATCCAGCTGCCCTCACCGGCGAGTGGGCGATCAGCGACGGCTCAGAGGCGGGCTACCGCGTCGATGAGGTACTCAACGGCACCGACGTCACCGTGACGGGCCGCACGCCCCAGGTGACGGGCACCTTCACCATCGGTCAGGACGGACTCACGCTCGACGCAGCGGAGCTCGCCGTCGACGTCGCATCGATCACGACCGATAGCGGATCCCGCGACGCCTACTTCCGCGATCAGGCGCTGCGCACAAGCGAGTTCCCCGATGCAACCTTCACCCTCACCGAACCAGTCACGCTCGCCGAAGCACCGGTCTCGGGTGAGACCGTGCAGGCGACGGCGACGGGTGAGCTCACGCTCGCGGGCGTCACCCAGCCCGTCACCGTCGACGTCGAGCTCCGCAGCGACGGCACGACCGCCGAGCTTGCCGGCGCAATCCCCATCACCTTCGCTGACTACGGCGTGACAGCGCCCAGCCTCGGTTTCGTCGCGGTCGAGCCCGACGGGTTCGTTGAGTTCCAGCTCGTCGCGAAGCGGGCGTAACGCGCCGAGCTTCGCGTGCGGTGAGACCGCCGGCCCCGCTACCCGTCGACGAGATCCTGCGCCTCGGGCGGGAGCTTCCGCACGCGGGCGCGGCGGCGGGGCCGCTCCGGGATCATCGAGCGCATCTCCTCGAGCTTGCCGAAGCACAGCAGCCGATCCTCCGCCTCGAGCAGCACGTGCTTGCGCGGGTTCGGGATGACCTGCACGCCGCGATGCAGCGTCAGCACGGTGATGTCGCGCTCCCAGAGCCCGAGATCGCCGAGCTGCTTGCCGACGTGCTCTGCGCCCTCGTGCATCGAGATCTCGGCGACGCCGTACCCCGTCGATACGGAGAGGCGCTGCCGCACGTCGATCTCGGGGAAGTTCACCTGGTTCGCGATGTAGTCGATGATCGCGCCTGCGACGTCGAGGTCGGTGGCGGTCTCAATGCCCTGCAGGCCAGGCGATGAGTTCACCTCCATGACCAGCGGGCCGTCGTCGCCCTCGAGCATGTCGACACCGGCGACGCGCAGGCCCATGATCTGCGCGGCGCGCACCGCGGTCTGTTCGTAGGCCGGGTCAAGCTTCACGGGCTCGACGGTGCCGCCGCGGTGCACGTTCGAGCGGAACTCGTCACCCGAGGCGACGCGGCGCATCGCGGCAACCACCCGGTCGCCGACAACGAGGGCGCGAATATCGCGGCCGCGGCTCTCGGCGATGAACTTCTGGATGAGCACGTTCTGCTGCGTCGAGTGCAGCGTCTCGATGATGGCCTCGGCGACCTTCACCTGCGGGGCGAGGATCACGCCGATGCCCTGCGTGCCCTCAAGCAGTTTGATGACGACGGGTGCGCCACCGACCGATTCGATCGCGGGGCGTACGTCAGCACGGTTGCGCACGAACGCGGTCGGCGGCATCTCGATGGAGTGGCGCGAGAGAATCTGGATCGCCCGCAGCTTGTCGCGCGCGTTCGAGATGCCATTCGCGGTGTTCGGCGTGTAGACATCCATCTGCTCGAACTGGCGCACGACCGCAGTGCCGAAATAGGTAATCGAGTTCCCGATGCGCGGCAGGATCGCGTCGTAGTCGCTCAGCTGCTTCCCGCGGTAGCGCAGGTCGGGTTCATCCGTCGCGAGATCGATCGCAAAGCGAAGGGTGTTGAGCACCTTCACGGTGTGGCCGCGTGCTTCTGCGGCCGCGCGGAGGCGCTGCGTCGAGTACGCCTGCGGGGCGCGCGAAAGAATCGCCAGTTTCAAGGGTATTTCCTGCCAAGATAGGAGTCGTGGACGAATACTATTCAAGCACCTTGACGGGCTGGCGTGAATGGGTGAGCCTGCCCGGAATCGGGGTGCCGTGGATCAAAGCCAAGATCGACACCGGGGCGCAGACCTCGGCCCTGCACGCGGGCAACATTACCGTCTTCGAACGAGACGACGCCGAGTGGGTCCGGTTCACGGTGCAGCCGTGGCAGGAGGGCACGCTCGACGAGGTCGAGGTGGCGCTCCCCGTCCATGACCGTCGCACGGTTCGCAGCTCGTCCGGGCACACGCAGGACCGGCTCGTCGTCGTGATGGAACTCGGCCTGTGCGGCCGCGAGGTACCGGTCGAGGTCACGCTCACCGACCGCGAAGAGATGGTGTTTCGCATGCTCATCGGGCGCGAGGCGCTCAAGCAGGGATACGTCGTCGACTCGGGCGCGTCGTACCTCGGGGGTCGGCCGCCTGCAAAGATCCGCAAACGCAACCGCGGACGCGCATAGGTTCCACAAACTCAGTCCACAAACCCCTGGTCAGCCGCGTGACTCCTGAGTAGTCTGAGCACATGAGCACGAACTCTCTCGACCTAATCCCGGCCGGCACGATCTTCACCGCCGAACAGATCACGCACTACGCAAGCCCGGAGACACGCACGCTTGACGAGGCGATCGCCGACGCCGACCTGCTGGTCGCGACACCACACTCGGGCGCCGCGATCCCCGAGGAGCTCGCCGAGTTCCTCTCCCCCGCGCTCACCCGCCGACTGCAGTACGACTTCTCCGACGTCGCAACCGCGGCAATCGTGCGCCGCTGGGCAGAGATTGATCACCGCATTGTCGCAGTGATCAATCCGCACCCCCGCCTCATCCGCGACCCGAACCGCAAGAAGCCTGCCGAGGTGCGCGCCGACCTCGCGGCAGCGATCGAGCGGGTGCGTGCCGCCGGCGCATGGCAGAAGGTCGACCTCACTGGCGTCGACGCGATCCGCCCCGTGACGTTCTCGTTCTTCCCGATCCTCGAGATCCCCGACACCGAGGAGGGGCTGCAGCGCCTCGTCGACGCATTCGCGGACACCGCAGAGCAGGGCCTCGGCGTGTACGAGCGCACCCGCGAGGACCTTACGGACCGCTTCGTCGCCCAGGGCCTCAAGCGGGGCGGATCATTCACCCGACTGTCGTTCCACGACACCATGAACACCACCACCACCCGCGAGGGCGCGGTGAACGTCGAGCGCGCCGAGGCAGACCGGCTCCCCGCCGCCGTCGCGCTCTCGAACCGCGGCGACCACGACGGCGAGGAGCGCGATCCAGCGGATCGGCCCACCATGGATCCCGCGGCGCTGCGCGCCCTCGCCGCCGCCCACCGGTCCGGCTTCAACGTGTCCGATCCTGATGCGGTGCTCCTCAACCAGCCGTACCTCGGGAGCGAGGAGATCCGCGCTGCCGGCGAACGCTTCGGGAAGCTGCGCGCGGAAGCCGACGCCGCTGGGCTCAGCCTCGGCGCAGTGCAGGCCGAGTTCCTGCGCGAGTTCCTGCTCGGCGATGCCGCTGCCGCCGAGCTGCAGCAGCCCGGCACCGACTGGGTCGCAGAGGATCCGGCGCACGTCGACATGATCGCACGCGCCTGCAAGCGCGCTTGGGATGCATTCCGCGCCGCGCAGTAACATCGGAGCACTATGGCTCACACCGAAGACGCTGCTACCCAGTTCACCGTTCGTCCGCTCGAGGCGGGTGATCTCGAGGAGACCGCACGCATTCTCTGCGAGGGGTTTCTGAACGATCCGGTCTGGGGGCCCGCCTTCCCCGAGCATCCCGACCGGCGGGAGCACGCGCTCGCGCACTGGCGGTTCATGGTTGACCAGGCGATCGGCCACGGCGAACCGCTCCTCGCTGAGTGCCCCGACGGCAGCATCGGCGCTGTGTCGACGTGGTTCCCGCCCGGCGCAGACGAGGTGCACGAGGACGACGCGCCTGCCTACGAAGCGCTGTTGCGCTCGACCATCGGTGACGCTGCCGCTGAGGCGCTGCTCGGCGAGGGCGACCTGTTTGCTGAGGCACGCCCAACCGAGCCACACGCCTACCTCTCCATGCTCGCGGTGGCTCCCGAGGCGCGCGGGCTGGGCATCGGGATGGGCCTCGTCGCGGCAGCGCTCGAGCGCTACGACGAGATGGGCCTGCAGACGTACCTCGAGTCATCGAACCCCGCGAACGATGCACGCTACGAGCGCATCGGCTACGTCGCCGCGAAGCAGATCCACATTCCCGGGTCACCGACGGTGCAAAGCTACCTCCGCGCTGCGGGCTAAGCGGCTGCACCCAGCCAGCCCTGCCCTACCCCCAACGACAGAAGATCTGTGATCTCCCGCAAGTATGTCGTTTCCTCGCGGATCGAACATAGCTTGGGGAGATCCCAGATCTTCGGGCACTCAGGCGGCCGCGCGCGGCCCCGAGCGTGGGTCTATCCGCCCCAGAGCACTCCGAAGAGCGAGCCGACCGCGATGGTCGCCGCCGCGAGGATGAGTGTCGGGAGGAAGAACGAGTGGTCGACGAGCTTCGTGCCGAGCTTCGTCGAGCCGGACTCGTCGAAGTTCGCCGCGGCGATCTGCGAGCCGTTCGTCGGCAGCAGATAGATACCGGCGAAGGCACCCGCCCACATGCCGCTCATGAGGCCGAGCGGGATACCGGCGGCGAGACCAATCGGCACAATCGAGTTTGTCGCAGTCGACTGGCTGGTCGTGAGCACGCAGACGAGGAAGACGCCGAGGGCGAAGATCCACGGTGCCGTGTCGACGAGACCACCGATGCCGTCGGCAACGAGCTGCGAGTGCTCCCCGAGGAACGTGTTCGTGAGCCAGGCGAGACCGAAGAGTGCGATTGCCGAGACCATACCGGCACGGAACACCGTCATCGTCGGGATCTCGGAGACCTTCGGCTTCGACACGAGCATGATGAGCGTGCCCGAGACAAACATGATGATCTCGATGATGGGCGTCATGGCGATGGGCGACTCGTCCGCGCCGAGGGGGCGCAGCCCGGAGAAGAGGCCGAAGATAACGATGACGAGCACGCCGAGCAGGAAGATGATTGCCGCCCAGCGGCCCTGGCTGGTGACGGTGACCTCGGCCTTGACTGCGGTCGCGGTGGCGCCGGGTGCGACGAGCTTGCCAGACGCGATCTTCGCCTGGATCTCCGGGTCATCGGCGATGTCCTTGCCGAGGCGGCGCACGAAGAGGCTGGCGAGGAAGATGCCGACGATCGCTGCGGGGAGGGTCACCTTGATGATGTCCATGAGCTCGAAGTTCCACGGTGCCGTGTCGGTGAGCGCGATCATCGCAGCCATTGCTGCGGACACCGGGCTACACGCGAGCGCGATTCCCGTCGCGACAACGGAAAGCGAGAGCGGGCGCGAGGGGCGGATCCCGTTGCGATACGACAGATCGTAGATCACCGGGAGCAGCGGGTACAGGATGTTCGAGGTGCCCGCACCGACCGAGAACAGGAACGCCGTGAGCGGGGCGATGAGGGTGATCTGCTTCGGGTTCTTCGAAATAACCTTGGCCGCGATCGACACCATCCAGTCGATGCCGCCTGCGGCCTGCATCATCGAGGATGCGAGTACAACGGAGAGGACGATGAGCAGCGCGTCGACCGGCGGTGCGCCGGGAGCAAGGCCGAACACGAAGACCAGGATGGCGACGCCGGTGCCGCCCCAGAGTCCGAGACCAACCCCACTTGACCGCGTGCCCATGACGATACAGCCGAGCACAACGAGTAGCTGCGTGATGAAGAGAAAGATGTCCACGAGTTCCCCTTTGAATGATTCTGCATCAGACTATCCGTCGAACGAGTCTTAGCGAAGCTTTTTCTGTGTAGCATCTATCAACACACGTGAGGCATGATGGGAGTGACGAGAGAAAGGCAACACGTGTCCGCAATCCTTGCGGGGCCTCGGGCCCTGCTCCCCACCCGAGACGACTACAGCGGCCTGCGCACCGGCTGGCGAGGTGACGTCGTCGCCGGCCTCACGGTCGGCATCGTCGCGCTGCCGCTCGCGCTCGCCTTCGGCGTGAGCTCCGGCGTCGGGGCAGAGGCCGGCCTCATCACCGCGATCGTCGCGGGCCTCGTCGCTGCCGTCTTCGGCGGATCCAACGTGCAAGTATCCGGCCCAACCGGCGCGATGGTCGTCGTGCTCGCCCCCATCGTCGTGCTGCACGGCGCAGGCGCCGTCGCCGTCGTCAGCCTCATGGCCGGCATCATGGTCATCCTCGCGGGCATCTTCAGGCTCGGTCGCGCGGTGAGCTATATCCCCTGGCCCGTCATCGAGGGGTTCACCGCGGGCATCGGCATCATCATCTTCCTGCAGCAGGTCCCCGCCGCCCTCGGGGTCGCAGCCGAGGGCCACTCCTCGAACGCGGTGGTCGCCGCCTGGCAGACTGTTACCGAGGCCGCATGGCCTGGCGCGCTCCTCCCCCTCGCGGCGGTCGCAGCCGTCGCCATCATCATGCTGCTCCTCGAGCGCTTCGTGCCAGCGTTCCCGGCGTCCTTCGCCGCGATCCTCATCGTCTCCGTCATCGCAGCGCTCACGGGCAGCCTGCTCCCCACGATCGGGGAGCTCCCGAGCAGCCTGCCGGCCCCGACCCTGCCGAGCTTCGACGCCGCCATGCTCGCGTCGCTCGCCGGCCCCGCGGCCGCGGTTGCCGCGCTCGCGGCCATCGAATCGCTGCTCTCGGCGCGCGTCGCCGCAACCATCGCCGACACCGGGCCAGTGAACGCCGACCGCGAGCTCTTCGGTCAGGGCCTCGCCTCGGTCGCGTCCGGGCTCTTCGGCGGCATGCCGGCGACGGGCGCCATCGCCCGCACCGCCGTGAACGTACGCTCGGGCGCCAGAACCCGGCTCGCGGCGATCATCCACGCCCTCGCGCTCCTGCTCGTCGTGCTCGTCGCAGCCCCCGTCGTCGGCGCGATCCCGCTCGCCGCCCTCGCCGGAGTGCTCATGATGACCGCCGCCCGCATGGTGTCGTTCGAGACCGCAAAGCGCGTGTTCCGCTCGGGCAAATCGAGCGCTGCGACCTTCGCGATCACCCTACTCATCACCGTGAGCGTCGACCTCGTTGTTGCCGTCGGCATCGGCGTCGCGGTCGCCGCCTTCTTCGCGCTGCGCACTCTCGGCAACATGAGCGTCGCGACGCGTGAGACACTGCCGGGCGAGGTCGAACTTGGCGACGAGCGCATCGCACTGTTCAAAGTCGAGGGCTCGCTCTTCTTCGGTGCAGCAGACCGGCTCGTCGAGGCGATCCAAGATGAGGAAGGGGTTGAGGTCGCGATCCTCCGCCTCTCCGACCTGCAGATCATCGACGCGACCGGCGCGAACGCGCTCGCTGGCCTGGTCGCCACCCTCGAACGGCGCGGCGTCACCGTGCTCATCAAGGGGGTGCAGGCGCATCACCGCACGCTGCTCGACCGACTCGGGGTGATCGCGTCGCTGCGCGATCCGCATCATCTGTTCGACGAGCTTGACCCCGCGCTCGAGCACGCACGAGACCACATCAGGCGGGCCTCCTAACGAGATTCGGTACCCTGGTGCCACGCGGATAGTTCCTGCGGCTGACGCGTATCAGCCGCCGCTCCCGCAGACTGGAGATCATGACACGCAGCACCCGCTCCTCCGCCCGCTACATCGGTATCGATCTGGCACGGTTCCTCGCCGTCGCCGGCATGATGGCGAACCACCTCGTGGCGATCGTCGCCATGAACCCGACCGCGTCGGAATTCGACCAGCGCGCCGGCGAGATCGCCACAACCGTGACCAGCGGCATCGCCGCAGCCCTGTTCGCGGTGCTCGGCGGCGTGAGCGCGGTGTTTGCAAGCAAGCGGGCACTCACCGCCGGTCGCACCGGAGCAGCGACAGTCTCGATTGTGCTGCGCGGGCTCATCCTCATCGTGCTCGGGCTAGCGCTCGGCGCGCTCGAAGTGCCCATCATTGTTGTGCTCGTCTACTACGGCGTCGCGCTCATCCTCGTGTCCGTGTTCATCGCGGCGCGCACGTGGCTCGTCGCGCTGTCCGCGGCGGTGCTGTGGATCGCGGGCGGCCCGCTCAACGCGCTCGCGCGACAGGCCCTCGAAGTTGTCGAGGAGGCCGGTTCCCCCTCGTTTGAGAGCTTCGCAGCCGAACCACTCGAGACACTTCGCGGCCTGCTCCTCACCGGCGCGTACCCAGCGATCACGTGGGTGGCGTACCTGCTCGTCGGCATCCTCATTGCCCGAGCATTGCTTGCGGCGAATGAGCGCGGTCGGCTCTCGCGCACCACGCTCGGCCTCGCCGGGCTCGGCATCGCGCTCGCCGTGCTCGCGACGCTCGCCTCAAACTGGACCCTCGCGAACCTCGCCCGATTCGGTGTCGCAGCCCCCGACGGGCTCGATATGGCGACGTTCACGAAGTTCCTCGGAATGCAGCAGTTCGGCGCACCGACGTCTCCGGAACTCTGGGCGCAGCTCGTCGCGGCCCCCCACTCGGGTTCGCCGATGGAGATGCTCCGCACCGTCGGCATTGCGCTCGCCGTGATCGGCCTGCTCGTCACGCTGTTCGATTCGCGCGACGCGGCTCCCGGCCCCGTCACCGATGTCTTCCGCTCGGCCGGCGCAGCACCGCTCACGATCTACGCGCTGCACCTCATCGCGACGAGCTTCGCGTACGCCCCGGTCTACGCGGGTGTTGACTACTCGGCGGGGATCCCGTGGTGGATTGCGGGGCTCGGCGCCTTCGGCATCCAGCTCGCTGGCGTGCTCATTATCGGCGTGATCCTCTCGGTGACGAAGCGGCGCGGCCCGCTCGAGGCGATCACCTCGGGAATCGCGAAGGGGCTCACCCGCACGTAGGGGCGGCGACTATCGGGTCCCGGGTTCGTGACGCCGCGTTACCTGGGCGCTCGCGTGATCGGCCAGACGGCATGCATGATGAGGGCATGGCTGACTGTACGAAGGCACACGAAACACGGGCGCAGGGCGCCGCCGCGCACGACTCGCTCGAGCACGGCGCCGCGCCAGCAGCGGCGACCCCGCACACCGACTGGTCGGGCTTCGGCTTCGAGACCCGGCAGGTGCACGCGGGCGAATACCCAGACCTGAACACAGGTCTCAGGGTGCCTCCGATCGCGCTGAGCGCCGGCTACGTGTTCGACGACTTCGACGACCAGGTCGACCGCTTCGCCGGCCGCAGCATCGACCCGATCTACTCGCGGCAGGGCAACCCGACGAACTCGGTCGCTGAGGCACGTCTCGCCTCGCTCGAGGGCGGATCCAGCGCGGTCGCCGTGTCGAGCGGCCAGGCCGCGATCTCCTCGGCGCTGTTCGCGATCGCGCAGGGCGGTGACCACATCGTCTCGACGGCGTCGATCTACGGCGGCACCCGGATCCTGTTCGGCCGCAGCTTCAAGCGCTTCGGCATCGAGGTCGACTACGTGTGGGATGCGGCGGACGACGCCGAGTGGGATCGGGCGATCCGCCCGAACACGAAGGCGATCTACACGGAGACGATCCCGAACCCACGTAACGACGTCACCGATCTGAGCCGCATCGCTGAGGTCGCCGCCCGCCACAACCTGCCGCTCGTCGTCGACAACACCGTCGGCACGCCCGCGCTCATCCGCCCGTTCGAGCACGGCGCGAACATTGTGGTGCACTCGACGACGAAATTTCTCACCGGCCACGGGGCCGCGGTCGGCGGGGCGATCGTCGACGGTGGCAACTTCGATTGGGAGGCCGCGGAGCGCGCGGGCCGGAGCTACCCGCTCATCACCGACGTGAAGCCGGGGCTGGGTTCGATGGTGGATCGCTTCGGCCCCGGCGCCTACGCCCGTGCCACCCGCGAGGGCGTTGTGAACGACATCGGCCCCGCGCTGTCGCCGTTCAACGGATTTCTGCTGCATCAGGGGCTCGAGACGCTGTCGCTGAGGATGGAGCGGCACGTCGCCTCGTCGCTCGAGATCGCCGCATGGCTTGAGCAGCAGCCCGAGGTCGAGTCCGTCGACTACGCCGGCCTGCCGTCGTCGCCGCTGTTCGAACTCGCGGCGCGCGACTACGGGCTGACCGCTGACGGTGCCGGGGCGCGGACCGGGTCCGTGTTCGGGGTGACCGTGCGCGGCGGCATCGCGGGTGCCCGCGCCTTCGTGAACGGCCTGCGCGTCTTCTCGCGGATGACGGGCATCGGCGACACCCGCTCGATGATCATCCACCCGCTCACGTCCACGCACGCGACGTTCGCGCCGGAGATCAACGAACGGCTCGGGATCACGCCCGGGCTGCTCCGGCTCTCGATCGGCCTGGAGTCGGCGGGCGATCTCATCGCGGACCTGCGCGCGGGGCTCGACGGGGTCGCCGCGGTTGACGGGGTTGACGGGGTCGGCTGAGCCGCTCGAGCGGCACGTCACCCCGAACGCGAGACGATCGGTCGGGAACCGGGCGCGCACGGTCGGGCGCGCGCTCCCGCACGCTGGGAGCGTAGATGTATGACCACAACCGCGTTCCTTCCCATCGTCCCGCCAGGGCATACGCCCTCGAATCGCATGCCCTACGGGGCGCTCATCACGCTCATGATGATGAGCTTTCTCCTCGTCACAAGCGAGTTCCTCCCGAACGGGGTGCTCACGGAGATGGCCGCGAGCCTCGGTATCACGCCGGGCCAGGCCGGCCAGACGGTGAGCATCACGGCGCTCGCGGGGCTGATCCTTGCGATCACTGTCGGCAGCCTCTTCCCCCGGTTGGACCGGCGCGCGCTGCTCGTCTGGATGGCGGTGCTCGGCGCGTTCTCGAATTTCGTCGTCGCGCTCGCACCATCGTTCTGGATCATCCTCATCGCCCGCTTCCTGCTCGGCGCATCACTGAGCGTGTTCTGGTCGATGTCGCTCAGCGCTGCTTCGACCCTCGTCGGCCCGAAGCGCGTCGGCCGGGCCCTGATGTTCACCGCGGGCGGCGTCTCGCTCGCGACCGTCGCCGGGGTGCCGCTCGGCGTGATGCTGTCGAACGCCTTCGACTGGAGAGTCGGCTTCGGCATCATCGGTGCGGCGCTCGTCTTCCTTGCGGTCGCGCTGCGCTTCCTGCTGCCGCCGATCCCGGTCACGTCGTCGAGCAGCTTCGCCGCGCTCGGCCGGGCGCTGCGCAGCCGCGGCGTCGGGCTCGGATTCAGCGCTCACCTGCTCGTCGTGCTCGGACACTTCGCCGCCTACACCTACATCCGCTTGGCGCTCGAGCGGGTGAGCGACGCGAGCGGAGCCCCCATCGATGCGAGCACGATCGTGCTGCTGCTCATGCTCTTCGGGGCCGGCGGGCTCGTCGGCAATCTCGTTGTGGGGCTCATCGTCGACCGCACTTTCCGGGTGCTGTCGGTCTCGGCGCCGCTCGTGATGGCCGCAACGATCCTCACCGTGATCGCCGCTCCTGGCGCGCTCTGGGCGGTCGGCATCGCGGTCACGGTGTGGGGCGCCTTCTTCGCATCGTGGCTCCTCATCGTGAACACCTGGGCGGGGAACCGGCTGCCCGACCAGCTAGAAGCGAGCGGGAGCCTCGTCGTCATCGGCTTCCAGGCAGCGATCTTCCTCGCGGCGGCCGGCGGCGGAGCGCTGAGTGACCTCCTCGGCGTCTCGACGCTCTACATTGCGGCCATCGTCATCCTCGCGGTCGGCGCGCTACTGTTTGGGCTCACCCACCGCCGAGACCCCATCGCCGCGGCCGCTGCGGTTTAGGCCGCGCTGCGGGCCCGCACTGCAGCGCCGTCGGCCTGCGGGTCGGCTGCGCGCCAGCGCGAAGGGGGCAGGCCGGTGTGCCGCCGGAAGGCACGGCTGAAGCCCTCGTCCGACGCGTACCCGAGCTCCCGTGAGATCTGCGTCACCGAGGCGCCCTGCGTAAGCCGCCGCTTCGCGTCCTCCATCCGCACCACCGTGATGTACTGGCCCGGCGAGGCCCCCAGCAGCTCGCGGAAGCGGCGGGAGACCGCCGAGCGCGACATCGTCCCCAGGCTCGCGAGCGCGTCGACCGACCAGTCGCGGCCCGGATCGCTGTGGATCGCGCTGATGATCGGGTCGAGGTGCGGATCCACCGCCCGCGCCGCCCAGCCGCTCGGCGCGCACCCCGCGGACACCCAGGCGCGCAGCAGGCTGAGCAGCAGCGTCCGGGCCATGAGCCGGCAGACGAGTGCCGCGCCGCCCGCGTCAACCGTCGGGGTCGCCCCGTCGGTGTGCACGCCCATGTTGCTCGCGAGCGCGGACACGGCGGGATCAATTCGCGAGAAGTCGAGCATCGTCAGCGGGTCTGGGAGCAGCTGCCGCAGCCGGCTGGCTGCCTCGTTCAGTTCGAGATCCACCACGACAAGGGTGGTGTCGTGCAGCGCTTCGAAGGTGAGCGGCATCCTCCCGAGCGTGAGCAGCGCCGCACCCGCCGGGAACGTATCAGGGGCGGCGGCCGGGGCGATGAGGCCACCGGGCCACAGCGGGTCGGGCTCGCAAGCGACAGCGGGCTCCCCGTGGAGCGCACCGTCGGCAACGTAGACGAGAGTGAGCGAGCCGCCCGGCAGCGAGAAGCGTCGCCCCCGGGAGACCCCTGCCCGCCGGGTCTGGGTCACAGTGACGTCGACGGTTTCGAGGAGCCCGTCGAGTGGCGCGGGTGGGGAGCTTGACATACGGGGTGCAACCGGCGGCGAGCGCAGGCTATTCCGTCAGAACGCACAGCGGCGGGGAACGGCCATCGCCGTCCCCCGCCGCTCTGTGAGGCTTTCGCTGTGTTAGTTCTTGGTCTTCGCGTGCAGCGCGAAGTGGTCGTGCGCGGTGCGGAGCCAGCCGAGCAGGAACTCCTTCGTCGACTCGTTGGTGATCTCGCCGTCGTCGGTGATGAGGCCGTCGGTCAGCTGCAGGTAGACCTCGGGCTGCTGGAGGTCGGGTGAGTTGAGGAACGCGAGGATTCCGCGCAGGTGCGCCTGCGCGAGCGCGGTGCCGATCTGGCCGATCGATGCGCCGAGCACGGCCGACGGGATGCCGTCGAAGCTGTTCTGCCCCCACGGGCGGCTTGCGGTGTCGAGTGCGTTCTTGAGCACGCCGGGGACCGAGCGGTTGTACTCGGGGGTGACGATGATGACGCCGTCGGCGTTCTCCACAGCCTGCTTGAACTCGGTAGCCTCCGCGGGGATCGCGGCGTCGTGGTCTGCGGAGTAGTAGGGCAGGTGGCCGATGGGAATTTCAGTGAGGTTGAGGTTCGCCTCGGGAGCGAGCTTCACCAGGGCATTGGCAAGGCGGCGGTTGATGGAGGTCGAAGACACACTGCCAACGAGGAAGCCAATGTTTAATGTAGTCATGAAGCGGTTCCTTTCTGAAAAACCATGCGTGTACATGGAGTTCAACGAGGAACGACCAAGCCCCATTCCCGGAGACTCACAACTCCACCGGCTTTTCGTCTCCGGGGAGTAGGGTGCTGCCATGGCAACGCTGCGGATTCTGCACCTCACCGACACCCACCTGTACGGCGACGATTCCCTCCACTACGGTGTCGTCGGCACCGAGTCTCACCTGCGTATGGCGCTCGCCCGCGTGGCGGATCGCCCCTTCGATCTCGTCGTCTGCTCGGGCGATGTCAGCGAGGACGGCAGCGTTGCCTCCTACGAGCTCGTACGCGACATCCTCGACCCGTGGGCGGCCGAACGCGGGGCCCGCACGATCTACGCGATGGGCAATCACGACGACCGCGGGGGCTTCCGTGCGGTGCTCGGCGAGGGTCAGCCAGGCGTTCCGGTGCACACGCCCGCGGCGGCGGCCGCTGGGTCCGTGCCCGCTGCCCACGACCGGCCCGTCGTGTCGGTCACCGAGACTCACGGCTGGCGCACGATCGTGCTCGACACCACGGTACCCGGGGCCGGCTACGGCGAACTCTCCGAGGAGCAGCTCGAGTTCCTCGCGGACGCGGTCGAGTCGCCTGCGGGCCACGGCACCGTCATCGTCATGCACCACCCGCCAGTCCGCGCCGAGACCGACCTGCTCCAGGCACTCGCCCTCGACGAGCGCTCGGCAGCGGGGCTGTGGGATCGCATCCGCGATACCGATGTGAAGGCTATCCTCAGCGGCCACTACCACCATCCAATCGTGGAGACGGTCTACGGCATGCCCGTGATCGTTGCGCCGGGTGTCACGAATCTCGCGGCGGCCTTCAACGGGCGCGCGGAGGAGTCGGCGAACGACTGGTTCGGCGCGGCCGTCGTCGAGGTGAGCCCGGAACGCACCCGCGTGCTCCCCCTCTCGGAGCCGGCGACCGGGAGCGAAGTATTTCGTATGGACGCGAAACACGTGCAGCAGATCATCAAGGTCGCCGGTCGACCGTAGCCGATCCTGCCTCGGCTCCCGCTTCGGCCCCGGATTCCTCAATACCCCGATTTATTTATTCTGAGCTTTACGGAGGCCGAACAAGGCTCAGAATAGAAAACTCGGTGAGGGGAGGGGAGGGGCGGGGGAAGCGAGGGGGAGGGAAGATTTAGAGGCTCTTCACACAGCGGGTGTCACGGCAACTGGGGCGCTGCGAAACGCCCACCCTGAATCGCGCTCAGACGACATGTCCTCAGCGAAGTCAGGATTGATCGGCAGCAAAAATACCCTGACCTCGCTGAAGACATGTCTTTTCGGCACCCCTCAATCGCTGAGGTATGCACCCTCAGCGGTGAGGAGCCGGCCTAGACCTCGATGCCGTAGAGGTTCGGCTCGGGCACGAGCACGAGGCCAAACTCCTGCTGCACGCGCTGCACAATGAACCTTGCGAGCTCTCCGACGTCAGCCGCCGATGCCGCCCCGCGGTTCGTGATCGCGAGCGTGTGCTTCGTCGATACCGAAGCGCCTGAGCCCGGCAACCGGTAGCCCTTGGGCACACCGGACTGCTCGATGAGCCAGGCGGCGGAAAGCTTCACGCGACGCTCCCTGGCGGGCGCGGGCAGCCGCAACGGCTGACCAGCCTCGAGTTCCTCGAAGGTGGTGACCGCGGGAGCTGCCTCTTGATCTACGACGGGGAACCGCGGCGCGTTCTCGGGCAGGCCGCGCGCGAAGCGCTCAGTCACGATCGGGTTCGTGAAGAAGGAGCCTGCGCTCCAGGTGTCGTAGTCGGACTCGTCGAGCACCATGCCCTTCGCGGCGCGGAGCCGAAGCACCGTGTCGCGCACTGTGCCGAGCGGTACGCGCGCGCCGAGCTCGACGCCGAGGGCGGAGGCGAGCTGCGCGAAACGGATCGGCTCAGACAGCGGCTCAGGCCCGGCCTCGGATGCGACCACCGCGGCGTCTGCGAGCACGACGTCGATCGAGAGCACGACGCCCTCGAGCCCCTGTTTGATCACCGAGTCGCGGTAGCCCAGCTCAAGTTCAGACGCGAGCATGCGGCGCGACTCGAAGGTTGCGGCGTCGAGAAACTCGATCGAGTGCAGCACCTCGGACAGCTCCTGCCCATACGCGCCGATGTTCTGCACGGGGGCAGCCCCGACGAGCCCGGGAATCCCCGACAGTGCCTCGATGCCTGCCCAGCCGCGTTCGACACACTCGGCGACGAGCGCATCCCAGTCGTGCCCGGCCTCGATGCGGAGCCGGACGGCCCCAGCCGGCAGCTCAGGGTCCTCGACGAGCGCGACACCAGTCGTGCGCACGAGCAGCACGGGGCCGGGGTAGCCCTCGTCAGCGATCACGGTGTTCGATCCGCCGCCGAGCAGCAGCCAGTCGTCTCCGCGCCCCCACAGGGCGATCGCCTGTTCGGTGAGCTCCTCGCGGGTGTGCGCGGTGAGGATCTCCTCGGCCGGGCCCCCGACGCGCATCGTGGTGAGCGCGGACAGCGGCTGGGCGCTCACGCGAATGCCACCACCATCTGTGACTTGCCGAGCACGGTTGCGCCGTCGAAGGTGACCTTCAGGTCGAGGCGCGCAGTGCGGGCGTCGGCGTCGAGCTGGCCGACGGTCGCGGTCACGGTGAGGATCGCACCCGCCGCAGCATCGACGGGAACCGGGCGGGTGAAGCGCGACTGGAAATCGCGAACGACGCCTGCGGTGCCGAGCCAGTCGGTCGCGACCGAACCTGCGGCACCCATCGTGAGCATGCCGTGCGCAAGCACGCCGGGGAGCCCGACGGACTGGGCGAAGTCGTCGCGGTAGTGGATCGGGTTGAAGTCACCCGAGGCACCGGCGTAGCGGACGAGCTCGTCGCGGGTGAGGGTGATCTCGCGCTCGGCGACTACGTCGCCCGCGGTCAGTTGCTCGAAGGTCGGTGCGGCGGCGCTCATGCTTCTTCTCCTCGCACGACGAGTGTGGAAATGGCGGTGACGACGTGTGCGCCCGCGGCGTCGACGATGTCGCTCGATGCGGTCACCATCGAGTGGCCGCCGAGCTGCTTCACCGAGGCGATCGTGAGCGTCGCGGTGAGCTCGTCACCTGCGACGATCGGCCGCGTGTAACTGAAGCGCTGGTCCCCGTGCACGACGCGGGTGAAGTCGACTCCCGCGTCCTCGTCGGCGAGCAACTGCGCGAGCGTCGCCTCCTGCACGGTCACCGGGAAGGTCGGCGGGGCGACCACGTCGGCATACCCGGCGGCGCGAGCGGCCTCGGGGTCGAGGTGGATCGGCGATTCGCTGAGCACAGCGCGCGCGAACTCGCGCACTGTCTCTCGCCCGACAAGGTACGGCTGCGTGGGCGGGTAGACCCGGCCCTGAACGTCTGGATTAACCACGGCACCAGTCTAGTCGGGGCGGCCCCGGCGCCGGTGCTCGCTGCGTGAGCGTCGCAGTCACCCGCAACCCAACATTCGTTGCTATTTCAACTCGATAACGTATCTGCGTTAGCGGACACTAACAGCATAGATTCTTGGGGAACGTCCCGATCATTGCTTCGGGCCGAGAGAGTCCACTGATGTCAAAGGAGACAGCATGACGACCAGAGCAACACAACCACCACCTAAAACCCCAATGGGCCGCGTGGCCGCAGCAAGCGCAATCGGGAGCGTGATCGAGTTCTACGATTTCCTCATCTTCGGCACGGCAGCGGCGCTCGTCTTCCCGGCAGTATTTTTCCCCGCGCTGGGAGAGGCTGCAGGCAGCGTCGCATCATTCGCAACGTTCGCGGTCGCGTTCGTTGCTCGCCCATTCGGAGCGCTCTTCTTCGGGCACTTCGGCGACCGAATCGGGCGCAAGAGAATGCTCATCCTCACGCTCACCATCATGGGGACCGCGACCTTCATCGTCGGGGTACTCCCCGGCGCGGGCACCATCGGCATTGCCGCACCCATCATTCTGTTCACCCTCCGGTTCTTCCAGGGCATCGCCGTTGGCGGCGAGTGGGCAGGAGCGGCCCTGCTCACAGCGGAGTACGCGCCAGCTGCGAGACGCGGCCTCTGGGCATCGATGCCGCAGCTCGGACCCTCGCTGGGGTTCGCGCTTGCGAGCGCGACGTTCCTGATCACGAATCTCACGCTGGGCGACCAGTCAGACACGTTCATCGGGTGGGCATGGCGGATACCGTTCATCTTCAGCGCGGTCTTAGTCATCATTGGTTTCTGGATCCGCTTGCGCATCGCCGAGACCCCCGTCTTCACCGCAGAACAGGAGCGAAAGGCGCAGGCAACCGTCGACGGCGCGCCAAAGGATCGCCTGGCCGTGCTCGAGGTCCTGCGGAAGCAGCCCCGTGAGGTGTTCCTCGCGAGCGGGCCCATGATCCTCGTCTTCGCGTTCTTCTACATCGGGACGGCGTTCCTCACCAGCTATGGAACGACAGAGTTGGGCCACTCGCGGCCGGCCGTGCTGCTGTGCGGGACCATCGGAGCACTGTTCTTCGCGGTGTTCACCATCATCGGAGGCACGCTCTCGGACCGCTTCGGTCGTCGCAAGATCATCATCGGCGCAATCGTGGCGTCGGGCATCTGGTCGTTCGCGCTCTTCCCCGTGCTTGATATCGGCACCATTACCTCGTTCGGGGCTGGCCTGTCTGTAACGATGCTCTGCCTCGGAGTCATTTACGGCCCCACGGGATCTTTCCTCCCCGAGCTCTTCGAGACGAGGTACCGGTACACCGGAGCAGGCATGGCATACAACCTCGGCGGCGTGCTCGGCGGCGCGGTCGCGCCGATGGTTGCCAGCGCGCTCGTGGCGACACAGGTCGGAAGCGCGGCTATCGGGTACATGCTTGTCGCGATCTGTCTCATCGGGCTCATCTGCATGCTTGCACTCAGGGAGACGCAGGGAGTCTCCCTCCACACCGAGCCTGCGCTCACCGAGAGCCCCTAGGGCGCGGGCAGCCGACTGGAGCGTGCTGTCGCGCCGCCCCGCCCCAGGCCGCGCAGCTCCCGCCCCAGACGACTGCGGGCCCGTGCCGGTGTCGCCACCGGGCACGGGCCCGCAGTATCGCGTGGG
>NZ_LOHP01000022.1 GCF_001482305.1 Leucobacter sp. G161
TAGCCTTGGAGTTCGCATTTCACGCCGCCCGTGGGGGTGTCGCGGGTGATGGTGCCGCCGTGAGTGGCGAGGAGCGCGTCAACGCCTTCGGCGGTGAGGACGAGTTGCACGCGGCCGTGCAGGTCAGCCCCAGTGCCCTGCGCCGCTGCTGTTTCGGCGGCGTCGTAGGGGTCGCGGCTGAGGAGGTCGTAGAACGCGTCAGCCCGCAGCTCGTCCAGTCCGCGCAGGTCACTGGTGTCTGCGGTGTTGCCGCTGTCAGCAGGTTTCGGCTGTCCATCAGGGGCAGCAATGCCCTCGGAGCCAGCAATGCCCTCGGGGGCAGCAGGCGCTGGGATGAGCCGCCTTTTCACGGCCCGCCCAATGCGAGTGAGATGGTCATACAGCCCGAGCGCTTGGACTGCGGGGAGGTA
>NZ_LOHP01000023.1 GCF_001482305.1 Leucobacter sp. G161
GCATACACCAGCACCGCCTGCTCGTACGCGTGGCGACGCTGTTCAGCGAGCCTGTCGAGTTCGATGGAGCGGGCGATCGCTGTCTCATCAACACCTGTGACTGTCACGTTCGTGATGACCATGCCCGCGTCGGTAATGATCTGTGCGTGTTGCAGTGAGAGCTCACCCGCGCGGGTCAGCACGGCAGTGTCGCGGTACACGTCAGCAAGGAACACGGCGAGGCCGAGCATTGAATCCACGCGCGGCTCGG
>NZ_LOHP01000024.1 GCF_001482305.1 Leucobacter sp. G161
CGCGACGATCACGACCGCGACGAGCGCGAGCGGGTCGAAGAGGGGATAGTCGCGGCCCGCGGGGAGCCAACCCCAGTCGGGCCCAAACGAGGTGGCAACGAACACGAGGCCCTCGGCGAGCGCGAAGCCGATCGCCGCGCCAATCGTCCCCATAAGCAGGCCCTCAGCCGCGACGCGGGAACGGATCCTGGCCGACGTGGATCCCACGAGCCGGTACAGCGCGATCGTGCGGGTGCGGCCGGCGATGATCGTCGCGAAGGTGTTCGCGGTGACGATTGCGCCAACATACAGCGCGATCAGGATGAAGATTGACGACACCATGAGCAGCATGACGCGGAAGGTCCCCGAGGCTTCGAGAAGATCCGGGTCGATCGCCGCCTCCATCACCCCGGTGAAGAGGATGAGCGTGACCGCGACGATCACGACCGCGACGAGCGCGAGCGGGTCGAAGAGGGGATAGTCGCGGCCCGCGGGGAGCCAACCCCAGTCGG
>NZ_LOHP01000025.1 GCF_001482305.1 Leucobacter sp. G161
AGCGAACTCATCTTCCCGCTCGCGCTTGCCGTCGAACACCGCCTCACGGTCGACCAGGTCGCCTCGGCGTTCACCGTCTACCCGTCGCTCACCGGCGCGATCACTGACGCCGCCCGCGCGATGCACGTGCACTAATGGCTGGCGCACTCACAACCGTAGGACGGCGAGCACGGACCCACTTCGTAGCCCGAATCGCCGCAGTACTGGGCGTGGCCGTACTCGCATTCGGCCTCGCCGCCTGCTCAGCCGAGAAACCTCCGGTGGTGCCGTCGGACGAGGGGGCGAAAGCCTCGGTGACCGTCCGCGTCATCGACAACCGCTTCGAGCCGAGCAACATCACCATCCAGCAGGGCCAGGCGGTGAACTGGGTATTCGAGGGCGCCTCGTCGGAGCACGATATCGTCGCAAAAGACGGCAGCTTCGTGAGCGAACTCATCTTCCCGCTCGCGCTTGCCGTCGAACACCGCCTCACGGTCGACCAGGTCGCCTCGGCGTTCACCGTCTA
>NZ_LOHP01000026.1 GCF_001482305.1 Leucobacter sp. G161
ACAAAGGAGGTGGCTATGACTCGCAAAGCGAGGTCACGGACTCACCGACAGCGGAGGGTGCTGCGTGCACTGTATCGAGGAGCAGTCCTCGTGATCAGGGTCGTCAGGCTCATCGCTGAAATCCTCGGGTGACCGGGCGCGGCTCCCCGGCGGGCGCAAGCCTGCCGGGGAGCCGCTGGGTACACAGCACGCAGTTGCTCGTCGCAGCCGCGGAAGATGGCTTTGATGCTTGTCGCCGAGCGAAGAAAGGTGAGTCGCGCACCTTCTTGCGGCGCTTGCAGAGACGAAGCGTTCTCCCCACACGATGTTGGCGCTCGAGCTCTCGCGAGTTGCTCACATTCCATGCTTTGTGCAGCGTGACAGGAGCAGCCCGAGTTTAGCCTGCTCCGCAAGTCGGGCGAGAGCTACGTGATCCCGGCCCGCCCAGCACAGCAAAGTGCCCCTGCCATAACAGGGGCACTTCGTGAAACTGGGTTCCTGTGAAGAAAACCCTGAGCAGCAACAGCCTGCTCGAGTCAACGACTCGGGAGTAGCGTAACACCGCCGATCCGAAATCGGGCAGAAAGTTTGCCTGGATTCGGTCGAGGGCTGTTGCTGCGTACGGGCTCTTTGCTGGCGATCGTAGACCGCCAACAAAGGAGGTGGCTATGACTCGCAAAGCGAGGTCACGGACTCACCGACAGCGGAGGGTGCTGCGTGCACTGTATCGAGG
>NZ_LOHP01000027.1 GCF_001482305.1 Leucobacter sp. G161
GCCTCGACGAGCTCACGGCCGCGTTCGGCTTCCTCACGTCGCAGCCGCGCGTAGAGCGGGCGCGAGCGCCTGAGGAACACCCGGGTCGTGACGACCTGGATCGGCACGGCGACGAGCGCCGCGAGCGCGAGCCACGGGTCCAGGAACGCCATACCAACGAGGGTGAGCACGATCGTGAACAGCGCGCGCGTGCACATCGGGATCACCCCGGAGATCGCCTCGGTGACCGCTTCGACATCGTTCGTGACCCGCGAGATCACGTCGGCATCGCCGGCCCGCTCGACGCGGGCGAGCGGAAGCGCGAGCGCGGCCTCGAATACGTCCTCACGCAGCGTCGCGAGCGCACGCTGGAGGCAGCGCACGAGCAACACTCCCCCGATACCTTCGAGGAGCGCGGCGCCGGCGCCGGCAGCGGCAAGCGCTCCGGCGAGCCAGAGGATCTTCGAGAACGGTTCACCGTCGATGACGGCCTCGACGAGCTCACGGCCGCGTTCGGCTTCCTCACGTCGCAGCCGCGCGTAGAGCGGGCGCGAGCGCCTGAGGAACAC
>NZ_LOHP01000028.1 GCF_001482305.1 Leucobacter sp. G161
TTGTCGGTAGCTGTGGGCCCGCCGAGGGCGGCGTCGATGGTGTGGTCAAGTTCCGAGCGGTACACCGGGGCGACACAGCCGGGGAACCTGCAGTGCCCGTCGCGGGCGACAAGGAAGCGTTCCTGTGGCTTGTTGGGGCGGTAGGTGTCTGTGCGGATGACGCTTCCTGTGTGCGCACACACGGTGACGAGGTCCCACTGATACCGGGACGCGATCAGGGGTCGTACTGACTCGATATCGATCGGTCCGTAGCCTTGGAGTTCGCATTTCACGCCGCCTGCCGGGGTGTCGCTGTCGCGGACGATGGTGCCGCCGTGAGTGGAGAGGAGCGCGTTGACGCCTTCGGCTGTGAGGACGAGTTGCACGCGGCCGTGCAGGTCAGCCCCGGTGCCCTGGACTGCTGCTGTTTCTGCTGCGTCGTAGGGGTCGCGGCTGAGGAGGTCGTAGAGCGCGTCAGCCCGGAGTTCGTCCAGTCCGCGCGTATCGGGGGCATCACCTGGAGCCGCCGCGCCGGCGACTCCGGCAGCCCCGGTGGCTCCGTGAGTGCCGCCCGCTCCGCCCGTGCTGGTGCCGGTGCCGGTGCCGGTGGCGGTGGCGGCGTCGGTGCCGGTGCCGGTGCCGGTGGCAGGGGCAGCAGGCGCGGGGATGAGCCGCCTTTTCACGGCCCGCCCAATGCGAGTGAGATGGTCATACAGCCCGAGCGCTTGGAC
>NZ_LOHP01000029.1 GCF_001482305.1 Leucobacter sp. G161
CTGCTCACCGAGGTGCGCGAGCGTGTGCGCTTCTGCGAGGTGTGCGGCAATATCACCGAGCAGGTCCGCTGCAGCATCTGTTCGGATGCGCGTCGCGACCACACGCTCATTTGCGTTGTCGAAGAACCCAAGGACGTTGTCGCGATCGAGCGCACCCGTCAGTTCCGTGGGCTGTACCACGTGCTCGGCGGTGCGATCAGCCCGATCGATGGGATCGGCCCAGACGACCTGAGCATTCCCGCGCTCATGCGCAGGCTCGGTGAGGCCACGGGCGATGATCGTGTCCGTGAGGTCATCATCGCCACCGATCCGAACCTTGAGGGTGAAGCCACCGCAGCGTACCTTTCGCGGCTCCTCACGAGCATCGAGGTGCCGGTCTCCCGTCTCGCATCGGGACTTCCCGTGGGCGGCGATCTCGAGTTCGCGGACGAGGTCACGCTCGGTCGCGCTTTTGAGGGCCGACGCATCGTCGAATAAAAGAGACGTCAATGCCTCTTCGCGTGCAGCTTCTGCGGGCTTCAGGCCGCTCGATCGAGTAACGCTTCGTCACGAACAGCTGAGCGGGCGCGGTTGGCGCATGTGGTGACCGCTAGACTGAAACCTGGCCCAGAACCAAGGAGGACCCTCGTGGCATTGATCGTGCAGAAGTTCGGGGGGTCGTCTGTCGCCGACGCGGAGAGCATTAAGCGCGTCGCGAAGCGGATCGTCGAGACCCGCCGCACCGGCAACGAGGTCGTTGTTGTGGTGAGCGCCATGGGCGACACCACCGACGAACTCCTCGATCTGGCCGCTGACTGCACGCCGATCCCGGCGCCGCGCGAGCTCGACATGCTCCTCACCGCGGGCGAGCGCATCTCGATGGCGCTGCTCGCAATGACCATCAAGGGCATGGGCGTTGAGGCGCTGTCGTTCACCGGCAGCCAGGCTGGCATGATCACGACGCCCGACCACGGCTCCGCGAAGATCGTCGACGTGACCCCTGGCCGTGTGCGAGAGGCGCTCGATTCGGGCGCCGTCGCAATCGTCGCAGGCTTCCAAGGGTTCAGCCGTGACTCGCGAGACATCACCACCCTGGGCCGCGGCGGCTCTGACACCACCGCCGTCGCCCTCGCCGCGGCGCTCGACGCTGATCGGTGCGAAATCTATACCGACGTTGACGGGGTCTTCACGACCGATCCGCGCGTCGCCCCGCTCGCCAAGAAGATCGACGCGATCTCCTCCGAGGAGATGCTTGAGCTCGCAGCCGCGGGCGCGAAGGTGCTGCACCTGCGCGCTGTCGAGTACGCGCGCCGACACGGCGTCGAGCTGCACGTTCGATCGTCCTTCTCAGGCGAGCCGGGAACCGTTGTGTACACGCCCAAGACTGGGCACCCGAAGGGAGATCTTGTGGAAGAGTCGGTCATCACTGGCGTTGCCGCCGAGGCGAGCGAAGCGAAGATTACTGTGGGCGGCGTTCCCGATATTCCGGGCAAGGCAGCGCAGATCTTCGAGGTCGTCGCATCGACGAACGCGAACATTGACATCATCGTCCAGAACATTTCCGCGGCCGACACGAACCGCACCGACATCTCCTTCACCGTGCCGATGGAGGAAGGCCGCAAGGTCACCGAGGTGCTCGAAGCTGAGCGCGAGGCGCTCGGCTACGAGACGCTGCTGTACGACGACCAGATCGCAAAGATCGCCGTTGTCGGTGCCGGCATGCGCACGAGCTCTGGCGTCTCGGCACAGCTGTTCCGCGCGCTCTACGAAGCGGGCATCAACATCGAGATGATCTCAACCTCCGAGATCCGCATCTCCGTTGTCACCCGCGCCGACCTCATGGAGAAGGCCGTGCGTGTGCTCCACACCGCATTTGGGCTCGACGCTGACCACTCGGCGACGGTCTACGCGGGCACCGGCCGCTGACGCAGGCCACCACACTCATCCGAGCCAGAAGGACAGGATCCACACACATGACTGCACAGCAGGGTTTCTCCGTCGCCATCGTTGGCGCAACGGGACAGGTCGGCACCGTCATTCGTGCCCTCCTCGAACAGCGTGATTTCCCGGTCGCGTCGCTGCGGCTCTTCTCGAGCGCGCGCTCGGCGGGCACCACGTTGCCGTTCCGCGGTGCGGAGCTCACCGTCGAAGACGTCGCGACGGCAGACAAGACCGGCCTCGACATCGTGTTGTTCTCGGCAGGTGGCGCCGCATCGAAGCAGTACGCGCCTGAGTTTGCCGCGGCGGGCGCCATCGTGATCGACAACTCGAGCGCGTGGCGACTCGATCCGAGCATCCCGCTCGTCGTAAGCGAGGTCAACCCCGAAGCGCTCGACGCGACCGTCGCCGCTGGCCAGGGCATCATCGCCAACCCGAACTGCACGACCATGGCAGCGATGCCGGTCATGAAAGCGCTCGACGCCGCGGCCGGCCTCGAGCGCATGCAGGTCACTACCTTCCAGGCTGTATCGGGATCGGGCCTCGCAGGCGTCGCGGAACTCGCCGGCCAGGTGACGGCAGCCGTTGAGACGGGCAAGATCGAGGCGCTCGTGCACGATGGCCGCGCCATCGATTTCGTTGCACCTGCGGTGTACGAGAAGACCATCGCGTTCGACGTCGTTCCGCTCGCCGGCTCAATCGTCGACGATGGCGAGGGCGAGACCGACGAGGAAAAGAAGCTGCGCAACGAGAGCCGGAAGATTCTCGGCCTCCCCGAGCTGCTCGTCTCAGGCACCTGCGTGCGGGTCCCGGTCTTCACCGGGCACTCGCTCGCGATCCACGCGGAGTTCGCGAACGAGATCACCGCTGACCGCGCACGCGAGGTGCTCGCGGCGGCTCCCGGTGTTGAGCTCAGCGATGTGCCGACGCCACTCGAGGCTGCTGGCAACGATCCCAGCTACGTCGGCCGCATCCGCGCCGACCAGTCGGCCCCCGCTGGCCGCGGGCTCGTGTTCTTCGTCTCGAACGACAACCTGCGCAAGGGCGCTGCACTGAATACCGTGCAGATCGCCGAGGTCGTCGCAGCCAAACTCTCCGACTAACCCACCGGAACAGACAGGATCTCCCCGATGATCACCAACCAGCACTTCGGGGAGATTCCCCAGTCGTATCTCTTCAGCGAGGTTGCGGAGCGGGTTCGCCGCTTCGAGACACAGCACCCTGAGGCGCGCGTGCTCCGGCTCGGGATCGGTGACGTCACGCGCCCGCTTGCACCCGCGGTCGTCGAGGCACTGCACCGCGCGGTGGACGAGCAGGCGGCAGCCGCATCGTTCCAGGGATACGGCCCGGAGGCCGGTTACGGGTTCCTCCGCGAGGCAATTGCTGCGGGGGAGTACGCCGCGCTCGGCGTCGACGTCTCGGCCGACGAGATCTTCATCGGCGACGGCTCGAAGTCAGACTCGGCGAACATCCAAGAACTCTTCTCGGAGACCGCACGTGTCGCGGTTACCGACCCGGTCTACCCGGTCTACGTTGACTCGAACGCGATGGCGGGCAGGATCGGCAGCTTCGACGGGGAACGATGGACGGGCCTGACCTACATGCCCTGCGACGACACGAACGAGTACCGGCCAGCGCTTCCAGCCAAACCCGTCGAACTCATCTACCTGTGCTCCCCGAACAACCCGACGGGCACGACGCTGTCGCGCGACGACCTCACTAAGTGGGTCGAGTATGCGCGGGAAACCGGCGCCGTGATCCTCTTTGACGTCGCCTACCGGGCCTTCATCACCGGCGACGATGTGCCGCGCTCGATCTACGAGATCGAGGGCGCTGACGAGGTAGCGATCGAATTTGGTTCGTTCTCGAAGACGGCCGGCTTCACCGGGCTGCGCTGCTCGTGGACGGTCGTGCCCCGGAACCTGCGGCGCGATGGCGTCTCGCTGAATGCGATGTGGCTCCGGCGGCAGTCGACGAAGTTCAACGGGACCCCGTACATTGTGCAGCGTGCGGCAGAAGCGACCTATGGCGCGGCCGGGCGTGCGCAGGTGCAGGCAGACGTCGAGTACTACCTGGCGAATGCGCGCCTCATCCGTGAGACCCTTGAAGCCGCCGGCGTTGCCGCTGTGGGCGGCGAGCACTCCCCATACGTCTGGTTCCGCTGCCCGCGCGGTATGGATTCGTGGGAGTTCTTCGATGCGCTCCTCGAACGGGCGCAGATCGTCGGCACCCCCGGGGTCGGCTTCGGGCCGACCGGGGCCGGGCACTTCCGGCTCAGCGCATTCAATACCGCTGAGGCGACGCAGGAGGCCGCAGGGCGACTCGCGAGCTTCCTTGCCACCCTTGGCTGACTGAACGGGCTCCACGGCGGTGTAGGGGCGTCTAGCGCGCCCCTACACCAGCGCGTTAGACGCCAGGCGCGCTGAGCGTGATGAGGCTCGCCTCGGGTCGGCACGCGAAGCGCACCGGCGCGTAGATCGAGTTGCCCAGACCGGCACTCACATTGAGGTACGCGGCGCGGTGTGCGTCGTACCAGACGCTCAAGCCACGGGCTTGGTCGTTCGGGAGGTCACTGTTGGAGGTGAGCGCACCGATGCCGGGGACGCGTACCTGGCCGCCGTGTGTATGGCCGGCGAGGATGAGATCGGCGCCCTCGTCGAGGAGCTCGCCAAGCGCCGACTGGTAGGGGGCGTGGACGACGCCGATGCGGGTGGGGGCGTTGTCGGCGCGCTCGTCGAAGCCGAGCCCCTGCGCGGCAATCTCCGACCGCATCTGAGCGCCATCATCAAACCTGATGTGCGGATCATCGAGTCCGAAGAAGTCCAACTGCGAACCGCGCAGTTGGAGTGAGGCTGCGGAGTTGTTGAGGTTCAGGAACCCCAACTCTTCGAGCCCGGCCGTCAGCTTCGCGTTGTCGATATCTTGCTCGCGAGTGCTGAGCCGGCTCGGCTCCTTGAGATACTTCAACGGGTTCTTCAGCTTCGGCCCGTAGTAGTCGTTGGAGCCGTGCACGAACACCGTCGGCGTGCCTGCAAACGCTGCGAGCGTGTGCAACAGCGATGGCCGCGCCCCGGTGTGCCCCATGAGGTCACCCGTGAGCACAACGAGGTCGGGCTTGAGCGCTGCGAGTGAACGCACCCAGTTCATCTTGTTCGTCTGCCACGGGGCCAGGTGCAGGTCGGAGAGCTGCAGCACCCTGACGGGGGCCGCGCCCTCGCGCAGCACCGGGACTTCGAGGCGTCGAACGGTGAAGAGACGTCGCTCGATCACGGTCGACCAGAGCAGCACGCCCGCTGCGGCCCATCCCAGGGCCGCAGCGGTGTTAGAGCGCGGTGAACGCGTCATCGTTCCTACCGTCGCCGACTACGAGCAGTTCACGCTGAGCGTGACGCGCTCGTTCAAACGGATCTCTTCGCCAGCGGCGGGTGAGACAGATTTCACCTTGTCCTTGCCCTTGTCGACCTTGCCGTCGGCAGCACACGTGACGCTCACCGAGGTAAAGCCGGCCGACTTCAGCGCGCTCTCTGCCTCGTTCGCGGTCATGCCACCGAGGCCGCCAGGTACCGCGCCTGCGTTGCCGCGCGAGCGGTACAGCGTGATCTCGGCGCCAAGTCCGGTCGCGGCACCGATGCCCGGGTCGGTCCTGGCGATCATGCCCTTCGGCACTGACGAGTCAACCTCGCCGCCGTCGCGGTATGCGAATCGAGCGTTCGTGATGATGCTTGCGGCCTCGTCGAAGGACTTGCCGCGGACGTCGGGAACGTTGACCATGGTCTGCTTGAGCGCTGTCTCGGCTGGATCGCCGAAGCCCTCGCCGCCGTACTTCTCATCGGCGACGTACATGACTGCCGGCCAGATGCGGCTGTCCGCTGCGGTGAGACCCTGGTAGCCGCCGAAGTTACGCGTATCGACGCGCTCACACCCTACCTGTCCGAGACACTGCGGGTTCGGGCCGACGTTGCCGACCCAGGTCGCGGTCGCGACCTTGCTCGATGCGCCGACCGTCCAGTTATCGATGTAGCTGTCGGTGGTTCCGGTCTTCGCAAGGTGCGGCGTGCCGAACGCGGACGCCGCGTGGCGGGCGATGCCGTTGGAGATCGTGTACTCGAGTGCGTAGGCGACGCCCGCGGCGACCTCTGGCGAGAGCGCCTCAGAGCATTCGCCCTTCTTGAATGGCACTGGCTCGCCGTCGGGCCCGGTGATCGAGTCGATGGCGACCGGGGTGCAGACCTTGCCCTTGCCAGCGAACGCACCGAACGCGGTGGCCATCGTGATGGGGGCCATCTCGTCGGTACCACCGTAAACGTTCGATGGGTTGCGCGTGAGGTTGTACGTGTCGTAGTTCGGCAGGTCCGTGTTGGTCATCTTCGAGGCGCGGTGCATGAGCAGCCGGTCGGCCATGTCGAAGGTGTCACAGAGATCCATCTGCTGCTGCATCGAAATCACGCCACCGTTGAGCGACTGACCGATGACTGTCAACACAGACTGGTTGCCGCGAACGCCGAGGTTATCGTTATTCGCTTCCCACGAGCCGTAACCGTAGACGCCACCGTCGACGCAGCTCGCGCGAATGCTGGATTCCTGGATGGTGCGGCCGCTGGCGTTGACGACGTCGCGCACGGAGTGCCCGGTGCGGATCCACTCGGCGAGAGTAACAGCCTTAAACGTTGAGCCGACCTGGAAGCCGGAGGAGCCGCCGTCGCTCTGGTCGGTGTTGTAGTTGATTGAGGTGTATCCCTGCGACATGAGCGCTTCATCGTTGCTGTAGGGCCTGTTCTGGGCCATGGCGAGCACCCGGCCGGTACCGACCTCCGTGCTCACCGTGGCGCCGCCAACGTCAATCCCCTCCATCACCTGGGGAACGTTTCCGCGGACTGCGTCGGTTGCTGCCTTCTGGAGATCGAGGTCGACCGTCGTGTAGATGTCGAGGCCGCCGCGACGCATGTTGAAGTCGCGGGTTTCAGCGTCAGCGCCGAACTGCTCATCCTTCTTGATCTGGTTCTGCACGTAGTCGCAGAAGTGGCCAAGGCCGTAGGTCTGCTCCGCGACGGCACAGCCCTGAACTCGCTGCGTGATCACGGGCTCGACGGGGGTCGCTACCGCTTCGTCGTGCTGCGCCTGCGTGATCTTGCCGTGAGCGAGCATCTGTCGCAGGATGAGATCGCGTCGTTCCTTATTCGCGGGGATGTTCTCTTCAATGTCCAGCTGGTACGCCGTCGGACGGTTCACGATCGCGATGAGGCTTGCTGCCTGTGGAAGCGTGAGATCCTTCGCGGTGGTGTTGAAGAAGAAATGCGCGGCTGACTCGATGCCGTAGACCTGGCGGCCGAACAGAGTGATGTTCAGGTAGCCGGTGAGGATCTCGTCCTTGGTGAACTTCTTCTCCACCCCAATCGCGAGCTTCATCTCCTTGAGCTTGCGGTCCATGCTCTCCTGCATGGCAAGCTCGTACGCGGCGTCCTGCTCTTCGGGGTCGGGGATCGCCGTCGACTCCTGCACGAGGACGTTGCGCACGTACTGCATGGTGATCGTCGAAGCGCCCGAGCGGCCGGAGCTACCGGCAACGTTCTGCACGACCGCGCGCGATGCCGCGAGAGCGTCGACGCCGCCGTGGGTGTAGAAGCGCGGGTCCTCGATCGCAACGAGTGCGTCCTTCACATACGGTGAGATGTCATCCCAGCCGACCGGGATACGGTCCTGCTCATAGAACTCGGTGATCTTGACGTTCTTGTCACCCTGCTTCGCCCACAGGGTGCTCGGCTGTGCGAGCGCACCAGGCTTCAGGTTGCTTGGCAGGTTCTCAAAGATGCTGACAGCTGAGGTTGCGGCTGCGCCCGAGAGCGCCACCACGGGGGTGACTGCTGCGGTGACAAGAATGCCGGCGATGGCACTCATGGCAACCGCACCGAGGATTCCGCCGAGCACGCCACCAGCTGAACGAGGTTTAGCTGTGGGTACGCGCGAAGACTTTGTGGCCTTTGGGGTCATAGACTCAAGGGTAGGCGATAAAAGCTGGCAATCAGCGCCGCTCGCGCCGAATCTCGGCAATTTCACCCGTTACGTTCAAGAAGGAGTCTCACGTGAGTGACACCCCAGAAGCACCGCGTTGGGAGTACTTTGTGACTCCGCTGCTGCTGCACAACGAAGCTCAGATCCTCAATAACTGGGGAGCACAGGGCTGGGAACTCGTGCAAATTATCGAGGGTCCCGCCGGCGGCAACGTTGCTTATCTCAAGAGAAGGGCCTAAACATGGCATCTGTGATCGAGGATCGCATCAGCGAACTTGGATTCGAAATCCCCGAGATCGTCGCAGCGGTTGCGGCGTACGTCCCGGCGATACGTGACGGCGACTACGTCTACACGTCGGGTCAGCTGCCCTTCGCGAATGGCGCACTCGTTGCCACGGGCAAGGTCGGCGAGGGCGAAGGGCTCGTCTCGCCAGCGCAGGCTGAGGAGCTCGCGCAGCTCTGCGCGCTGAACGCGCTTGCTGCGGTTCGCGGCGTGCTGGGGTCGCTCGACAACGTTGAGCAGGTCGTGAAGGTGACCGCTTTCGTCGCGTCTGACCCGTCGTTCACCGGCCAGCCCACCGTCGCGAACGGCGCATCGGTGTTCCTCGGCAAGGTGTTCGCCGATCAGGGCATTCACGCCCGCTCGGCAGTCGGCGTCTCGGTGCTCCCGCTCGACGCCCCGGTCGAGGTGGAGTTCATCTTCCGGGTACGCGACTAAGACTCGCTCGGAGCTCGCCTCCGAACGCACGAGAGGGGCGGTGGATCCACTTGGATCCACCGCCCCTCTCGTCTCTGCGGCGTGCTACTTCGCGCTCTCACGCTCCGCGACGACACTGTCGGAGATGAGCTGCATCACCATGGTGTCGGCGAGCGTCGTCGTGTCACCGATCTTGCGGCCTTCGGCAGCATCCTTGAGGAGGCGCCGCATGATCTTGCCCGAGCGGGTCTTCGGCAGTTCGTTCACCAGGTACACGTTTCGCGGCCGCGCAATCGCACCGATGTGTGCCGAGACGTGCGAGCGAAGCTCCTGCTCCGCGTCCGCTTCGGTGAGCAGCTGCTGCTGCGACTTGAGAATCACGAACGCCACGACAGCCTGCCCCGTCGTGGGGTCGTCGGCGCCGACAACCGCGGCCTCCGCGACCGCGTGGTGGCCGACGAGTGACGACTCGATCTCGGTGGTTGAGAGGCGATGGCCCGAGACGTTCATCACGTCGTCGACGCGGCCGAGGAACCAGATGTCGCCGTCCTCATCGAGCCGAGCCCCGTCACCTGCGAAGTACTTATCGCCGAACTTGCCCCAGTAGGTATCGATGTATCGTTGCGGATCGCCCCAGACGGTGCGGGCCATGGACGGCCACGGCCGATCCACCGCGAGCAGACCACCGTTGCCGTTCTGTACGGGGTTGCCGTCGTCGTCGACGACGCTCACAGCGACGCCGGGTTGCGCGATCTGCGAGCTGCCTGGCTTGAGCGAGGTGAGTCCGGGCAGCGGCGAGATCATGATTGCTCCGGTCTCGGTCTGCCACCAGGTGTCGACGATTTGGGTCTTCCCGCCGCCGATGACCTCCTGGTACCAGCGCCACGCCTCGGGGTTGATCGGCTCGCCAACGCTGCCGAGCAGTCGCAGACTCGAGAGGTCGTACTGCTCGGGAATCTGGCGACCCACCTTCATGCAGGCGCGGATCGCGGTGGGCGCCGTGTAGAAAATGGTGACGCCGTACTTCTCAACGATCTGCCACCAGCGGCCCCAGTCGGGCGAATCGGGTGTGCCCTCGTAGAGGATCTGCGTTGCGCCATTCGCGAGTGGTCCATAGACGGCATAGCTGTGTCCGGTCACCCACCCGACGTCGGCCGTGCACCAGAACACGTCGGTCTCGGGCTTGAGGTCGAAGATGTCGCTGTGCGTGGTCGCGACCTGGGTGAGGTAGCCGCCGGAGGTGTGCAGGATCCCCTTCGGGCGACCGGTGGTGCCTGAGGTGTACAGGATGAAGAGCGGGTTCTCAGCAGGGAAGCCCTGCGCGGTGTGCTCGCCGTCGAACGCAGTGATCTCCTCGTGCCACCAGAGGTCGCGGCCCGCCTGCATATCGATGTCGTTGCCGCCGCGCTGCACGACGAGTACATGCTTGACGGTGCTCGGCTTGCCGTCGGCGTTCTCAAGCCCGAGAGCTTGGTCCACGACCGGTTTCAGCGGTGATACGCGCCCCTTACGGAAACCGCCGTCAGCGGTGATGACGACCTCAGCCTCTGCATCGTCGATGCGTGACCGGAGGCTTTCGGCGCTGAAGCCGCCGAAGACGACGGAGTGTGCTGCTCCGAGCCGGACGACCGCGAGCATCGCGATGACCGTCTCCGGGATCATCGGCATGTAGATCGCAACGCGATCCCCGGCGGTGACGCCAAGGCTGGTGAGCATGTTGGCTGCCCGCTTCACCTCATGGGTGAGTTCAGCGTACGTGAGGGTGCGGGTGTCCCCGGGCTCACCCTCGAAATAGTATGCAACTCGATCCCCCAGCCCGTTTGCCACGTGCCGGTCGAGGCAGTTCTCGGCGACGTTGAGCTCCCCATCCGCGAACCACTTCGCAAACGGTGGGTTCGTCCAGTCGAGCACCTCGGTGAACGGCTTGCGCCAGGTGAGGCGCTGCTGCGCCTGCTCTGCCCAGTACGCCTCGGGGTCCGCAGCCGAGCGGAGGTAGATCTCCGAAGAGTTTTGGTTGGCCTGCGCGCGGAAGTCCGCGGAAGGGGGGTAGCTCTCTTGTTCGTCGTGTGCGAGGGAAGAAAGACTTTCGATAGTGCCGTGATCGTCGCTCATGGCTACCCTTTCAATCAGGAAACGTCATTGTCTCGCTTCATGGTAGACCCCAAAGCTCCCTCCCCAGGCCCCCCGAAAGAGGGGACCTCGGCACACCGTGCACATTTCCCACGGGATGGTTGCGGCGGCACGCGCGCTCGGATTGCCTGGGAATATGGAACTGGGAGAGCGGCAGAGCAGGGCGCATCGGTCGACCGCGCTGGGCGGTGACGCCCGCCGAGCGCTCGGGGGCCTGTTACCGCTGTTGGACGATCCGGGTGTTCGCGACGTGATGCTGCACGTGCGCGAGGGGCAGGGCCAGCTGTGGATCGATCGCGGGCAGGGGGCCGAAGCGATCTCGGGGTGGGAAGCGCCCGCCGCGGAAGTCCGCAGGCTTGCCATTGCGCTCATCGCCGCGGGTGGCAGACACCTCGACGAACTCAACCCCGTCGCCGATGTCCGTCTCGGTGACGGGATTCGGGTCCATGCGGTGCTCGACCCGGTCGCCGTGTCCGGTCCCGTGCTCTCGATTCGGCTACCGGCGCTGCGATCCCCTGACCTCACCGAGCTCGCGGCCGGTGGCTTGTGCTCCAGGCGGGTCGCTGAGGTGCTGCAGCGCAGCGTGGCAGCTCGCCGGAACCTGCTCATCACCGGCGGAGCCGGGAGCGGTAAGACGACGCTGCTGAACGCGCTCCTCGCGCTGGTGGCCGTTGAAGAGCGGATCGTGTCGATTGAGGATGTCGCAGAGCTGCGGCCAACGCATCTGCACCACGTCTCGCTCGAAACACGGCAGGCAAACATTGAGGGCGCGGGCGAGATCGGGCTCGACAGGCTGCTGCGTGAGGCGTTGCGGATGCGGCCAGACCGGATCGTACTGGGGGAGTGCCGGGGCGCCGAGATCGTGACGCTGCTCGCCGCGCTGAACACCGGGCACGAGGGCGGCGCTGGCACACTGCACGCGAACAGCATTCGCGATGTTCCCGCCAGGCTCGAAGCGCTCGGCATGCTCGCCGGGCTCGGTCCGGAGACGCTGGCGCGGCAGGCCATGGCGCTCGACCTTATCGTCCACGTGAGCCGCCGCGGTGGGGTGCACCGCATTGAGCAGCTGGGTGAGCTGCGCATCGGCGACCACGGCACGCTGGAGGTGGCGGCGCATGACGCAGCGGGCCGCGGACGCTAAGCAGGCGGGCGGCCGGGCCGGCGAACTCCTCCGCCGGATCGGCCTGGTCCGGGCCGGCACGAAACGCGCAGATGCGCCCGTCGCCACGGCAGCGGCGACGGCAACCCGCTGTGCGGCGCTGCTCCGCGGAGGCATGTCACCCGCACTGGCGGTGCAGACACTCGCCCGCGACATCGACAGTGTGCAGACGCGGGAAGTGGCGCGCCTCGTACGCGATGGGAGCGGTGTCGGCGATGCCTTCGCACACATCGACGGGCCCGAGTGGCGGGTACTCGGCGCCGCGTGGCACCTCGCGGAGAGCAGCGGCGCACCATTTGCCCCGGCCCTCGATCGGATTGCTGCCGCACTTCGCGGGATCGTCGAGGTCGCCCAGAAGCGCGAGGTGTTGCTCGCGGGGCCACGCTTGACCGCGCGGCTGGTGTCGTGGCTGCCGCTCGCGGCCCTCGCAGTGAGCTTTCTGCTCGGGTTCGATCCGCTGCCGGTGTTCATTACCCCGTTCGGAATGGTGCTGCTGCTCGTCGGACTCCTCCTGCAGATCGTTGGGATGCGGTGGACCAGCGTGCTCACGTCGCGGGTCGCAGACCAAGACCGCGTCGCCGGTCTCGAGTGTGAACTCATGTGGATCGCGCTCGCGGGCGGGGCTCCGCCGCAACACGCGCTTCGCCGCGTCGCAGACGCCGTGTCCGACACCGGAGCGGAATGGATCTCATTCGATAGCCTTCGCGCCGATCGGCCGCTCGCCAGCGCACTCGATACGGCAACGGCGGTCGGCGTGCCAGCCTCCACGCTGCTGCTCGATGCCGCCGGTGAGGTGCGTACGCGTACCCAGGCGCAGCTTGAGCGAGAAGCGGAGCGGCTCGGGATCCGGATCCTCGTGCCCCTCGCCACCTGCGTGCTGCCGGCCTTCATCGCTGTCGGCGTTGTCCCCGTGATCGTGACGCTGTTCGGTGATCTGCTGCCGATGTGACCGCGCTGGCGCCGCTTGCTCCCGCGCGTGGGATGCGCAGGAGCGCGATCGCCATGAGGAACTGCCACGCAAAAAACGTGTAGACGGCTCCGCGCTCGGACACCCCATCTGGAACCAGCGCGTGCAGCACGAGCAGGAGCGCGCTCAGTAGCCCGAGACCGCCGAGGACCGGGCCGATGAGGCGCTGCGCTGCGCTCGGCAAGTACGTGCGGAGCGCGAAGTGCGACAGGATCGCCGCCAGGTTACCGCCAACGATCGCGCTAATCGCGCCTGCCACGTGGATAGTCATGAGCCCCGAGGTGGCATTCGCAGGGGAGCCAGGCACGAGCCCGACAAACGTGATCCCGACGGTGTGCAGCACGCCCGCGCCGAGAAAGTACCAGCGTGATGCTCCGCCCTCGAGGGACGGCCAGAGAACGCACAGACCCAGCAGGAACAGGAGGCCAGAACCGATGAACCCTGCGTTCATCACCTCCGGGATCTGCGAGGCGAGCATGCGCCCCTCGAAGTCACCGTGCTCAGCGACCCCGAGATCACTGATGTAGAAATACGCGTAGCTGTAGCCGTCAAAGGCCGTGGCCGTCACCGCCTCGCACAGGAGGTACCAGAGCGGGGCGAGGAGCCAGAGGAGCCCCGTAGTCTGCGGGGCCTGGCGGAGCGTGTTGGCTGTCACTGCATCTCCAAATGGTTGCGCGGGTGAGCGGAGCGACGCTACCGCTTCGCTGCAGGGAGCGGCATGCGCTGTGGCTTCGACGATACCCAGGCATGGTCGTCTCAGGCGGCGGTGCAGCCGCAACCCACGCATGTTCATCGAGCGTTCACCCGCACCGAGCCGTTCTCCACAGTGGCACCGTTGCCGCACGCGGACGCGAGCAGTCCACACATCCGGGATCGGGGCGCACGCGAAGCGATAACTCGGCGACCATCGAAGGCAAAGACGGGAATCGAGACGGCAGTCGGCCGGAGCGGCCCGTGCACAGAATAGGAGAGCAACATGAGTGCGACAGGCCTGAAAACAGGCACAACCCCAACGAGAACACGTCCCACGTATTCCTCACCAGCGCCACGAGGCGGCGGCTTTTCGGGGCGGGAGCGGGAGCGGGAGCGAGGTCGCGGTCAGCTGCGGAGGTTCCTCGCGGACGAACGCGGTGCGGTCACCGCGGAGTACGCGCTCGTCATCATGGCTGCGGTCGCGTTCGCCGGGCTGCTCATCGTGATTATGCGGTCGGAGGAAGTCCGGGCGATGCTGTTGTCACTCGTGCAAAATGCGCTCGGCAGCGCAGGCTAACGATGCTGCTGGGCGCCCTCGCCGCTGACCGCCGAGGTTCGGTGACCGCGGAGTTCGCGATCACGGTGCCGGCGGTCTTGCTCGTGCTCGGACTCGTCGTTGGGAGCGTGCAGCTCGCAGCGCAACGGGTCTCGCTGACCGCCCTCGCGGGCGATGTTGCGCGTTTGGAGGCACGCGGAGACAGCGCGCTCGCCGCAGCCCGGCTCAGCAGCGTCACGGGGAGCATCAGCATTACCCGAAACGACGACGGACGGGTGCTCTGCGTTGCTGCGACGATGGGGCCAGACGCCGGGATCCTCGCGGCCCTGTCGGTAACTGGGCGTGGATGCGCGGCGAAGTCTGAAGCGGTGGGCGGGGGTGCGCAGCCGTGAGCGTCCCGGTGATGGTCGCTGTGGCGGCCGGGACAATCCTGCTCGGGGTGCCGGTGCTCGTCGCGTCGGGCACCGTCGTCGCGGGCGCTCGCGCTGTAAACGCCGCGGACGCAGCTGCGCTCGCAGCTGCCGACGCGATGCTCGGCATCGCGGTCGCTACGGACACGGATCCCTGCGGCCTTGCCGGTGAGCTCGCCACCCGTCACGGTGCGACGGTGGCGCGCTGTGACCTCGCCGAATCGCAGTTGGAGGCGCGGATCACTGTGGTGGTGCGCAGTGGGCTGATGACGGTGACACGGGAGGCGCGTGCTGGCCCGCCTCATGGCTGAGGGGTGTGTTGCAGCGGAGCCGTGCGATGTCACGGAGATGCTTGTGCGGCTGAGTGGTGGCGTGCTCCGAAGCCGGTCACCGCGAGAGAAGCCGGAGCGGGCCTCCGAGACACGGAGCAGAATCCCGAGTGAAGCGGCGCGCTCCGTTCACACTGCGCCGCCGGGGGCGCCCGGGACGCTACCCTCAGCGCTGTTTGGCGCGCTGTCTCGTGCACCGTCGAGTGAAGCTGTGAGCGCCGCAGAGATCGCTTCCACCTCCGGCCAGCCAGCGAGGCTGGACGCAGTCGGGTAGACCCGGCAGGCAAGGTCGGTTGTGCGGCTGGCGCCGGGAAACAGATCTTCCCCGTCGATGAGGATCGTCGGTGAGCCCGCGAACGCGAAACGAGTCGCGTCGTCACGAGACTCGATGAGCTGCTCTTCAACTGGCACGCTGCCGAGTCCAACCGCGTCGAGCGCAGTACGCAGCCGCGTCATGGTTGGCGCCGCGCTCGGGCAGTCAGCGATCACAAGAACCTGTACTTTCACAGCATCACTGTATCCCTGACGGGCCCGCGCAATTGTCGCCGTTCGGGTCGGCTGGTCACGAGGCTCGGGCGGCCGGCTGCTTGAAGCGCAGGCGCGCGAAGAGCGCGAGCACGAGCATCACGACGGCGCCCCAGGCGAGTCCGAACACGGCGGAGAGGCTCGAATCGAGGAGCCAGGTGACGATTCCTGGTGCGCTCACCGCACCCACGATCGAGCTCACGAGGTCGTAAGGCGCGGCGAAACCGACCTCGCCGAGGTTCACGAGCAGAATGTGGCCGCCGACCCAGAGCATCGCAAGCGCGCCGACGACGGTGAGACCCTTAAACACCCACGGCATTGCCTTCACGAGGCCGGTGCCGATCGACTGCAGCCAGCGCGCTGGCTTTTTGATGAGCCAGAACCCGACGTCGTCCATGCGGATGAGCAGCGCGACGGTACCGTAGACAGCAACCGTCATGAGCAGACCGACAACGATGAGCGTCGCGAGTCGGATACCCCAGCTCGATGCCTCAATGTTCGCGAGCGAAATAAGCATGATCTCGATGCTCAGCACGAGATCCGTGCGCACCGCGCTCGACACCATCTGCTTCTCGTCTGTCGTGGTGCGCTCCACTACCTGCTCGACCCCGGCCGTGCCGGAGTGCGAGGGCTTGATCCAATGCCAGACCTTCTCGGCGCCCTCGTATGCGAGGTAGGTGCCGCCGGCGAGAAGCAACCACGGGAAAATCCATGGCGCCCACGTGCTCAAGAGCATGATGCCGACAATGATGATTGCCTTGTTCATGAGCGAGCCGCGTGTGATCTTCCAGACGACGGGGAGTTCCCGCTTCGGGGTCAAGCCCTGCACATACTGGGGCGATACTGCGGCGTCGTCGATTACGACGCCGGCGGCCTTCGCCGAGGCCTTCGCTGCCCCCGCAACCACGTCGTCGATGGACGCTGCAGCGGCCCTAGCGAGTACGGCGATGTCATCGAGAAGGGCGAAGAAGCTAGCGCTCACGTGTGTGGCCTCTGAGATAGGGGAGTATGGAAGTCCAGGATAACCCGTGACGGGGCTATGGGTTCTGCGATCTTGTGGGAGTATTCTCACGAAAGTTCCCGTTCGGCGTACCAGGAGCCCATCGGCGACGACGACTGCGGGCCGGGTCCGGGAGAATGAATGACAGATTCTCACGCGACTGTGTGTATCGTTGCCGTGCAGGGAGCCCTGCGCGACGAATCGCGTGTACGGGATACAAAGCAAGAATTGGAGTGCCGTGGGCAAGAAGCTTGTCATCGTGGAGTCGCCGACAAAGGCGCGCACGATCGGTGGTTACCTCGGCGACGATTATCACGTCGTCGCATCCGTCGGCCACATTCGCGACCTCGCGGAACCCTCGGAGCTCCCGGCCGAACTCAAGAAGGGTCCCTTCGGGAAGTTCGGCGTCGACGTTGAGGACGGCTTTACGCCCTACTACGTCGTCAATGACAACAAGAAAAAGACGGTCACCGAGCTCAAGCGGGCCCTGAAAGATGCGGACGAGCTGTGGCTCGCAACTGATGAGGACCGCGAGGGTGAGGCCATCGCATGGCACCTCCTTGAGGTGCTGAAGCCGAAGGTGCCAGTGCACCGCATGGTGTTCCATGAGATCACCAAGGACGCCATCGAGGAAGCGAAATCCAACACCCGCGACCTCGACATCGCGCTCGTCGACGCGCAGGAGACCCGCCGCATCCTTGACCGGCTCTACGGCTACGACATTTCGCCGGTGCTCTGGCGCAAGGTTGCCCCGAAGCTGTCGGCTGGCCGCGTGCAGTCCGCAGCGACCCGCTTGGTCGTCGACCGTGAGCGCGAGCGACTCGCCTTCACCTCCGCCGAGTACTGGAGCATCGATGCTCGCTTCGAACCGGCCGACGACGCAATCGACCGGGTGCCGTTCGAGGCCAAGCTCGTGCGCCTCGACGGCAAGCGTGTCGCGTCGGGCGGCGACTTTGACGACAGCGGCCAGCTGAGCCCGAAGGCCGTCAAGGCCGGGGCAATCGCGCTCGACGGCACACGCGCCGAGGTGCTCGCGAGCGCGCTCGACGCCGGCCCCAAAGCTGAGGTTCGCTCGCTCGAAACGAAGCCGCACACCCGCCGTCCGGCGGCGCCGTTCACGACCTCGACGCTGCAGCAGGAGGCCTCCCGTAAGCTCCGCTACAGCTCGCGCCAGACAATGTCGTTCGCGCAGTCGCTGTACGAGAACGGCCACATCACCTATATGCGTACTGATTCGCCGACGCTCTCGAAGCAGGCGATTCAGGCCGCGCGCTCGCAGGCAGCGGATCTCTACGGGGCGCAGACCGTCCCGGCCGAGCCCCGCGTCTACACGGGCAAGTCGAAGGGTGCGCAGGAGGCGCACGAGGCGATCCGCCCGGCAGGCGATGAGTTCCAGCGTCCGAGCGAGCTGAAGGGCAAGCTCACGCAGGGCGAGTTCGCGCTGTACGACCTCATTTGGAAGCGCACCGTCGCCAGCCAGATGGCAGATGCCAAGGGATCGACCGCGACGGTCACCGTCGGCGTGCCGGTCGCCGAAGCGAACGGCAGCACCGACGCAGAGTTCACCGCGAGCGGCACCGTCATCACGTTCCCCGGCTTCCTCCTCGCCTACGAAGAGGGCAAGGACGAGAAGCGCGGCGACGCTGACAAGGCGAACGTTTCGCTCCCGCAGCTCGTCGAGGGCCAGCAGCTTGGCATCAACGAGCCGCAGGCGAAGAAGCACGAGACGAGCCCGCCGCCGCGCTACACCGAGGCGAGCCTCACGAAGCGCCTCGAGGAGCTCGGCATCGGCCGCCCCTCGACGTACTCCGCCATCGTGTCGACGATCATGGATCGCGGCTACGTCTCGAAGCAGGGCCAGGCCCTCGTGCCGAGCTGGATCGCGTTCTCCGTGGTGCGGCTGCTCGAGGAACACTTCGCGGCGCTCGTCGATTACGACTTCACCGCTGAGATGGAGAGCGATCTCGACGAGATCGCCGCCGGCAAGACCGACCGCTCCGCCTGGCTGAAGGACTTCTACTTCGGCAGCGACAACCACCCCGGACTCCGCGGCGTCGTTGACAACCTCGGCGAGATCGACGCCCGCGCGATCAATACGATCCGCATCGACGACCAGATCTCGCTCCGCAACGGCAAGTACGGCCCCTACCTTGAGGTGTACGACGAGAAGAGCGAGGTCGACGAGAACGGCGAGCTCAAGCCGCGCAGCGTGAACATCCCCGATGGCATGGCTCCCGACGAGCTCACGCCCGCCCGCGCGCACGAGCTCGCGGACGCCGAGCCACTCGAGGACCGCGTCGTCGGCCTGCACCCGGTCACCGGCAAGCGCGTCATCGCGAAGAACGGCCGCTTCGGCCCGTACGTGCAGGAGCTACCGAACGAAGACGAGGAGCTCCCGAAGGGCGAGAAGCCGCGCACCGCGTCGCTGTTCAAATCAATGGACCCTGCGACCGTTGACCTCGACACCGCCGTTGCGCTGCTCGACTTGCCCCGCACGGTCGGCAACGACCCCGAGTCGGGCGACCCGATTACCGCGCAGAACGGCCGCTACGGCCCGTACCTGAAGAAGGGCAGCGACACCCGCACGCTGCCGAGCGAGGACGCGATCTTCTCGATCGACCTGCCCGGCGCGCTCGAGGTGCTCGCGCAGCCGAAGTACGGCGCGAAGAAGGCGAGCGCTGCGCTCAAGGAATTCGAGGCTGACCCCGTGAGCGGCAAGCCCGTGAAGGTGAAGGACGGCCGCTTCGGTCCGTACGTCACCGACGGCGAGACGAACGCGACGATCCCGCGCGGCGACTCCGTCGAGGACATCACCTTCGAGCGCGCAATCGACCTGCTCGCAATCAAGCGCGCGAAGGGGCCAGCCAAGAAGAAGAAGGCTCCCGCGAAGAAGCCCGCCGCGAAGAAGACGGCGGCCAAGAAGCCAGCTGCGAAGACGGCCGCGGCCAAGAAGGCCGTTGACCCGGCCCGTTCGGCAGCCGCGAAGAAGGCCGCTGAGACCCGCAAGGCGAACGCCGCGAAGAAGGCCGCAGAAGCCGCCGAGGCTGCCGCGGCAGCAGCGGAGTAGCCGGCGCATGTTCATCACGCTCGAGGGCGGGGACAGTGTCGGAAAGACGACGCAGGCGGCCCTGCTCGAGGATTGGTTGATGGGCGAGGGCCGCGAGGTGGTGCGCACGCGCGAGCCAGGCGGCACCCCGCTCGGCGTTGAGGTGCGGAGAATCCTGCTGCACGGCGGCGACGAGATTGGTGCGGTGGATCCGCGCGCGGAGGCGCTCCTGTACGCGGCAGATCGCGCGCAGCACATTGCCCAGGTCGTACGCCCGGCGCTCGCTCGCGGCGCGGTCGTCGTGCAGGATCGCTACATCGACTCCTCCCTCGCGTATCAGGGCGCTGGCCGTGTGCTCGACGTCGACGAGGTGCGGCGCATCAGCGAGTGGGCCGCTCAGGGCCTGTGGCCCGACGTGACCGTGCTGTTTGACCTCGCACCCGAGGTCGCGGCAACACGGCGTGCGTCACGCGAGGACGACCGGCTCGAGGCCGAGCAGCAGGAGTTCCACGAGGCCGTGCGGAGCGCCTACCGTGACCTCGCGGCTGCCTCACCAGGCCGCTTCCTCATCGTCGACGCCTCGGGCACTCCGGAGGAGATTCACGCGATCGTGCGCGCCCGCGTCGCCGAGCGGATCGCCGCGGGCTAACCCGACAAGCCTCGGAACGGCCTGCGGCAGCCTCGCTCCCATGCAGTCGCCCGGCATGCCTCCGTGCTTGCGCCGTGATGCCCCGGCGTGCCGCGCGGCATGCATCCTCAAACCCCCGTGTAATCCATTCCGACCGGTGTTCGGCCTTCGCAAGAGTTGGTCTGAATTAATAGGGTCGGAGAGGAAGGCAGGCGAGCACACAGCGAGAGACCTGGCGCGCACTCTTGGAAGTGAAGCACCTCTGTTCGTGTGAGCGTGCGAGGAGTACGATTTTCCGCACAGACGCAGCCCATCGGCGGCGTACGCGAACGGGGGATCGCCATGCACACGCTCGACACCAAACACCGGGAATCTCGGTGGCGCACGTTCTGGGCTCGGGGCGGCTGGTGGCGGGCGCTGCTTGTGGTCGCTGGGTATGCGGTCGCCTATCAACTTGCCCCGTTCGCATTTCTGCCGCTTACCCGAGATCTGGTAGCCCAGAACGTCTTCGCGACGCCGGGGGGTGTGTTCGCTGGTCTCGGACTACCGGTGATGATCGGGTCGGTAATCCTGCTCGGCTTCGCGTGGTCGCTCGGCTGGCTGCCGCGCCCGCTGTTCACCGCACAGCCGGTCGGACGTTCCTGGTGGATGTGGCTCGCGCCCGCCGTCGTCATGCTCCCGGTCGTGCTGCGACTCATCGGGATTGACTATGGCGCGTACGGCCCGGGGGTCGTCGCGATGGCGTTTGCCTCGGGACTGTTCATCGGGTTCTCCGAGGAGCTGCTCTTTCGTGGCCTGACGGTCACCCTGCTGCGTCGCGGCGGCTACTCGGAGTGGGTCGTGGCGGCGGTGTCCTCGCTGCTGTTCGCGGCGATGCACGCCGTGAACATCTTCACCGGGCAGTCGCTGAATACGGTGCTCGGCACACTCGCCTACACCTTCGTGTTTGGCGTGCTCATGTACCTCGTCATGCGGGTGACCGGGAATCTCATCTGGGCGATGTTGCTTCACGGCCTCACAGACCCAAGCACGTTTCTCGCAACGGGTGGCATCGACGCACACGGAGACGGCGGTGGCGCGGGCCTGAGTCTCGAGCTTGCCGGGCCCGCCACGGTGCTGCTCATGTTTAGTGGGCTCGTGATGCTCGTGTTCGTTCGAGGCAAGGCCCGGCGGCTGAGCTAGTCGCTGATCCGCACCGCGCCCGGCTACTCGTGGCCGCTGCCGAGGGCTGCCGAATCGATGCCGAACAGCGTCTCCAGCGCCTCCGCAGCATCGGGCACACGGCCCTCGCGGCCCAGCGAGCGGATCCGCGTCATCGGGGTGTGGAGGAGCTTGCCGGTGAAGCGTCGCAGGGCAGCCTCGACCTCCGCGGTGCGGGCGGCAGCGGACTTGGCAGATGCGGCGTCTGTGGCCTCGTCTGCGGCGAAGCCCGCTGAGGCGTCCGCGGCGGAGCCAGAGGCGATCCTCGCGCGGCAGAGTTCGTCTTCGAGGATGCCGAAGACATGGGTGCGGAGTGCGAGCAGCGCCGGGAGCGCGTCGCGTTCGGCGCGCGAGGCGGAAAACTCCGCCGCTGCCTGGCTCACGATGTCCTGCGCTTCTGCGGCGGTGCTGAGTTCCGCTACCGGAGCGTGCTTCGCGATCCCCTCGATGTCGAGCAGGTCAATGCCGGGCAGCTCGGCCACCGCGTGATCGATGTTGCGCGGCATTCCGAGGTCGATGAGTAGTCGGGGCCGGGCGGCGTCCGCGACCGGGCGGAGGAGCTCGGCGGTGAGTACCGGTTCCTCCGCACGGGTGCAGGCGATGACGAGCTCTGCTTCCGCGAGGGCAGCCTCGAGGTCGTCCCGGTGGGTGACGGAGAGGTCGTGCTGTTCGGCGTAGGCCTCGGCGCGGCCGGAGGGTGAGAACACGCGGATCGTCTCGACGCCGCGGGCCCGGAGCGCGGTCACCGTCGCGCCAGCGTAGGCGCCGGTGCCGATGAGGAGCACGCGCACGGTGCCCCAATCGGGGACCCGGGCCTCGGAGATCCGCAGCGCGAGTCGCACGAGCGAGCGGCCGGCTGAACGAATGTCGGTGCGGTGCCCGACGTCGCGCGAGGTGCGCGTTGCGGTGCGGAACAGGTGTTCGAGATCGTGGGTGAGCGTGCCCCGGTCGCGGGCGTCGTCGTGCGCGCGCCTGACCTGACCCGCGATCTCGCTCTCGCCGACGACGGCGGACTCGAGGCCAGCCGCAACCGCAAACAGGTGCTGGGCGGTGGCGTGCTCGGTCGCGAGCGCTGCGACGGCTCGGAGCTCGGTCCGGTCGACGTGCGCGGCGGCCGCAACCCGCGCGAGGATCTCGGCGCTGCGATCCTGCCCGGTTTCCGCGTACACCTCGAACCGGTTGCACGTTGCCACGACGACGGAGCCAGCGGTGAGCGTGGGGTCGTCGAGCCCCGCAGCGATCTCCGTTGAGCGCTTCGAGAGTGATTCGAGGAGTTCGAACGGGGCGCTATCGAGGCTGACAGAAAGGGAAAGAAGCATGGAATGATCTCGGTTCGAGCGGTCGGTGCGTGGGACAAGACCCAGCAAACCACCCCAAGCTGAACACATCTGATCTATCACATCAGATCTATGGGTTACTATCTCGATCGATGAAACTTCTCAGCGAAACCCACCCACTTGTCTCCGGTGCCACGAGCGATTCTCCGCTGGTGCAGGCCCTCCGCGGCGAGCGCCCCGAACGCGTCCCCGTATGGTTCATGCGGCAGGCGGGGCGATCGCTCCCCGAATACCGTGCACTGCGATCTGAGCATCGTATGCTCGACGCCTGTTTGAACCCTGAGGTTGCGAGCGAGATTACGCTGCAGCCCGTGCGCAGGCACGGCGTCGACGCGGCTGTGTTCTTCAGCGACATCGTCGTGCCGCTGCTGATCGCGGGTGTCGACGTCGACCTCGTTGCCGGCACGGGACCCGTGTTTGCGGAGCCCGTGCGAACCGCCGCGGACGTCGCCAGAGTCAAGGCTGAGTTCACGCCTGAGCGGATGCGGGAGGCAATCGGCCCGATCCGCGATGCTGTGGCCCTGACGGTAGCGGAGCTCGGGGAGACGCCGCTCATCGGGTTCGCGGGTGCGCCGTTCACGCTCGCCGCCTACCTCGTCGAGGGTGGGCCGTCGCGCGAGCACCTGCGCGCGCGTGCGCTCATGCACTCGGATCCCGAGACCTGGCGTGAGCTGCTCGCGTGGGCGGCTGATCTCAGCGCGGTGTTCCTCGAGACTCAGATCGAGGCCGGCGCGAGCGCCGTGCAGCTCTTCGACTCGTGGGCGGGCTCGCTGAGCGTGGAGGCGTACCGTGCGAACGTTGCCCCGGCATCGCGGCGCGCGCTCAGCCTGGCGCGCGAGTTCAGGTTCCCGAACCCGCGCGACACGGCGACGCAACTGCGGGTCCCGGTGATCCACTTCGCGGTGGGCTCGGGGCACCTGCTTGAGGAGCTCGCCGCGCTCGACCCGGATGCGGTCGGCGTCGACTGGCGACTCCCGCTGGATGAGGCGAGCGCCCGGCTGCGCGACCTGTTCCCGCTCCAGGGCAACCTCGACCCGGCGTTCCTCAGCGCGCCGCCCGAGGTGCTCGAAGCCCACGTCGCCGATGTGCTCGCGCGAGGCGAGCGAGCACCCGCACACATCCTCAACCTCGGGCACGGCGTCCCGCCAACGACCGACCCCGATGTGCTCACGCGCATCGTGCAGCTCGCACATGACCGCTAGCCCACACGTCGCCGTTGTCGGCGGCGGTGTTGCGGGCCTCGTCGCCGCGCGGGAGCTCGCGCTCGCGGGCGCTCGCGTGACGGTCCTCGAAGCAGCGCCTGAGCTGGGCGGCCGCGTGCGCGCGGTCGAACTGGCCGGCGCCCCGTTCGACATGGGGGCCGAAGCGTTCGCGACCCGCGGTG
>NZ_LOHP01000030.1 GCF_001482305.1 Leucobacter sp. G161
CGAGAAACAGCGTGTCGTCACCGAACGACGCCTTCGCCTCGCGCCTGGCGGTGTCGAGCGCGGCGGGCAGATCCTCCGCGTAAATGCGCGCCTCAATCGAGTGGCCAGTGATCTGCACGTCCTCCTGGGTGAGGCCGAGCGGTTCGCCCGCTGCGACGCGCAGCTGCGCGGCGACGAGATCCACACCCGTGACCTCCTCGGTGACGGGGTGCTCAACCTGGAGCCTGGTGTTCATCTCCATGAACGCGAACTCTTCGGGGTCGTCGGCAGAGACGATGAACTCGACCGTGCCGACGCCCAGGTAGTCGACGCTGCGCGCCGTCTCGACCGCGGCCTCCGCGAGCCTGGCACGCAGCTCGTCAGTGAGGTTCGGCGCCGGGGCCTCCTCGATGACCTTCTGGTGCCGCCGCTGCAGCGAGCACTCGCGCTCACCGAGGTGCAGCACGGTGCCGTGGCTGTCGGCAACGACCTGCACCTCGATGTGGCGCGGCCGGGCGATAAGCCGCTCGAGAAACAGCGTGTCGTCACCGAACGACGCCTTCGCCTCGCGCCTGGCGGTGTCGAGCGCGGCGGGCAGATCCTCCGCG
>NZ_LOHP01000031.1 GCF_001482305.1 Leucobacter sp. G161
GTCCAAGCGCTCGGGCTGTATGACCATCTCACTCGCATTGGGCGGGCCGTGAAAAGGCGGCTCATCCCCGCGCCTGCTGCACCCGAGGGCATTGCTGGCTCCGAGGGTATTGCTGCCCCTGAGGGCATTGCTGCCCATGATGGACAGCCGAAACCTGCTGACAGCGGCAACACCGCAGACACCAGTGACCTGCGTGGTCTTGACGAGCTGCGGGCTGACGCGCTCTACGACCTCCTCAGCCGCGACCCCTACGACGCCGCCGAAACAGCAGCGGCGCAGGGCACCGGGGCTGACCTGCACGGGCGTGTACAGCTCGTCCTCACCGCGGAAGGCGTCGACGCGCTCCTCGCCACTCACGGCGGCACCATCACCCGCGACACCCCCACGGGCGGCGTGAAATGCGAACTCCAAGGCTA
>NZ_LOHP01000032.1 GCF_001482305.1 Leucobacter sp. G161
TTGTCGGTAGCTGTGGGCCCGCCGAGGGCGGCGTCGATGGTGTGGTCAAGTTCCGAGCGGTACACCGGGGCGACACAGCCTGGGAATCTGCAGTGCCCGTCGCGGGCGACGAGGAAGCGTTCCTGTGGCTTGTTGGGGCGGTAGGTGTCTGTGCGGATGACGCTTCCTGTGTGGGCACACACGGTGACGAGGTCCCACTGATACCGGGACGCGATCAGGGGTCGTACTGACTCGATATCGATGGGCCCGTAGCCTTGGAGTTCGCATTTCACGCCGCCTGCCGGGGTGTCGCTGTCTCGGACGATGGTGCCGCCGTGAGTGGCGAGGAGCGCGTTGACGCCTTCGGCGGTGAGGACGAGCTGCACGCGGCCGTGAAGGTCAGCCCCGGTGCCCTGCACTGCTGCTGTTTCGGCTGCGTCGTATGGGTCGCGGCTGAGGAGGTCGTAGAGCGCGTCAGCGCGGAGTTCGTCCAGGCCGCGCGTATCGGGGACATCACCTGGAGCCCCCGCGCCGGCGACTCCGGCAGCCCCGGTGGCTCCGTGAGTGCCGCCCGCTCCGCCGGTGCCGGCGCCGGCGGCAGGGGCAGCAGGCGCGGGGATGAGCCGCCTTTTCACGGCCCGCCCAATGCGCGTGAGGTGGTCATACAGCCCGAGCGCTTGGACTGCGGGGAGGTATGCGCGAAGCTCCGCCATCCCTTCACCCGTCTGCACGACCATCACGCGACGCTTCTGTGTCTCACGCGTCTGCCGCACCTC
>NZ_LOHP01000033.1 GCF_001482305.1 Leucobacter sp. G161
GGATCCCAATGACGCGCTCCCACTCCATCGCGGTACTCCCCGGCGACGGCATCGGCCCAGAGGTTATCGCATGCGCCCTCGAGGTGCTCGACGCCGCAGAATCACGCTACGACTTCACCACCGAGCGCACCGAGTACGCCGCAGGGGCCAACCACTACCTCGAAACCGGTGAGCTCTTCGCCGAGGTCGAAGATGAGCTGCGCGGAGC
>NZ_LOHP01000034.1 GCF_001482305.1 Leucobacter sp. G161
TGAGGATCGCGCCCAGCTCGTGCGCCGGCGCGTACACCGCGGAGCGGTTTCCGATAATGATGTGCGGCACCCGGTCGAGCGCCCTGAGGAAGCTCGTGTAGCGCTCGCCGTTCGACTGCCGGGCGTCGACGCGCACGACGTCGTCGGCGCCGAACGCCGCGAGGGCGCTCTGCAGTTGATCTTGGTCGCGGTAGTCGGGCAGCACGACGATCACGCTGCGCTCCTGCTCGTGCACGGCGATCGCGAGGTGCGCGAGGCGTGCGGCCCAGCCGCCCACCCATTCCCCGGTCGGGAGGCGGATCGGCGAGTGCGTCGCGGTAAACGCGAGGCGCTCCCCCGCGACGAGCTGGACCGCAATCTCGTGCGCGTCGGCGTCGGGAAGCGCGGCTTCCGTGCGGGATTCGGCTGCGCCCGCGTCGCCCTCCGCGGAGGGATCGCTCGCCTCAACAGGGTTGTCGAGTACTCCTGGCTCAGCGGGCTCAGCTGGCTCAACCGGCTCAGCCGGCCCAGCTGGCTTCCCTGCGAGCGCGAGGTGCTGCTTCTCGACGCGCACCTGACGGCCGGGGATCGCGAGCCTGATGATGTCTCCGGCCGAGCCGCCTGCGCGGTCTGCAACGGAGCGGGCGAGCTTCCAGATTTCCGGGGTGAGCTGTGGCACCGGGCTGACGATGTCGGCAATGGGCGAGAGTTCGCCGCCGAAGCTGCTCGACTCGGAGAAGCCAATGACGTACCCGAAGGCTTTGCGCTGCTGATTGCGGAACGGTACACGCACGCGCTGCCCGACGCGCAATTCATCAGCGAGCTCCTCGGGAACGGCATAGTCGAAGAGATGGTCGAGCTGCGGCAGCGCGGAATCGAGCAACACCTCCGCGACCGCCCGGCCTCCCGGAGCTTCTGCCTCGAGGCAGCTACACGTCGTCAGCTCGGCATGCATGCACGAGCCTTACAGGCCTGCGGCTGCGCGAAGCTCCGCAACGCGAGGTGTTGCCTCCCACGTGAAGTCGGGAAGCTCACGCCCAAAGTGACCGTATGCGCTGGTCTGCGCGTAGATCGGACGGAGCAGGTCAAGGTCGCGGATGATCGCGAGCGGGCGCAGGTCAAAGACCTGGCGCACTGCTGCCTCAATACGTTCGGTTCGCACAGTCTCGGTGCCAAACGTCTCCACGTAGAGCCCAACGGGCGTCGCGCGGCCGATCGCGTAGGCAACCTGCAGCTCGGCGCGGCGGGCGAGGCCCGCGCGTACGACGTGCTTCGCGACCCAGCGCATCGCGTAGGCGGCCGAGCGGTCAACCTTGGATGGGTCTTTCCCACTGAACGCACCGCCACCGTGGCGGCTCGCGCCGCCGTAGGTGTCAATGATGATCTTGCGTCCGGTGAGGCCCGCGTCGCCCATCGGGCCGCCGACCACGAAGGGGCCAGCGGGGTTGATGAAGAACTCGGCGTCGGCGCTCGGCAGGTCCACGAGCTCGAGCACGGGATTGATCACCTCGCGCGCGACGATCTCGCGGAGCGCGGGTACCGACAGGCTCGCAGCGTGCTGCGTCGAGACCACGACGGCCTCGATCGCGGCTGGCCGGTCGCCGTCGTAGCCGATCGTCACCTGGGTCTTGCCGTCGGGGCGCAGCTCGGGGATGATGCCGCTCTTGCGCACCTCCGTGAGACGCTCAGCCAGGCGGTGCGACAGCCAGCTCGGCAGCGGCTGCAGCTCGGGGGTCTCGTCAGTCGCGAACCCGAACATGATGCCCTGGTCACCGGCGCCCTGCGCGCTGAGCTCATCGGTGTCGCCACTCTCGCGCACCTCGAGCGAGACGCCGACGCCATCAGCGATCTCAGGTGACTGTTGGCCGATCGACACAGATACGCCACACGAGGAGGCATCAAACCCCATCTCGGAGCTCGTGTACCCGATCTCACGGATCGTGTCGCGCACGAGCTGCGGGATCTCAACGTAGCCACTCGTTGACACCTCGCCGGCGACGTGCACGAGACCCGTCGTCACGAGCGTCTCAACTGCCACGCGCGCGCCCGGATCCTGCTCCAGCATCGCGTCGAGGATCGAGTCAGAAATGCGGTCGCAAATCTTGTCGGGGTGTCCCTCGGTGACGGACTCGGAGGTGAACTGACGCAGCACGGAGGCTCCTCGCATAGTGGTGAACGTTGCCGACGAAACGCGGCCGAAGAATAGCTGTGGCGCCGGTACCAGTAAGGGTATCCGGCGCCACCGACAGTAAAAGCAGTTACGCCTTGGGCGTCATCTGCAGCTTGCCCTCGACGATCTCGTGGAGAGCGATCGACAGCGGCTTGTCATCGACAGACGAGTCGACCAGCGGGCCGACGTTGTCGAAGAGGTTTCCGTCGTGCAGATCGGTGTAGTAGTCGTTGATCTGGCGCGCGCGCTGAGCGGCGAACACGACCAGAGCGTACTTCGAGTCCACCTTGGCGAGCAGATCGTCGATCGGTGGGTCGATGATGCCGTTGACATTAGCCATGAATTAACTCCTCTAGATAGACCCAACTAGTCTAGCTCATGAGGCCAACACCGCGCCGCAAGATGACGTGACCGTTACGTCCACTCATCCGCGTCCACGCACGACTGCCCGAAACGGAGAGCCGTTCGACCCCCGCCAGGAAGCCAAGGCCCTCCGCCGCGAATGCCGCTGCGGCGGGGATCCCGGGGGCAATCTCGCTCCCCCAGACCGCACGCCGCACCTTCTGCACGACGGGATCGCCTGCGTCAGCCGGCACGTTCTCGGCGACGCGGGCCATCCCCTCGGCGGCAACCACCGCGAGCGAACCGGCGTCGATCTCGCCGCGCGACTCCCACCCGGACAGTGGCGGCAGCACGCCGCTCCACGCCGCGGAGACGGTCATGTCAGGCATCGCAAGATCCAGCCCCGATTCGACCCGCGCTAGCCGGTCAGTGAGGGCACGCACCTCCACGACGGTGTCGACGGGGGCGGCTGGCGCCTCGGACAGCGGGAAGGCCCGCATCACGAGCACCACGGGCGAGTCGTCCATGATGCCGAGCGGCGCCTGCGTGCAGCCGTACACGGCGAGCACGTCACCGCGGGTTTGCAACCGCACCTCGGGCTCGCCAAAGCGGGCGAGTCGCCCCAGATAGTTCTGCAGATCGTCTCGTGTCGCCTGATCGGCAAGGCCCAGTGTTTGTGTGTGCGCGCTCATCGCTTCAAGCCTAGCGTTGCATGATTAGCGCCAGCCGTGCGGGGTCGCCATAGACTGGGCATATGACAGACCCGGCGAAGGAGACTCCTGTGCGCGAAATTCCCGCCCCCAACCTCGCTGAGATGCTCGCCCTTGCGAACGCAGAGGCACGCACTCACTACGACATCTTCACCGGCCCGGCAATGCCAACCCCACACGGGCGGGCGTTTGGCGGGCAGGTGCTCGGCCAGGCGCTCGTCGCCGCCGGGCTGACGGCGCCGGAGGGTCGCGAGATCCATTCGATGCACGGCTACTTCGTGCGCCCGGGCGACAGCCATACCCCGATGACCTTCGAGATCGCCCGACTGCATGACGGCCGGTCCTTTTCCACCCGTCGGGCGCAGGCGTACCAGGACGGCAATGTGCTCATGTCGCTCATCGCGTCCTATCAGGGCAGCGAGGAGGGGCTCGAGCACCAAGAGAGCTTCGACACCGCGAGCATCACGCAGCCAGAAGATCTGCCGTCGGTGTGGGACAAGTACGGCCACCTCACCGGTGAGCGCCGCAACTCGTGGGTTCTCAACCGTCCCTTCGACTTTCGCCACGTCGAGGGCGACCTACTCATGCAGGCCGGCGAACCATCGAACCGTCAGCTCGTCTGGCTGCGCAGCCGCGAACCACTCGAGGGCGGGCAGGCGCTGCACTCGGCCGCGCTCGCGTTTGCCTCTGACTACCTCCTCCTCGAGCCGGTCGCGCGGCAGCACGGGATCCCGTGGGCAACGCCCGGCATGAGCGCGGCAAGCCTCGACCACAGCATGTGGTTCCACCGCCCGTTCCAGGTGGACGAGTGGTTGCTCTACGAACTCGAGTCCCCGACTGCACAGGGCGGTCGCGGGCTCGCGCACGGCCGTTTCTATGACCGCTCTGGCGCGCTCGTCTCGAGCGTCTCGCAGGAGTCGATGATTCGGCTCCCGCGCTAGCGCACGGCTAGTGCCTGCTGAGCTTGACCGGTTCGTCCATCCAGTCGGCGACGGCAGCACGGCCGGCCTCACTGATCCGCGCGGGACGCAGCGACACCGCATCGACCATCACTGCGACGGTGACTGCACGCGCGACGACGGTGCGCTCTGACTGCGCCCCATCGATGATCTCGCAGTGGATCTCAAGGTTCGCTCCGCCGATCTTCCCGATCCACATCTCAACGATGACCGGCTGCTCCGAGTACTCGAGCACGCGCACGTAGTCGATTCGCTGACTCGCGACGAGCATCTTCTGCGCGCTCGTCTCGTTCGAGCTGAAGTGCTCCTCGAGACCGGTCGCCTCGTCGGCTGCACCCATCCAGAGCGTTCGGACGCGTGCTTCTTCGAGGAGCCGGGCGAAGGTCACGTTGTTGACGTGCCCGTATGCGTCTTGATCGCCCCACCGGAGCTGAATTCGGACGTGCGCTCGTGCCATCAGTCGTTCCTTTCGTCGGGCCCGCGCATCGCGGGGCCGCCACGCAAAACAGCAGTGCCCGCAGGATTCACGCCTGCGGGCACTGCATTGCGACCTAGTCGCGGGTGAGCTTGCGGTAGTGGCTCCGCGACGGCTTCGCCGCGTCCGCGCCGAGGCGCTCTACCTTGTTGGCCTCGTATGCTTCGAAGTTGCCCTCGAACCAGTGCCAGTCGGCCGGGTTCTCGTCGGTGCCTTCGTAGGCGAGGATGTGGGTCGCGATGCGGTCAAGGAACCAGCGATCGTGGGTGATGACCACGGCGCAACCGGGGAACTCGAGCAGTGCGTTCTCGAGCGACTGCAGCGTTTCGACGTCGAGGTCGTTCGTGGGCTCATCGAGCAGCAGCAGGTTGCCGCCCTGCTTGAGCGTGAGCGCGAGGTTCAACCGGTTGCGCTCACCGCCCGACAGCACGCCGGCCTTCTTCTGCTGGTCGGGGCCCTTGAATCCGAACTTCGAGACGTAGGCGCGCGACGGGATCTCGGTCTTGCCGACCGTGATGATGTCCAGCCCCTCGCTGACAACTTCCCAGAGCGTCTTGTCCGGGTCGATGTTCGCGCGGTTCTGGTCGACGTAGCTGATCTTCACGGTCTCGCCGATCTTGAGATCGCCCGAGTCGATCGGCTCAAGGCCGACGATCGTCTTGAACAGCGTCGTCTTTCCGACGCCGTTCGGGCCGATGACGCCGACAATGCCGTTCGGCGGCAGGCTGAACGACAGCCCCTCGATGAGGGTACGGTCGCCGAAGCTCTTCTTGAGATCCTTCGCCTCGATGACGATGTTGCCCAGGCGGGGACCCGCGGGAATCTGGATCTCCTCGAAGTCCAGCTTCTTCGTGCGCTCCGCCTCGGTCGCCATCTCCTCGTAGCGCGCAAGACGCGCCTTCGACTTCGCCTGACGGCCCTTCGTGTTCGAGCGAACCCACTCGAGCTCGTCCTTCAGGCGGCGTGCGAGCTTCTGGTCCTTCTTGCCCTGGACGTCAAGGCGCTCGGCCTTCTTCTCGAGGTAGGTCGAGTAGTTGCCCTCGTAGCCGATGAGGCGTCCGCGGTCGACCTCGGCGATCCACTCGGCGACGTTGTCCAGGAAGTACCTATCGTGCGTAATCGCGATGACGGCGCCGTGGTACTTCTGCAGGTGCTGCTCAAGCCACAGCACGCTCTCGGCGTCAAGGTGGTTCGTGGGCTCATCAAGGAGCAGTAGGTCGGGCTTCTGGAGCAGCAGCTTCGTCAGCGCGACACGGCGCTTCTCGCCGCCGGAGAGCGGCCCAACCGCTGCGTCGCCCGGGGGCGTGCGCAGTGCATCCATGGCCTGCGCGAGCTGGTTGTCGAGATCCCAGCCGTCAGCAGCGTCGATCTCTTCCTGCAGCGTACCCATCTCGGCGAGGAGGGTGTCGAAGTCAGCGTCGGGCTCGGCCATGAGCGCGGAAATCTCGTTGAACCGGTCGAGCTTCGCCTTGATCGCGATCCCGCCCTCAATGTTCTCGAGGACCGTCTTGGTCTCGTCAAGCTCGGGCTCCTGCATGAGGATGCCGACCGTATATCCGGGCGAGAGCATTGCCTCGCCGTTCGACGGGGTATCCATGCCGGCCATAATCTTGAGGATCGTCGACTTACCGGCGCCGTTCGGACCGACCATGCCGATCTTCGCGCCCGGCAGGAACGACATTGATACGTCGTCAAGGATCAGCTTCTCGCCGACCGCCTTGCGCGCGCGGCTCATCTGGTAAATGTATTCAGCCATATGTTTTCCGGGCGCGTGCGCCCCGAACTCCCTGTTTCACAAAAGTGGAATCTATCGCCGTCTACTCTACCCGCTCTGACCACGTCGTACCCCTGTGTGAGAATCAGATCTATGAGCGACTTCCGACTCCCTCTTGCCCAGATCCCACAAGGGCCGGTCGCGACGCCACCCACGGTACGTGAACTCACAGCGGGGCGAGCGTTGGAGGCGGTGTGGGTGAACGGGCTCGGCGGGCTGACATTCCGAGATGCGGGCCCTGGCGATGGCGCCCGGTTCGTGAAGTGGGTCGCCGCGGGGACCCCTGAGATTGACCTCGCTGCCGAGGCCGCACGGCTCCGGTGGGCCGGCCAGCACGGCGCGGTTGCCCCAACGGTCATCGAGCAGGGAACGAACGCGCACGGATCCTGGCTCATCACCGCCGCACTCGCCGGGGAATCTGCGGTCTCGCCGCGGTGGATCGCAGAGCCGGAGACCGCGGCCCGCGCGATTGGGGCGGGGCTGCGCCTGCTCCACGACACCTTGCCCGTCGTCTCCTGCCCGTATCGGTGGGATGTCACCACACGAGCTGCGCAGTTCGAGCAGCGGATCCGCGCGGGCGCCGGCCCGGCCGACTGGGCGCCCGCGTATCGCGGGCTCAGCGTGGCCCGGGTGCGGGAGATCCTTCGGGAATCGCCAGCGGTGGCGGATCCGGTCGTGTGTCACGGCGACCCGTGCGCTCCCAACACCCTCATTGGTGGCGATGGGACATTCGCCGGCCACGTCGATCTTGGCGATCTCGGCGTCGGCGACCGCTGGGCGGATCTCGCGGTCGCAGCGTGGAGCACCGAGTGGAACTACGGGCCGGGATTCGACGAGCACGTGTACGAGGGCTATGGCGTGACGGCGGACGCGGAGCGGATCGCCTTCTACCGATTGCTGTGGGAGGTGAGCTGAGCGCGCGCCCGGAGTCGTGTCACGCTCGCGCCGCGCGATCGGTGCCCAGGAGGCTCGCCGCGACGGCACCCGCCTGCACGGCGGGTTCCGGGCTCGCGTCGATGCCCGCAGTGACGAGGGCACCCTCGACGAGCAGGAATACTCCGTCGGCGATCGGACGTGAGCCACCCGCGCTGATCACCACCCCCGTCACGTATTCGCGGAGCTTGGTCTTGTGTTCCCGCACGGCGGCAGCCACCCCGGGGGTGGTGGCCCCAAGCTCACCAAACGCGTTGATCCACGCGCAGCCGCGATATCCCTCGCCCGCAAGCCAGGCAGTCAGCCAGTCGAAGATGGCTTGCACGCGCGCCTCGGGCTGCGCCTCGCGCTCGACATGCGCGGCAAGCTCGCCACGCCACCGCTCGTCGCGGCGGTCGAGCATGGCGACAGCCAACGCGTCCTTGCCGGCATACAGGGCATAGATGCGCTTGAGTGGCAGCCCCGACGCCTCGCGAATCGCGTCCATCCCCACCGACTGGTACCCCTGCCCGTAGAAGAGCTCCTCTGCAGCGTCAAGCAGTCGATCGACTTCTGAATCGGTGCGCATGCCGGGCTCCTTCAACTTGCCTTGAGAACGTTCGTTCTCTAGCATAGCAAGCACGTCGAGAACGGTCGTTCTCACCTGGGGGAAGGAGTTGTCTATGACCGCCGCAAGCACGTCACGATTCTCGAGCGGGGCTCCGGCCCGGCCTCCGCTGCGCACCGTAGCCGCAGCCACGGTCGCCGCCACAGTGACCCTTCTCGTACTCGCGGCGCTGACCACGCTCAGCGGACACGCGCTCCTCATCCCACCGATCGCCGCAAGCATGGCCCTCGTCGCCGGCGCACCGTCACTGCCGCTCGCTCAACCGCGCAGCGTGATCGGCGGCCAGCTCATCTCCGCCTGCGTCGGCATCGGCGTCGGCCTCGTGAGCCATTCGCTCTGGGCCGCCGCGGTCGCCGGAGGCCTCGCACTCGGCGCGATGCTCCTCGCGCGCACCTCGCACTCCCCCGCTGCAGCAACGGCGGCGATCGGCACGACGATCACCGAGGGGCAGCTGTCGTTCATCCTCTGCGCTGGGATCGCTGCAGTGGTGCTCGTGCTCAGCGGGCTGGCACGCTCGGCATTCGGCAAGACGAAGTACCCCGCCTACTGGTGGTGAGGCGGCGAGTGCCAGCTACCAGTCGATCGGCCGCGTGTCACCAATCAGGCAGACGTTACGCTCAGGGCCGACCGCCGCAACCGCTTCGGCAACGACCTCACGCCCCTCGGTCACGAGTTGCCCGATGAGGCAGGACTCGCCTGCCCGCACGGCAACGTAGATGCTGTCCGCCACGAGGTTCGTCTTCGACTGGTCATAGGACACTTGCATCTCAGCCTTGTCAAAACCGCCTGCGGCCACCGCGTCCACGATGGGCTGCCCCTGAATCGGCTGTTCCCCCTCCGCGTAGCCGACCAGCAGCTGGCGGAAGAATGGGAGATTCTCCTCGGCAGAACCGCCAGGCACAAACTCAGCGGGCTCGGCCGGCTGCTCAACCTGAGGACGCTCAGGCGTCGTCGGTGTCGGCCCTTCAAGGAGCGAGCACGAGCTGAGCCCCAGCGCGAGCAACAGCGCCCCTGCGACCGCGGCAGACGTTCGGCGGGCTCGATTCACAACCATGCACTCAGTCTATGGGGAGTCAGGGCCCGGTCGGCGAAGGGAAGCTGTGAGCGTTCCCCACATGGAGCTCAACGCGTCCGGGAGGGCGCCATTGTCCACATTCTCAGGCCCACGGTCGTCCGCGCAAGGCTGCCAAGGCACGCTGGAGAACACGACGACCCCGCCTGGATCCCGTCGTCCGCAGCCACCACAGGGCTGCAATCCAGCGAACAGGAGCAGACATGTCCCAGCACTTCAGCACCATCGGTCAGATCGCCACCGACCCCAAACTCTTCACCCCGGCGGGTGGTGCGGCATTTTGCACGTTCCGCCTCGCGAGCACGGAGCGGCGCTACGACGTCGGGAAACAGGAATGGACCGACACCGAAACCAATTGGTTCACCGTGAACACGTTTCGCAGCCTCGCACAGCACGCAAAGAGTTCGTTCAGCAAGGGCGATCGCGTCGTCGTCACGGGCAAGCTCCGAGTGCGTGCGTGGGAGGCCGACGAGAAACGCGGGACCTCCGTCGAGATCGACGCCGATGGCATTGGGCACGACGTGCGCTTCGGCGTGTCCGTTTTCGTGAAAAACCCCGTGCCCGAAGCCCGCGAGGGCGCCGCTGCGGAAGCGACCGAAGCGACCGCCGCCGGGCAGGCAGAGCCGCCGCAGTCTGATCTTGGTGCCGCAGCGCCCGCACCAACGGCCACCGCACCGCCCACAGACCCAGCGCCCACAGACCCAGGGTTTACAGAGCCAGGGTTCGCAGAACCAGGGGTCGCAGGCGCCGAGACCGCGCACTCAGGCGATGGGTTTACCCCGCGGCTCGCGAGTGCCTAGCTGCCAATGGGGCGAGGCGCCGCTGCCGCCCGCGCACGACGGGAGAGCAGGCGGTCGAGCCCGAAGTACAGGTAGCCCACGCCGATGAGGGCGACCGCGAGCGCGAGCACGCGCAGCACCACGCCGAAGACGCCGTGAGCGTCGACATCGAGGAAGGGGTAGGGGTACCGCTGTCCCGGGGAGAACTCGCCGCCGAGGCCACCGTATGTGAACGCGAATACCAGGTAGAGCAGCGGAATCACGGCCCAAAGGAGCGGATCGAATCCGCGAACGCGTCCCTTGGGCACGAACAGCAGCCAGTCAAGAATGAGCAGACAGGGGGTGATGATGTGAATGAGATTGTCGGTGAGCGAGAACGGCACGTAGCCGCTGTCCTGCACGAACGTCGCCGGTACCAGCACGATGAGGTACACGAGCATGGTAATCGTGATCGCCATCATGATTGCCGCGCTCCACCGCGCCGACGGCGTCGAGTGCCCGCGCGGCCCGGTCGTTCCAAGATCCCGCACCGTGATGAGCACGAGCAGCGCCATCCAGATGAGGCAGAGGATGTTGCTCTGCACGGTGTAGAACGTGAACGATGCCCATCCGGGTTCTGGGCCGAAGATCCCGGTGATGCGGACGATGCCGGCGGTGATGAGCACGAGCGCGACGACCCGGAAGAAGAGCGCAAGTGGCCGCACGACGAACGCGCCGCTCGCCAGCAACGTTCCGCTCGCGGTCGCCGAGTGGGTGCTGAGCCCGCTGTGGCGACTCGCGATGGATTCACTCACAGAAGATTGTTCAGCCATGGCGAAATCATACGAGATACTCGGTGAATCCCGCCCGGATCTTATTCACCTTCGGCACCGCAACCGCGAGGCAGTAGCCCTGCGTAGGGTTCTTCGCGAAAAAGTCCTGGTGCTCCTCAGGGCCCGCGAAGACCTCGCCGAGCGGCGAGATCTCAGTCACCACGCCGCCACCCCAGGCCTCATTCGCCCGCTCGCGTGCGGCTTCGAAGAGCTCACGCTGCGCGTCGTCGGCGTAAAACATCGCCGAGCGGTACTGGGTGCCGACATCGTTGCCCTGCCGGTTGAGCTGGCGTGGGTCGTGCATCGTGAAGAACGCATCGAGCACCACTGTCGCGGGAAGCACCGACTCGTCGAATTCGACCTCGACGATCTCAGCGTGCCCCGTGAGTCCGGTGCAGACCGATTCGTAGGTCGGGTCGTTGGTCGCGCCGCCGGTGAAGCCGGATCGCACAGCCGTGACCCCGCGGAGCGCACGGTAGGCCGCGTCAAGGCACCAGTAGCAGCCCCCGCCAAGTACAAACGTCGTTGTCATCGTGTCTCTTCTCCCTTGGTCCACCACGCGTCGTTCGGGCCGACCGGCACGCGCCGCTTGTGGTCGGTTGCCAGGTAGCGCCGCTCGAGGTTCTCGCGTGCCGCAGCTGCCACAGTCTCGCCGCGCAAGTACGCGTCGATCTCCGGGTAGGTAACGCCCAGGCTTGACTCGTCGGTCTCGCCTGGCTTGCCGTCGAGCAGGTCAGCGGTCGGCACTTTCTCCCAGAGCCTGTCGGGTGCGTCGAGCGCACGCAGCAGTGCTGCGCCCTGGCTCTTCGTGAGGCCCTGGAGCGGAACGACATCGGCGGCACCGTCACCGAACTTCGTGAAAAACCCGGTGATCGCCTCGGCGGCGTGGTCAGAGCCGATGACGAGCAGGCCGCGATCCCCCGCCAATCCGTACTGCGCGACCATGCGCGCACGCGCCTTCACGTTGCCCTTGTTGAAGTCACTTACGGGCTCGCCAGTCGCATCCGTGAGCGCTGCCACCATGCCGTCGACCGAGGCGGCGATGTTCACGGTCGCCGTGTGGTCAGGCTGGATGAAGCTCAGCGCGAGCTGCGCGTCGTCCTCGTCGTGCTGCACGCCATACGGAAGTCGCATCGCCCAGAATTCCGCCTCGGCGCCGCGCTCGCGCAGCCGCTCGACCGCGAGCTGGGCGAGTTTCCCCGCGAGCGACGAGTCCTGACCGCCGGAGATGCCAAGCACGTAGCCGCGGACTCCGGGGATTCCGGCGGCATAGTCAGCGAGGAACGCCACGCGCCGCTCGATCTCGGCGGCAACGTCGATCTCGGGTTTCGCCCCGAGCTCGCGGATGATCCGCTCCTGCAGTTCGTTCACGACACCAACTCCTCTACGTCCATGAGGCAGCGCGGCCCCAGCAGTCCCTTGAGCTCGCCGAACAGGTCGGCGGAGATCCGCACCTGCTCACGCAGTTCGAATACCCGCACCGCGTGCGGGGTGATGAGGTTCAACCGAATCTCGGAGTCTCCTGGGTGGCGCTTCAGCGTCGACTGGAGCTCCTCCATGAGGGGCTGTGTGGCCCGCGACTCTGTCAGCGTCAGTGTCAGTGCACCGGCCTCGTCCTGCACAGAGGTGTCCACGCCGCGCACGCCGTAGGCGTGCATCGACATGCCGTCGTCGCGTGCGTTGAGCTTCCCGCGGAGCGCGACAACCGAGTCTGGCTGCAACATCGGCCCGAACTCCTGGTACGACTTCCCCATAAACAGCGCCTGGATCTCGCCGGTGAAGTCCTCAATCGTTGCCATGCCGTACAGGTTGCCCGACTTCGCGGTGCGGTGCTGCACGCTCGTCAGGAGGCCGGCGATCACGACGGTCTCGCCGTCGAAGTTCGCGTCTGGGTTCGTCACCTGCTCGACCGTCGCCGAAGCTTCCTTCGCGAGCGTCGTCTCGAGCCCGCGCAGCGGGTGATCCGACACGTACAACCCGAGCATCTCGCGCTCAAAGGCGAGCTTGTCCTTCTTCGTCCACTCGGGGCGTTCCGGCACCAGCGACACCGTTTCTGCGCTGCCCCCGGCGTCCTCAGCGGCCTCGGCGAACAGGCTGTCGAAGTCGAAACCGACGTCGCCCTTCTCCTCGGCGCGCTTCTCCTTCACCGCGCCCTCGACCGCGCCCTCGTGTATCTCGAGGAGCGCACGCCGGGTGCCGCCGAGCCCGTCGAAGGCGCCCGCTTTGATGAGTGACTCGACGGTGCGCTTGTTTAGCGCGGGGAGCCCAACCTTCTTCAGGTAGTCGTGGAACGTCTCAAAGTTGCCGAGCTTCTCTCGCGCCTCGCGGACTGCTTCAACGACGTGACCGCCGACGTTGCGGATCGCACCGAGACCGAACCGGATATCGTCCCCGACCGCCGAGAAGTTCGCGAACGACTCGTTCACGGCCGGCGGCAGCACCTTGATGCCCATACGCCGGCACTCGTTGAGGTAGATCGCAAGCTTGTCCTTGGAGTCGCCGACGCTCGTGAGCAGGGCAGCCATGTACTCGGCTGGGTAGTGCGCTTTGAGGTACGCCGTCCAATAGCTCACGACGCCGTAGGCCGCCGAGTGCGCCTTGTTGAAGGCGTAGTCGGAGAACGGCAGCAGGATATCCCAGAGCGACTTCACTGCGGCGTCCGAGAAGCCCCGCTCATGCATGCCGCCCGAGAAACCTTCGTACTGTTTGTCGAGCTCGGACTTCTTCTTCTTACCCATCGCGCGGCGCAGAATATCCGCTTGACCCAGGGAGAAGCCCGCGACCTTCTGCGCGATCGACATCACCTGCTCCTGATAGATGATGAGGCCGTAGGTGGTGCCGAGGATCTCCTTCAGCGGCTCCTCAAGCTCGGGGTGGATCGGCGTGATCGGCTGCAGGTTGTTCTTGCGGAGCGCATAGTTCGTGTGCGAGTCCGCGCCCATGGGGCCCGGGCGGTACAGCGCAAGCACAGCCGAAATATCTTCGAAGTTATCCGGCTTCATGAGGCGCAGCAGGCCGCGCATCGGCCCACCATCGAGCTGGAACACCCCGAGCGTGTCGCCACGAGCGAGCAGTTCGTATGAGGGCTGGTCGTCGAGCTCGAGCCGCTCGAGGTCGAGCACCTCGCCCCGGTTGAGCTGAATGTTCTCGAGCGCGTCCGAGATAATCGTGAGGTTGCGCAGCCCGAGGAAGTCCATCTTGATGAGGCCGAGGGTCTCACAGGTCGGATAGTCGAACTGGGTGACGATCTGACCGTCTTGCTCACGCTTCTGCAGCGGGATGATGTCAATGAGCGGGTCGCTCGACATGATGACGCCAGCGGCGTGCACACCCCACTGGCGCTTGAGCCCTTCGAGCCCGAGCGCGGTGTCGTACACCTTCTTCGCGTCGGGATCCTCCTGTAGCACCGTGCGGAACTCGGCGGCTTCCTTGTACCGCTCGTGCTTCGGGTCGGTGATCCCCGAGAGCGGGATGTCCTTCGCCATGACGGCCGGGGGCATCGCCTTCGTGAGCTTCTCGCCCATGCCAAACGGGAACCCAAGCACGCGCGAGGCGTCCTTCAGGGCCTGCTTGGACTTAATCGTGCCGTAGGTGACAATCTGCGCAACGCGCTCGTCGCCGTACTTCTCGGTGACGTAGCGGATCACCTCGCCGCGGCGGCGATCATCGAAGTCGACATCGAAGTCGGGCATTGAGACGCGGTCGGGGTTGAGGAAGCGCTCGAAGATGAGGCCGTGCTGCAGCGGATCGAGGTCGGTGATGCGGAGCGCGTACGCGACCATCGAGCCAGCGCCCGAGCCACGGCCGGGGCCGACGCGGATCCCGTTCTCCTTCGCCCAGTTGATGAAGTCGGCGACGACGAGGAAGTAGCCGGGGAAGCCCATCTGGATGATGACGCCGGTCTCGTACTCGGCCTGCTTGCGCACAGCATCGGGAATGCCGGCCGGGTAGCGGTAGTGCAACCCCGCTTCGACCTCCTTGATCATCCAGCTGTCCTCGGTCTCGCCATCGGGCACCGGGAATCGCGGCATGTAGTTGGCTGAGGTGTTGAAGGTCACGTCGCAGCGCTCGGCGATGCGGAGCGTGTTGTCACAGGCCTCGGGCAGCTCACGGAAGATATGACGCATCTCCGCGGCGCTCTTCAGGTAGTAGCCGGAGCCCGAGAACTGGAAGCGGTTCGGGTCGTCAAGTCTCGATCCTGACTGCACGCACAACAGCGCCGAGTGCGCCTCGGCATCGCCCTCATGCACATAGTGCAGGTCGTTGGTTGCGAGCAGCGGGATCCCGAGATCCTTCGAGATCTTCAGCAGGTCGCTCTGCACGCGCCGCTCGATCTCAAGCCCGTGATCCATGATCTCGGCGAAGTAGTTTTCCTTGCCGAAAATGTCTTGGAACTCGGCGGCCGCCGCACGGGCTTCGTTGTACTGCCCGAGCCGCAGGCGGGTGTGGATCTCACCCGACGGGCACCCCGTCGTCGCGATGAGCCCCTTCGAGTAGGTCTGCAGCAGCTCGCGGTCCATGCGCGGCTTGAAGTAGTAGCCCTCCATCGACGAGTAGCTCGAGAGCCGGAAGAGGTTGTGCATGCCCTCGGTCGATTCCGAGAGCATCGTCATGTGCGTGTACGCACCAGCGCCGGAGACGTCGTCGCCTCCACCATCGCCCCAGCGCACGCGGGTGCGCTCTGAACGGTGTGTACCGGGCGTGACATACGCTTCAATGCCGATGATCGGCTTCACGCCGGCGTCGTTCGCCGAGCTCCAGAAGTCGAACGCCCCAAAGGTGTTGCCGTGGTCGGTGATTGCCACCGCGGGCATCCCCTGTTCAGCGACCGCTTGCACGAGCGGCTTCACACGCGCAGCACCGTCGAGCATCGAGTACTCGCTGTGCACATGGAGGTGAACGAAACCGTCAGAATCCGACACTAATGAGCCCCTTTCGCAGACCTCTCAAGGGTACCCCCTCAGCCAGGAACTCTCACTCAGCGTCGGTCAGCGACGCGCGGTGCGACAGTGGCGACGTTAGACGTCGAGCACGTCGATCGCGTGCTGCAGATCAGCCGGGTACTCCGATTCGAACTCAATTGGCTCGCCGGTTCCGGGGTGCCGGAATCCGAGCCGCATGGCGTGCAGCCACTGGCGTGTCAGTCCGAGCCGTTCGGAGAGCACCGGGTCGGCCCCGTACATCGTGTCGCCGACGCAGGGATGGCGCTGGGCAGACATGTGCACGCGAATCTGATGCGTACGGCCGGTCTCGAGCTCCACCTCGAGCAGCGTCGCGAACGGATACGCTTCGACAGTCTCGTAGTGCGTGATTGACGGCTTGCCGTCGCGCGTCACCGCAAATTTCCACTCGTGTCCGGGGTGCGGCCGATGGGGCCCTCGATAGTTCCGGAAAACGGGTCGGGGTGCCCCTGCACGACCGCGTGGTAGATCTTCCGCACTTCGCGATCGCGGAAGGCGCGCTTCAGGCCGCTGTAGGCGCGTTCGCTCTTCGCGACCGCCATGAGCCCGCTCGTGCCGGCGTCGAGCCGGTGCACAATGCCCTGTCGCTCAGGCGGCCCGGAGGTCGCGATCCGGTAGCCGGCGCCCGCGAGCGCACCGAGCACGGTCGGTCCGGTCCAGCCCAGGGAGGGGTGGGCGGCGACGCCCGCAGGCTTATCGATGACCACGAAGTCGTCGTCATCGTAGATAATGCCGAGCTCCGGCAGGTGCACGGGCACCACCGTCGGCTCGGCTTTCTCAGCCCAGCTCACCTCGAGCAGTGCGCCCTGCGTGAGCCGCTCGGATTTCGACACGACCTGACCGTCAAGCGCGACGCCGCCAGCGGCGATGACTTCTTGCGCGTAGCTGCGGGAGAACCCAAGCAACTTCGCGAGTGCCGCGTCTGCGCGCTCGCCGGCGAGGCCGTCGGGCACGGGAAGGCTACGGTGTTCCACCATCAGCCCTTTCATCATCGGGTTCGGTGGTCGCGCCGGCTGCGGCGCCATCCGTTTCGGGGTGCGCTGCGTCAGCCGCAGCGAGTGCCGCAGCTTCCTTCGCCGCACGGTCAGCGCGCGTCTCTCGGCCTCCCTCGATGGAGAAGCCGAACAGCGTGATGAGCACGAAGAGGATCATGCCGCTCACGATGCCGATGTCGGCAATGTTGTAGATCGCCGGCATCATCCACGGGGTGAAGATGTAGTCGATGACATGCCCCTCGGGGAACCCGGGTTCGCGTGTCAGTCGGTCGGTGAGGTTGCCGAGCACTCCCCCGAGCAGCAAGCCGAGAAACAGTGCCCACGGCACCGAGCGGAGCCTGCGGATCTGCCAGATGATGACACCCACAACCACCGCGGAGAGGATCGTGAAGATCCAGGTCTGGCCGCTCGCGATTGAGAACGCCGCTCCGGGGTTCCGGACGAAGTGCCACTGCAGGAAGTTGCCGAGCACGGGAACCGTCTGGCCCTCGGGCAGAGTCGCAACGACCCAGTTCTTGACGAGTTGGTCGCTCACGAGCACCGTGAGCGCCACTACAGCGAGCAGCAACGGCACCAACACCCGGCGTCGGGTACTTGGTGCCGCTGCTACAGACGTATTATTCTTCACCCTCGATTTACTCGAGGCCCTCAGGCCTCACGAGCGGCTCGGGCGAGCTGTCGAGATCGCGCAGCTGCGACTGGATGTACGAGCGCAGCGTCGAGCGGTACTCGCTCTCGAAGCCGCGGAGCTCGGCGACGACGAGGTTGAGCTTCTCCATCTCATCGCTGTGTGCGCGGAGCTCATCGGTGCGGCGCTTCTGCGCTTCTTCGACGAGTTCGCGAGCGGTGCGCTCTGCGTCGTCGACCATCTGCGTGCTCTTGGTCTGCGCCGCGTTGATGAGGTCGTCGCGAGTGGTCTCGCCCTCGCTGACGTACTTGTCGTGCAGTTCGAGTGCCATCTGCAGCATCGCGCTCGATTTGATGGCGTCGGGACGCTGGGCACCCTCGGACTCGACGGGCGCCTCGACGACGGGCTCGGGGGCAACTGCTGCCACGGGAGCGTCGACAACGATCGTCTCTTCGGCGGGGTTCGCAGATCCGCGCTCTTCGAGCTGCGCGGTGAGCTCGGCGATCTTCGCCTCGAGCTCCTGCTTCTCGGCGTCGCGCTGGCGGATCTCTTCGACGACCGTGTCCAGGAAGTCATCGACCTGATCGAGATCGTAGCCATCACGGAACTTCGTGATCGTGAACTTCTGATTCACTACATCTTCAGGAGTTAGGGCCATCGTTAAATCTCTTTCTGTCGGAAGGATCGCTTACGCGATCAACACGTCAAAGCTAGCAAACTCTCATTGAGCTTACGGGGTTTACACCCAGCTCGGGATAATCCTGAGCAAAATAAGGCAAGCAAACATGGTGAGGAACCAGCCCAGGTCAAGCGCTACCTGGCCGAGCCGGATCGGCGGAAGCACCTTGCGGAACAACCGAATGGGCGGGTCCGTGACCGTAAACACGGCCTCGACGATGATGGCGAGCACGCCCTTCGGGCGGAACCCGCGGGCAAGCACCATCACCCAGTCCAGGATAAACCTCGCCCAGAGCATGAGGATGAAGAGCCGCAGCGCAATGCTGACCACGGTTCCGAGAACATACAGAATTTCCACTATGCGGAGGGTGCCACAAAGAACGAATCGTCGGCTTCGGTCACCGGTTCGTCACTGCCCACTTCGATGTGCTCCGGAGTGAGGAGGAACACCTTGCTGGTGACGCGCTCGATGCGACCGTTCAGCCCGAGCGTGAGCCCGCTTGAGAAGTCGATGAGGCGCTTGGCCTCCTCGTCACTCATGCGGGAGAGGTTCATGATGACGGGAATGCCGTCACGGAAGCTCTCGGCGATAACCTGGGCATCGCGGTATGCGGTGGGGTGAACCGTAAAGATTTCGTTCATTGCCTGCGGGGACTGGTTGCGGACGGGGGTGACCCGGCGCAGCGGAGCAACAGGAGGGCGAGCCGCCTGATTTGGCTTCACTGCGGTGGGCGCCGAGGGAGTCGGCTCGCGCTCGGGCGTTGCCTGAGCGACAGGCTCTTCTTCAAGGCCTTCCTCGGCTAGTCCGAGGAACACCATTGTCTTCTTCAACGGGTTGCTCATCTGTTCTCCCAACGGTTGTGTGCCTCGAGACTATCTGGCATCGGGGCGGTTTCCGGTGATTGCACTCCCGATTCGCAGGTGTGTCGCACCGGCAGCAATTGCCTCGACGTAGTCGTGCGTCATGCCCGCAGAAATCGCCGTGGCGTCGGGGGCGAAGGACCGCACCCGTTCGGAATATCCCGCGAGGCGTTCGAACGCCGCAGCAGCGGGCTCCTCGAGCGGCGCAACCGCCATGACGCCGCGAAGCGTGAGTGATTCCGTGCCGAGGATCTGCTCCGTGAGCGATTCAATCTCGCTCGGCGCAGCGCCGCCGCGGCCCGGATCATCCGTGAGATTGATCTGGAGGAACACGTCGAGCTGCCTGTCGACGCCCGCGAGCGCATCGACGAGACGGGCGCGGTCGATCGAGTGGATTGCGGACGCGTACTGGGCCGCCTGCCGAGCCTTCTTGGTCTGTAGCTGGCCGATGTAGTGCCAGTTCACGTCGAGACCGGCGAGCGCAGCGGCCTTCTCTTGCGCTTCCTGGTGCCGGTTCTCGCCGACGTCGCGCACACCGAGCCCCGCGAGGGCTTCGACGAGGCTAGCCGGGTGAAACTTGGTGACGACGATCAGCGTCGTCTCCTCGGCCGATCTCCCGGCTGCACGGCAGGCGTCAGCGATGCCAGCCTGCACCTCGTGCAGCCGATCCGCGAGGCCCTCGTATGCGGGGGACGTCTCAGACACGCTCACAGCATCCGCCTACCGCAGGAATGCCGGGATGTCGAGGTCGTCGTCATCGTCACCATCGAACGCGGGGTCGCGGAGCTGCTCCTCGACGGGCGGGTGCGCGAGCGCGCCACCGAACTCGGCGGGCTCCGGTGCCCGATCAGCATCGGTCGCGGTTGCGCGCGCACCGACTGCGCTGGCTGCTGACGCTTCTTCGATGCTCTCGACGTGGCCGCCACGGCGGCCACGGTCAGCTGCAGCCGTGCGGGTCTGGACGACCGGCTCATCGTCGAAGCCCGCGGCGATAACGGTGACGCGCACCTCGTCGCCGAGGGTCTCATCGATGACAGTACCGAAGATGATGTTCGCTTCCGGGTGCACAACATCCTGCACGAGCGTGGACGCCTCGGTGATCTCGCTCAGCGCGAGGTTCGAGGAGCCCTGGATCGAGAACAGTACGCCGTGCGCACCCTCGATCGAAGCCTCAAGCAGCGGCGAAGCCACGGCAAGCTCCGCGGCCTTGATGGCGCGATCCGCCCCGCGCGCGGAGCCAATGCCCATGAGCGCAGATCCTGCGCCCTGCATGACCGATTTCACGTCAGCGAAGTCAAGGTTAATGAGGCCCGGAGTGGTGATGAGGTCGGTGATGCCCTGCACACCCGCGAGGAGCACCTGGTCGGCAGCCGCGAAGGCGTCGATCATGCTGATGCCGGGCTCGCTGATCTCAAGGAGGCGGTCATTCGGGACGACGATGAGCGTATCGACGGCCTCGCGCAGCGTGTTCACGCCGGCATCGGCCTGGGCAGCGCGGCGCTTGCCCTCAAAGCTGAACGGCCGGGTCACGACACCGATGGTGAGTGCACCGATCGACTTCGCGATCCGCGCGACCACGGGAGCGGCACCCGTGCCGGTCCCGCCGCCCTCACCGGCAGTGACGAAGACCATGTCGGCGCCAGCGAGGGCCTCCTCGATCTCTTCCGCGTGATCCTCGGCTGCGCGACGACCAACCTCGGGGTCGGCGCCAGCGCCGAGCCCACGGGTCAACTCACGGCCGACATCGAGCTTCACATCTGCGTCGCTGAGGAGCAGTGCCTGGGCATCGGTATTCACCGCGATGAACTCAACGCCACGAAGGCCGAGCTCGATCATGCGGTTCACAGCGTTGACTCCGCCGCCACCGACTCCCACAACCTTGATCACCGCGAGGTAGTTCTGGTTCATGGCCACCTGGTCCCCTCAACTCTAAAGTTCGAGCAACATTAAAGTTCTACTTGAACTTCAAAGTTAGTATTGCCGTATACGCTTTCGTCTCAACGTTATGGCTCACGCACCCCGCAGCTCTCTCGACACGCCGCGAAGTTACTTGAAGATCGGCGACTCGGTCGATGAGACGTCAATATGGGTCACCGGACGGTCTTTCAGCGAGACCAGCATCGTCTCGAGAACGAGCGACTTCCGCTTCGTCTCATCTGGGTTTCCCCAGAACACCTCGACACCGCTTGCAAGATTCAGCGTCACATCCTGACCACTCACCGCGTTCACCGAGGCCAGCTGGGCCCGCAGCGAGGCGGGCATATCGCGGACGACCTCCGACGCGGCAAGGAAGCCCTTCGATGACGTCACCTGCAAGCCGTCACCGCCGAGCGGCACCCCCTCGGGGCGCTCCGCTACCTCCCCGACGAGGACCCCCGCAGCGTCGTACAGCCGGAACGCGTCTCCCTCCTGCAGGGCGATTGTGGGAACGCGCTCCTCGATCCGCACGACAAGCGTGCTCGGCGGCACGCGCTCGACCGCGAAGCGCTGGATGAGCGGGAAGCCTTCGAGCGCCCGCAGCACGTCGCTCTCGTCGACAAGCGCGAGCGGCACCCCGTCAAACTCGCTCAGCGCGTCGGTAATCTCCTCGACGTTGACGGTCGTTGCACCCTCAACCCTGATGTCTCGCACCGACATGATCGGCGTCAGCGTGCCCAGCAGCACGAAGAGCACCAGCCCGGCAACGGTTCCGAGCACGATGAACGTGCGCCTCCGCCTCCGCCGCGCTCCCGAAGTGAAGCGCCGCGTCTCGCGGCGCTGCCGCCGCTTGCTCCGCTGCTCAGCTACGCGCAACCGCTTCTCGGCGGCCTTCACCTGGTCGATCTCACGGGGCTCCCGGCGAAACTGCAGCATCCCGCGGCTTCCGGCGGGAGCAAGGGCTGCGGTCTCCGTGAGGTCGGCGTCGGAGAGACCTGAGTCAGACACCGCAGCGCCAGCAGCGTTACCCGTGTCAGCAGCGCCAGCAGCGTTACCCGTGTCAGCAGTGTCAGCCGCGCCACCCGCGTCGCCTGCACCCGGTCCAGGACCAGCGTCGCCACCCGCACCCCCACCGGAGCGCGCACCGGGCAGCACCATCCGGCCCGCGCTGCTTAGCCGATCGAGAACGCCGGGGCGTTTCGCAGTCGGCTCCCCCACCGGGGGTTCAGGCGATGCGGCCGTTCGCTGCTTGTCCTCGGGAGAGCTCGCCGACCGCGCCTGCCGCGACTGCCTCCCGCGTTTTTCGGCAGCGGCGGGCTCGGGCTCGCGCTCGGCCCGATCGTCAAAGCCGCCGGGCCGTTTCACGCGGCTCCGGGCGTGCCGCTCAGCGCGTCGATGAGCTGCGGCACTATCCGGTACACGGTTCCGGCGCCGACAACGAGCACGAGGTCGCCTGGCACAGCGAGCTCGACGACCTGCGCGACCGCACGATCCCAGTCGTCAACGTAGCTCGCGCGGCTCCGATCGGCAAACGACTCGGTCACGAGCGCGCCCGTTGTTGTAGGGTCAGGGGCCTCGCGCACCCCGTCGATTTCGAGCACGAAGGTGTGGTCTGCGGCAGCGAATGCTGCAGCGAACTCCTCATGGAACATCCGTGTGCGGCTGTAGAGGTGCGGCTGGTGCACGACGATGAGCTGGCCCTCGCCGGCGACGCTGCGTGCGGATTCGAGTAGTGCTTCGACCTCCGTCGGGTGATGCGCGTAGTCGTCATAGACCCGCACCCCGGCCGGCTCACCATGGAACTCGAACCGTCGGTGGGTGCCGGTGAAGCCAGCAACCGCACGAAGGGCCTCGCCGGGATCGAAGCCGAGGCCGGTGAGCAGCGCGACCGCGCCGGCCGCGTTCACCGCGTTGTACCGCCCGAAGACTCCCAGCTGCTCGGTGAAGCGTTCGCCGTCGATCTCGAGTTCGAGCACCGCCCGGTCCGTGGTCTCCACGGAGACGATCCGCACGTCAGCGTGCTCGGCGAATCCGAAGGTGCGAACCGGAGCCACCGAGACGTCTGCATCGGCGGTCCGCTCCGCACGCAGACTCTCGAGCACCTCGAGCGCGCCGGGGTCGTCGGACGAAATCACGAGCAGTTCGCTCGCCCCGCGGGCGAATTCGACAAACGCCGCCATGAAGTTTTCGCGCGATCCAAAGAAGTCGAGATGCTCGGGGTCGACGTTGGTGATGAGCGCGACCTGCGTGTCGTAAATGAGGAACGACTTGTCGCTCTCGTCGGCCTCGATGACGAAGAGATCGTCTTGACCGGCCGCGGATGCAGCGCCGATGCCAGCAATGACGCTGCCGTTCACAAACGAGGGATCTTGGCCGAGCCCGCGCAGCGCGGTTGCGAGCATGCCCGTTGACGTGGTCTTGCCGTGCGCACCGGCGACCGCGACGAGACGCTGGGAACGGGCGAGCCACGCGAGCGCCTGGGAGCGGTGCAGCACCGGCAGCCCGAGCTCGCGCGCGCGGAGATACTCGGGGTTCTCAGGTGACAGCGCTCCCGTGACCACGAGCGTGTCGGCGTCACCGACGTTCTCCGCGGCGTGACCGACCACGACGCGCACACCGACAGCTTCCAGCGCCTTCGTGCTGTAGTTCGAGCCGCGGTCCGACCCGGTCACCGGAACGCCAGCGGCGTGCATCATGTGCGCGATCGCGCTCATTCCGGCGCCGCCGATGCCAACGAAGTGGACCCGGCCGAGATCTTCGGGGATCTCGAGCTCAAGATCGGGGTAAATCATCAGGGGCCTCCTCAGCGCTTCGTGTCGCCCCGCACACGCGAGCGCCCTGCCAGGGTGCGTTCGAGACCACCTAAGCGTATCGCGCGCACCCCGCCGAGCGGGTCGAATCGCGCGGCGGGGCGGCAGCGAGGCTGGCAGCAGCGCGGCCCCTACACGGCCGGTTCTCGCCCGCCCGATTTCGCGGTGCGCGTCGCAGTTGCGTGCGCGTCGGCGCCAGAGGGTACGAGCGGCACGGCGAGCAGCGGCGCGATGGCGACAATTGCGAGCGTGGCAGGCATGCCGAGCAGGGCGATCAGCGCGCCCACTGCTGGCGGCAGCAGCCCGGAGGCGAGGAACTGGCCCGTGTTTTGCATCCCGAGCGCGCGGCCCGACCAACGCGGGCCGGCGATCTCGGCTACGGCAGTAAAGGCAAGACCGTTGTCCGCGACGCTCACGCAGCTGACAAGCACGTATGCGATCGCGGCGGGGATCGCCCAGTCGGCCCAACCAAACGACGCCGCCAGCATGAGCAGCGCAGCGCAGGCGACCGCGATGATGCGGATCGGCCGGAGCCGCGACCCAGCCTTGTCGCTCCACACGCCAGCGGCGATCCGTCCGCCCGCGCCGATGAGCTGGGCGGCAGCGACGAGCGCGCCCGCGGCGAGCTCGCTCCAGCCGAAGCCGATCACGAACCAGACCAGCCCGAACGAGGAGAGCACGAACTGTGGGATGACGAGCAGCACCGACACCGCGTGGATGCGGGCCAGCGTGCCCGACTCGCGGTAGGGGTTGCTACTCACGGCCGCGAGCTTCTTCGCGGCGATCTGCGGATCAATGACGACAAAGAAACAGGCGATGACGCTCAGCAGTGTGAGCGCACCGCCGAAGGCGAGTGCGCCAAAGATCCCCCAGCTGTTCGCGAGCGCCGGCACCGCGAGCGCCGCGACTGCGGTACCGATGGGCTGACAGGTCTGCCGGATGCCCATCGCGAGGCCACGCCGGTCTGCGGGGAACCACCCAGTGATGAGTCGTCCGCTCGCGTTGTTGATGCAGGCCGACATTGCCCCGGTCGCCACGAGCGCGATCCCGAGCCACACGAACCCCTCGGCGAGCATCGACGCGACCACGGCGATTGTCGTGAGCGTGAGTCCGCTGAGCAGCACGCGCCGCTCCCCGAAGCGGTCCGTGAGCGCGCCCCAGGCGATGAGTGTGAGCACGAGCCCCAGGCTCGGAGCGCCAGCGAGCACGCCGGCACCAGCGAGGCTCATGCCCTCCACTCCGTGCAAATACGGAATGAGAAACGCCGGAGTCGCGGTGACGACGGTCGTCGAGGCCTGCCCGAACACCATGACCGCGAGCATCGCCCACGATCGCGCCGCGATCGGCGCCCCGTTAGCGGGCTGCAAGAGCTTCGTGCACGAGGTCGTAGAGTTTCGCGGTGCCGTCAAGCGCGCCGGCCCCGCGAGCGAGCTCCGACATCTCGACGAGGCGCGCGCGGTCGCGCAGGAGCGGCAGCAGCGTGCCGCTCACCCATGCCGGCGTAAGCTCGGCATCGTCGACCATGAGCGCCCCGCCGGCGGCAACGACGCCCGCTGCGTTCGCCCGCTGCTCGCCGTTGCCGTGGCTCAGTGGCACGAAGACCGCTGGGACGCCGAGCCCGGAGAGCTCGCTCACGGTCGTGGATCCAGCCCGCGAGATCGCGAGATCACAGGCGGCGAACGCGAGGTCCATCCGGTCGCAGTATTCGATGATCTGGTACCCGGGCACGCCCGGATCCTCGATCTCGGTCAATCCTCCCCAGACGTGCAGCACCTGCACCCCGGCGTCGACGATGGCCTGCGCGGAGCCTGAGACGCCGCGGTTGATTGCGCGCGCCCCGAGCGATCCGCCGGTCACGAGCAGTGTGGGTGTGTCTGCTTCGAAGCCGAAGTGCTCGCGCGCCTGCGTACGCAGCCCGGCAAGATCGAGCTCCTCAATCTCTGGACGCAGCGGCATACCGGTCACCCGTGCGTTCGGGATCGGCGTGCCGGCGAAGGTGACGCCAACATACTGCGTCGACCGTGCACCGAGCTTGTTCGCCATCCCTGGCTTCGCGTTCGCCTCGTGAATGACTGAGGGGATGCCTTCCTTCGCCGCGGCACGGTACGCGGGCGCGGAGGCGTAGCCGCCGAAGCCGACCACGACGTCAACGCCGCGCTCTCGAATGAGCTGGCGGACCTCACGGATCGCTCGGAAATACTTCGCGGGGAAGGTCAACGCGTAACCGTTCGGGCGGCGCGGAAATGGCAACCTGTCGATGGTCGACAGCTCGTAGCCACGCTCAGGCACGAGTCGCGCTTCAAGTCCCTCCTGCGTACCAAGCACCACGATGTCCGCGTCGGCTTCGCGCGCCCGAATCCGATCGGCGAGAGCGAGGAGCGGGTTCACGTGGCCAGCAGTGCCACCGCCGGCAAGGAGATACGTCGTCATACTAGCTATCGTGCCACGAATGCGTCGTCGCCAAGTTCCTGCCGGTGCGCGTTCGCGTCTCGCGCGATCGAAATCACCACGCCCATTGTCACGAGACACGACACCAGCGCCGTGCCACCTGAGCTGATCAGCGGCAGCGGCACGCCGAGCACCGGGAATAGCCGGATCACGACACCGATGTTGATGAAAGCTTGGCCGACGATCCACACGAGTGCCCCGCCGACAACCGCGCGGCCGAAACGATCCCGGGCGCGCGAGATCACGCGCAGCATGAGCACCGCGAGCGCGATGAAGAGACAGATCACGAGCATCGCGCCGACGAAGCCGAGCTCCTCGCCGATGATCGCAAAAATATAGTCGTTGTCAGCGGCAGGAAGCCAGTTCCACTTCGCCTTCGAACCGCCAAGACCGACGCCAAACAAGCCGCCGTTCGCAAGTGCCCAGAGGCCATGTGTCGGCTGCCACCCGATACCGGTGAGGTCGTTGCTTCCGCCCGAGTGCTCGAACAGGCGATCCAGCCGGTTTTGACTCGTCACGACGAAGAAGAAGACCGCGATGAATCCGCCGATCACGATGATGCCGAGCGACTTCCAGCTCACGCCGCCGAAGTACATGGCACCGATGACGAGGCCAGCCATGACGAGCACGGTGCCGAGGTCGCGGCCCCCGAGCACGAGACCGAGCGCTAGGAGCGCACCTGGCACGATGATCGGCACGAGTTCGTGCGACACCTGCCCGAGATACTTTTCCTTCTTCAGGAGCACGACGCCGATCCAGACGACGAGCGCGAGCTTCAGCGCCTCCGACGGCTGCGCTTGGATATCTCCGATGAGGATCCAGTTTCGGTTACCGCCAACGGCAAACCCGAGGGGGGTGAACACCAGCGCTTGGAACAGCAGGCCAGCTCCGAAGAACCACCAGGCCCAACGCTTCCAGAAGTCGAGCTTCCGCGTTGCGGCGAACACCATGAGCGGGAGCCCCAGCGCGGCAAAGATGAGCTGCCGGGTGAACCCACCCAGGGATCCCCTGTCCTGCGAGTACGAGGTCACCGATGATGCGGAGAGCACCATGATGAGTCCGATGCCCGTGAGGAGCAGGGTGATCCCCCACAGCAACGCCACGGTGCGATCGTTACTGCTCTTGGGGCTCCCACCGAGCGAAATCCGGGTGCCGGCAAGGGCGGGACGCGACTTCCCTCCCCCCGCTCCCGGTTGCCCGGTTCGCCCAGCCATCGGCTACTCAGCGCCGTCCGACAGCTCGGCGAGGGCCTCTTGGAAGGCGCGTCCGCGGTCCGCATAGTCGGCGAACTGATCCATCGACGCAGACGCCGGCGACAACAGCACGGTGTCGCCCTGCTGCGCGAGCTCAGCGGCGGCGCGCACCGCCTCGCGCATGACGTCGAGGCCGCGCTCAGCGACGACCTCGGTGACGGCCACCTGCGGGGCGTGCTTGGCGAGAATCGCCAACACCTCCGCACGGTCTGCGCCGATGACCACCGCTCCCCGCAGGCGCGTGGCGTGCTGGATCACGAGCGGGCTGATATCGACGCCCTTGAGCAGGCCTCCGACGACCCAGACCACCCCTGAGAGGGCGCGGAGCGACGCGTCAGCCGCGTGCACGTTCGTAGCCTTCGAATCGTCGATCCAGCGCGCGCCCGCCCATTCGCCCAGCTGCTGGGCGCGGTGTGGGTCGGGGGTGAAGCTCAGGATCGCGCTCGCGATCTCCGCGGGCTCAACGCCGCGCGAGCGCGCGAGCGCTGCGGCGGCGAGAATATTCTGGCCCATGTGGGGCTGGCCGATGCCGCGGTTCTCGAGTTCCTCGACGGTGACAAGTTCGAAGGCCTCGTCACGCCGGCCGGTATGGAAGCCGCGGTCGATGAGGATCCCGTCAACCACCCCGAAGCCGCTCGGCGGCGGCGAGTCGAGCCCGAAGCTGATAGCACGTGCGCCCACGACGACGTCAGCCTCCTCGACCATGCGCTCGGTCGCGAGATCACCGCGGTTGTAGACGCAGGCGACCTGCGTGTTCTCGTACACCTTCGCCTTTGCATCGCGGTAGCCTGCGGCCCCGCCGTGCCAGTCGAGGTGGTCGTCAGCAAGGTTCAGGCAGACGCTCGCATAGGGTGAGATCGAGTGCACGCGCTCCAGTTGGAAGCTCGAGAGCTCAACGACGAGCACGTCGTACCCGACGGGGTCACGCAACGCGTCGAGGATCGGCGTGCCGATATTGCCAACGGGCGCAGCGCGAAGCCCGCCCGCGACGAGCATGTGCGCCGTGAGCTGAGAGGTCGTCGTCTTCCCGTTGGTGCCGGTGATGCAGATCCAGTCAGCGATGCGGTCGGTCTTGTCACGCAGCCGCCAGCCCAACTCGATGTCGCCCCAGACGGTGACGCCGCGTTCGGCGGCCCAGGACACCACGGGGTGGTGCGAGGGATATCCCGGCGAGATCACGATGAGCTCGGGCGAGAAGGCGTCGAGCTCGGCGAGCTGCGCGTCGTCACTCTCAGCAAGCGCGCGCTCAGCGCCGATCACCTCGAGCAGGCGCTCGCGGTCTAGGTCGGGCTTGCCGTAGACCACACGCACCTGAGCGTTGAGTTCAACAAGCGTGTCGGCGACCGAGAACCCAGTGGCCCCAAGGCCCAACACCGCGACCCTCAGACCGGACCAGTCGTGATGCCAGCTCGTGAGCGCGTCCAGGCGCTCCTGCACGGCGGTCACTGGCTCAGCACCCATTCGGCGTAGAACGACCCGATGCCGACGATCGCGAAGAGCCCGGCAATGATCCAGAATCTCACAACGATCGTCACCTCGGCCCAGCCCTTGAGCTCGAAGTGGTGGTGGATCGGGCTCATGCGGAAGATCCGCTTCCCCTTCGTCACCTTGAAGTACACGCGCTGCAGGATCACGGAGCCGGTCTCGATAATGAAGAGGCCACCGATGAGCACGAGGAGCACCTCGGTGCGGCTGAGGATCGCGAGTGCCGCGATCGCGCCGCCGATGCCCATCGACCCGGTGTCGCCCATGAAGATCTGCGCGGGGTTCGTGTTCCACCAGAGGAAGCCGGCGACGCCGCCGAGGAAGGCTGCGGCGATGACCGCAAGGTCCATCGGATCGCGCACCTCGTAGCAGGCGGGTTCTCCGGCGGTCGTCGCGCAGTTCTGCGCTGCCTGCCAGAACCCGATGATCACGTACGAGCCGAAGGCGAAGATCGAGGCGCCGGCCGCGAGCCCGTCGAGCCCGTCGGTGACGTTCACCGCGTTAGTCGTCGCGGTCACAATCACCATGACCCAGAGGATCACGAGAATGGTGCCGGCAATCACGCCGAGGCTCATGAAGTCGAACGGCAGGTCGCGGAAGACGGAGATGTGCGTCGACACGGGAGTGAGCCCGTGGTGGTCAGCGAACTGCAGGCCGAGCAGCGCGAAGGAGACCGCGATCACGACCTGGCCGACGATCTTTGCCCAGCCACCGAGGCCGGCAGAGTTCTGCATGCGCGTCTTCATGAGGTCGTCGATGAAGCCGACGAGCCCCGCGCCAACCGCCATGAGGATGACAAGCAGTGCCGACGGGGTCGGGGTTTCGCCCATGACAAGCTTGCCGACGAAGTAGGCGATGACCGAGCCGGAAATGAAGATGAGGCCGCCCATGGTGGGCGTGCCGCGCTTCGTTTCGTGATCCTTCGGCCCGTCCACGCGGATCGGCTGCCCCCAACGGAGCTTGTTGAAGCCGCGCACGAACAGCGGCGTCAGCAGCAGCGAATACAGCAGCGAGAATCCTGCTGCGATGAGCATGGCAATCATGCGTAAGCCTCCCCCAGGCGGTCTCCGAGGGCCTGCAGGCCCGCGGCATTCGACGACTTCACCAGCACCGTGTCGTCGGCACGGAGAGTTTCGAGTAGATAGTTGAACGCCTCATCTTGGGTCTCGAAGAACACGCTCTCGCCGTCCCACGACCCTTCGTTGATGGCGCTAATGTGCAGGTCGCGTGCCTCGCGGCCAACGACAACAAGCTCGCTGATCCGCAGGCGAACGGCCTGCAACCCGATCCGGAGGTGTTCCTCGATCGTGTACTCGCCGAGCTCACTCATCGGGCCGAGCACCGCCACCGAGCGGCCGCCTGGCTTCGTGATCTGCGCAAGCGTGCGGATCGCAGCGCTCATAGAGTCTGGGCTCGCGTTGTACGCGTCGTTCACGATGGTGATGCCGTCGCGTCCGCCGAGCACCTGCATCCGGCCTGGTGCGGCGAGCGTCGCCGCTTCCAGCTCTGCGATGACGTCGTCGAGGCTGAGCCCCAGCGTCAGCCCGACAGCCGCGGCCGCGAGTGCGTTCATGACGTGGTGCTCGCCGAGCACCCGGAACGACACGCTGCGCGACTCGTCACCGGCGTGCAGCGTGAACGTCGTCCCACTCGCCGAGGGCTCGATGTCGCTCGCGCGCACATCCGCCTCGGGGTGCTGCCCGAACCACAGGACGCGCGCGCCCGTGAGCTCGGCCATCTGTGCGACGCGCGGATCGTCGCGGTTGAGGATCGCGACGCCGTCGTTCTCCAGGCTGCGGACCATTTCGCTCTTCGCACGGAACGTCGCCTCGATGCCGCCGAATTCCCCGGCGTGCGCGAGCCCGACCGTGAGCACGACGCCGATGTGCGGGCGCGCCATGGCGGTGAGGCGAGCAATCTCGCCCTCGGCGCTCGCGCCCATCTCGGCAACGAGCGTCTCGGTCTCGGTCGTTGCGCGGAGCATCGTGATCGGGCCACCGACCTCGTTGTTGAATGATTTCTCGCTCGCGACGGTCGGCCCGAGCTTCGCCGCCATTGTTGCTACGAGGTTCTTCGTCGTTGTCTTGCCGTTCGAGCCGGTGATGCCGACGATCGTGAGCGCGCCCCGCTCGCGCAGCCGGCCGACCGCCACCGCCGCGAGCGCGCCGAGCGCGTCGGTCGCGTCAGCTACGACGAGCTGTGTCACCGGTCTGGCCGCGCCGTCGGTGTCGACTTCAAGCCCGAGATCGGCTGCGCCGAGCTCGCGCTCGACGACGAGCAGCGCGGCGCCGGCGCGCACGGCTTTGCCTGCGAACAGGTGCCCATCAGTGTCGTCGCCGCGCCTCGCGAAGAAGATCTGGCCGGGCTGGACCTCGCGGGAGTCGGTCTGGGATTCGCCAGGGACCACGGTCTCGGGAGAGTCGTTTGGCGCAAGCACCAGCGTTCCGCCGGTGGCGTCTGCGATCTCGGAAAGAGTGAGTTCAATCACGCAAGCAATCCTGCCTCGCGGAGCGCGCCGCGTACTTCATCCCGCGCCGAGTACGGGATAAACGCACCGGCGACCTCTTGGTAGTCCTCGTGTCCTGGACCGGCATACAGAATAACGTCGCCGGGCTCCGCGAGCGAAATGGCGAGGCGGATCGCCGTGCGCGGATCCGCTTCCTCGTAGAGCGTCGCGTGGTTGGCGGAGCGGGCACCCTCGAGTAGCTGTGCGCGGATCTGCTCCGGCGGTTCGCTGCGCGGGTGGTAATCACAGACGATGACGGTGTCCGCGCCTGCCGCCGCGATCCGCCCCATCTCGGAGCGTTTTGTCGTATCGCGGTCTCCGTCGGCGCCAAACATGAAGATAATCTTGCCCTCGACTACCTCGTCAAGCGCGTCAAGCATGGCCTCAAACGACCCGGGTGTATGCCCGTAATCGACGAAGAAGCGCGGACCAGCACCATCCTCGGTGATCTCTTCAAGCCGGCCTGGAATGTGCACCGGGATGAGGCCGTTGTCGAGACCAGCTTCGACCTGCGAGAACGGGATGCCCGCCTCGTGCAGCATGATGAGCGCGAGCGCGGCGTTCTCCGCCATGAAGCGCCCGAAGACGGGAACGCGGCCGCGGAAGTGAGCCCCCTCTGGGCCCTGCAGCACGAACGAGACCCCGTCGAGGTTCTGCGTGGTAACCGCGAGGTGCCAGTCGGCCGAGCGGCCGTATTCGGTCGCGAGCGTGGTGACAGGGATCTGCGACTGCTTCGCGAGCCGTTGCCCGTAGGGGCCGTCGACGACGACAACGCCGCGCTTCGCACGCTCGGGAACAAACAGCTCGGCCTTCGCCTGAAAGTAGGTTTCCATGTCGCCGTACTCCTCGAGGTGATCCTGCGAGAAGTTGTTGAAGGCGACCACGTCGAAGTGCACGCCGTCGATGCGATGCCGCCCGATGGCCTGCGCGGAGACCTCGATCGCGACACCCTCGACACCGCGCTCGACCATGCGCGCGAGGAGTCCGTGCAGCTCGGAGGATTCCGGGCTCGTGAGGTTCGACACGATGACCTCGTCACCGATGCGCCGCTCAGCCGTCGAGCTCAGCCCAGGCGTGAGCCCGGCCGCTTCAAGCACCTGTGCGATGCAGTAGACGACACTCGTCTTGCCGTTCGTGCCCGTGATGCCGAACGTCTTCGCGCTGAGCTCGTCGGTGCCATAGACGCGCGCAGACAACTCGCCAAGGATCTCGCGGGGGTGCCTGTCGATGACGAGGACGGGCAGCCCGGTCACTCCCGCAGCAACTGCGCGGTCGCGCCCGGCTGCGTCGGTGAGCATCGCGGCTGCGCCGCTCGATGCCGCGCTGCTTGCGAAGTCTGCGCCGTGGTGCTTTGCCCCGGGCAACCCCACGTAGAGGTCTCCCGGCTGCACGTCGCGTGAGTCGATCGTCACGCCAGTGACGCCCGCCTCCCCGGTGTCATCAAGGAGTTGAAGGGAGAAGTGCTCTGCGAGTTGCGCGAGCGACACCTTCCGCGGGTGCTGAGGTCGGATCGTAAGATCACCGTTAGTGCTGGTCACGTGGATCCATCCTACCCAGCAGTCCCGGGCTCATCGCCAATCGGGAGCTTCTCGTACTTGCCGGTCGACGGCGAAATGTGGAACTTTCGAATGGTTGACTCGGCTGCGTCGTGGAACGCAGTCACTGCAGCCGCTGTGCCGTCGCCGCCATGCGGGAAGCCGATCGTCGCGACAATCACGTACTGCGGATCGTCCATCGGGAACATGCCGGCAAAGCTGTAGACGAAGTCGGTGCGGTAGCCGCCCTGCCCGTCAGCCTGCTCTGCGGTGCCCGTTTTCCCGCCGATGCGGTAGCCGGGAATCCCGGCCATGTCCTTAATGAGCCCGTCCGTGCCGATCGTCTCGAGCATCTTTCGGGTGTCGGCTGCGGCCTCGGGCGAAATGACCTTGACCTCCTCGCCGTGCTCGGGCTTACTCACCTTGCCCGCCGCCGAAGTGCAGCTCTTGACGACGGCCGGCGGAATGCGTACGCCACCGTTTGCGATTGTCTGAAACACGCCGGCGGTTTGCACGATCGTCGAGGATAGCCCCTGCCCGAACATCGTGACGTAGCTCGTCTGCGCGTCCCAATCGGCGACGTCTGCGAGCCGCCCCGCGTCCTCAAGCGGGAGCCCAGCGTTCGTCGGCTGCCCGATACCGAACTTCGTG
>NZ_LOHP01000035.1 GCF_001482305.1 Leucobacter sp. G161
AACACGGCGAGGCCGAGCATTGAATCCACGCGCGGCTCGGATACTCCGAGCGCGAGCGCTGCTTCAGCGGTGTAGGCGCGCCTGGCCATTTCGCCGCCAGTGACGGCCTGGTAGCCGCGGGCGAGGTGGTCAAGACGAGTCGCTTCCGCGACACGGATCTCACGCGTCTGGTCTTCGAGGCCGGTGATGGCCTCGTCCTGGATCTGCAGTGATTGAGTCATGACGGTAGTCAAACACGCACCACCGACATTCAAGCACTCACATGTGGCCGAAAACGGAATCTGTTGAAAAAAGTTTTGCCAGCCTTCACGGCGCATTATCTGCCTGCACACCGCGGGTGGGGGACAGGCTAACTGGTTATGGGGACATGCTCACACCAATGGGGCGCCGCGGGGCCTGCCGGCCGTGGCAGGCCCCGCGGCGCCACCCCGCTTCGTCTCAGGCATGGAAGGCTCGTTGCGCCCCTTGCCTGTACCACTC
>NZ_LOHP01000036.1 GCF_001482305.1 Leucobacter sp. G161
CCTCGGCATCGCCATCGCGCCCGAGCACATCGTCGACTGGGCGAGGCAACCCTGGCACGTCGGTGCCCCTCCCGGCCCCAGGACCCGCCCGCGCAGCACGCCATCGAGGTGATCGCGCTCGCGGTCGCCGATGTCCGACTCGACGCAGCTCCCCGCGGCACCGGCGCACTCGTCGCCCCCGGAGCGGGGAGCGGTTCGAGGACGAGCGGGCCCATCGCGGCGAAGGCGCTCACGCACGTCACTGCGAAGTGGCCGGACCGTGCCGCGCACGTCGCCCCCGGCACACACGTTTTGCGGTTGTCGTACGGGCGCGCGGGACTCGCCCCCGAGACCGCGGGGCTCAGCGACGACGAGGCCGTCGCCCTCGCCCGCAGGGACGCGGGCGCGATCCTCGGCATCGCCATCGCGCCCGAGCACATCGTCGACTGGGCGAGGCAACCCTGGCACGTCGGTGCCCCTCCCGGCCCCA
>NZ_LOHP01000037.1 GCF_001482305.1 Leucobacter sp. G161
TGCCGAGCCAGATCAGTGAGCCGGCCTGCTCAATGCCGAGCCGCCGAGCCGCGCCGTCGCCGAGCACGACCGACGGGTACGCCGCAGTCGCCGCATTGAACCAGCTGCCGGCTCTGAGTGATGCATCGAGCACGTCCCTGAGGGCGAGATCGGCCGTGCGGACGGCAAGGCCGCCGCTCTGTGCTTCCGGGATGAGGTCGCTGCGGTAGACGCGCACGCTCTCGAGGGTGCCGACGCCGGCGGCAGCCAGGGTGCCATCCACCCTGCCGATGCGCCCGGCGCTGTCGGCGGGCAGCGAGGCCTCGCCACCGAAGAGGTTCTGGCCCGCCTCCACCGTCAGGAGGTTCGTGCCGAGCGCGTCGAGCCGCTGCGTCAGCTTCGCCTGGCTCGATGCTGAGATGCCGAGCCAGATCAGTGAGCCGGCCTGCTCAATGCCGAGCCGCCGAGCCGCGCCGTCGCCGAGCACGACCGACGGGTAC
>NZ_LOHP01000038.1 GCF_001482305.1 Leucobacter sp. G161
GGCGCCCCGTTTACGCGAGCGTGGGCTGCGCGGCGGGCTCGTGTACTGGGACGGCGCGGTCGAGGACGACACGCGACTGGTCGTCGCGCTCGCTCGCACGGCTGCCCGCCACGGCGCCCACATTGCGACGGGCGCGCGGGCGCTCCGGGCCACCGACCGCGAGGCGTGGATCGACGACGGCTCCGGCGAGGAGCTGCGCGTGCGGGCACGCGCGATCGTCAACGCGGCTGGCGTGTGGGCTGACGACTTCGCCCCAGGGCTCCCGCTCACGCCGAGCCGCGGCACACACCTCGTGTTCCCCTCGGCGCTGTTCGGGCACCCCCGCGCGGTCATGACGGCGCCCGTGCCAGGCCACTTCGGCCGCTACGTGTTCGTGCTCCCCCAGTCGAACGGGCTGAGCTATCTCGGCCTCACCGACGAGCTTGCCCCGGGTGCCGATGGGTACGAGCCCGGCGTGCCGGAGGAGGATGTCGACTTCCTACTCAGCATCGCGAACGCCTCGCTCGATGTCACGCTCACGCGCGACGACATGCTCAGCGCGTTCTCCGGGCTCAGGCCGCTCGTCGGCGGCGGCGCGGACTCCGCGTCTGCGTCGCGTCGGCACCTCATCATCGACACCCCGGGCCAGCCGATCACGGTCACGGGCGGCAAGCTCACCGTGTACCGGCAGATGGCAGAGGACGGCGTCGACGCCGTGCTGCGCCGGCTGGGCGAGCAGCCGCGC
>NZ_LOHP01000039.1 GCF_001482305.1 Leucobacter sp. G161
GACGCGCTCCTCGCCACTCACGGCGGCACCATCACCCGCGACACCCCCACGGGCGGCGTGAAATGCGAACTCCAAGGCTACGGACCCATCGACATCGAGTCAGTGCGGCCCTTGATCGCGTCCCGGTATCAGTGGGACCTCGTCACCGTGTGCGCGCACACAGGAAGCGTCATCCGCACAGACACCTACCGCCCCAACAAGCCACAGGAACGGTTCCTCGTCGCTCGTGACGGGCACTGCAGGTTCCCGGGATGTGTCGCACCGGTGTACCGGTCAGAAACCGACCACACCATCGATGCCGCCCTCGGCGGGCCCACAGCAACCGATAACCTGGCATATTTGTGCCGCAGCCA
>NZ_LOHP01000040.1 GCF_001482305.1 Leucobacter sp. G161
TAGGCGCCCTCCGTGTTTTCGCGCACGATGACGAGTTCGCAGCGTTCGGGGGTGAGATCTGCGATGGGGGTGGGGACGCCGGGGTAGAGACGGACGGGGCGCACGTTTGCCGCCTGCTGGAAGCGCTGACGCATCTCGAGGATGAAGCCGCGTTCGAGGATGCCCGGGGTGACCTTGGGGTCGCCCATCGATCCGAAGAGGATCGCGTCTGCTCCGCGCAGCTCATCTTCGACCTCGGCGAAGAGCTCGCCGGTTTCGAGGTAGTGGTTGGCCCCTGCGGCGTACTCGGT
>NZ_LOHP01000041.1 GCF_001482305.1 Leucobacter sp. G161
GTCTCCCCAGCAGCACTACCGCGGCAATTGATCGTGCGCTCGCATACGGCGCGCTGACCGTTCGAGGGTACGACCGGATCTTGCGGGTGGCGTGGACCATCGCAGATCTCGCTGGGCTCCCCCAACCCGGGCGCAGCGAGGTCGCGCGGGCCCTCACCCTGAGAGGAAGTGCCACATGAATACGCAACATCCGAGGCCAGCCGCAGCCGAACCAGCCCCCGGCCCGCGCAGCACCGCCAGCCAGGGCAAGAACGGCAACGTACGACCGGACCCGGAGACACGACGGCTTCTCACAACGCTCTGCGGCAGCCCAGATTTAGGAGAGGAAGCCTCCGAGGTCCTCTTGGCGCGAGCAATCTGGTCACGCCTTGCAGAGCCGGGAGATGCGGTAGCCGGCGAACTCGTGACGCAGCTCGGCCCCGTCCGTGCACTGGATCTCCTCATGCGCTCGAACCCTGTCCAGGCGTTGGCGCGTGGGCTCGGGGCAACCGGAGAGAGCTCCCCAGATGCTTCCCCGCGGCAGCTCAGTGCCGGGGTCAAACGTTGGCGACCGCGGCTGGACCGTTCGGCGAGCGCACCAGTGCGTCTCCCCAGCAGCACTACCGCGGCAATTGATCGTGCGCTCGCATACGGCGCGCTGACCGTTCGAG
>NZ_LOHP01000042.1 GCF_001482305.1 Leucobacter sp. G161
CCGCTGGTGCTCCTGCGAGCGCTCCGGCGGGTGGCCACGGCTCGCCGCCCGGAACGCGGGGCAGCCCGCGTCGAATCGACTGGGAGTAGCTCGCCATAGCTACTGCTGCCTTCCTTCGAGGGCACTCAGCAGCTGGGGCACGACCGTGAACACGTCGCCGACGACGCCGAAGTCGGCGACGTCGAAGATCGGTGCGTCGCCATCCTTGTTAATCGCGATGATGTTCTTCGCGGTCTGCATGCCGGCGCGGTGCTGGATGGCTCCGGAGATCCCGAGCGCGATGTACAGCTGCGGTGAGACCGAGACGCCAGTCTGGCCGACCTGGTACGACGCGGGCACGAAGCCGGCGTCGACTGCGGCACGCGATGCACCGATCGCGGCACCCAGGGCGTCAGCGAGCTGCTCAACAAGTTCGAACTGTTCCTTCGAGCCGAGCCCGCGGCCGCCGGAGACGACGCGGTTTGCGCCGCGCAGCTCGGGGCGCGAGGACACCTCGGTGACGGCCTCGAACGAATCGACGCGGCCCGCGGGTGCGCCGGAGTCGGCGACCGTGAGCGGCTCGGCGGCAGCGGTCTGTGCCGCGGCGCGCGCATCAACGGATCCCTGGCGGATCGTGATGACG
>NZ_LOHP01000043.1 GCF_001482305.1 Leucobacter sp. G161
TCAGAAACCGACCACACCATCGATGCCGCCCTCGGCGGGCCCACAGCAACCGATAACCTGGCATATTTGTGCCGCAGCCATCACGCGTTGAAAGGCAACTCGGACTGGACAGTGAAACAACTCCCAGGCGGGGTACTCGAATGGACGTCCCCGACGGGACGCATCTACATCGACCTGCCACCAGACCTCCTCCCAGAGCTACGGGCTTCACGGCCTACACCGAAACGCAAAGTGCAGTTCGAACCCGCGATCGAAGAACCCGCGATCGAAGAACCCGAACTCCATCCCTTCTAACTCGAGGCTTCGCGCCTGATGGCGGCGCGGCAGCATTAGGAGCTGATTGCGTCCTGGCGGGTCTTTCGCCGGCCCCGGGACGCCGACGTCGCGCCAAAGCATCGTGCACTTCAGAGCTTGCCACAGTGGTCCAGTGCTCATCGCGATCCAGCATCTATTCCGCCAGCCGCTAGGCTCTCAATTGCGAAGCGCCCCTGTGCAGGCTCTTCACTTTTGAAAGCGTAGCGACTTCCGGCATGGGTGAGGAATCGTGATGGGCGTAGCATTGCCCCACTCGCTACAAAGCAAGAACCGCTAGGCCCGACGAACGCGCCTGGGGCGCCGCGAAACGCACACAACCCGGGCCCATCTGCCCTGCACGGCAAGGGCGCGCAGCGCCCGCGGCAGCCCCGCGGCCCCTGCCCTGAGCGGACCCCTCCGCCAAAGGCGCCGTATCGAAGCCTTCTCCTCTCCACGGCCACCACATTCTCAAAGCAAAGGTATCCCTAGCTTGAATCGCTCACGAGACCTTCCCTCAGCGAAGTGATGAGTAGTTTGCAGCAAAAGGCTCCTGATCTCGCTGAGGGCATGGCGTGTCAGCGTTCCTACTCGCTGAGATCTACACCTTCAATTGTGAAGAACCCCGTTGCAGTCGGCCAGAGCATCCCGGGACCGACAAGACGGCCAGTGGGCTCACGCAGCCGAGAGCGGGCCGGCACGCTCAGGCCCGAATCGCAAAAGCCCCGGTTCCCAAAATCAGGAACCGGGGCTCGCACGCCAAGACTAGTCGGTGCCGGAATCGAACGCGGCTGCGAGGCCGAGCTCGTCGCCTTCTTCGCTGATGCCGGTCACGGCCTCAGCGATTTCTGCTGCGCCGCCCTTCTCCAGCTCGCCGACGAGGTCAGCAACCGCGCCGCCAACCATGCCCATCTGCGCATACTGTTCGAGGCGCGAACGCGAATCTGCGATGTCGAGGTTGCGCATGGTGAGCTGACCGATGCGATCCTCGGGACCGAAGGCAGCGCCGACGGTGCGCTCCATCGAGAGCTTCTCGGGGTGGTACGAGAGGTTGGGGCCCTCGGTGTTGAGAATCGTGTAGTCGTCGCCGCGACGCAGGCGCAGCGTGACCTCGCCCGTGATCGCCGAGCCAACCCAGCGCTGCAGCGACTCGCGCAGCATGAGCGACTGCGGGTCGAGCCAGCGGCCCTCGTACATGAGGCGTCCGAGCTTGCGGCCGTCGTTGTGGTAGCTCGCGAGCGTGTCCTCGTTGTGGATCGCGTTCACGAGGCGCTCGTAGGTGATGTGCAGCAGCGCCATGCCCGGGGCTTCGTAGATGCCACGCGACTTCGCTTCGATGATGCGGTTTTCGATCTGGTCGGAGACTCCGAGACCGTGGCGGCCACCGATCTTGTTCGCTTCGAACACGAGCGCTACGGGATCGTCGTACTCGACGCCGTTGATTGCGACGGGACGGCCGGCCTCAAAACGCACCGACACCTCCTCGGTTGCGACCTCAACGTCGTCGCGCCATGCGGCGACGCCCATGATGGGCTGGACGACGTCGAGCCCGGCGTTCAGGAATTCGAGGGTCTTCGCCTCGTGGGTTGCGCCCCAGATGTTCGCGTCGGTCGAGTACGCCTTCTCGGCGGAGTCGCGGTACGGGTAGCCGTGCTCAACGAGCCACTCGCTCATTTCGTGGCGGCCGCCCAGCTCGGTGACGAAGTCTGCGTCGAGCCACGGCTTGTAGATCCGCAGCGACGGGTTCGCCATGAGCCCGTAGCGGTAGAACCGCTCAATGTCGTTGCCCTTGTAGGTGGAGCCGTCGCCCCAAATGTCGACGCCGTCTTCCTTCATTGCGCGAACGAGCAGCGTGCCGGTCACGGCACGGCCGAGCGGCGTCGTGTTGAAGTAAGTCTTTCCGCCCGAGCGCACGTTGAACGCACCGGTCTGGAGAGCTACGAAGCCCTCCTCCACGAGGGGTCGCTTTGCGTCGACGTGACGGGCGATCTCCGCACCGTACTCCTTCGCGCGGTCTGCGACGCCGTCGATATCGGGCTCGTCGTACTGACCGATATCTGCGGTGTAGGTGCAGGGGATCGCGCCCTTTTCGCGCATCCACGCGACAGCACAGGAGGTATCGAGACCGCCAGAGAAGGCAATGCCGACGCGCTCGCCAACGGGGAGAGAAGAAAGAACCTTGGACATGCTCTCTATCCTATGGTCTCGCACGCCTGCGGCAGAACGCTTACGCCCCCGGAATCAGCCCGAGGGCAGTGACCTGGTCCCGCTCATCGAGGAGTTCACGCACCGAGGCGTCGATACGCTCCCGCGAGAACTGATCAATCTCGAGCCCCTCGACGACCTGCCAGGATCCTGCTTCCGCTCGCACGGGCACCGAGGCGATGAGCCCCTCCGGGATCCCGTACGCGCCCGTCGACGGCAGCGCGACCGAGGTGCGCGTCCCGTTCGTCCCGGTGAACCAGTCGCGCACGTGGTCGATGGCGGCGTTCGCCGCTGAGGCGACGGAGGATCCCCCGCGCACCTCAATAATCTCCGCACCGCGGTTCGCGACCCGGTCGATGTAGGCGCCGCGTCCCCATTCCTCGCCGACGACGTCGAGGGCAGGGCGGCCGGCGATGGTTGCGTGGCTGAGGTCGGGGTACTGGGTCGCCGAGTGGTTCCCCCAGATCGTGACGCCATCGATCTCATCAACCCGCGCACCAGCGTGCTCGGCGAGCAGACCGACGGCGCGATTGTGGTCGAGCCGGGTGAGCGCGGTGAAGCGCTCAGCAGGCACATCGGGTGCGTGCTGCTGCGCGATGAACGCGTTCGTGTTCGCGGGGTTGCCGACCACGAGCACCCGCACGTCGTCTGCCGCGTGGTCGTTGATCGCGCGGCCCTGCGGCCCAAAGATTGCGCCGTTCGCTGCGAGCAGGTCGCCGCGCTCCATGCCGGCGGTGCGGGGGCGGGAACCGACGAGCAGCGCAACGTTGGCGCCCTCGAATCCAATCTCGGGAGTCGTCGCGATGTCGACACTCGCGAGCAACGGGAACGCGCAGTCCACGAGTTCAAGTGCCGCGCCCTCAGCCGCTTTCACGCCCTGCGGAATCTCGAGGAGTCTGAGCGCGACTGGCTGATCAACTCCGAACAGCGCACCCGACGCGATGCGGAACAGCGCGGCGTAGCCGATCTGGCCGCCCGCTCCCGTGATAGTGACGGTGATGGGACCTGGACGATCCCCTGGTGCACTCAATACGTTCACAGCAGCTCCATTCGTGAGGCGTAGCTCGCTCACTCAGGCTACCTCGGCGAGATGAGCGCCGCTAGGCCGCGGCACACTCCGCGAGCACAGCGTCGGAGAACACCGGCCATGCTTCTGCCGACCACTCGCCAAAATTACGGTCGGCAAGCCCGACGCAGGCGATGCCCGCGATCGGGTCCACCCACAAAAAGGTGCCCGCCTGCCCGAAGTGCCCGAAGGTCTCGGGGCTGTTGCGCGAGCCAGTCCAGTGCGGCGTCTTGCCATCTCGAATCTCAAAGCCGAGCCCCCAGTCGTTCGGACGTTGCCGGCCGAAGCCGGGCAGCACGCCGTCGATGCCCGGGAAGACGACCTGCGTCGCCTGCGCGACCGTGTCTGGGTGCAGAATCTTGGGGTTCTGGATCTCAGCTGCGAAGCGTGACAGGTCAGCGGCGGTCGACACTCCGCCCGCCGCGGGGCTCCCGAGGAGCTTGGTCGATGTCATGCCGAGCGGCGCAAGCAGCCCCTCCCGCAGGTAGTCCTCGAACGGCATCTCAGCCCGCTCGGCGAAGGTCTCCGCGAGGGTATCGATGCCGATGTTCGAGTAGATGCGGCGCTGGCCGGGCCGGCCGCGCACCACGTCCTCCGAGAAGTCGAGGCCCGAAGCGTGGGCGAGCAGGTGACGGATCGTCGAGCCTTCAGGCCCTGCCGGGTCGTCAAGCTCGATCGCGCCCTCTTCGATCGCGAGCAGGATCGCGCTCGCGCTCAACAACTTCGTCACTGACGCGAGGGCGAACTGCCGGTCTTGGTCCCCGCGAGTGCCGAGGACACGGCCGTCGCGGGCAATCACCGCAACAGCCGCGTTGTCGACGGGCCAGGAATCAATCAGCTTGAGGCTTTCCATGCCTCCACGCTAGCGCGCTTCGCTTGCACGGGGGCAGGGAAATCCGCGTTCGAACTACCGCACGTCCATCTCGTGCGGGTTCGAGCCGAAGTTCTGCTGCGCGTCGAGAGCGTCGATCGCTGCCATCTCGGCGTCCGTGAGTGCGAAGTCGAAGATCTGCGCGTTTTCGATCATGCGCTCCTTGCGCACCGTCTTCGGGAACACGATCCGGCCCTGCTGGGCGTGCCAGCGGAGGATCACCTGCGCCGGGGTCTTGCCGTGCGCGGCGGCGGGCTCGGTGAGCTCCGGGCGCTCGAACAGGTCGGACTTGCCCTGCGCGAGCGGGCCCCACGCCTCAACACGGATCCCCTTCGCGGTGCAGTACTCGACGAGCTCGCGGCGCTGGTGCAGCGGGTGCAGCTCGATCTGGTTCACGGTCGGCACGACGCCGGTCTCGGAGATGATCTCTTCGAGGTCGGAGATCTCGAAGTTTGAGACGCCGATCGACGTCGCGCGACCCGACTCGTGGATCTTGCTGAGCGAGCGCCACGCGGTGAGCGCCTCGCCGAACATGGGCTGCGGCCAGTGCACGAGGTACAGGTCGACGCGATCGAGCCCGAGCTTGTCGAGGCTCTCCTGGAAAGCCTCCTCGCCGCGGGTTTGGTCGCTGTTCCAGAGCTTCGTCGTGACGAACAATTCGTCACGGGCCACACCGCTCGCGGCGATAGCGGCCCCCACCTCGGCCTCGTTGCGGTAGATCGCAGCGGTGTCGATGTGGCGGTAGCCTGCGGCGAGCGCGTCCTCGACGACGCGCTGCGCTTCGCCCGGGTCGACCTTGAAGACGCCGAGCCCGAGCTGCGGGATCTCCGTGCCGTCATGGAGGGTGATGTTCGGGATAGTGAGCTTGCTCATGTGCACTCCTTTGGGTCGAATCGCTCACAGTCTATGACTCGCGCGATAATGGGTGTTGTTATGTCGAATCCCCCGAAGGCCGAGAGCCTCACTCCGCGCATTGAGTTCCCCGCTGAGCTCCCCGTTTCGCAGATGCGCGACGAGATTCAGGCCGCGATCCGCGACAACCAGGTCGTCATCGTTGCGGGTGAGACGGGTTCGGGTAAGACGACGCAGCTGCCAAAGATCGCGCTCGCACTCGGCCGGGAGCGTATCGCGCACACGCAGCCGCGCAGGATCGCCGCCCGCACCATCGCCGAGCGCATCGCGGAGGAGACGGGCACCGAGCTCGGCGGCCTCGTCGGCTACCAGGTGCGGTTCACGGATCAGGCGTCGAAGGACACGAAGATCCGCCTGATGACTGACGGGATCCTGCTGAACGCGATCCACCGCGACCGCGATCTGAAGGCCTACGACACGATCATCATCGATGAGGCGCACGAGCGCTCGTTGAACATCGACTTCCTGCTCGGGTACCTGCAGACGCTGCTGCCGCGCCGCCCCGATCTGAAGGTCATCATCACCTCGGCGACGATCGACCCTGAGTCGTTCGCGAAGCACTTCGCCGACCATAAGACGGGTAAGCCGGCGCCGATCATCGAGGTGTCGGGCCGTACGTTCCCCGTCGAGGTGCGCTACCGGCCGCTCGTCGAGGAGCGCGAGGTCATCGACCCGAAGACCAAGCAGCCGAAGATCCGCAAGATTGAGCGCGACATGTTCGACGCGATCGGCGACGCGGTCGACGAGCTCGCGAAGGAGTCGCGTGGCGACGTGCTCGTATTCCTGTCGGGCGAGGCTGAGATTCGCGACGCGGCGGATGCGCTCTCGGGCCGCGTTCAGCGCGGCGGCCCCGCGAACCGCACCGAGATCCTCCCGCTCTACGGCAGGCTCTCGTCCGCCGAGCAGCACCGCGTCTTCGAGCGGCGCACGGGCGCGAACGCCGGTGCCCGCAGGATCGTGCTCGCGACGAACGTCGCGGAGACCTCGCTCACGGTACCCGGGATCCGCTACGTGATCGACGCCGGCACCGCGCGCATCTCGCGCTACTCGGCGCGCTCGAAGGTGCAGCGCCTCCCGATCGAGGCGATCTCGCAGGCGAGCGCGAACCAGCGCTCGGGCCGCTCGGGGCGTACGAGCGACGGCATCGCGATCAGGCTGTACAGCGAGGAAGACTTCGCGTCGCGCCCCGAGTTCACCGAGCCGGAGATCAGGCGCACGGGGCTCGCGAGCGTCATTCTCCAGATGCTGTCGCTCGGTCTCGGCGACATCGCGGCGTTCCCGTTCCTCACTCCCCCGGATCAGCGCGGCATTCGCGACGGGATCGGGCTACTCGAGGAGCTCGGCGCGGTGCGCCCGGTGAAGCGGGGCAAGCGCGGCGAGCGCGGCGAGCGCGGCAGCGAACGCGAGAAGGAGCGCGGCGGCGAACGCGGCAGCGACGCGCCTGGCAGCGCCGACAAGGCCGCGACCGGCGCAACCCACACGATCACGAAAACGGGCCGCGAGCTCGCCCGTCTCCCGATCGAGCCTCGCTTTGCGCGGATGGTCATCGAGGCACGCAGGCACGAGGTCGTGCCCGAGGTGCTCGCGATCGTTGCGGGTCTCACGATCCAGGACGTGCGCGAGCGGCCCGTCGCCGAGCGCGCGAAGGCCGACCAGTTCCACGCGCGCTTCAACGACCCGCTCGGCGACCTGATGACGCTCTTGAACCTCTGGAATCACGTGCAGAAGCAGCAGCGCGAGCTCTCGTCGAGCGCGTTCCGCAGGCTCTGCAAGGCCGAGTTCTTGAACTTCCTGCGCGTGCGCGAGTGGATGGATCTCGTCAGGCAGCTGTCGAAGGCGGCCGGAGTCAAGGGCCAGGTGCAGGAGGTCACCGGTGGATCGGCCGAGCTGATCCACCGCTCGGTGCTCGCCGGCCTCCTCTCGCAGCTCGGCTCCCGCGACGACCGGCAGGATCGGCGCGAGCCTTCCCGCGGCCGCGACGTCGCGGGCGCTGTGAAGCGGAAGCCGGCGCAGGAGTACCTCGGCTCCCGCGGCACCCGCTTCGTGCTGTACCCGGGGTCGGTGCTCGCGAAGAAGCCGCCCGAGGTCGTGATGAGCGTCGAGCTCGTCGAGACGAGCCGGCTGTTTGCCAGGTCGAACGCGGTCGTGGATCCCGAGTGGGCCGAGGAGCTCGCCGGCCCCCTCGCGAAGCGGCAGCTGTCTGAGCCGCGCTGGGAGCGGAAGCAGGGCGCTGCGGTCGCGACCGAGCGCGTCACGCTCTACGGCGTGCCGATCGTGACGGATCGCCGCGTGCAGCTCTCCCGCTTCGACCCCGTTGAGGCGCGCGACCTCTTCATCAGGCACGCGCTCGTCGACGGCGACTGGGACTCGCCGCAGGCGTTCGATCGCGCCAACCACCAGCTCAGGCGCGAGCTCGCGCAGCTCGAGGAACGCACGCGCCGCCGCGACATCCTCGACGGCGACGAGGCGGTGTTCGAGTTCTACGACGCCCGCATTCCGAAGGACGTCGCGAGCACCCGCGACTTCGAGGGGTGGTGGCGCAAGAAGCGCTCGGACGACCCGCAATACCTGCACATGCGACGCGATGACCTGCTCGAGGAAGAGACCGTTGAGGTCGACGAGCAGGAGTATCCGAGGCAGTGGCAGCACGGCGACCAGTCGCTGAAGCTCAAGTACCGCTTCGACCCGACGAGCGAGGACGACGGTGTGACCGTGAACGTGCCGCTGCCGCTGCTCCCCCGGCTCGCCAAGGGCGACTTCGAGAAGCTCGTGCCCGGCATGCGCGAGGAGCTCGTGACGGCGCTCATCAAGACGCTGCCGAAGGCGATCCGCAAACACGTCGTGCCCGCGGCCGACTGGGCGCGCACGCTGCTCGGCGTCGTGGGACCCAAGCTTGACGGCGCTGAGGCAACAGGGACCGATGCGTCGCTCACCCAGCTGCTCGCCGACGAGATCCGTCGCCGCACGAGCCAGCAGGTGACCCCGGGCGACTTCGATCCAACGCGGCTCCCCCACCACCTCACGCCCACGTTCCGCGTGATCGACGCGCGCGGCCGCACGGTCGGCGCCGGCAAGGACCTCGCCGAACTGCAGTCGACGCACAAGGAGCAGGCAACGAAGGGTGTCGCCAAGGTCGCGCAGGCGTCGCTGCCGAAGAGTGAGCTCGAACGCACCGGGGCAACCACCTGGGGGTTCGGCGACCTCCCGAAGCACGTCGATTCGAGCTACGCGAAGGGCCGCTCGGGCAGCGCCGGCGTGGTGCGGGCATACCCTGCGATCCTCGATCGCCGCACGAGCGTCGACCTCGTGCTCGTCGCCGACGAGGCCGAGCAGCGGCGAGTGTCACGGCGCGGGATCCGCCGCCTGCTTGTCCTGTCGAGCCCATCGCCCGCGAGCTACGTGCGCGAGCACCTCTCGAACCAGGAGAAGCTGCTGCTCGGCGCTGGGCCCTACCGCTCGCTCGACACCGCGATCGCCGATGTCTCGCTCGCGGTCGCCGACCGCGTGATCCGCCGTCACGCTCCCGACGGGCTCGTGTGGTTCGCCGCAGACTTCGAGCAGATCGCGAATGACTACGCGCGCAGCCTCATCGACGAAATCTACGGCACAATCGCGCTCACCGCGAAGGTGCTCGACAAGGCGCGCCTCGCGAAGAAGGCCATCGACCAGGCGAAGTCACTGCAGGTGCTCGGCCAGGTCGCCGACGCCGCGAAACAGCTCGACGGGCTCGTGTTCGACGGCTTCGTCTCTCGCACCGGGGCTGCGCAGCTCGAACGCCTCCCCGTGTACCTCGAGGCCCTCGCACACCGGATGCGCTCGCTCACCGACAACCCGGGCCGCGATCGCGCCTGGCAGAACGACGTGGATCGCGCGCTCGTGTTGTTCTCCGAGTCTGGCGGCACGATCCCGCTGCCGGTCGATCCGCCCGACCACATCGAGCGCGCCCGCTGGCTCATCGAGGAACTCCGCGTGAGCCTCTTCGCGCAGCAGCTGCGCGCGGCCGAAGCCGTGTCCCTCAAACGCATTCAGAAGGTGCTTGAGGGGTAGCGGTTCCGACCTACCCGCCCTGACCGGGTCGCGCCATCGAGGCGATGCCCACGTCGTGTGCGGTGCAGAGCGCATAGAGATCACTGAGGGCCGCGTCGACGGCTTCGCCGCCGGCGGGGTGTGCGAGAGCGGCATCCTTCAAGGCGTTGAGCGGCCGGGAGAACTCCGGGTCTGGTTCCGATTCGACGCCTGCGCTCCCCACGAAATAGGCGTACCCCTCAATGACGCTCCGGGTGACCTCGGCGAGTTGCTCGGGCGTCAAATCCACGGCTGTGGCGTCCGCTTCCGCGCGACTCGAGATACCTTCCAACGCACTCAGGCCACCACACACCCACGTCGCGGTGCCATCGGCCGGGTTCTCGGGCGCGATCGTGTCAGTCGCCGCGGCATCACTGCCGGCAGCGTCGGGGGTACAGCCCGCGACGGCGAGGCCGAATCCAGCGGCGAGAAGGAGAATCGCGCCCCCACGAATTGTCATGCGCCTCATGTACTGCAGCCCCTTCGCAACAGAGTCAGTCTGGTGCCGCTCACCATAGCATCGCGGTACTCCCGCGCCCCGTTTCAGCACTAGACTCGCCTGATGGGCATTTACCGTGAGCTGGCTCGCAACGAGGGCGTTTTCCGTATCCTTTTCTCGCAGCTGACGGCCCGATTCCCGTTTGGGATGCTCTCGATTATTGTGCTGCTGCACATGCAGGAGCAGTTCGGCGAGTACACCGCGGCTGGGGTCGTGCTCGCGACGCAGAGCATCGGTCAGGCGATCTCGGGGCCACTCTCGAGCCGTCTGATGGGTAAGTTTGGGATGCGCCGTGTGCTGTGGATCACGTCGGTCCTCTGCACCGGCTTTATCGTCGTGATCGCGTTTGTTCACCTGCCGCTCGCAGTGACCGCGCTGATCTCCTTCGCGATCGGTCTCGCAACTCCCCCAATCACGCCAGCGGTGCGCACCCTGTACCCGCGGCTCGTGCCTGGCAAGCAGATCTCGGCGCTGTTCTCGCTCGACGCCGCTGCGCAGGAGCTCATCTGGGTACTCGGACCCGTCGTGGCCGTGTTCATCGCAGCGCAGTTCGGCACGGCGATCGGCCTGACCGTTGCCGCAGCGTTTATGCTCGGTGGCGGCGCATGGTTCATTCTCAGCCGCCCCGTCGGAGTCGTCAAGATCCCGCCGTCGCGCGGCAGTCTCGGGGCCGTACTCAAGCGTCCCACCGTCGTCATCGCGACGATTATCGGCTTCTTCTTCGTTGCGTCGTTCGCCGCAATCGAGGCAGGGGTCGTCCGCGCATTCGCACCAGCGGGCGATGGCGGGCACAGCAGCATCGAATCAGGCATCGTCCTCGCGATCTTCGCGGCTGGCTCACTCGTCGGCGGTCTCTTCGTCGGCGGTCGCCCCCTGCGTCCGTGGTCGCTTGCGATTCGCATCGGCATCGTGCTCGCGGGCACGCTTGCCTGCCTCGTGAGCCTGAACATTTGGTGGCTCTCTCTCGTGCTGTTCATCGGCGGCCTGGGCACCGCGCCCACATTCGCCGGCATCTCCAGCATGATCGGTTCGACGATCAAGTTCTCGGAGACGGCGGAGGCCTTCGGATGGATTGGCACCGGGCAGCTCGTCGGCGTCGCAACGGGCTCCGCTGTGGCCGGCATCGCCATTGATGCGATGGGTGCGCAGGGGGCAATCATCGTCTCAGCGGGACTCATCACCGTCGCCGGCGTCATCGCGGCCTTCACGACCAAGTGGGTCCCCGACCTCAAGGGGCGAGACATCGAGCAGCCTCCCGAGACCGGCACCATCACGTTGCCGCTCCCCTAGCGCCGCCGTAACGATTCCGTATATTCTCGGCGGGTGTGCACGCGTCACAAGTATCTTGAACGCATGTCACTCCGCCGTTTCCTCTCAGCAGTAGCCGCGGCGCTGGTCGCACTGACGATCGCCGGCTGCTCGGCGACCGCCCCGGACGACGGCGGCAGCACGGGGCTGGTCGAGATCGCCCCCGAGCCATTCCCGCCGGGGGCAGCACAGCTCGACGTTTCCCCCGAGATCGCAGACGACAATCTGTTCGAGCCGGATCGCGGCGCGGCGTTGCCGGGAGCGGCGCAGGGCCGCACCATCCTGCGAAGCGCGAGCATTGAGCTCACCGTCACGTCCGCGCGAACATCCGCGGCCGACGCGGCGCAGATCGCGCAGGATCTCGGCGGCACGGTGGAGTCGCAGTCACTCGCAAGCGAGGGCACGAGGGCAGAGTTCGCCGATCTCACGCTCCGCGTTCCCGCGGAGCGGCTCGACGAGGCCGTCGCCGAACTCGCCAGCCTGGGCGACGTGCGAACTGAGAGCCGATCAGCGGACGATGTGACCGAGGCCACCGTCGACCTCGAGGCGCGGGTCGAAGCGCTCGCGGCATCGGTCGCCCGCCTGACCGAGCTCATGGCGGGCGCGGACACGACGAGCGAACTCATCGAAGCCGAGAGTGCGCTCTCGCAACGACAGCAGGAGCTTGACGGCCTCAACGCGCAGCTCGACTCGCTCAAGGGACAGGCAGAAATGGCGAGCGTGTGGGTGTCCCTCCGTGAATCGAGCGCATTGCCAGGGGGCGGGCCGCAAACCTTCTGGGATGCAATTCTTCTGGGTTTCTCCTCGATCGGCTCCTTCGCCGTTGGCCTCACTATCGCGCTCGGCGTGGCGCTTCCCTGGCTCGTTCTGGTTGCGCTAATTGCGTTGGCGATCATCGTCCCGATCCTGCGACGGAAGCGACGCGCCCGGACCGATTCATCCCCTGAGAAACCACTGGGTAGAAAACCTACGGATTCAGTCGCCTCGGACGATAGGCCCTAAGGATTCACGCAGAGAGATCCCTGCATACTGCCTGAAAGCGCAGTGCGTGGGGCGCTAGTGATCCTCACAGAGTTGTGAAAGACTAGCCTGAACCAGACACCGACGAAGTCACTAAGGAGTGAGTCAATTATGGGCATCTTCGCCGTTATCAACCCGGCTACGGGCGAGACCGTTGCCGAGTACCCCGACGCGACAGCAGCTGATATTGAAACTGCAGTAGCGTCGGCACAGCAGACCTACCAGGAGTGGTCGCGCAAGACCACCGTCGCCGAGCGCGCAGCGCTCGCCAAGCGCGCAGCGGAGCTCTTCGACGAGCGCAAGGACGAGCTCGGCGCGATCATCAACCGCGAAATGGGCAAGCCCCTCGACCAGTCGATCGGCGAGGCAGAGTTCTCGGGTCAGATCACCGCTGCGTTCGCAGACAACGCCGAGAAGTGGCTTGCCGACGAGCCTCTCGAGGTTGAAGACGGCCTGAAGACCTTCTTCCGCTTCCAGGGCACCGGCGTGATCCTCGGCATCATGCCGTGGAACTACCCGTACTACCAGGTCGCGCGCTTCGCAGTGCCGAACCTCATCCTCGGTAACACCATCGTGCTCAAGCACGCTGCGCAGTGCCCCGAGTCGGCGCTCGCACTCGAGCAGCTGTTCCTTGACGCAGGCTTCCCGAAGGGCGCCTACGTCAACGTGTTCGCTTCGCACGACCAGATCAGCGACATCATTGCTGACGACCGCGTCCAGGGCGTCTCGCTCACCGGCTCCGAGCGCGCAGGCGCAATCGTCGCCGAGCAGGCCGGCCGTCACCTCAAGAAGTGCGTCCTCGAGCTCGGTGGCTCGGACGTGTTCCTCGTGCTCGACACCGCAGACCTCGACCACGCGGTCGAGCACGCAGTTGGCGGCCGCATGGAGAACACCGGCCAGGCGTGCAACGGTTCCAAGCGCATCGTCGTCATGGACAAGTACTTCGACGAGTTCTCGGAGAAGTTCAAGGCAGCTATCGCTGGCCAGTCGTACGAGGCAGGCGACTTCGGTCCCATGTCTTCTGAGGCGGCAACGAAGAACCTCGCATCGCAGGTACAGGGCGCCATCGATCAGGGCGCAGAGGTGCTCGTGGGCGACAACGCTCCCGAGGGCAACTTCTACACCCCGTCGGTGATCACCAACATCACCCCCGCAATGGACGTCTACAGCCAGGAGCTGGTCGGCCCGGTTGCGCCGCTCTACAAGGTTTCGAGCGACGAGGAAGCGATCAACCTCGCAAACTCCTCGCCGTACGGTCTCGGCTCCGTCATCATCTGTGACGACCTCGACCGCGCCGAGCAGGTGGGCAACCAGCTCGACGTCGGCATGGTCTTCATCGGCGGCGCAGGCCTCGAGGGCGCAGACGTGCCCTTCGGCGGCGTGAAGAAGTCGGGCTACGGGCGCGAGCTCGGCAAGGTCGGCATGCTCGAGTTCTCGAACAAGAAGCTCTTCCGCTACTACGGCAGCTAATCGCTTCCGCAAATAGCTGAGGGGCTCGGATCCGTAAGGATCCGAGCCCCTCAACTATTCACGCGTCTGATGGCTTGGGCCTGAGGCCGCGTCGGCGCTACCGCCCGTCGGCGCTACCGCCCGTCGGCGCTAGCGGTCGAGCAGCCGCAGCTGCAGCATGGCCGCGAACCGATCGTCAGCGTCGTCGAGATCGATGCCGCTGATCTCGACCGCGCGTCGCAGGCGATAGCGGAAGGTGTTCGGGTGCACGAACAGCGTCGCCGCTGCCTGACCGACATCGCCGAAGTGATCGAACCAGGCCCGCAGCGTATCCACGAGGTGACCCTTCTGCTTGCTATCGTGCGCGAGTAGCTTGGGGACGGGGCCGGTGAACTCGTCTCCGCGCACCACCATGAGGTCCTTGAGCTCACGCATCAGCACGGCAGCGTGGACGTCAGCGAGGCGCGCGACGCGTGAGAGTGGCTTCGCCGTTCCGCCCTGCCCCGGTTCAAGCAGCGCTCGCAGGACGCGTCGCGTCGAGCTTCGCGATCGCGCGATCCCAGCAATATCGTTGGCGGGCGGTCCCACCGCGATCACGGCAGACATCCTGCCACCCACGCGGTCAAGGAAGTCCTCCATCGTGCGGACCGCGTGAGCTCCGCCAGGGTCATGCGGCTCGGGCAGGATGCCATACGCAGTATCGCCCAGCTGCGCGACAGCGGATCCCGGGCGCATCGCAGACAGGTGCACCGCGAGCGCGTCAGTGAACCGCTCGCGCTCTGCCATCAGCGCCTGGTCAGCGCCCTCCGTCGCAGCGTGGTCGGTGCCAGTGAGCACCGCCGCGACCACACACACCGACTGGCCAGCAAGGTTGAGCCTGGAGAGCGCCTCGCTCGCGCCCGAACCGCCCTCGAGTGCAGTGCTGAGCAGCTCGGCGCGCAGCCGCCGTTGCACGTCAGCGCCGGCACGCAGCCGCAACAGGTGGAGCGCGACAAGCTTGGCTGCGTCACGCAGGGTAACGGTGCGCTCGTGCGTGAGCGGCCCGTCCATGGCTGCCCAAATGGATCCCAGCACCTCGTCGCCAGCTCGGATCCCAATCGCGACGCGCTGCGTCGACCCGTCGTTTGCAGACACGACCGAATCAATAACACCCGAATCAATCACGACAGGGTCATCGCTCCGGTACAGGTGCCGAAACACGCCGCGTTCGGTGAGTCGTTCCGTGTAGCGTTCCGGGACCCGGCGACCGATGATCGTTTCCGCTCGCGCGCTATCCGCTTCTTCTTGCCTCCCTGAAAACGCAAGCACACGTGAGGATCGGTCCTCGATCGTGACAGGCGCATCGAGCAGCGAAGCAATCGCGTTCGCGACGGCGAAGAGATCACCCGAGGGGATCCCGCCGAGGGAGTCGACATGAGTGTCACCGACATCGTCTTCTGCGAGCAGCGTGCGGAGGAGGGCCGCGAGCTGCGTCCAGGTCGCACCGCGGGCGAGCCCGAGCACGACCACTCCGCGTTCGTCCGCTGCCTGGCGCACCTCGTCGGTTATTTCCACCGGCGAACGCACCACGACAGCTGCGACCGACTGATCCGGAAGCCCAGCAATGAGCTCAGCGAGCGCCTGGCTGCCGTGCACCCCAACCCCGAGCACGAAGGCGTGCTCGGGGTACAGGGGTTCATCGAACGGATCGAAGATCACGACTCCGCCAACGGGCTGCTGCTCGTCGGCACGGCCGTGCACCACCTCAAGGAGCGTGATCCCCAAATCGTCCAGGATTCGCGCGAAGCTGAACCGGGGAAAGCGGGGCTCGTGACGGTCACTCATGAAGGGAAGCATATCGCCCGCTCACTCGCTCTCCTCGGCTGCACGCGCCTAGACAGCAACCCACTCGACGCTCGTTGTGAACGCTTCGAGGAGTTCGGGAATCGGCGCGACGCCGAGCCCCGGACCCGTTGGAACCGTCAGGTGACCGTCTTCCATCACCCAGGGCTCGGTGATATCAGTCTCGTAGAACCGGCTGCTTGAAGAAACATCGCCTGGCAGCGTGAATCCGGGAAGCGAGGCGAGCGCAATGTTCGCTGCGCGGCCGATGCCGGATTCGAGCATGCCGCCACACCACACGGGCACGCCAGCGGCAACCGCGAGGTCGTGGATACGACGGGCCTCAAGGTAGCCGCCAACCCGGCCAGGCTTGATGTTGATGACGCTCGTTGCGCCGAGTCGGATCGCTGCGGCAGCAGTCTGCGCAGAGGTGATCGACTCGTCAAGACATATCGGAGTCTTCATCATTTTCGCGAGATCAGCGTGACCGACGATGTCCTCTTCTTCGAGGGGTTGCTCGATGAGCAACAGATCGAAGTCGTCGAGCTTCGCGAGATGGCGCGCATCGGCGAGCGTGTACGCGGTGTTCGCATCGACCTGCAGCTGGACATCGTCGCCAAAGCGCTCACGCACCGCACGCACAGGTTCGATATCCCACCCGGGTTCGATCTTCAGTTTGATTCTGACGTAGCCCTCGTCGATGTATCCGCCGACGGCGTCGAGCAGCTCGGGAATCGAGTCCATAATGCCGACCGAGACGCCGCAGGGCACGCGATCCTTCACCGATCCGAGTTCACGACCGAACGACCGCCCGCTCGCCCGCAGCTCTGCGTCGAGCACTGCGGTCTCGAGCGCCGCTTTTGCCATCGGGTGCCCCTTGAACGGGTGCAGGGCCTGTCCGACGCCAATCGCGTCACGCACACCCGAGATCGCGGAAATGAAGTAGCGTTTCATGATGTCGGCGGCGCCGTCGGTGTACTCGGGAGAGTAGAGCGGATCACCGAGAGTGACGCACTCCCCCCAGCCCTCTGCTTCGTCGGTCACGACTTTGACGAGCAAAATGTCCCGCTCAGTCTGCGTGCTGAACGATGTCCGGAATGGCGAGACGAGCGGCAACCCAACACGGCGCAGCTCAAAGCCCTCAATCTTCATCAGTCTTCTCCTCTGTTGATGCGTGTTCCAAGATGTAGCCGACTCCACGCTCGAACCCGATGATCCGTGCGCCGTCGTTGAGGACGTCAGTGAGCGTCTCACGCAGCTCGCCGCGCCACTGTTTTGCCCGTTCAGGATCGGAGACGCGGAGCGCCTCAATGTCGTCGGGGACGGCGATCGTATGTCCCCCCGCGTCGCTGGGCACAGGCTGCGCCCCCGCGGCCAAGGCCGACACGTGCGGATCGCGGAGGTACCAGCGCACGAGCAGGCGGTCGCTGAGATCGCCCGCGTTAATCGTGTCGGCCATCGCCCCGTAGAAGTTTTCGAGGTACTCGACGGGCAGCGCGCCAAGTTTCCTGATGTTGAACGCCGCGTTGCGCGACACGAGTGGATCGTACGTCCACTCAACGACGTCGATGCCCCGCTCGAGCGACCAGGCCCGCTGATGCAGCTTCAGCGCGTAGCCAATCGACCTCCCAACAGTGCCAGGCAGCACTCCGGCGATGTGGCTGTGCAGCGTGCGCCGCTCGGGGCTGGAGTGCACCCCGAGCGATGCTCCGACAAGTTCGCCGTCGATGAACGCGCCGCCAATGTAGTTCCCAGTCTTTCCGAGCACCCGCAGAAACTCCGTGGGGACGACCGGATTCTCCGCGGTGCGGCCCCAGATCACCGCCAGCAGCTCAGCCACTTGGGCTTCCTCATCGCGGCCGTGCATCTCGCGCACGGTCACCCCTGCGACGGCGGCCACCCGTGCCGCATCAGCGAGCGCCTGATGCACGTCTTCTCGTGAGATTTCAGTCATCACTCACCCGCTCCGGATTCAGTCAAGACGTCGGCCATGAGCGCGCCGAGCAGCCTGGTTCGTGGTTCGATCTCCTCGACGAGCACATGCTCAGTGTCAGCGTGTGCGCCGCCGCCGACCGCGCCGAGGCCGTCGAGCGTTGGTACGCCTATGCCGGCGGTAAAGTTGCCGTCGCTCGCGCCGCCGACGGCAACACCGGTGAGAGCCGCGAGGCCGAGGTGCGTCGCAATCGTCTGAGCCCGGGCGAACAGATCCGCGGAGGACTCGAGCTCAAGCACAGGACGATTCACCCCGCCGATCACTGCAAGCTCAGCCCCAGGCAGCACGGGCGTGAGTGCGCGCATTGCCTCGTCGACGCGGCGCTGCTCAGCACCGCTGCGGGCGCGCCCATCGACTTTGCAGGAGGCACGCGCCGGCACCGTGTTGCTCGTCGTACCGGAGATCGCGGCAGTCGGTGTCACCGTGGTGCCGAGCTCGGCGTTTCCGAGTGCGGCGATGGCGAGCAGCTGGTGAGCGAGTTCGACCGACGCGTTGACGCCCTTCTCCGGTTCGAGCCCGGCGTGCGCAGCGCGGCCGTGCACCACAAGTTCGTAGAGCGAGACGCCCTTGCGTTCGAGTTTCAAGGCGCCACCGTCTGCTGCTGCCTCGAGCACGAACGCGGCACGAGCTCCACGCGCGCTCTCCTCGATGAGCCCGCGCGAGGTGGGTGAGCCGAGTTCCTCGTCGCCCGTGACGATGAGGGTGACGCCGTCGCGGTCCTCGAGCGCAGCGATGGCGTGCATCGCCATCGCGAGCCCGGTCTTCATGTCGAAGCTGCCCGGCCCGGTCAGGACCCCGCCGCTGACTGCAAAGGGCAACCGTTCCAGTGTGCCGAGCGGCCACACCGTGTCGTGATGCGCGACCAGCAGCACGCGCGTGGTCGCCCCAAAGCTCCACCTCAGGTGGTTCACACCGTCAAGCACGATGCGCTCGGGAGCGACGCCCAGGAGCGATTCACCCACCTCCGCGACCAGATTCGCGGAGGCCGCGACCGCGGCATGATCGTCCGAGGGCGATTCGCATTCAACGAGGGTGTGTATCGTCGCGACGATGTCTGCGAGACGTGCGGTGTCCGGGGTCATAGCGACGGACCTTTCTTCATGAGTACCGGTGGAAAGTGTTGGCGAGGACGCGCGTGCTTGGGGTCGTTCATCGGAGCTGGCCTCGCAGGCCTCTGCCCGGGTAGGCGTCGAGGACAACGTCCTCGTCACGCACGACGAACTCCCCCGCAACGAGGACGTGTGCGATCCCGATCGAGGGGCGCGTGCTGTTGAGATAGGTGGCGCGGTCAGTGACCCGCTGCGGATCAATGACCACGATGTCGGCATCGGCGCCAACGGCGAGGTGGCCCTTCGCCCGAAACGCAGCGGTGGTCGAGTCCATCACCCGCGCGGGGAGGTAGCTGCAGCGTCGGAACGCCTCACCCCAGGTCCACACCTGCTGCTCCCGGACCATGAGGCGGAGCGAGCGCGCAAACGTTCCTGCGGTTCGCGGATGCGTGGTGCCCCCCGCTGGCAGCGGCCACTCGCGCGTATCGGTTGAGCGGTCCGGCCAGGTGACGTGCATCGCGTCAGACGCGACGATGCTGTCAGGGAACGCGAGCGAACGAGCAAGTAGTGCCTGATCATGCGCGTCAGTATCGTCGAGGAACTCCACGATGCATGCGGCGCCAGGGTCCGTGCTGCGGACCTGCCGCAGGTGGGCCTCGTCAACAATGCGCTCCCCCGACTCGACGAGCACAATATTGGCGGGGCCGATCCCCCACACGTGCAGCCGCTCGGGCGCGAGGAACGCCGCCCCGATCCCGGTACTACCTGCGCCGTATGGATACGTCTCGACGGTCATGTGTGCGCCGCCGGAACGAGCGCGCTCGATAACGCCGAGCGTCCGGTCGACGTGCCGCCGGGAAGTGCTGTTCACGTGACAGTGATGAACCTGTCCGCCAAACTCCATCGCTGCGCGCGCGGCCTCCTCGGTCCCGTCAATGGGGGTCCCGGGATCGGACTCGACGATCTCACGAACGTGAGTAAACGTTGGCACCCCAGCGCGGGCAGCCAGCTCGTTCACCGCGAGGTACTCCCGCGGGTCAGACTGCGGCGCGTACCCCTGCAACACCCCGATCCCGAGGGCACCATCGGCGAGCTCCTCCTCAAGCCTGCCGAGCCACGCGCCGAGCTGTGTTGGGGTGGAACTTGCCTGCCAAGCGGGGTCTCCCAGCATGGACAGCGCACCAACGAAGTTCGCGTCGGCCGGCCGGCCGGAAAGCACCTCGGCGCGCGCCATGCCCCAGGACGCGGAAAAGCCAAAGTTAATGGGCCTCCCCTGCTTCGCGGCTTCGGCGTAGGCGATTTCCACTGGCAGTAGTCCGGCCTCGAGTTCGAGTGCTGTTGTGACCCCGTCGCGCGCCTGCAGACGCTGCCCCGCGATCGAATTCACATGGCTGTGCAAGTCAACGAATCCGGGGCCAACGACCATTCCGGTGACATCGACTTCCGTGGCCTGTTCTGTCTGAAGTTCGAGCCCAACCGCAGCGATCTTGCCGTCTTCGATGAGGACATCGGCGATGCGATCCGATCCGGTTCCGGGATCAATGACACGCCCGCCACGCAACAGCACTCGAGGCATCAGGCGGCCGCTTCGGTGCTGTCCCGCTTACGCAGGCAACGAATGTCAGAGTACAAGCACGGGTGTCCGTCGACCTCGGTGAATGTGAGCTGAGCCCACGTCGTGAGTGTGTCGGGCCGGCCCGTAAAGCGGTTGGGCTTGTCTGTCGGGAACAGGTCGACCGTGATCGCTTGCCCTGGCTTCTCGGGGTCGAGACTCTGCGAGAGCTTTGCCTGGAGCGTGCCCTGCTCGGTCTTGACGATCTCGAAGGTGGTGATGAAGTCACCGTACGTTCCGAGCCACTCGTCCTGAATAACCACGTCGCGCGCCGGGCCCGCGGGCGCGACACTGGCCCCGGTCGTCGTACCGGCAAACTCCCGGGCAAACGCGCCAACGATTTCGGCACCTGCAGCGTTGGCGACGCCGCCGTTGCAGAAGACAACGATGACGACGCCATCGTCCGGAAGCACTTGGAACCACGCCTTGTTGCCGATCGTCGTGCCGCCGTGCCAGACGACACGGTGCCCATTCCAATCATCGAGGATCCACCCAAGCCCCCACTGCGGAGACAGGGCGTCAGCATCGCCGAGATCGACCTGTGGTTCGGACATGAGTCGCACGGATTCCGGGCTGAGCAGTGCGGTACCGGCCGAGCCGCGTCCCTCCCGCAAAAAGGAGCGTCCAAAGTCAAGCATGTCGTCAACGCTGCTGGTAATGATTCCCGCGGGGCCCACCGAACGCATGAGCCCGGTAACAGGTGCAGGTGACCATACCTTGCTGCCGAGCTCGCGGGTATGTCCGTGCTGGTAACGGTGGCTCATGATCTGCTCGGGCAGAGTGAGGAAGTGTGTGAGGTCGAGTCGGGCGCTGATGCGGGCTTGGACGGATGCGTCCCAGCTGCGACCATCCAGGAGCTCGATGATGCGGCCGAGCACGACGAAACCCGAGTTGCAGTACGACCAGCCGTTACCTGGCGAAAACAGTGGCTCTGCGTCTTTGAGTAACGCGACGTACTTCTCGATGCAATCGTCCCCGCGGCCGGTGTCGGTGAACACGTCGCCGTTGATTCCAGAGGTGTGGGTGAGCAGGTGCTGCACAGTGATGGAGCCGTCATCAGTCGTCGACAGCTTCGTGTCGGGGAGCAGGTCGGCAATGCGGGTGTCGAGGTCGAGCTTGCCCTCTTCGCGCAGCTGCATGATCATGGTCGACGTCACCACTTTGGTCACGGATCCGATCTGGCAGAGCGCGTCACGCGAGGTCTCGACTCCGGTGACGTTGTTCGTCACGCCTGTACTCGCGACGAACCGCTGCTCGACGCCACTGTCGGGGTCGATGCTGAGCACGCCGGCAACGATGCCGGGGACCTGGTGGCGGCGCGCGCTTTCAGCCAGGAACCGTTCCCATCGGACCGGGTCGAAGGCGTTCTGGCTGAGTGCGTTGGTCATATCGGTGACTCCTAAAATCTGGTGCGGTGAAGAGGGGTGCTGGGCGGTTGGGGCGCGCCGAGAGGTGGTCTCCCTGCCCGCCCCAACCGGAGCAGCTACTTAACGAGAATCAGGCTCGTGTAGAGTTCGTCGATCTCGTGTGAGGCAGTGCCCTGCGAGTAGGTCGACTCGAATGCCACAGCGAACGGAACGTAGTCGGCCGAGGCGTACATTTCTGCCTCTGCTACTTCCCACGCGTCGCATGCTTCCTGACCGGTGTGCGTGTTCGCCTCCGCAACGAGCTTGTCGAACTCGGGGTTCGAGAGCGCTGCGAAGTTGTTGCCCTTGTCTGGCGACGGGCCGGAGAAGTATGGCATCAGGGAGCTCGGCACCGGGAGGTTTGCCGCGAGCCAGATGACGTCGAGTTCGGAGGCAGCACCCGGGGTGCTGATTCGCTCGATGAATGCGCCGTACTCTGCCCCGAGGTGGTTCGTGCCGACCCCGATCTCAGCCCACTGCTCAGCCATCATCTCGGCGGTTGCTGCGATCTCTGCGCCGCGAGTCTGCCACGCGAACTCAAGCACGAGCGGCGTGCCATCCTTGGATCGTTTCCCGTCGGCACCCTTCACCCAGCCGGCAGCGTCGAGCAGTTTCTCGGCGGCAGCAATGTCAGTCTTGGGGAGGTTGGGTGTTGCCGCGTCATACTGGCACACCTGCGGCTTCGCGACAGCGAGTCGCGGTGCGCGTTCGCCCTTGCCAGCGGTGCTGACCTGCATGAGTTCGTCAAGGTTCAACGCCTTCGTGAGCGCGATGCGCACGTCCTTGTCAGTGGTTGGCTGCCCCTCAGCCTGGCTGTAGAGGATCCCGCCGCTGATGAGCGTGTTCTGTGACAGCAGGTCGACCTTGTCGGCGACTCGTTCTTCGTCGGGACCGGCGATTGCCGCGATGTTGAGCTCACCCGAGAGCAACAGGTTGGCTCGCGTGCTTTCGTTCTCGACGATCTTGACCACAACGTTCTTCGGGTAGCCGGGGGTTTCTCCGGTCGGTGCGCCCTTCGGTCCCCAGGTGTCGTCGTCGCGCCGCTCAAACGAGTAGTGGTCGCCCGTGACAGCCTCGGTCATCACGAACGGGCCCGTCCCGTTCGTGGAGGTGGCCACACTCTGCGGATCGTCAAGCGCTGCCTGACAGTAGATCGTCTGCGAGCCGACGGCCGTGATCATGAACGGGTTCGGCTTCTCAGTGGTGATCGTCACGCTCGTGTCGTCGTGCTCAATCGTCGCATCTGCCGGCACGACGGTGCCAAGAGCGGTTGAGCTATTCGCCGGGTCTGCGATCCATCGGAAGTTGTTCGCGATGGTCTCAGCGGTGAGCTTTGTTCCATCGGAGCACACGGCGTCATCGCGGACGACGAAGTGCAACGACGTTGGTGTTTCCTCCCACGACTCCGCGAGCCACCCCTGAGGCTGGCCGTCGGTATCGAAGTACACGAGCCGTTCGTAGGCCCAGGTGCTGACGGCACCGAGTGCCGAGCTCGGGTTGAGCGGCTGAAACAACAGGCCGGGGTCGCGGCTGATCGCGGCGGTGAGAGTTCCGTCAATCACGGGCTCCCCGCCGGTTTCGTTTGGAGTGCTGCCGCCGCCACAGGCGGTGAGCGCTAGCGCGCCGACAGCCGCCAGGCTGACAATCGTAAACGCCTTCATAGTGTGTTCCTTCGTGTTAAGGCTCAGGTCTTAATCATCTCGGCACAGCGCGCGAAGCACTTCGGCGTGCTCCACAATTCTCCGGACCGATATTGTCGCCCTGAACAATTGTTGGGCAAGAGGTGAGTAGTGGACAGGTGAGTTAGAGCGACGGCACTGCCGCGATCAGCTCGCGGGTGTAGTCATGCGTGGGCGCGGTCATCACGTCAACCGTGTCTCCGACCTCCACAAGGGCACCGCTACGCATCACCGCGACGCGATCGCAGACGATCCGCACGACCGCCAGATTGTGACTGATAAAGAGCATCGAGAACCCGAGTTCCCGCTGCAGCTCCTTGAGGAGATTGAGCACCGAGCCCTGCACGGAAACATCGAGCGCCGACGTAATCTCATCGGCGAGGATCACCGCGGGCTTGGCGGCAATCGCTCGCGCGACCGCGACGCGCTGGCGCTGACCGCCAGACAACTGTGCGGGCATGCGCAGCGCCGTCTCGGCAGGGAGCGCAACGGCGCGGAGGAGATTCGCAATCTCGTCCTTGCGTGCCCGCAGCTGCGGCGTCGATGTCCCCTCTCGACGGTGTGCGGCGATGAGCGCTTCGTCGAGCGACTGCCCGATGCTGCGTCGGGGGTTAAAGCACGACTGCGGATCCTGGAAGATCATCTGCACTCGGCGCCGCTCGCGGAGAACCGCTCCGCGTGCGTGCGAGATTTCGGTGTCCCCCAGCAGGATCCGCCCACCCGATGGCTCAGCAAGCCCCACCGCTGCGCGCGCAATCGTGGACTTGCCTGACCCGGATTCTCCGACCAGGCCGAGCACTTCGCCGGCTCGGAGGGTGAGGTCCACTCCGTCGACAGCGGTAAACGCGGACGCGCCATGCCCGTAGGTGATGCTGAGCGACTCGAAGGTGAGCTGGTTACTCATCGCGCTCCTCCTTCAAAATCAATCAGGCTAATAGCGCCGGTTGGTGGCAGCACGGCCTCAAGCACGCCGATTGGCGAGGTTCCCGTGAAGTCTGCGTCGTCTGGGATCGAAGCCATTGGTTCACCCCGCGGGCTCTCCATGGTCGGCACGGTCGCCATGAGCGCCCGCGTGTATGGATGCACCGCGTGACCAGCCCGCAACTCGTCGGCGGCAATGTCCTCGACGAGTCTCCCCCGATACATCACGAGCACTCGCGTGCACAGCGACGTGACCACCGCAATGTCGTGCGACACGAACATGATGGCGGTGCCGTCGACTTCGTTGATCCGCTTGAGCAGCTCGAGAATGCCCGCTTGCACGGTGACGTCGAGCGCAGTCGTTGGCTCGTCGGCAAGGATGAGCGACGGCTTCCCAATGAGGCCGGCAGCGATCATCGCGCGCTGCCGCATGCCGCCAGAGTATTCGTGTGGGTACTGCGAGTATCTGCGCTCTGCGTCCGGGATCCGCACGGCGTCAAGCCTGTCGATGGCGGCCTGCTTTGCTTCGCTGCGGTCCATGTCGAGGTGCAGCATGCCGGTCTCCGCGACCTGAGTGCCAACATGCAGCGCAGGGTTGAGCGACGACATGGGGTCCTGGAACACCATCGCCAGACGCGTTCCAAAATGGTGATCGAGCGATTTCGGGTGACCGTCCTCGCTGAGCACGAGATCCTCGCCGTCGAAGCTCGCCGAGCGAGCCGTGACGTGCAGCGGGGATTCAACGAGCCCAGCGATCGACATCAGCGTGAGGCTCTTGCCCGAGCCGGACTCACCAACGACGCCGACGATCTCGCCGCGCGCAATATCGAATGAGACGCCGTCGACGAGCGGTCGCAGCTCTTCCTCGCCCTGCGGCGCGTACACCTTTAGCCCGCGCACCGAAAGCACGAGTTCGCTCGCTGCATCCGTGGCAATCTGGCCGGTAGCCGAAGCTGCCGCGTCGACCGCCGCCGAACGGGATCGCGCGAGTCGCTTCAGCATTCTGCTCGAGAGGGTGCGCTGTGCGCCGACGGCGAGCACCCGGTTGAGGACCTCACCGAGCAACATGAATGTCATCCCCGCAAGAATGATGGCGACACCGGGCACCAGCGCCGCAGCCGGCGTAATGAAGATGCGGCTCACGCCTTCATTCAGCATCCGCCCCCAGTCGTACTCCGGAACCTGAATGCCGAGGCCGAGGAACGACAGCCCCGCGAACGCGAGGAGTGTCCCGCCCGCGGTGAGCGCGGCATTCACGAGCAGTGGATCGCGAATGTTCGGCAGTACGTGCCGCAACACGATCTGCCGCTTCGGAACCCCCAGCACGAGCGCAGCCGACACGTAATCGCGCCCCCACACTGATGCGGCGAGGTTGTGCACGAGACGCGCATAGTTCGGCATCATCGCGATCGCAATCGCAAGGCTCGCCGCAAACCCACTCTGACCGAGGATCACCGAGAAGGCGATCGCCAGCAGGAGCCCAGGAAACGCGACACCGATATTAATGCCGGCCACCAACCAGCGCCCCGGTGTGCCGCCGAGCACGAGCGGGAGGAGACCGAGCAGCACTCCGCAGACGATCCCAACGGCCGTCGCGCTCAGCGCCATGACAACCGAGAGCCTCGTGGCGACGAGTGTACGCAGCAGAATGTCGCGACCGCTGCCATCGGTGCCGAAAATATGCTCCGCGCTCGACGGCTGCGAAATCATACTGGTGTTCGTGACAGCGGCTTGCTGCCCCCAGATGATGGGAGCGAAGATCGCGAGGAACGCGAGCGCGGCAAACGATACTGCCGCAACGATGCCGAGCGGTGAGCGCAGCGCGGCGAGAAAACGATGGGTCGTGGTCATGACTTATCCAATGCAGTGCGCGGGTCCAACAGAATGAGGACGATATCGATGACGAGGTTGATCAGCAGCACCACCGCTCCGTAGAAAATGATGATGGCTTGGACAAGCGGGTAGTCCTTCTCCTGGATCGACTGCACGATCACGCCCCCGAGTCCTGGCCACGCGAAGATGCTCTCGACGAGCACGGTTCCCGCGATCATTCCACCGAGCGCCATACCCGAGATCGTGAGGGTCGAGGTGAGCAGGTTCGGTAGGACGTGCTTGCCGTACAACCTGACTGCTGGCATTCGCCGCGACCGGGCGGTGCGCACGTAGTCCTGCTGCAGCACCGAAAGCGTTTCGGCCCGAACGATTCGCGTGAGTCCCGCAGCAGGCCCGAAGGACAGCGCGATGACCGGCAAGATGTACGACGAGAAGCCGCTCCTGCCGGCGACTGGCAGCAGGTCGAGCGTGACCGCAAACAGGTAGACCAGGAGAATTCCGGCGAGAAACTCTGGAATCAGTGCGAGCGCGGCAGTCACCGAGTTGAAGCCCGCGTCGACGCCTGGCCGCCGCCCTCCGTGGGTGAGTGCGCCGAACGTCAGCCCGAGGCAGACCGCGACAATCAGTGAGATTGCTACGGCTGCCCACGCGATTTCGAGCGTTGCAGGGGCGCGCTGCATAATGACGTCGATAACGGGCATCCGCGAGCTGATCGATTCACCGAGGTCTCCGGTAAACAGCCCCTTCCAGAACGACAGGTACTGCACAAATACCGGGCGATCGAGCCCGAGTTCCGCGCGCCGCGCTTCGACGGCCTCGGGCGAGGCGTTCTCGCCAACCGACACGCGCGCCGGATCGCCGGGAATGAGCTGCATGAGCAGAAACGCCACGGTGATAAGCACAAACATCGAAACTACGAAGTAACCGCCGCGCCGAATCAGATAGGCCACCCACGGTTTGCTGACGAGGAACGACTCCCGCTTCTGCTTCGTGATCGGTGGGTCGTCCACTTCGGGACTCGCAGAAATAGCTGGCATGCGCTCTCCTCGCCGTTGGGTCATAGCTGCCTACTCAGTATTGCGGAGAACCAAATCCCCCCGCATTGTCGGACACTCCAGGCAACCTCCGCAAAAACTGTCCGGTTGACCAACATCCCCTGTGGGTTTCCTTCTAGGCTTCGAAGTTGGAAGCCTACGGCTTCGCCGCGAACAGAGTGTTCCGCGGGGCTCACCCGGGAAAGGTCAACGCATGCGCGTCTATATTTCAATCGACATGGAGGGCGTCGCTGGTATCGCCACAATGGATCAGGTCGTGCGGGGCGGTCACGGCTATCCTCGCGCCCAGCACCTCATGACCGGCGAGGCGAACGCCGCGATCGCCGGGGCCTTCGCGGGCGGCGCGACAGCTGTCACGATCAATGACAGCCACGGCACCATGGACAACCTCATCCACGAGGATCTCGATCAGCGCGCTCGCGTCGTCTTCGGGAGCCCAAAGATGGATTGCATGGCCGAGGGCATCGACAAGGACCATGATGTCGCACTGTTCATCGGCTACCACGCGGCCGCCGGCGGACCGGGAGTCATCGCCCACACGTTCTCCTCGCTGTTCAACGAGGTGCGCGTCAACGGCCGAGCCGTGTCAGAGGCCGACGTCAACGCGCTGCAGGCAGCCGCTGTCGGCGTCCCGGTCGCGCTACTCACGGGAGACAACATCATCTGCGCCGACATTGCGGCGACGCTGCCTGGCATCGAAACGGTCACCGTGAAGGAGGCGCACGGCTACAACGCCGCCGATTCCATTTCCCCCACCGAATCACGCCGCCTCATCGGCGAGGCCGCTGCACGCGCGGTCGCTGGCGCACGCACGCTGCACGTGAGCGAGGTCCCCGAGCGCATGGAGATCGAGATCGATATGCCCAACATTTCGGCAGCCGAGCTCGCCCAGATGATCCCGACCTCCGAGCGCACCGCGATCCGCACCATCAAGGTCGTTGCGCACTCTCCGCGCGAGGCAGTGAACTTCATCACCGCGTGCTACCAGTTCGCGGCGAACTCGATGCGCGCGATGCTCCCGCTCATCAACCGCTAACGTCACCTCCCCGCAGTGGGCGCGCACAGACGCTCATGCCTCAGGCCTCCCTCACGGGAGGCCTGAGGCATGTCACAGGGCGCTGTTACGCCCGCACGTTGAGCGCGTCGGACAGCAGCCGCGCGACCGTGCCAATGACGCGGTCTGCCTTTGGATTGCGTGAGAGCAGCTCCGTGCTGCGCAGGAACACCGCAATGGCGTGCCGCCTGCCATCCGCAAACTCAACAACACCGATCTCGTTGCGCACGATACCGAGGGTGCCGGTCTTCCCGCTGATCTTGACATCGTCCTGCGGAAAGCCGGAGCTCAGACGGTGCGGCCACACCTGCAAGCCAAGAATTCTGCGCGCCTCCGCGCATGCCGCCGGCGTCGCCGCGGCATCCGTCCAGAGCAGTTCGAGGAGGCGTGTCGCCTCGCGCGGAGTCGAGCGGTTGGTCTTCGCTGGCGTGCTCGCCGCAAACTCCGAGGCTGTGGCGACATCGTTGAGCGTCAGCTCTTCAGTGAGCGAGAGACCAGCCGCCTGCAGATCATCAGCGATGCTCGCAAAGAGCGTCGCACAGTCGCCCACAAGCTGCGTCCCTGGCAGCCCGAGTTCCGCCATCGTCGCGTTCACGCGGTCAACACCGACGAGTTCGACGACAATGTCGGTCGCCGCGTTGTCGCTGACCGTGATCATCGAAGTGGCGATATCGCGCAGCGACCATTCGGTCTCATCTGAGAACACGCTCAGTCCGGTTGGCCCACGCGTGACGCTCGCCGGCGACACGAGGATCCGCTGGGCGGGATCGAGTTCGCCCGCGGCGACCTGACGCACGTATTCGAGGAGCACGGGCACCTTAAACACCGACGCGGTCACCGTGGGCTCATCGAAGTGGTACCCAACTTCTGCGCCCGAGTCGAGGTCGCGCGCGTGCGCGAACACGCTCACGCCTGCCGCAGTTGCGGCCTCAGCGATGGCCTCGGAAACTGATTGTTGGTCGATCGTCTGCTGTGTCATAGTCGCAGACTAACGCTTCCGCGACGCACCAGCTTGGTTGACCAGGCCAAGAGCACCTCACCCGCATTGTCTCGCAACACAACAAACCGCCCGGAGCACTGCTCCGGGCGGTCAGTCGATGCGTCTGCAACCTATCGCGCGAGCATGCCCTCAACGACACGGTCTGCGGCGGCAACGGTGGTGATCCCCTGCTCATGCGCCTCGTCGAAGACGCGCGCGAGCGTGCCGCCGATCGCGTCGATTCGCGCGAGCCGAGCATCGAGGTCGCCCTCCGCGCCCAGGTAGAGCACCCCGCCGGCGTTCACGAGGTAGTCCGGCGCGTAGAGGATCCCGCGGCCGGCGAGCTGCTCGGCGCCGTTCGGCTGGGCGAGCTGGTTGTTCGCGGGGCCGACAACGGCGGCAGTATCGAGCTCGTCGATGACCTGCGGGGAGAGCATGCCGCCGACACCAGCGGGCATGAACACGTCTGCCGGCACGAGGTGCGCGGCTGCTGGCTCGGCCCACTCGGCCCCGAGCTCTGCGGCGAGCTCGCGCTTCGACTCGTTGATGTCCGAGAGTGTGAGCTGCGCACCCTCGTCGGCGAGACGGCGCGCGAGCGATGAGCCGACGTGCCCCAGGCCGACGATCGTGATCTTGCGGTCGCGTGCGTCTGCTGCCCCGTGCGTACGACGGAGCGCCTCGAGCAGCGCGGAGTGGACGCCGCGTGCGGTGAAGTCACCGGGATCGCCAAGCCCACCCTGGTCCTCGGGCAGCCCGACGGCGTGCGCGGTGCGCTCGGCAACGACGGCCATGTCCGCGGCTGTCGTGCCCACGTCCTCGGCAGTCATGTACGCGCCGCCCAGCGCCTCAACAGCATCCCCGAGATCCAGGAACGCGTCGCGACGCTGATCGCCCTCGAGCTTCTGGCCGGGAGCGAGGGCGATGACCGACTTGCCGCCACCTGCGGCGAGGCCCGCGAGGGCGTTCTTCGATGTCATGCCGCTCGACAGGCGGAGCGCGTCGGCGACTGCTTCGTCCCAGCTGCCGTAGTTCCAGACGCGGCAGCCACCGAGCGCCGGGCCAAGGACGGTGCTGTGCACGGCGATGATGATCGTCAGGCCCGAGCGCGGCCCGGTCGAGACGTTCAGGTGTTCGTGGGTGAAGCCGGTCAGGGACTGCGATGCCGCAGCTGTCGAATCAACCGAGGTCGCGAGCGTGGATGCAGGTGTCATGTCAAGAATTCAATCGGCAACTGGCAGTTCAAACAAGTGATCGTTGTCGCATTGATCGAAGTGACCGATACGTATCGCTTCTAATGACGCTATGTTGATCATTATGTATCTCCTCGACGCCACCGACCGGCGGATCCTCGCTGCCCTCGACGCAGACTCACGCGCGACCGTGCAGGCGATCGCGTACGAACTCGGTCTCGCACGCGGCACCGTACACACGAGACTTGATCGGCTGCAGCGCTCGGGCGCGCTCAAGGCGCACTCGCCGCGACTCCACCCGCCGGCGCTCGGCTGGCCGCTGCGGGCGCACATCACCGCCGAGGCGAACCAGGACAAGCTCGACCTCACGATCGCCGACCTCGAACAGATCCCAGAGATCATTGAGTGTGTCGCGGTGTCCGGGCAGAGCGACCTCTCGATCGAGATCGTTGCGCGCGACGCCGACGATGTCTACCGAATCACGCAGGCCATCATGAAGTGCCGCGGGGTACTCCGCACCGCGACGTCGATCATGCTGCGCGAACTCATCTCGCGGCGCCAACACCAGCTGCTCTAGCCGGCGGCGGCGCCGCGAGTCGTCTGCGCGTTAGCGCTCGAGGAGCGCCTGGCCGAGGAACTCGCCGAGCGCCTCCGGGGCGTCAAGCGGGAGGATCGCGGCGACGTACTGATCCGGCCGCACCACAACCACGACGCCGTCGCGGCTCAGCTCACGGATGTCGAAGATGTCCTCGCCGGGGTTCGCCGCGTAGATCTTCTCGTAGTCGGTCATACCAAGCGGCCCCGAGGCTGGGAGGAACAGCTTCGACAGCTCCTCGATGCGCACCTCGCGGTGCGGCTGCTGCATGACGGCTTTCACGTCGAAGAGCGAGTCGATGTCCTTGCCCTCCGGTGTGAAGCGGCGGATCGGCGACGCCTCGTTCTCGAGCATCCAATCAGCCCATCGCGCGAGCTGCTCGCCCGAGCGGTCGGCGAACGCGTACACGCGGTAGCGGCCGTCGGCGCGGTGGTGGTGACCGAGGTGGATCGGCACCGCGTCAGCGACGCGGGTCGTCTGGACCGACTTGAAGCGCTTGCCGATCGGGAACCCTGCGGCGAGCGTCTGGTGCTCGTGGTCGCTGGTGAGCATGGATTCGGTGTACTCGGTCATGAAACCCGCGGGGAACTCCGCGGTTTGCACGTAGAACTCTTCGAGCTCCGAGGGCGAGTCGAACTCCTCGGGCTTCTTCGCCATGAGCGTCGACCATTCCTTGTCGAAGTCGATGAGGTTCTTCGCGGTGACGCGCCGCTCCTCAGAGTAGGTGGCGAGCAGCGACTCGGGGCTGCGGCCTTCGAGCACGTAGCCGAGCTTCCAGCCGAGGTTCCAGCCGTCCTGCATCGAGACGTTCATGCCCTGACCGGCCTTCGCGCTGTGCGTGTGGCAGGCGTCTCCCATAAGGAACACGCGACCCTTCCCGTCCGGCGCGGTCTCCGCGTCGTCGAAGCGGTCGGTGAGGCGGTGCCCCACCTCGTAGACGCTGTGCCAGGGCACGTCACGCACGTCGAGCGTGTACGGGCTGAGGATCGCGTTCGCGCGGGCGATGATCTCCTCGAGCGGCGTGGTGCGCACCTTCTTGCCGTCCTCGGCCGCGACCTCGCCGAGGTCGACGTAGATCCGGCACAGGTGGTTCCCCTCGCGCGGGATGTGCAGGATGCTGCCGGCCTCCGAGTGAATGATGCACTTCTTGCGGATATCCGGGAAGTCAGTGACGGCGAGCACGTCCATGACGCCCCAGGCGTGCAGGGATGTGGATCCCGACAGCGATCCGCCGATCGCGCTGCGCACCCGCGAGCGTGCCCCGTCAGCTCCGATGACGTACTTCGCGCGCACGGTGCGCGTGCCGCCCTCGGTCGCCGAGTCCGCCTCGGCGGCGTTGATGCCGGCCCCGCGCTGCCCCGTGACTTCGCGGAGCGTCACGGTGACGGGGTACTCCCCCGTGCCGACCTCGAGGCCCTCGAATTCGTAGCCATAGTCGATGTCGCCGCGGGCCGGGGCGCGGCGCGCATACTCGGCGAAGTAGTCGATGACGCGGGCCTGGTTCACGATGAGGTGCGGGAACTCGCTGATGCCCGCAGGGTCGTCGTCGGTGACGGAGGTGCGCACGATCTGCGCGGGGTTGGCGGGGTCGGGAGTCCAGAAGTTCGTCTCGGTGATCTGGTAGGCCTCATCGGTGATCTGCTTGGCGAACCCGAAGGCCTGGAACGTCTCGACGCTGCGCGCCTGGATCCCGTCGGCCTGGCCAAGCACGAGCCGCGAGTCGCGGCGCTCGACGACGCGCGTGACGACGTTCGGGAACTGCGCGAGCTGCGCCGCAGCGACGATTCCCGCGGGGCCCGACCCGACGATGAGCACGTCGACTTCCTCCGGAAGCTCCTCGGGCCGATTGAGACCGACACCCTCGGCTGGCAGCACGCGCGGATCCGTGGAAACATAGCCGTGATGGTGGAACTGCATGGGTAATCCTCACTTCGTTGTGCCCTGAGAGCCTAGTGTTCAACTATTGAACACTGAATTCGAATACTGCACACTAGTTTATGCGGGCCAGCCCCGTCGCACAACACCGGACCCAACGATTAGGAGAGCCCATGGCCACCACCCCGACCGCAGGCTCACAGACACTCGCCCGCGGACTGCGCGCGCTCGAGGTCCTCGCCGAGGCCCGATCCCCCATCTCCATCGCCAGACTGTCCGAGGAACTCGGAGTCCACCGGTCGAACACCTACCGGCTCCTGCGCACCCTCGAAGAGCACCGCTTCGCGATCCGCGACGATGCCGGGCTGATCCGCCTCGGCCCGCGTATCGCCGCGCTCGCACACGGCGTCGCCCCGCAGCTCAACACCGCAGCGGCGCCAGCCCTCACCGAGCTCGCACACGGCCTCGGCATGACCGCGTTCCTCACCGTGCTCGACGCTGGCGACATCGTCACGCTCGCCTCGGTCGAGCCAGGCAACGTCGACGCGAGCATCGCGCGCAACCCGGGTGTCAGGCACCCCTGGGATCGCGGCGCCCCCGGCCACGCCATCGAGTCAGCCCTCTCACCGGCCGAACGCGAGGCAGCGTTCGGAGCAGCAGACCCGAGCCCTGCCGCGGTCGAGGCGCGCGAGCTCGGTTACGCGCTCAGCGAGAGCGAGGTCATCGAGGGCGTCACCTCCATCGCGGTGCCGCTCCGGATCCCTGGCGAGCCTCCCGCCGCGATCGCAATCGTCCACTTCCGTGTGCCCGATTCGCTCGACACAGTCACCGCCCGACTGCACCGGGCCGCGCGCGAGGTCCTTGCAAGCTACCGCTAGCCCGATCCGCTACACTACGAATTGTCCACCCGGGCTCCCCGGGTAAGGCACCCGAAAAAGGGGCGCTGCTGCGAGGCTTCGCGAGACATACACGGTCACCATTCACCGCTCGATCCAATGAAGGATTTCGCAGATGTCTCTCTCGCACCCAGTTTCGTCGACCCCGCAGACCCTCGCAGCAGCGACCGCCAAGGCGCTCGCTGAGCACGCCACACAGAGCTTCGGCCTCATGGGCAACGGCAACGCCCACCTCATCGACCACCTCGGGCACGCAGGCGTCGTCTACACCGCCGTGCGGCACGAGGCCGCGACAGTCGCAGCCGCCGACGCCTACACCCGGGTAAGCGGCAAGCTCGCCATCGCCACCACCACCTACGGTGCAGGATTCACGAACACGCTCACCGCACTCGCCGAAGCAGCGCAGGCACGCACCCCTATGCTCGTCGTCGTGGGCGATGCCCCCTCCAGCGGGCCGCGCCCCTGGGACGTCGACGAGGAAATGCTCAGCGCAGCGGTTGGCGTGCGACTCTTCACCCTCGGCGTTGCCAAGGTCGAGGAAACCGTCGATCGGGCCGCAGCATATGCCGTGCGAATGCGTCGCCCAGTCGTGCTCGGCCTGCCATACGACCTCGTGAACGCGCCCGTCGCCACCCCGGCGCCCGCCGTCACCGCTCCAGCCACGCCGGCCGGCATCGACCTCAACGACCCAGCCCTCATCGCCGAGCTCAGTTACTCCGCGGCAGACGACCACCAGGTCGCTCCAGTAGACCCCGCTCCCACGAGCATGTTGCCCGGCGCCATCGTGTCCGGTTCTACTGTGCCCGCCGCGCACCGTATCGAGGCCGCAGCCGAAGTGCTCGCCGGCGCCACGCGACCCATCATCATCGCTGGCCGCGGCGCACACCTCTCCGGTGCTGCGACCGAGCTCGGCGCACTCGCAGACCAGCTCGGCGCGCTCACCGCGACCACCGCGCTCGCACGCAACATCTTCCCCGAAGCGCACTACGACCTCGGTGTTGCCGGCGGCTTCGGACAGCTCAAAGCCATGGCCGTGATCGAGCAGGCAGATGTCGCGCTCGTCGTCGGAGCTGGCCTGAACCAGTTCACCATGCGCTTCGGCGAGCTCTTCGGGCCGGGAACCACCGTGATCCGCATCGACACCGAGCAGGTCGCTGCACCCAAGACCCAGCACCCGATCACTCACCAACTCTTGCAGGGCGACGCCCGTGCGACCCTCGAAGCCATCGCAACGGCGCTTCCCGCCGCGATTGCCGCGGCCGGTGGCGCACCTGCAGGCGCCGGCGGATGGCGGGCGGCTGTCTCTGGCCTCGAGCCTGGTGGCGCACTCCGTGCGCGCCCGACCGGCGACTCCGAGCTCTGCGCGGACGGCCTGCTCGATCCACGCGCCGCCGCAGCCCGCATCGGCGAACTTCTCCCCGAAGACCGGCACGTGACGAGCGACGGCGGACACTTCATTGCCTGGGCAAACATGTTCTGGCCGGTCGCCTCCCCCGAGCGCATGATCATGGTCGGGACCGCATACCAAACCATCGGACTCGGTTTCAGCACGGTGCCCGGCGTCGCCGCAGCTGCCCCAGACTCGACGATTGTGCTCACAACCGGCGACGGCGGCGGCCTCATGGGAATCGCGGACCTTGAGTCAGCGATCCGCACCGCGCGCAGCCAGGTCATCGTCGTCTGGAACGACAGCGCCTACAGCGCCGAGGTCCATCTCTATGGCGAGATGGGACTCGACCAGGGGCCGATGCTCATTCCGACCGTCAACTTCGCCGGTGTTGCGACGGCACTCGGGGCGGAGGGTGTCACCGTGCGCACACTCGCTGATCTTGCTGCGCTCGAGGCGTGGGTCGCCGCTGGCCGGCAGGGCACCATTGTTCTTGACCTGCGGGTGTCGGGCAGCGTTGTCGCCGATTACCAGCGCGAGGTGCAAAAGGTTAACGGCCTCGAGGTGCCGGAGGCCTAGCCTCTGGGCCTCAGCCCCCTGAGCCCCCTGAGCCCCCTGAGCCCCCTGAGCCCCGGGGCCCTGAGCCCCTGAGCCTCTGAGCCCCTGAGCGAGAGCGTCGCCCACAAGCCATTACCTCAGCGAGGTCATGAGCGTTCTACCGCAGGATGCTCCTGACCTCGCTGAGGTGATGGCTAGCCAGCACCGGAGCCTGAAGCACTTTCGCCGCTTGCAACCTGTTTCCACAGGTTGTCGGGTGACGCACCATCGAGATGCCAGGAGTGACACACTCCCAGCATGACTTTCTCCGGCCTTCTGGCAGAAGCAGCATCACATCTCTTACACCGCGACGATCTCGCGCGCGCCGGGATTGGCGCCCGTAAGATCACCGCAATGGAGCGCTCCGGAGAACTTGTACGCGTTCGTGCCGGAATCTTTGTTCCGCGCGCATATTGGGAGACAGCATTCCCGGAAGCCCGTCATGCGCTCGCGATACACACAGCACATCAGGCAGCACGGCGTCCTCCGGTGTTCTCCCACCGCAGCGCAGCCGTGTTACACGGCTTGCCTGCGTGGTCAGGCTCGTTGAACTCCACGGCGCAGGATCCCTTGCAGGTGCACACCACCGTAGCAAGGGGCTCGGACGCCACGTCCACACGCGTCACCCGCCGCCACATCGCGCACCTCTCCACTGACGATGTGACGCAGGTTGGCGAGTTTACAGCCACCAGCGCAGATCTCACGCTCGCCGACCTCGCACGAAGCGACTCGTTCGCGGTAGCGCTCGCCTGCGCGGATGCGCATCTCCACCGCAACATGGGGGCGCGTCATTCGTCCGCCACCCGTGGATGGGGAGATTGGCAGGATCGCTTCGAGCAGCGCTCGGCGTCGATGGCCGGGTACTCAGGAGTACGGGCAGTGCGGGCGCTCGCTGAACTGGCCGACCCGCGCGCTGAGTCGCCGCTGGAATCGCTCAGCAGACTGCGGTTTTTGCAACTCGGGCTCGTGCCTGAGTTACAGGTGTCTGTGCCTGCGAGGTCAGGAGGGCACCTGTATCTCGACTTCGCGCTCTCGGAGTTGGGGTTCTGGGGTGAGTGCGACGGAAAGTCAAAGTACACAAGTAGTGAGCTGCTGCGCGGCTCGTCGCCCGAAGAGATCGTCTACGCGGAGAAACGCAGACAGGAATGGATCGAGGGAACCACCGGGCTTCGGTGCATACGCTGGGGAGTGTCCGAGGTACGCACCCTCGAACGCTTTGCAGCCCATCTTCGAGCCCACGGAGTACCAGTTCCCGGGCACCCGAGCGAACTGGATACCCCGGCGACAGCACAGTTCCTCGCGGCCCTCCCCTGACTCGGCGTAGGGGGCTCGTCCGCCGCGCTCACCTCCCGCACCATCCAGACAGCATCGCTGAAACAGGATGACCTCAGCGAGGTCAGGAGCTTTTCGCTGCGAAAAAGTCCTGACCTCGCTGAGGTCATGTCATCTGAGCGCCCGTGGGTAGGGGTGCCAGGGGCACCAGGGGCACCAAGGGCAGCAGGGGCAGCACCCCGCGGTGAAGGGGCTAGACGGCCGCCTTCTCCCAGATAAAGTGGCCCTTCTGCTGCAGCTCTTCGTGCTCTGGGCCGAGCGGGATGTCCGTGCGGTCACGCAGCAGCAGCGTCGCGACAAAGGCAACCACCATGACGATCGCGATGTAGATCGCGACGGACGTTGAGGTGCCTGTCTGCGCGACGAGCCAGGTCGAGATCATGGGCGCGAATGCGCCGCCGATGATCGCACCGATCGCATACGTGATCGAGACGCCCGAGAAGCGGATCGACGCCGGGAAGAGCTCGGCAAAGTACGCCGCCTGCTGCCCGTAGGTGAGGCCGTTTCCGATCGCGAAGAGCGAGAGACCCAGGAAGAGGAGCCACACGTTTCCGGTGTTCACGAGCGGGAACAGGATAAACACGACGGCGAGGAAGGCGATCCAGCCGGCGATGTAGGTGTTCTTGCGGCCGATCTTGTCGGAGATCACGCCCGCGAGGAATGTCATGATGAGCCACACGACCGAAGCTGCAGCGACCGCAAGGAGCACGGGGGTGCGCTCCATACCCACATGGCCGCCGTCAGCGACGGGGGTGGTGGCATAGTTCTGGATGTATCCGCCCGTGGTCATGTACCCGGCAGCGTTATTGCCGGCGAAGGTGAGTGCGGCGAGGATGACGAGCAGCCAGTGCTTCTTGAAGAGCTGGACGACGGGAACCTTCGTCTGCTCCTTGCGCTCCGAGATCTCGGTGAACACGGGGCTCTCCTCGACCGAGCGGCGCACAACGAGGCCGACGATGATGAGCACGAAGCTCAGCAGGAACGGCACGCGCCAACCCCACTCGAGGAATGCCGCGCCCGGCGAGATAACGCCGGTCATGAGCGCGAGCATGCCCGAGGCGAGCAGCAGTCCGATTGGCACGCCGATCTGTGGGAAGGCACCCATCCGGCCACGCTGGCCTTCGGGTGAGTGCTCAACGGCCATGAGGACAGCGCCGCCCCATTCGCCGCCGGTCGACAGCCCCTGGAGGATACGCAGCAGCATGAGGAGGATCGGCGCGAGCATCCCGACCTGTTCATAGGTCGGGAGCACTCCGATGAGGGTTGTCGCGACACCCATAAGAATCAGGGTGACGACGAGGATCGCCTTGCGTCCGATGCGGTCACCGAAGTGGCCGGCGAGGAAGGCTCCGAGGGGACGGAACAGGAAGCTCACGCCGACGGTGGCGAAGGCAATGATGGTGCCCGCCTGGCCGCCTGCGGGCTTGAAGAACAGTTCAGCGAAGACGAGACCAGCCGCACTCGCATACAGGAAGAAGTCGTACCACTCGATGGTGGTGCCGATGACGGTGGCGGCCGCCACCCGCCGCAGTTCGCGCTGCGATGTGGGCGCAGCAGTTGGGGAGGACATACCCAGGAGACTCCTTTGTCGTTTAATGAACAGCGTGTGCGGTATTTGAACACCACAGCTCGGGAATCACAATACACGAAACACACGGTTTTCGCCGAGCTACAACAGAAAGTACGCAAAGTGAGTACCTACTTGCGTGGGGGCAACGCCCGGGTGCCGTGCCCGGGAGCGCTGCCCGCGCGCAGCGCTCCCGACTCAGCCCCGGGCCCCAGCGACGGTGCCGCACAGCGACTTGGCTTCCGAGCAATTCGATGTAGTCTGTGCGCATGATGGGGCAAAACCTAGCGGAGAGCCTCGGCGCGTTTCGAAACCAGGTGACGGACTCGTTCGTGCCGCTCGAGGTGACACGGGAGTACCGCGATCGCGGCGCGGCGTTCGGCGCGTGCATGACGTCGATTACGGCCGACGGCATCGCTTTCACCGAGGTCGACGCGGCCCCGCACATTGTGGAGCGTACGGAGGCGACGATCGCCGCCGGTGGCTCCGGTTACTACAAACTCAGCCTCATGCTCGCGGGCACCGGCCACCTCGTGCAGGACGGACGCGAGCTCCTGTTGCGGCCCGGCGACCTCGCCATCTACGACACTTCACGGCCGTACACACTGGGGTTTGACCAGGAGTTTCGCTCCCTTATCGTCATGTTCTCGAAGGACCGGCTCGATCTCCCCGTCCCCCTTACCGAACAACTGTCAGCGGCGTCCCTCAGTCACGAGCACGGTGGCCTCGCGCCGGTGATCGCAGGGTTCCTGTCGCAGTTCCCGGCCCAGCTCGATCCGCTCACCGCCGGCGTGCGCACGAAGCTCGCGCACACGAGCCTTGACCTCATCAGCACGCTGTGCGCCGAGGTGCTCGATGCCTCGGCCGCGCAGCGGGATCCGCACCAGCTGCTCCTGCAACGCATCTACGCCTACATCGAGGAGCATCTCGGCTCCCCCGAGCTCTCTCCCGGCAGCATCGCAGCTGCGCACTTCATCTCGAAACGGCATCTGCACGTGCTGTTCCGCGAGGCCGGCACGACCGTGTCGAGCCTCATCCGCGAGCGGCGGCTCGAACGATCCCGCGCAGACCTGCTCGACCCAGCACTGCACGGCCGCACCGCCGCGGCGATTGCCGCACGGTGGGGCTTTAGTGATGCGGCGCACTTCAGCCGCGTGTTCAAGGCAACCTACGGGGTCTCTCCGAGCGAGCTTCGCACCGCCTAACGACGCTTCGGTCACCGCGAGTCAACTCCGTTGCGCCCACGTGCAAGACCCAGCAGGGTGTGCCCTGCGATACTCAGCGTGGTTCACCATCTTTCAACGGCGACAAGGACGATTCAATGACGCACGTTCACGACTCTCACACCCCCGATGTCACGCACACGCACGGCAAGCGGGTCACGACCCCTGCCGAGGCGCGGCACCCGCTGGATCCCCTGACGGGTGAGGAAATTGCGGCCGCGCGGCGGATCCTTGCCGATGCCGGTCACGTTACGGAGCATACGCGAGTGCCGCGGATGCTCCCCGTCGACCCTCCGAAGGATGTGTTGGCCGCGTGGCGTGAGGGCGACGCGCTGGATCGCCGCATCCGGGTGACCTTGCTCGACCGCGACACCGGGGTGTCCTCGGAGGCGATCGTCTCGGTGAGCCGAGGAGAGATCGATGCGCTCACCGTGCTCGACACGGGATCGGCGCCCTACGGCCAGCCGCAGTACCTGTTCGAGGAGTACGACGCCGCGGCCCAGCTCGTGAAGGCCTCCCCCGAGTGGCAGGCTGCGATGCACCGTCGCGGGCTCGAGGAGCACATGGAGCTCGCGTTCTGTTCGCCGCTCGCCCCGGGCTTCTTCGACCGCGAGGACGAGGTCGGCAAGCGGATCATCCGCTCGCACACCTACCTCCGGTTCTCAGAGAGCGACAGCCCGTGGGCGCACCCGATCGAGGGGCTCGTCGCGCACGTCGACCTCACCGCGCGCCGAGTCTTCAAGCTCGACGACGAGGGCGATATTCCGGTCCCGCAGCAGCACGGCAACTACACGCTCGACGTGCAGGGACCAGCGCGCAGCTCGCTGAAACCCATCGAGATCACGCAGCCCGAGGGCCCGTCGTTCTCGGTCGATGGCAGCCTGGTGCAGTGGGAGAACTGGAAGTTCCGGGTCGGCTTCAACCAGCAGGAGGGCCTCGTCCTCAACCAGGTGACCTGGCGCGATGGCGACGAGGATCGCTCGGTCGCGACCCGCGCGAGCGTGCCAGAGATGGTGGTGCCGTATGGCGACACCTCGGTGAGCAGGCACTGGATCAGCTACTTCGACGCCGGCGAGTACCTCCTCGGCAAGAACGCGAACTCACTCGCGCTCGGCTGCGACTGCCTCGGCGTGATCCACTACTTCGACGCGTTCGTGCCCGACGACCACGGTAACCCCGTCGTCATCCCGCAGGCCGTGTGCATGCACGAGGAGGACTACGGCATCCTCTGGAAGCACACGGACCTGGCCGGCAATGCCGAGACCCGCCGCAGCCGCCGCCTCGTGGTGAGCTACTTCACGACGATCGGCAACTACGACTACGGCTTCTTCTGGTACTTCTACCTCGACGGCTCGATCCAGATGGAGGCGAAGGCGACAGGCATCGTGGTCGCGGGCGCCGGGATCCCGGGCAGTGAGGATCCGCACGGGCCCGAGATCGCGCCGGGCATCTTCACGCCCGTGCACCAGCACATTTTCTGCGCGCGCCTCGACGTCGCGATCGACGGCGAAGACAACACGCTGCACGAGATCGAGGCGGCGGGCATCCCGACCGGCCCCGAGAACCCCTACGGCAACGCGTTCACCTGGACGAACACGCAGCTCACGAGCGAGCTCGAGGCGCAGCGGATCGCGAACGGGCTGGCTTCGCGGGTGTGGGAGGTCCGCTCGGCGCACCGCACGAACTACGTCGGCAAGCCAACTGCGTACTGGCTCATTCCCGAGGGCAAAATGCTGCTCGCCGCGCAGCCCGAGTCGACCGTGCACGGCCGCGCGGCGTTTGCGACGAAGCACCTCTGGGGCACGCAGTACGACGCCGAGGAGCTGTACCCTGCGGGCTTCGCCCCGAACTCGCGGCAGCCGGGCGACGGCCTGCCGGCGTGGACGGCGGCCGACCGTTCGCTCGACGGCGAGGACATCGTGCTCTGGCACTCCTTCGGCCCGACGCACATTCCGCGCACCGAGGACTGGCCGATCATGCCCGTCGATTACTCGGGCTTTTGGTTCAAGCCGCACGGCTTCCTCGACCAGAACCCCGCGATGAATCTCCCTGCCGACGCCCGTGCGAGCGCCTCGTGCGCATCGGGCGACAGCACCGGCAACTGCTGCACGGCCGGCGGATGCGGCTGCTGCGCCGGAGACGCCTGCCGCTGCGGCAGCGCGAACTGCGGCTGCGGCACGCCGCGCGGTTGATCCGCCCGCACCCACAGCCACCTCACATCACCCACAGGTGCCCCGCCTAACCTGGGGCCGAACACGAATCCTTTCGAAGAGGAGCAGAACAATGAGCTACGAAACCCTACTCGCCGCAGTCACCGCACCGGCAGGCGCGTCCGGAGACCACACCCGCGAGGTCTGTGACCCCGCCACCGGCGAGCTCATCGGCATCGCCCCGGTGCAGGACGTCGCGGCGCTCGAGGCCGCCATCGACCGCGCCGAGGCCGCCCAGAAGGCGTGGGCGGCGCTGCCCGAGGCGAAGCGCTCGGAGTACCTGAACCTCGCCGCCGACGCTATCGAGGCGCACGCCGAGCCGCTCGCGGAGCTGCTGTCCCGCGAGCAGGGCAAGCCGCTCAACGGCCCGAACGCCCGCTTCGAGGTGGGCGGCTGCGTCGCCTGGACGCGCGCCGCGGCAGGCACCCCGCTCGCCCCCGAGGTCGTCGTCGACGACGAGTCGGGGTATGCCGAGATGCACTACCGCCCGATCGGTGTCGTCGGCGCGATCTCGCCGTGGAACTGGCCGATGATGATCTCGATCTGGCAGATCGCGCCGTCGCTGCGCATGGGCAACACGGTCGTCATCAAGCCCGCTGAGACGACAACCCTGTCGGTGCTCGCGCTCGTGCACGTCATGAACACGGTGCTCCCTGAGGGCGTACTGAACATCGTCCCGGGCCCCGGCCGCTCGGTGGGCGACGCGCTCGCCCGCAGCCCGAAGATCGGCAAGATCATGTTCACGGGATCGACGAAGGTCGGCAAGGGCATCGTCGAGGCATCCGCACCGAACCTCACCCGGCTCACGCTCGAGCTCGGCGGCAACGATGCGGGCATCGTGCTCCCCGACGCCGACCCGCAGGCGATTGCGGAGGATCTGTTCTGGGGCGCGTTCATCAACACCGGCCAGACATGCGCGGCGCTCAAGCGGCTGTACGTGCACGACTCCATCTACGACGCGGTTGTTGCGGAGCTCGCGAAGGTCGCCGAGGCCACCCCGATGGGTGTCGGGCTCGACGAGCAGAACCTGCTGGGCCCCCTGCAAAACCAGGCCCAGTTCGATGTGGTGGATCGTCTGGTTGAGTCGGCGAAGGCCTCGGGCGCGCGCGTCGTGACCGGCGGCACCCCCGACCGCGACGCCGTCGGTTTCTTCTACCCGGCGACCCTCATTGCCGACATCGACCCGCACCAGGAGCTCGTGCTCGAGGAGCAGTTCGGCCCGGCGCTGCCGATCATCCGCTACTCCGACGTCGACGAGGCGGTGCGGCTCGCAAACGAGGTCGAGGTCGGCCTCGGCTCGTCGGTGTGGTCGAGCGACCGGGCGAAGGCCCTCGAGGTCGCGGCGCGGCTCGAGGCCGGCACGACGTGGATCAACTCGCACGGCGGTCTGCACCCGATGATCCCGTTCGGCGGCATCAAGCAGTCGGGGTATGGCCGCGAGTTCGGCGTCGAGGGCCTGAAGGCGGTCGCGAACCCGCACGTCATTAGCGGTTAGCTCTCCCCAGCTGGTATCCGACTGCCCGGATCGCTCTCCTGCACACCCAACGGGAGCGACCCGGGCAGTTGGTCTTTATGCGGCCGGCTTCTCCCAGATGAAGTGACCGCGCCGCTGTTGCTCCTCGTGTTCGGGGCCGAGCGGAATGTCGGTGCGGTCGCGCAGCAGCATGGTCGCAACGAACGCGATGCACATCACACCCGCGATGTAGAAGGCGACCGAGGTCGAGGTTCCAGTGAACGTGACGAGGGCCTCGGAGATCATGGGCGCGAACGCGCCGCCGAGGATCGCGCCGATCGCGTACGCGATCGACACACCGGAGAAGCGGATCGAGGCGGGGAACAGCTCCGCAAAGTAGGCCGCCTGGGGGCCGTAGGTCAGGCCGTTGCCGATGGCAAACAGCGCGAGCCCGAGGAACAGCATCCAGACGCTCCCCGTGTTCACCATCGGGAAGAGCACGAAAATGACCGCGAGGAAGGCGATCCAGCCGGCAATATACGTGTTCTTTCGCCCGATCCTGTCGGAGATCACCCCGGCGAAGAACGTGATGGCCAGCCAAATCACGGATGCCCCAGCCACGGCCAGCAGCACCGGCGTACGCTCAAGCCCGACGTGCCCGCCCTCGGCGAGCGGTTTCGTCGCATAGCCCTGAATGTATCCGCCGGTCGTCATGTAGCCCGCCGCGTTGTTCCCTGCGAATGTGAGCGCTGCGAGCAGGACGAGCAGCCAGTGGTGTTTGAAGAGCTGCACGATCGGCACCTTGGTCTGCTGCTTCCGGGTCGCTATCTCGGTAAAGACCGGGCTCTCTTCGACGGCGCGGCGTACAACGACACCCACGATAATGAGCACGAAGCTCAGCAGGAACGGCACGCGCCAGCCCCATTCCAGGAACGCGTCACCCGGCGAGATCACACCAGTCATGAGCGCGAGCACGCCCGAGGCGAGGAGCAGCCCGATGGGCACACCGATCTGCGGGTAGGCCCCCATGAGTCCGCGTTTGCCTGCCGGAGCGTGTTCGACGGCCATGAGCACGGCCCCGCCCCATTCGCCGCCGGTCGACAGCCCCTGCAAGATACGCAGGAAGATGAGCAGGATCGGCGCGGCCAGGCCGATCTGCGAGTAGGTGGGGAGCACCCCGAGCAGCGTCGTCGCCGTGCCCATGAGCAGCAGCGTGATGACGAGCATTGCCTTGCGCCCGATGCGGTCACCGAAGTGCCCGGCGAGGAAAGCGCCGAGGGGCCGAAACAGGAAACTCACCCCGACGGTGGCGAAGGAAATGATTGTCGCGAACCGCGCGCCAGCTGGCGCGAAGAACAGCTCTGAAAACACGAGGCCGGCGGCACTCGCGTAGAGAAAGAAGTCGTACCACTCGACCGTGGTCCCGATGACCGTCGCAGCGGCGACCCGCCGTAACTCGCGTTGCGAGGTGGGCGGGTGCGCTGTAGTGGAAGACATTCGCGGTGGACTCCTGTGTCTGTTCGTGAACAACGTGCCCACTATTTATACACCAGACGAGACCAATACGCGACACCTATAGCGAACTTATCGCACACTAACGGGCATTAACTGACGCAGCAGGAACAGCACAGCGGCCCGGCGCGCACTGCACCGGACCGCTGTAGTGTTCAGCGAGGAGTCGAGGTTAGCCCGCGAGCTCAGCCTTCTTCCGCAACCGCAGCGCGTGCAGCAGCGGCTCGGTGTAGCCGTTGGGCTGTGTCGCGCCGTCGATGATGAGCCTGCGCGCAGCCTCGTATGCGGTGCCGGTGCCGCCCGTGAGGGATTCATACTCGGCGTCGCCGGCGTTCTGGCGATCCACGATCTCCGAGCACTTCGCGAGCGCGGCGTCGATCTCTGCCTCCGAGATCACGTCGTGCATGAGCCAGTTTGCGAGCAGCTGGCTCGAGATACGTAGGGTCGCACGGTCCTCCATCAGCCCGACATCGTGAATGTCGGGCACCTTCGAACAGCCGACGCCCTGATCCACCCAGCGCACGACGTAGCCGAGAATCGACTGCACATTGTTCTCCACCTCGGTCGCGACGACCTCCGGCGTGAGCGCACCCTCGGTTGCGAGCGGGATCGTGAGCAGCACGTCGAGGCTATCGGCGGCGAGCTCGGGCAGCCCGCGGCGGGCGGCGAACGCGTCGACCTGGTGGTAATGGAGCGCGTGCAGCGTCGCGGCGGTCGGCGACGGCACCCAGGCGGTCGAGGCGCCAGCGCGGACGTGGCCGATCTTCTGCTCGAGCATCGCAGCCATGAGATCGGGCATCGCCCACATGCCCTTGCCGATCTGTGCGCGACCGTCGAGGCCGCAGTCGACACCGATCGCGACGTTGCGAGCCTCGTAAATCGGCAGCCACGGCTGCTCACGGATAGCGCCCTTCGGGAGCATGGCCCCCGCGCGCATTGAGGTGTGGATCTCGTCGCCCGTACGGTCGAGGAACCCGGTGTTGATGAAGACGACGCGGTCGCTCGCAGCGTTGATGCACGCGGCGAGGTTGGCGGAGGTGCGGCGCTCCTCGTCCATGATCCCGATCTTCAGCGTGTTCGCCGGCAGACCGAGCAACGCCTCGACGCGCGCGAAGAGCGTCGCGGCGAAGGACACCTCAGCCGAACCGTGCATCTTCGGCTTCACGATGTACATCGATCCCTCGCGCGAGTTGCGCCCCTTGGCAGCGCCGCGGAGCTCGGCGAGCGAGCCGACCGCCGTCATGATCGCGTCGAGGATCCCCTCGAACACCTCGACACCGTTCGCGTCGTGCACCGCGGGGGTACGCATGAGGTGGCCGACGTTGCGGACGAACAGCAGCGAGCGACCCGGCACGACGAGCGCTTCGCCGCCGGGGGCCGTGTACTCGCGGTCCGGGTTCGCCGAACGGGTGAAGGTCTCGCCGCCCTTCGTGACGCGCTCCTCGAGCGTGCCGTCCATGAGGCCGCGCCAGTTGCGGTAGCCGAGCGCCTTGTCCTCGGCGTCGACCGCTGCGACCGAGTCCTCAAGGTCCATGATTGTCGTCAGCGCGGACTCGAGCTCGATGTCATTGATGCCCGCCGCGTCGGTGGCCCCATTGGTTCCCGCGCGGTCGATGACGATGTCGATGTGCAGTCCGTTGTGCGCGAGCAGCACGCGCTCAGGGGCGGCCTCGGCACCCCGGTACCCCACGAACCCTGCCTGATCCGCGAGCGTCGTCGAATCACCCTCGGCCAGCGCGACCACCAGCGCGCCGTCGACTACCGCATACCCGGTCGCCTCGGCGTGCGAGCCGCGGGCAAGCGGCACGTGCGCGTCAAGGATCCTGCGCCCCTCAGCGATAACCTCAGCCCCACGAGCCTGATTGTACCCCTTCCCCGGTGCGAGCTCGCCCTCGCGGGAGATCGCGTCGGTGCCGTACAGCGCGTCGTAGAGCGAGCCCCAGCGGGCATTCACGGCATTGAGCGCGAAGCGCGCGTTGAGCAGTGGAACGACGAGCTGCGGGCCTGCGAGGTGTGCAATCTCGGCGTCAACGCGATCAGAGGTCACGCTCACTGCGGCGGGCTCGGCCTCGAGGTACCCAATCTCCTCGAGGAACGCCCGGTAGTGCGCGGGATCGGGCTGGCCCGGCCGCTCAGAATGATAGGCATCGATCCGCGCCTGCAGCGCATCGCGCTGGGCGAGGAGGGCCTCATTCGCCGGGGTGAGGTCGCGCAGGATGTCCGCGACGCCCGCCCAGAATGCGCTGACGTCGCTCCCGTCTGCGGCGAGCGCCTCCTCGGCGAATTCGATGATGGGCTGGGCGACTGCGAGACCTGCGCGGTCTTCGATGTGGGTCATAGGAGGGGATCCTTCGCTCGGTGATTCGGGCAACCCGCTCAGGCAGGTCACAGGCTCAGCCTAGAGAATCCAACTGTATTTTGGAACAGCAATTCCGTATTATGGAATCATGAATGCAGCACCGAGCCCCACCGACGGCACCGTCCAGTCCGTCGCCCGCGCCTTCGCGATACTGGAAGAACTCGCGGCAGCCAGCGGCGAACTCCCACTCGCCGAGCTTGCTTCGGCCACCGGCCTCGCGCAGCCCACCGCGCACCGGCTCCTGAAGACCCTGCAGACGCTCGGCTACGCCCGCCAATCCGAAACACGCAGCTACGGTCTCGGGCCCGGGTTGATCGCGCTCGGCAACCGGGCCGCCCCGCAGCTCGCCGCGCGCGCCCAGCCGCTCCTCAACGAACTCGAGGAGCTGTCGCAGGAGACCGCCAACCTCGTCATGCTCGACGGCTCGATGGCCGTGTATGTCGCACAGCAACCCTCACGGCACCAGATGCGCATGTTCACCGAAGTGGGTAGGCGTGTACTCCCCCACTCCGCAGGAGCCGGCAAGGCGATGCTCGCCACCCTCAGCGAGGCGCGCGTGCGTGAGATCGTCGAACTGACAGGGCTCCCCAGATTCACGGACACGACCATCACCTCGTCCACACGCCTCCTCGCCGAGCTGCGCGAGACCAGGCGCCGTGGCTACGCACTCGACGAGGGCGAACGCGAGGTGGGCGTGCGCTGCATCGCCGTCGCGGTTCCAGGCGCGATGCCACCCGCGGCGCTTTCAGTGTCCGGGCCGGCAGCACGCATCACCGACGACATGACGCGCAGCATCGTCGAAGCGCTGCAGGGCGCCGCGGCTCGCCTCGCGGCCACCACGGACAGCTAGCTCGCTCCGCGCGCCCTCACCACCCGCTGCTAGTATCCCTCCCGAACGGCCAACGACGTCCGACGAGGAAGGTGCATCATGCGCACTCACCCCACCCACACGCTCGAGTTACTCTCCGCGAGCCTGCCGGCAGGATCCATCATCACTGATCCAGCCGCAATGGATGCGTATCGCTGGGACAGGGCGCGTGACTCGAACGCCGGGATCCCCCTGGCGGTCGCTCGCGTCACCTCCACCGCCGAAGCACAAACGGTTGTGCGCATCGCAGGCGCTGCTGGGGTACCGATTGTTCCACGCGGCGCGGGATCGGGCCTCTCCGGAGGCAGCACCGCCGTCGCAGGTGGGATCGTCCTCTCCCTGGACCGGATGCGCGACATCACGATCGATCCGCGCACCCGCACCGCGACGGCACAGCCAGGCGCGCTCAACGCCGAGGTGAAGGCCGCAGCGGCATCGCACGGCCTCTGGTATCCGCCCGACCCGTCCTCGTTCGAGTTCTGCTCGATCGGCGGAAACGTGGCAACTAACGCCGGCGGGCTGTGCTGCGTGAAGTACGGCGTCACTACCGACTATGTACTCGGCCTCACCGTGGTGCTCGCCGACGGCCGGGCCGTGCAACTCGGCGGGCCCCGCCTCAAGGACGTCGCTGGGCTGTCACTCACGAAACTCTTCGTCGGCAGCGAGGGCACGCTCGGCATCATCACCGAGGTGACACTCCGGCTCATCCCCGCCCAGGCTCCCTCGGTCACCCTCGTCGCGTTCTTTCCGGCGCTCCCCAGCGCGACCAACGCGGTGCCCAGCATCACCGCTGCGATGCGGCCCTCGATGCTCGAGTTCATGGACCACATGACCATCAACGCGGTCGAAGACGAGACCCGAATGGGACTCGACCGTGACGCTGCGGCGATGCTCGTCGTGCAGTGCGACGAACCAGGCGCGCACGCCGCCGAACAGATTGCCCACGCAGCGAAGATCTGCGTAGCTTCCGGCGCCACCGAGCAGTTCTCCACCACTGACCCTGACGACGGGGAAGCCTTCGTCACCGCACGCCGGATGGCGATCCCCGCAGTGGAACGGCGCGGCACCCTCCTCCTCGAAGACGTCGGGGTGCCACTGCCCCGCCTCGGGGATCTCGTCACGGGGATCGCCGAGATCTCGGAGCGCGCACGCGTACCCATCGCGGTGGTCGCGCACGCGGGCGACGGCAACACCCACCCATTGCTCGTCGTCGACCCGAATGACCCAGCACAACGAGAGCGCGCGGACCTGGCTTTCGGGGAAGTGATGGATCTGGCCACTCGGCTCGGCGGCACCATCACCGGCGAGCACGGGGTCGGGCGGCTCAAGCAGCCCTGGCTCGCCGGCTACCTCGGCGACGACGTCATGGAACTCAACGCGCGAGTGAAGGCAGCGTTGGATCCCGACAACCTGTTCAATCCAGGCGCCGTGTACGGGTGAGGCAAGCCACCACGGCGAGGCAAGCCACCACGCTGGAGACGAAAAGCGAGAAGGCCCCCACCCCTTTGCAGGGTTGGGGGCCTTCTCGCTAGACGCTGTGCGGTTCGCTACTGGTTACCAGCGGGGCTTACGCTTGCCGTCGGGGCGGTCGTTGCCGCCGCCATAGCCACCGCGGTCATCACGACCACGATCGTTGCCGCCGCGGTAGCCGCCACGGTCTTCGCCGCCACGGTATCCACCGCGATCGCCACCGCGCTCGTTGCCGCCGCCGTAACCACCACGTCCGCCGCCGGAGCCGCCGCCGTAACCGCCGCGATCTCCGCCGCCACTGTAGCCGCCACGGTCTCCGCCGCCGCTGTAACCACCACGGTCTCCACCGCGGTCGCTTCCGCCGCGGTAGCCGCCACGGTCGCCGCCGCGGTCACTGCCACCACGGTACCCACCGCGATCGCCACCACGGTCGTTGCCGCCGTACCCGCCGCGTCCGCCACGGTCACCACCGCGGTCGCCGCCGCGGTCGTAGCCGCCGCGACCTGCGCCGCCGCTGTCAGGCTTGAGCTCGATGAGCTTGCCGCTGATGCGGGTCGCTGCGAGCGCCGACATCGTCGACTCCGAGAGGCCCTTGGGCAGCTCGACGAGCGAGAAGTCGTCGCGCACCTGGATGCGCCCGAAGTCACCGCGGGTGAGTCCACCCTCATTCGCGATCGCTCCGATGATCTGGCCCGGCTGAATCTTCTGGCGACGCCCGACCTCGATGCGGTACATCTGCCGGTCACTGCGCTGCTCGCGGGGCTCACGCTTCTCGCGGCCACCGCGGTCGTCGCGCCCACCACGGTCACCGCTGTCCTCGAGGAAGCGGGTAGCCTGCTGGCGGTCACGAGCAAACTTCTGGTCGTCGGCCTCGTCAAGCAGCAGCGGGGTCTTGCCCTGCGAGACGACGGCGAGCGCAGCGGCGACGTCAGCTTCGGGAACATCATGGTGACGCACGTAGTGGTCGATGATGTCGCGGAAGCGCTCAATGCGCTTGGTCTCGCCGAGTGCTGCGGTGATCGCATCGTCGAAGCGGGTGAGGCGCGTTGCGTTCACCTCGTCGATGCGGGGCAGCTGCAGCTGGGTGAGCGTCTGCTTGGTCGCCTTCTCGATAGCGCCGAGCATGCGGCGCTCGCGCGGAGTCACGAAGCTGATCGCGTCGCCCGAGCGGCCGGCGCGGCCGGTACGGCCGATACGGTGCACGTACGATTCGGTATCGATCGGCAGGTCGTAGTTGACGACGTGGCTGATGCGCTCAACGTCGAGACCACGTGCGGCGACGTCGGTCGCGACGAGAATGTCGAGGGTGCCGTCCTTCAGGGCCTGCACGGTGCGCTCGCGCACGTTCTGCGGCACGTCGCCGTTGATCGCGGCTGCCGAGTAGCCACGAGCGCGCAGCTTCTCAGCGACCTGCTCGGAGTCACCGCGGGTGCGGGTGAAGACGATCATGCCGTCGAAGTCCTCGACCTCGAAGATGCGGGTCAGCGCATCGAGCTTCTGCATGTACGACACAACGAGGTAGCGCTGGGTGATGTTCGACGAGGTCTGCGTCTTACCCGCAATCTTCACCTCGCGGGGGTCGTTGAGGTACTGCTGCGAGATGCGGCGGATCTGGTTCGGCATGGTTGCCGAGAAGAGCGCGACCTGCTTCGACTTCGGGGTGTCGGCGAGGATCGTCTCGACGTCTTCAGCGAAGCCCATCTTCAGCATCTCGTCGGCCTCGTCAAGCACGAGGTACTTGATCTGCGTGAGGTCGAGCGAGCCCCGCTTGAGGTGATCCATGATGCGCCCGGGTGTGCCCACGACGATGTCAACGCCGCGGCGAAGCGCCGAGAGCTGCTGGCCGTATGCCTGGCCACCGTAGACGGGGAGGAGGTGCACCTCGGGAAGCTTCGAGGCGAAGCTCTCGAACGCCTCGCAGACCTGGAGCGCGAGCTCACGGGTCGGCGCGAGCACGAGTGCCTGCGGGACGCCCTGGCCCGGCACGATGCGCGAGAGGATCGGCAGCGCGAACGCCGCGGTCTTGCCGGTGCCGGTCTGCGCGAGGCCGACAACGTCGCGCCCTTCGAGCAGGGTCGGAATCGTCGCGGCCTGAATGGCGGACGGGGTCTCGAACCCAACGGCGGTGATCGCTTCGAGCACCTTAGGCGCGAGGCCCAGATCTGCGAACGTCACGCGGTCAGGGTCGGCCTCGGCCGCGGGAGCTGGCTTTTCTGCAGCGGGCTCAGCCACAACGGGCTCGGCTGCTGCGGGCTCGGTGGCAGCAGGCTCAACTGCTGCGGGCTCAGCCGGCGCGGCCTCGGCCGCGGGAGCTGAATCGTTAGATGAATCGGATGAAGTTTCAGGAGCAGTCACAGGAGCAGTCTCAGGAGTCGCTTCTGGCGTCTCGGTCTGCGCGTCAGCGGTTGCGGTCTCGGCAGCGATGGTTTCGTCTGCGGACTCGGGCGCGGGGTTCTCGGAAGAGGGCATCGTATCAGTCTACACCCTTGGGGTATACACCATGCGACATCCCCTATCTCTTGATCGAGAGCACTCAAACCCGCAGACTGGGAGTCCATATGGAGCCCCACGACGACTGCGACAGCTGCCTGCGCGTCACCCATCAGACGTTCACGGACCCCATAGCACCGGACCCCGTAGCACCCCAGGAAGGATCCGATGACTCCCAGTTCCAAGCCCGTGGTTCCCGGCGAGGCTTCCGGCCGAAAGGCCCGCGACCTCGGCATCCGAATGGGCTCATTACCCAACGGCCCACTCAATGCAATCACTGATGTCGCAGGAGTTCGCGTGGGGCACACCACGCTCATCGCTGGCGACGGCCCGCTGATCCGCGGCTCAGGCCCCATCCGCACCGGCGTCACGGTCGTTATTCCTGGGGAGACCCCGTGGAGGCGGCCACTGTTCGCAGCGCCACACCGCCTTAACGGGAATGGCGAGATGACCGGACTCGAACTCATCAGAGAGTCTGGCGAGCTCAGTTCTTACATCGGCCTCACGAATACCCACAGCGTCGGGGTCGTGCGGGACGCTCTCGTCGAGCACGAGGCAACCCTGCGCCCCGCGGGCGAGGAGTACTGGTCGCTCCCGGTCGTTGCAGAAACCTGGGACGGGGTCCTGAACGATCTCAACGGCTTCCATGTCACCCGGGAGCACGTGTTCGATGCAATCGCCAATGCCCACGGAGGCCACGTTGCTGAGGGGAACGTCGGGAGTGGAACCGGCATGATTACACACGGCTTCAAGGGAGGCATCGGCACCGCTTCTCGCGTCGTCGGTGAGGCCGATGGCGGCTACACGGTGGGAGTGCTCGTTCAAGCAAACCACGGCAGGCGGGAGCGGCTCATGATCGAGGGAACACTCGTGGGCCCGGAGATCATGCTCCCCGGCGACGGGGATTCGGCCCGCGAGGAACCGGATGCCAGGTTTGCCCAGCGACTCCCGGACGGCAGCGGCTCGATCATCGTGGTCATTGCGACCGACGCGCCGCTCCTCCCACACCAGTGCGCCCGGCTCGCGCAGCGCGCCACGCTCGGCATCGGCCGCCTGGGTGGGGCCGGCGAAAACGGAAGTGGGGACCTGGTTCTGTGCTTCTCGACCGGCAACACTGATATCCCCGGCGGCTTCGCCGGCACCGCGGCCCCACTCACCTACCCCGCCACCGTACTCAGCAACGAGCGCATCGATCCGCTCTTCTACGCGGTCATAGAGGCAACGGAGGAGGCCATCGTGAACTCCATGCTTGCCGCGGACACGATGGTCGGGATCAATGGCGTGACCCGCCACGCGCTCCCCCACGACCAGCTACTCACACTGTTGAACGCGGCCGGGTCACTACACTCCTAACTACCCGGAACAGCCGGCAACGCCCCAGTCCGCAGACACGCTAGCGCCCGCGCAGCCAGATCGTATACGATCTGCACTGTGTGCTCACGCATCACGCCCGGCCGCAGCGCCAGCGCGACAGGTCCGCGCACCGATCACCCAGTTTTACACCCCCAACGAAGCGGAGGCCACGTGCTCGACCCCTCTCAGATCGCATCCATCGCCGATGAGCTTGTTCAGGCGGATCGCGACCGCGCCGTGATCCCGAAGCTCACCTCGCGCTACCCGGACATGGTGATCGAGGATTCGTACGCGATCCAGAAGGAATGGTCCGACCGGCGTATCAAGGACGGCGCCCGGCTCGTCGGCCACAAGATCGGTCTCACGTCGAAGGTCATGCAGGTCGCTACCGGGATCTCCGAGCCCGATTACGGCGTGATCCACGACGACATGGTGCATGAATCGGGCGCGACGCTCGAATTCGATAGGTTCTCGAACGTCCGCGTCGAGGTCGAGTTGGCCTTCGTGCTCTCGAAGCCACTCGCTGGGCCAAACGTCAACATCTTCGACGTACTCGACGCGACCGCCTACGTCGTGCCCGCGCTCGAGATCCTCAACTCCCACCTCGAGCTCGAGGGCCGCACGATCGTCGATACGATCAGCGACAACGCCGCGATGGGTGCGATGGTGCTCGGCGGCCGCCCGGTCAAGGTCGATGAGGTCGACCTCAGCTGGGTCCCGGCGCTGCTGTACCGCAACCAGACGATCGAGGACTCTGGCGTCGCCGGAGCAATTCTCGGCCACCCCGCGCTCGGGGTCGCCTGGCTGGCGAACAAACTCGCCCAGCACGGGCAATCGCTCGAAGCTGGCGAGATCATCCTCGCGGGGTCGTTCACGAAGCCCATGTGGGTGGAACGTGGCGACACCATCCACGCTGACTACAACGAGCTGGGGTCAGTCACATGCCGATTCGTCTAGACCTTCCCCCGACGCTGCGGGACCGCCTCGGCGAAACCGACCGCGCACTCATCGGCCTGTGGGCCACGGCAGGCAGTGCGGTGAACGCTGAGATCGTTGCCGGCAGCGGCTGTGATTGGGTACTCCTCGACGCGGAGCACTCCCCCAACGGGCTCGAATCGCTGCTCGCACAGCTGCACGCCATGGCTGCCTACCCGGCCACGGTCGTGGTGCGCCCGCCATATGGCGACGCGGTCACCATCAAGCAGTACCTCGACCTGGGAGCCCAGAACCTGCTCATTCCGATGGTGGATTCGGCGGAGCAGGCGGCGGAGGTCGTTCGTTCCGCCCGCTACGCCCCAGAGGGAGTACGTGGTGTCGGGTCGGCGCTTGCCAGGTCGGCCCGATGGAACCGTGTCGAAAACTACCTTGCCCGCGCGAACGAAACCATCAGCATCACCGTTCAGATCGAGAGCGCTGCTGCCGTGAGCGATGTCGCGCGCATTCTTGCAGTTGACGGTGTTGACGCGATCTTCATCGGGCCGGCTGATTTGTCGGCCTCGATGGGCTTGCTCGGCCAGCAGTCACACCCCGCTGTCGTCGATGCCGTGTTGCACGCGATCTCGGCCGCACAGGCCGCGGGAAAGCCCGTCGGCGTGAACGCGTTCGCGCCCGAGCAGGCCGAGCGCTACATCGAGGCTGGCGCGGACTTCGTCGCGGTTGGGGCCGACGTGGCGATCCTGGCCCGCGCTACCGAGGCGCTCGTCGACCAGTTCATTCCCCAGCAGCCCACTGCTGGCGAGCCCTCGGCCACCCCTCGCGCAAGCTACTAGCCCGCGCACACTCCCCCGGCGCTCCCGCTGCCGCTGACCTGCCATGCCTTCAGCGAGGTCATGGCTCTTGTACCGCCGAGACGTCATGACCTCGCTGAGCAGCCATGACCTGAGCAGCCATGACCCGCTCGGGTCATGACCCGAGCAGCCATAACCTGAGCAGCTGGCGGGCACCGCTCCAGCACCACCTGAACACACACAGACACACTTCCCATCGCCCGATGGATCGTATACGATATGAAATACAAAGAAGAGACGAGGTAGTCATGACGTTCGGAATCGACACCCCCGGCAAGATCATTGCTGTCCACCTGAACTATCCCTCGCGGATCGCCCAGCGCGGCCGCACCCCGGAGTTCCCCTCCTACTTCTTCAAACCGGCCTCCTCGCTGGCACCGACCGGCGGCACCGTTGAGCGCCCGGCCGGCACCGCGCTCCTCGCGTTCGAAGGCGAGATCGCGCTCGTCATCGGCGAAGAGGCACGCTGGGTCTCCCCCGAAGACGGCTGGAACTTCGTCTCGCAGGTCACCGCAGCAAACGACCTCGGACTCTACGACCTCCGCGCGGCTGACAAAGGCTCGAACGTGCGCAACAAGGGCGGCGACGGCTTCACCCCGATCGGCCCGGCGACGATCCCGACCGAGGGCATCGGCGAGGGCGACTGGCGCGTGCGCACCTGGGTGAACGGCGAGCTCGTACAGGAGGACACGAGCGACACGCTCAAGTTCCCCTTCGGCCAGCTCGTCGCTGACCGCTCGCAGCACATGACGCTCGAGCCCGGCGACGTGATCCTCACCGGCACACCTGCCGGTTCCTCGGTCGTGCTCCCCGGCGACGTCGTCGAGGTCGAGGTCGACGCGCCAAACGTTCCTGGCGCACCGACCACCGGCCGCCTCGTCACGACGGTCACACAGGGCGAGACCGAGTTTGGTGACTACGGCAACACCCCGACGCTCAGCGAAGCGCAGCAGGTCGAGGCGTGGGGCAGCGAAGCGGATCTCGCCGCGGCACGCACGGCGGGCCATGCGACGGACCTCGCCGCAGAAACAGCAGCAGCGAGCACCGCCGGCCCGCTCACCGACGAAATCCGCGAGCAGCTCGCGGGCGTCGCAGTCGCGACCGTCTCAGCAGCACTGCGCAAGCGCGGGTACACGGAGATCTTCATCGACGGCGTCTACCCGAACCACGAGGGCGACGCGATCCTCGGCACCGCGAAGACGCTGCGGTTCATCCCGTTCCGTCCGGATCTCTTTAAGGAGCACGCGGGCGGCTTCAACGCGCAGAAGCGCGCCTTCGACACAGTGAATCCTGGCGAGGTACTCGTCGTCGAGGCACGCGGCGTCCCCTCAACCGGCACCGTCGGCGATGTGCTCGCGCTCCGGGCTCAGGTCCGTGGGGCTGCTGGCGTCGTCACCGACGGCGGCGTGCGCGACTTCGCCGCCGTGCAGCAGTTCGACATCCCCGTCTTCTCGCAGGGCGCGCACCCGAGCGTGCTCGGCCGCCGCCACGTGCCGTGGGAGACCGACGTCACGATCGCCTGCGGCGGCGCTGCAGTGCAGCCCGGCGACATCATCATGGGCGACCGCGACGGCGTCATCGTGATCCCGCCGTTCCTACTCGCTGAGATCGCGGCAGAAGCTGCCGCGCAGGAAGTCGAGGATGGCTGGGTTGCCGATCGTGTCGCCGAGGGCCACGCCGTCGACGGCCTGTTCCCGATGAACGCCGAGTGGCGCGCGCGCTACAACGCAGAAACCGGCAAGGCGTAACCGTGTCTGCCGAATCCAAGTCGGAGCGGGCGTACCGCCTCATCAGGGGGCGGATCAACGCCGGCCAGTACATGCCGGGCCACCGGCTCGTGCTCGCGCCGATCGCCACCGAGCTCGACATGTCGGTGGTGCCGGTGCGCGAGGCGATCCGCCGCCTCGAGGCGGAGCAGCTCGTCACCTTCGAGCGCAACGTCGGCGCCCAGGTCTCGCTCGTGAAGGAGACCGAGTATCTGCACACCATGCAGACGCTCGCGCTCGTCGAGGGCTCGGCGACGGGGCTCGCCGCCCCGTTCATCACGGCGGATCAGGTCGCGCGCGCACGCACAGTGAACGAGACGATGCGTGAATCGCTCACCGCGTTCGACCCGCAGCGCTTCACGGAGCTCAACCTCGAGTTCCACGCCGTGCTGTTCGAAACGTGCCCGAACCCGCACATCCTCGAACTTGTGCATCGCGGTTGGAGCCGCATGAACGTGCTCCGTAATTCATCGTTCAGCTTCGTCCCGGGCCGCGCAAGCGAATCGGTCGAGGAGCACGAGCGGATACTCCAGCTCATCGAGCAGGGCGCGTCCCCGCTCGACATCGAGCTCGCAGCCCGCGAGCACCGCACCAAGACGCTCGACGCCGTCATGGCCCGCGCGGACGAGCAGAAGCACCCGGCTTCGGCCGCGTAACTCAGCCCACAGCACCCCACATCATCCAGATTCAAGCACCCAGACCAACGGAGGCGACAGCATGACTCAGAACACACCCGCAGGGATTCCCGACAAGATCCGCCACTTCATCGACGGTAAGTTCGTCGATTCGGTCGGCGGCGAGGAGTTCGACGTCCTCGATCCCGTCACGAACGAGACCTATATTCGCGCGTCGGCAGGCCAGCAGGCCGATATTGACCTCGCGGTCGCGGCTGCGCGTCGCGCGTTCACCGACGGCCCGTGGCCGAAGATGGTGCCGCGGGAACGCTCACGCATCCTGCACAAGATCGCCGACATCGTCGAGTCGCGTGACGCGCAGCTCGCCGAGCTCGAGAGCTTCGACTCGGGCCTGCCCATCACGCAGGCCAAGGGCCAGGCACGCCGCGCCGCAGAGAACTTCCGGTTCTTCGCCGACCTCATCGTCGCCCAGCACGACGACACTTTCAAGGTGCCCGGCCGCCAGATCAACTACGTGAACCGCAAGCCGATCGGCGTCGCCGGGCTCATTACGCCGTGGAACACGCCGTTCATGCTCGAGTCGTGGAAGCTCGGCCCCGCGCTCGCGACCGGCAACACCGTCGTGCTCAAGCCCGCCGAGTTCACGCCACTGTCGGCGTCGCTCTGGGGCGAGATCTTCCGCGAGGCCGGCGTGCCCGACGGCGTCTTCAACCTCGTGAACGGATTCGGCGAGGAGGCTGGCGACGCGCTCGTCAAGCACCCCGAGGTGCCGCTCATCTCGTTCACGGGTGAGTCGAGCACCGGCTCGCTCATCTTCGGCAACGCTGCCCCCTATCTCAAGGGACTCTCGATGGAGCTCGGCGGGAAGAGCCCGGCTGTCGTGTTCGCAGATGCGGATCTCGAGTCGGCGCTCGACGCAACCGTGTTCGGTGTGTTCAGCCTGAACGGCGAGCGCTGCACCGCCGGCAGCCGCATCCTCGTCGAGCGTTCGATCTACGACGAGTTCGTCGAGCGCTACGCCGAGCGCGCGAAGAACGTGGTCGTCGGCCTGCCGTCGGACCCCGCAACTGAGGTTGGCGCGCTCGTGCACCCCGAGCACTACGAGAAGGTCATGAGCTACGTCGAGATCGGCAAGACCGAGGGCCGTCTCGTCGCCGGTGGCGGCCGCCCCGAGGGCTTCCCCGTCGGCAACTTCGTCTCCCCCACCGTGTTCGCTGATGTCTCCCCCGACGCGCGCATCTTCCAGGAGGAGATCTTCGGGCCGGTCGTCGCGATCACCCCGTTCGACACCGACGAGGAAGCACTCGAGCTCGCGAACAACACGAAGTACGGCCTCGCGGCCTACATCTGGACCTCGGATCTCAAGCGCGCCCACAACTTCTCGCAGTCCGTTGAGGCCGGCATGGTGTGGCTGAACTCGAACAACGTGCGCGACCTGCGCACCCCGTTCGGCGGCGTGAAGGCCTCGGGTCTCGGCCACGAGGGCGGCTACCGCTCGATCGATTTCTACACCGACCAGCAGGCCGTGCACATCACGCTGAACGAGGCACACTCGCCGAAGTTCGGCGCGGGCCCCAGCAAGTAACCACAGCCAAGATTCCGGTGTGCGCGCTCCGCTGCGAGCGCGCACACCACCACCCAGGAAGGACAACGCATGTCTGAGCTCAAGGGTCGCGAAAAGACCTCCTCCGGCTTCTACGTCACCAAGGAAGCCCCCATCGTGACCGACAACCCGGTCCCCACCCCCTCGGTTCCCGCGCCGGATATTCTCCGCTGCGCGTACATGGAGCTGGTCGTCACCGACCTCGCGAAGTCGCGCGAGTTCTACGTTGACGTGCTCGGCCTCACCGTCACCGAGGAATACGAGAACACGATCTACCTCCGTTCGCTCGAGGAGTTCATCCACCACAACCTCGTGCTCCGCAAGGGCGACGTCGCCGCGGTTGCCGCGTTCTCGTACCGCGTGCGCAGCCCCGAAGAGCTCGATAAGGCTGTCGCCTTCTACGAGGAGCTCGGCTGCCGTGTTGAGCGCCGCACAGAGGGCTTCACAAAGGGCATCGGCGACTCGGTGCGCGTTGAGGATCCGCTCGGCTTCCCCTACGAGTTCTTCTACGACGTCGAGCACGTCGAGCGGCTGTCGTGGCGCTACGACCTGCACACGCCTGGCGCGCTCGTGCGGCTCGACCACTTCAACCAGATCACGCCTGACGTGCCGCGCGCGGTGAAGTTCATGCAGGATCTCGGCTTCCGCGTCACCGAGGACATTCAGGACGAGGAGGGCACCGTCTACGCCGCGTGGATGCGCCGCAAGCCGACCGTGCACGACACCGCGATGACCGGCGGCGACGGCCCCCGCATGCACCACGTCGCGTTCTCGACCCACGAGAAGCACAACATCCTCGCGATCTGCGACAAGCTCGGAGCGCTCCGCATGTCCGACCGCATCGAGCGCGGCCCGGGCCGCCACGGCGTCTCGAACGCGTTCTACCTGTACATCCTCGATCCCGACGGCCACCGCGTCGAGATCTACACGCAGGATTACTACACGGGCGACCCCGACAACCCGGTCGTCACGTGGGACGTGCACGACAACCAGCGCCGCGACTGGTGGGGCAACCCCGTCGTGCCGTCGTGGTACACCGAGGGCTCGCTCGTGCTCGATCTCGACGGCAAGCCGCGCGAGGTCGTCGCCCGCACCGATGCCAGCGAGATGGCAGTGACCATCGGCGCTGACGGCTTCTCCTACACGCGTGACGAAGAGGGCGACAAGGGCTTCAAGCTCGGCAACACGCTCTAGCGTTCGCAGCGAGAATGGGCCGGTGCGCACGCGCGCACCGGCCCATTCCTGTATCCAGACGACGGGTTTGCAGGTGTAGCGATCAGTAGAAGTTGTGGGATACGGTGACAGGCGATCACGCGAGCATCGATCCAAGCATCAGTGACATCGCCCCCGCTTCCACGGCAGCGACCCGTCGTCCATCTCGGAGTGCGGCGAGTGCGACTCCCCCGAGCGCTACCACGAGCACGACGACGGCCGCTACCAGCCAGCCTGCGGGTAACGTTCCGCCGTGGTGGTGGACAACCTCGCCGATTTCTGGCTCGGCTCCCGCGTTCATGGCGGCGACACCCGAGGCGGCGATCTCAGCCCCACGAGTGAACTCTGGAGCCGCCCGAAGTAGCACGAGCGCCGCCATCGCCGGATACGCGATAGCGCACAGAATCCCCTGCGCACGGTCGCTCGAGATTTCCGGCCCGCCGGCCCCAGCACCAGTGTCGACCTGCGCCGGCCGCAACGATGACCCGACCAGCAGTCCTCCCCCGATGAGGAGTGCGGCCCAGATCACTGGGGATACGAGCAGGGTGATCGCATGATCAAGCATCGCAATGCACATCACCGACGCAGCGACAATCTGCAACGGGCTGCGCGACTGGGCGGCGCACCACACACACAGTGCGGCGGCCGCGACCATCACTGTCGCTGCGAGCATCATTCCACCCTACGGAGCTTGCCTGCAGATTCGATGCCGCGCGGGCGAGGCATGCGCTCAGAGACATGCACTATGCGCCCCCAGCAGAGTCACTGTCACGTGACCTGGGAAGTCTGCACTGCGAGTCATGGGCCGTGCGCTGGCTACACAGCCAAGGCCTACCTCCACGCTGTGCAGCTTCTTAGACTCTGTTTCGACGCGCTCAACGGGACCCCGAATGGCGCACCGGCAACGACGCCACGAGAGGACTCACGCACATGAGCGAAGCAACGCACTCCGCGCACCCGACAGACCCTGGCTTGAGCCGCCGCACGCTGGGGGCTCCCGCGATCACGTTCATGATCATCGCGGCATCTGCCCCGCTCACGGTCATCGCTGGCGGTGTCACCACATCCTTCGCGGTGACCGGCTCGCTCGGGGTGCCGCTCGGGTTCCTCGTGATCGCGGTGATTCTCACCGTGTTCGCGGTCGGATACACGGCGATGGGCCGCCACATCACGAACGCGGGCGCCTTCTACGCGTACATTTCGCAGGGCCTCGGTCGTGCGGCGGGAGTGGGCGCTGCGCTCATCGCGCTCGTTGCGTACAACGCGATGCAGATCGGCATCTTTGGGCTGTTCGGGTTTCAACTGTCGATGTTCCTCGAAACAAAGTTCGGTATCAGCACGCCGTGGTGGGCGTGGATCATCGGCGGCATTGCCCTCGTCGGCGTGCTCGGCATGAACAAGATCGACGTCTCAGCGAAGGTGCTCGGGGTGCTCGTCGCACTGGAGTTCCTCGTGGTCATCGTCTTTGATGTGTACGCGATTGCTGCCGCACCTGAGGGTGTGACGACGGCGACGCTGAATCCCGCGGAGCTCTTCGGCCCGTCGCTCGGCATCGTACTTGTCTTCGGTGTCGCCGCGTTCATGGGGTTCGAGGGCGCTGCGATCTACGGCGAGGAAGCGAAGGATCCGAAGCGCACCGTGCCGCGGGCAACCTACGCGGCGGTCGCGATCATCGGCCTGTTCTACGCCTTCAGCGCCTGGGCGTTCTCGGTTGGTGTCGGCCCCTCGAACATCGTCGCGGCCTCGCAGGAGTCCGGGCCCGACCTCATGTTCGTGTTCATGTCGGACCACGTGAGCGTGCTGTTCGTGGACATCATGAACATCCTGTTCCTCACGAGCCTGTTCGCTGCGCTCCAGTCGTTCCACAACGCTGTCGCGCGCTACTTCTTCTCGCTCGGGCGCGAGGGTGTGCTGCCGACCTGGTTCGCCCGCACTGGCCCCTCGGGGGCGCCCTGGGCTGGCTCGATCGCACAGACGATGATCGCACTCGTTGTGACCGTCGGTTTCGCCCTCGCCGGCGACGCATTCGGGGGCGCCGAGGCGCTCGGCGACCAAAGCTTCCTGTACCCGGTGCTCACAATGTTCACCTGGCTCACGAACACCGGAGCGATGGCGCTCGTGATGCTCATGGCGGTGATCGCGGCAGCCGTGATCGGGTTCTTTGCGAAGGATCGGCGCGGCCTCGGACTCTGGCCGACCCTCATTGCTCCCCTACTCTCTGGCCTCCTCCTCGCGTGGGTCTTCGTGATGATCATCGCGAACTTCCACGTGCAGATGGGCCAGGAGTCGCCGGAACCGAGCACCTACGTGCTGCCGATCATCGTCGCGCTCGCCGGGGTCGTCGGTGTGGTGTGGGGGCTCGTGCTCCGGGCGAAGCGGCCAGCAATCTACGAGCGGATCGGTCGCGGCACCGAGCCGGGCGCGTACGGCACGCAGCTCGTCGACGTCGTGGATTCCAGGGAGCTGTAGACGCGGCGACGAACCCCGCGTCCGGGGTCCCGGACACCCGCGAGCCGGGGAGCGTTGTGTCGCTCTCCGGCTCGCGGTGTGATGGAGTCACCTGATCGAAAGGACCCATCATGGCCCTCCCCGGTGCACGCCCCGTCCGCTCCCCTCGCGGCACGGAGATCTCAACGAAGAGCTGGCAGACCGAAGCCCCGCTACGCATGCTCATGAACAATCTCGACCCCGAGGTTGCAGAGCGACCGGACGACCTCGTCGTCTACGGCGGCACCGGCCGCGCCGCCCGCTCGTGGGATGCCTTTGACGCAATCATTGACACGCTCCGCGATCTCGAGGACGACGAGACGCTCCTCGTGCAGTCGGGCAAGCCCGTCGGCGTCTTCCGCACCAACACATGGGCACCGCGCGTGCTCCTCGCAAACTCGAACCTCGTCGGCGACTGGGCAACGTGGCCCGAGTTTCGTAAGCTCGAGGCCGAGGGCCTCATGATGTACGGCCAGATGACCGCGGGCTCGTGGATCTACATCGGCACGCAGGGCATTCTGCAGGGCACCTACGAGACCTTCGCCGCCGCGGGCAGGAAGCTCATCAGCCAGGGCCGCGCTGCAGCTGTCGAGGGCAAGGGATCCCTCGCTGGCACCATCACACTCACCGGCGGCTGCGGCGGCATGGGCGGTGCCCAGCCGCTCGCCGTCACCCTCAACGACGGCGCCTGCCTCGTCGTCGACGTCGACAAGACCCGGCTCGACCGCCGCGTCGGCAAGCGCTACCTCGACGAGGTCGCCACGAACCTCGACGACGCGCTCGCGACGCTGCAGCGCGCGAAGGACGAGCAGCGCGGCTGGTCCGTCGGCCTCGTCGGCAACGCCGCCGAGGTGTTCCCCGAGATCCTCCGCCGGCATCGCGCCGGCGAGATCACGGTGGATCTCGTGACCGACCAGACGAGCGCGCACGACCCCCTCTCGTACCTCCCGATCGGCTACGAGGCGAGCGAGCTGCTCGCGCGTGCCGAGGCGGACCCCGAGGGCTTCACCCGTGACGCGCAGGCGTCGATGGCGCAGCACGTGCGCGCGATGGTCGAGTTCCAAGACGCGGGGGCCGAGGTCTTCGACTACGGCAACTCGATCCGCGACGAGGCACGCACGGGCGGCTACGACCGCGCCTTCGACTTTCCCGGCTTCGTCCCGGCCTACATTCGCCCGCTGTTCTCCGAGGGGCTCGGGCCCTTCCGCTGGGCCGCGCTCTCGGGCGACCCCGAAGACATTCGAGTGACGGACGCCGCACTCAAGGACCTCTTCCCGGAGAACACCCACCTGCACAACTGGCTCGACGCCGCAGCAGAGCGGGTCGAGTTCGAGGGACTCCCCGCCCGCATCTGCTGGCTCGGATACGGCGAACGCCACCAGGCCGGGCTACTCTTCAACAGCCTCGTCGCCGAGGGCAAGGTGCAGGCCCCCATCGTCATCGGCCGCGACCACCTCGACGCAGGCTCCGTCGCCTCCCCCTACCGCGAGACCGAAGCGATGGCCGACGGCTCCGACGCGATCGCCGACTGGCCCCTGCTCAACGCCCTCACCGCGGCATCGTCTGGCGCGACCTGGGTGTCGATCCACCACGGCGGCGGCGTCGGCATCGGCCGCTCGATCCACACCGGCCAGGTATCCGTCGCCGACGGCTCCGAGCTCGCCGCCGAGAAACTCGAGCGGCTACTCACGAACGACCCGGGCATGGGCGTGATCCGGCACGTCGACGCGGGCTACCAGCGCGCGGCCGACGTCGCGAAGGAGCGCGGCGTGCGCGTGCCGATGGAGCCAACCATTCGCAACACCGAAACTGCCTGGTAGGAATAGATTCATGACGCGCACCCTCCTCATCGACAACATCGGCGAGCTCACCACCAACGATGAGTCGCTCGGCGACGGGCTCGGCGGCCGCCTCGCAGACGCCGCCGTCGTCTTCGAGGGCAACCGCGTGGCCTGGGTCGGCCCCGCTTCGCAGGCCCCCGCGGCCGACGACCGCTTCGACGCCGCGGGCCGCGCGGTGCTGCCGGGGTGGGTCGACTCGCACACCCACATGGTGTTCGCTGGCGACCGCACGGCCGAGTTCGAGGCGCGCATGGCCGGTGAGTCGTATGCCGCGGGTGGCATCAACGTCACTGTCGACGCCACCCGCGCCGCCACGGATGAGGCGCTGGCCGCGAACCTCGGGCGGCTCGTCGCTGAGGCGCGGCGCGACGGCACCACCACGATGGAAACGAAGACCGGGTACGGGCTCACCGTCGCCGATGAGGAGCGCTCAGCACGGGTCGCGGCGCTCCACGCCGACGCCGTCACATTCCTCGGCGCGCATGTGGTTCCGGCGGGGGCCGGCCCGGCCGACTACCTCGATCTCGTCACCGGCGAGATGCTCGACGCCGTTGCCCCGCTCGTGAGCGCGGTCGACGTGTTCTGCGAGACCGGCGCCTTCGATGAGGCGCAGACTCGCAGGATCCTCGAATCCGCGTCGGCGAAGGGGCTCGCGACGCGGGTGCACGGCAACCAGCTCGGACATGGGCCGGGCGCGCGGCTCGCGGTCGAACACGGCTCGCTCAGCGTCGACCACCTCGGGTTCCTCACCGACGCAGACATCGAAGCGCTCGCGGGATCGTGGGCGCACGGCGAGCGCGGCACCGTCGCGACCGTGCTCCCCGCGTGCGATCTCTCGACCCGGATGCCGCTCGCCCCGGCCAGGCAGCTCCTCGACGCTGGCGCGCAGCTCGCGATTGCTTCGAACTGCAACCCTGGTACGTCGTACACGAGTTCAATGGGGTTCTGTGTCGCGACCGCTGTACTGCAAATGGGGCTCACGGTGCAGGAGGCGGTCCGCGCGGCCACCCTGGGCGGCGCGACCGCGCTCGGAATGACCGAGGACGGCTGGGTCGACCCACGCGGTACCCGGCAGCCGCGCGTCGGCACGCTCGGCGTGGGCGCCCGCGCCGACCTCCAACTCCTCGACGCTCCCTCGGTCACCCACCTCGCCTACCGCCCCGGTATGCGGCTCACCGGGGCGGTTTGGCGGGCGGGCGAACGCCTCGTTTAGGCAGCGCCGCGGCGGTCGGCGACGATCCGGCCGCCGCGAATCGTGAGCACGTTGCGGGTCTGCCAGATCTCGCGCTCGTGCGCCGCGAACGGATCGCGGTCAGCGAGCGCAAGGTCGGCTGGACGGCCCGCTTCGATCACCCCGGCGAGCCTGGCGTGCCGAGCAGCCAGTGGGAGACACGCGTGTAGCCGTCGAGCGCGGCCGCGAGACTCAGTGCTTCGTCCGGCAACAGCTTCGGCGTTCCCGTCTCTCCAGGCGCCTGCCGGTTCACCGCGACGTGCAGCGCCTGCCAGGGATCCGGTGTCGACACCGGCCAGTCCGACCCAAAGGCGAGTGTCGCTCCGCTGCGGGCAAGTGAGCCGAATGGATACTGCCATGCGGCCCGCTCCTCACCGAGGATCGGCAGCGTCAGTTCCACCATTTGCTGCTCGAGCGCAGCCCACAGCGCCTGACAGTTTGCGACAACTCCGAGCTCCGCGAACCGCGGCACATCGGCAGGGTCGACGACCTGCAGGTGGGCGATGTGGTTGCGCACGCCCGCGCGATCGGCGGCGGGGACCGCCGCAACCGCGTCGAGCGCATACTTCGCCGCTCGATCACCGATCGCATGGAAGTGCGCGTTGAATCCCCGCGCGTTGAGCCGGGGGACGAGCGCGATGAGATCCTCCGCCGAGAAGTAGGCAAGCCCGCGCTCGACTTCTCCGCCACCGCACTCGCACACGTATGGATCGTTCATCGCGGCCGTGAGATTCTCGGCAACGCCGTCGACCATGATCTTCGCGGTGTCCGTGCGGAACCCAAGCTTCGCCGCTGCAGCCCGTCGACGCTCGAAGTCGGCGACGACGGCCTCGGCGTCGATCGGTGAGTCCGGATCGCCGAGATCGCGCGTCACCCACAGCGCACCCGAGACGTCGGCCTCGAGGGTGCCCGCCGACACTTCTGCTGTGTAGGCCTCGGTCGTGTCGGGATAGCCGGCGTACGCGCCGAGGATCGCCTCCTGCCACGCCGTCACTCCGTAGCCGAGCAGAATGTCCGCCGCACGCAGCAGGCCGGTGCGGCACTCGGCCATCGTTGTCGGCGGCAGCACGTGCGCGAAGAGCTCTTGTGCACCCTCGTGGATCGTGCCGCTCGGGGTGCCGTCGGGGTGCCGTTCGAAGCGTCCGTCAGCGGGGTCAGGGGTCGAAGCGTCGATCCCTGCGAGTTCGAAGGCGCGCGAGTTCGCCCAGGCACCGTGATGGTCGGCGTTGATGAGAAACACCGGGTGGTGTGGCGCGACCTCATCGAGGGCCTCCCGCGTGGGGGTACCGCCGGCGAAGTGTGCCATGCTCCACCCGCCGCCGACGATCCACTCCGCCGTGTGTGACGCAGCGTAGTCAGCGATCCGCGCGAGCGTCGCCTCGCCGCTGTCGCAGTCGCTGAGTTCGAGCCTGCCGAGTTCTACACCGGCGAACACCGCGTGGATGTGGGCGTCGGCGAAACTGCCGGTGAGGAGCCCACCGCGGGCCTCAATCGTTTCCGCCCCTGCGGCTTCTGGCAGCGCGGCGATCTCGCCGCTCGAGCCGATTGCGGCGATGCGTCCGTCGCGAATGAGCACCCCTCGGTCGCTGACGGGGGCTCCCCCGAGGAACGCGGTTGCGCTGGTAATCAGCAGGTCAGTCATTGTCAGCTCCAATCGTTGGACGGGTGGTGGGTGCTGCGTCCGCAGCCGCAGCGAGTGCGTCCGCAGCCGCAGCGTCTTCTGCCGCGCTGCGGTCGCGGTGGCGGGCGGCGAACATCGACGCGTAGACGATGAGCGCGCCTGTCACTGCCGCAAGCAGTGTCATCACGACTGCGAGCGTGCCGGTGCCGAAGCGCGACAGCCGCTGCGAAGCGACGAGGGGTCCGAGTGCAACGCCAACGATGTAGATGCCGTTCACGAGCACGCTCACGCCGCCGTCGCGTGACAGCGAGGCCGCGAGGCCAAAGATGAGCGGCAACATGGCGCCAAAGGCGAAGCCCCAGACGGCACTCGCGGTGGCGTACATGGCCGGGTTCTCGAGGAGCATCAGCCCGAGCTTCGCTGCAGCGCTCAGCCCGAGCAGGCCGACGAGTGCTGGCGATCGACCGAACCAGCGGTGCAGGAACGGGGCGACAAGCGCGCCGCCGAGGCCGCAGAACACGGAGAGCGCGAAGATCATCGAGACGTAGTTGTCGCCCACCGGCATCGAGCTCTCGCCGACGATGACGCTCACGACGCCGTAGATACCGTCGTCGGTGATTGACCAGACGCCGAAGCCGATCGCGAGCAGCCAACCGACGAGCCGCGTGCGCTTGTCGGCGTCACTCAGAGTGTGTGCCACACCGCTCGCGGTGCGCGCCTCGCGCACTCGCGCGGGGGCAGGCGGGGCCGCATCACCGGCTGAAGCGGCGGAAGCGGCGGTGCCGACGACCGAGACGACCGCGGTCTCCTCGGGCACCTGCGGCAACCACTTCGAGCCGATGAACCCAAGAATGCCGGGGACAGCGAGAATGAGGAAGAGCTCGCGTGTTCCACCGCCGATGAGCGGGATCATCAGGAACGCGACGGTGACAACCAGACGGTTCACGGTCATCACGATCGTGGTTGCCCGGTCGGGGTCTGGCGTCGCTGATACCGCAGACGTCGCAGCTGAGATCACCAGTCCGGAGCCAACACCGCCGACGATCAGGGCTGTCATGGTGACACCGGCGGCGGGCCACATCGCGCCAGCGGCAAACGCGGTCATCATAATGACCAGGCCGAGGCGCGCGATGCGCGTGCGGTTGCCTCGCTGCACCGCACGCCGGGAGCCGAGCACTGCAGCGGCATTTGCGAGGGTCATGCCGGTCGCAACGGCGCCTGCGACCGTGACGTCGACGCCGATCTCGTACACGAGCTTCTCGACAATTGAGGGAACCAGGTTGGCTGGCAGCAGCGCGAACACCCAGGTGGTGATCAGCGCGACCATTGTCGGTGCGCCAGCACGGGCGACACCGGTATGCGAACTCGTCATTGCGTTCTTTCTGTTGTGGGGAAGGGCGGGAGCGTCAGCCGTCTGCCGGGGAATCCCGCAGCAGCCCGGTGAGGATGTCGTCAAGGGTTCGACGGAGGTGGACTCTGCGGTCCGCGTCCTCTGGCAGGGTCGCGAGGGCGGCGGCGAGCCGCGGGTACTCCCCCGGATCGGCGTCTGCAGCCTGGAACGGGGGTGAGATCAGGTCGAATGCTGCTCCGAGGACGGTGCCGTCGATCGCCCCGATGAGTGAGAGCAGGCGGTCGTCGGTGACGCCGATGCTGTGCAGCGTTGCGGCGAGTTCCTCGTAGAACCAGGTGAGCTCCTCATCACGGAGCGGCTCGGTGACGAGCAGCGGCACGAGCGCTGGGATGCCGGAGGCGAACTCCCAGTAGGAGTGCACGATGCGGGAGAGCCGATCTCGCCCCGCGGTGTCACCCAGCTCGGCCCTGAGGTCAGCGATCCAGTCGCGCCGCAGCAGGTGCACGAGCGCAGCCTTCGACGGTACGTGGTGATAGATCGAGGAAACGCGCACGTCGAGTTCCCGAGCGAGCTGCGCGAGGGTGAAATCGCCGTCGAGCGCGAGGCGCCGAACGGCCTCGAGGATCCGTTTCTCGCTGAGGATAGGGGTGAGCGGTCGCGCCATTGCGGTCCAATCTGATCGGTTGGCCCACTGTAACCGGGCGACGCCATCGAACGCAAACCGAATGGCGTTCGGTTATTGGTTGCGGCCCCGGATCAGGCCGCACCTTCGCTACGCAGCCGGCTTCCGCCCGTGGATCCGCTGCGAGAGCGCGGCAGCGGCTTGCCGCACCTCGTGTGCGAGCGCGGCGTAGTCCTCTCCCCCGAATTGTGCGTCACGGAACGTCACCGCGATCGACGCGACCGGCCACCCGCGGTGATCAAGGACAGGCGCAGCAACCGATGAGAGGCCCTCCGTGACCGAGCCGCGCTCGAGCGCGAACCCGCGAGTCACCGTGTCGTCGAGCACGGTTCGCAGCTTCGAATACCGGTCGACCCCGTTCGGCTCGCTCAGGCGGTGCGCGAAGGCCTGCGCATTTGGGTAGAGGGCGCGCACCTGAGCGCGCGGCAACGCCGCCAGGATAGCTCGACCGCTCGCTGTGACGTGCATGGGCAGCCGCACGTCGACGTCGGTGACGAGGGGCGGGGATCCCGGGGCGCGCTCCTCGATGACGTACAGCACATCACTGCCGTTCGGCACCGCGAGGTGGCCGCTCTGCCCGAGCCGATCGACAAGACTCGCCAGCAGCGGCCGCCCGAGGCGCGCCAGCGGCTCCTGTCGTTCGTACGCCGAACTCAGCTCGACGGCAGCGATGCCAAGCCCGTACCGCTTCTCCTCAGGCAGGTGCATGACGAAACCGTGGTCTTGCAGCGTGGCGAGCAGTTGGTAGACCGTGGAGCGGGGAAGCTCGAGCTGAGCGGCGATGATGCTCGCGGGCACCGGCCCCCGCGAGCGCGCGAGCAGGCTGAGGATGCGCAGCGTCTGGTCGGCGGCGGGTGCCTTCGGCTCACTCATGTCGGCAGTGTATCCCGCTCCCCGGCAGCGCCGCGTTAGGCGAGGCTGGCGCCCAGGCCTTCCTCCGCCGCAGCGAGCACCTGGCCCCTCACGACGAAGCCGTGGGCCGCGTCGATGGTCGGCGACAGGAACGTGTCGGTCTCGGGCGCGGGGATCTCGGTGCGGAACAGCGCGTGCACCGCGGCCGTCGCGGGAGCGGGTGCGCCCGCCCCGTCGGCGGCCCGGAAGTCGAGGGCCCGCGTCGAGGTGAGCAGTTCTATAGACAGCACACGCGACAGCCCGTCGATCGCGCGCCGCAGCTTGAGCGCTGCCGCCCACCCCATCGAGACGTGATCCTCCTGCATCGCCGACGACGGAATCGAGTCGACCGACGCGGGAACGGCGAGGCGCTTGAGCTCCGAGACGATACCGGCGGCCGTGTACTGCGCGATCATCAGCCCCGAGTCGAGGCCGGCGTCAGCCGCGAGGAACGGCGGCAGGCCGTGGTTGCGGGCGACGTCGAGGAAGCGGTCGGTGCGGCGCTCGGAGATCGACGCCAGATCCGCGACCGCGATCGCGAGGAAGTCGAGCACGTACCCGATGGGTGCGCCGTGAAAGTTGCCGTTGGACTCCACGCGGCCGTCGGGCAGCACAACGGGGTTGTCGATCGCCGAGCCGAGCTCGACGGCGGCAACCCGCTCAGCGTGCGCCGCGGTGTCGCGGGCGGCACCGTGCACCTGGGGCGCGCAGCGCAGCGAGTACGCGTCCTGCACCCGGCTGAACTCGCCCTCGCGGGGTCGCTGCACGAGCTGCGAGTCGGCGAGCACCGCCGCCATGTTCGCGGCCGATACCCCCTGGCCAAGGTGCGGGCGGAGCGCGTGCAGCTCGGCCTGGAAGACGGCGTCGGTGCCGGTGAGCGCCTCGACGCTCGCGGCCGCTGCGAGGTCGGCGACCGTGAAGAGCTGCTCGAGGTCGGTGAGGGCGAGGCAGAGCATCCCGAGCATGCCGTCGGTGCCGTTGATGAGCGCGAGCCCCTCCTTCTCGGCGAGCACGACCGGCGAGATGCCGGCTGCGGCGAGCGCGCTGGCTGCGTCGATGGGTGCGGCGTGCGGATCCTCACCCACGCGCACGTTGCCCTCCCCCATGAGCGTGAGCGCGCAGTGCGCGAGCGGGCTGAGGTCACCCGAGCAGCCGAGCGAGCCGTACTCGTGCACGACGGGCGTGATGCCGGCGTTGAGGATCGCGGCGTAGGTTTCTGCGACGACCGGGCGCACGCCGGTGCGGCCGGTGGTGAGGGTCTGGAGGCGCAGCAGCATGAGCGCGCGCACGACCTCGCGGTCGACCTCGGTGCCGGTGCCGGCCGCGTGCGAGCGGATGAGACTGCGCTGGAGCTGCTGCCGTTTCTCGACGGGGATCTGCACCTTGGCGAGCGCGCCGAAGCCGGTGGAGACGCCGTAGTGGGGGCGGGTGTCGCTCGCGAGCTCGTCGATGACGGCGCGGCTCGCGGCGACGCGTTCGAGCGCTGCGGCGCTGATCTCGACGGTGGCGGTGTGGCGCGCGACGGCGACGACGTCGGCGCGGCTGAGCGGGGCGTCGCCGAGGGTGACGGTGAGGTTCGAAGTCATGCTTCGATCCCACCGCATCCGGGGCCCCGGCGGGGGCCGCCACCCAGCCCCAGTGTCCGGGATCCCGGACGTGGCCATCCGGCGTTCCCTGTCGCGCCGCGCCGACCGTTGCTACCGTGCAGGTATGAGCAACACGATCCCGCGACGCGCGCTTCCCACCGACCCGCTCTGGCCGCGCACGGGCGGATGGCAGGATCTCGCCGCCGCTGGGCCAGGTTCCATCGATCTCGCGGTGATCGGGATCCCCACCTCCCAGACCTCACTCTCCCCGACGAACGCACACGTCACCCCGGCAGCCGTGCGCGAGGCGTTGCGGAGGTATTCGAGTCACGTCGTCGCTGCCGGTGGGCCCGGCATGCCTGGCACGTTGGGGGGCCGGGGAACCGAGCCCGAACTCGTGCTCGACGAGGCGTTGCGGATCGTCGACGCCGGTGATGTGGCCGACCCCGACACCGAAGCGGGCGAGCTGCACGCGGCGACCGCCGTGCGCCAGCTCGCCGAACGCGCGGAGCTCGTGGTCGCGCTCGGCGGCGACAACGCCCTCACCGTGCCAGCCGCGGTCGGGGTTGCGGGCGACGCGCTGCCGCTCGCAGGCCTCATCACGCTCGACGCACACCACGACCTACGCGACGGGCGCTCGAACGGCTCGCCAGTGCGCCGGCTCGTCGAGGCGGGGCTCGACCCGAAGCGCATCGTGCAGATCGGCATCGCAGACTTCGCGAACTCGCGCGCCTACCGCGAGCGCGCCAAGGCGTGGGGCATCACGGTGATCCACCGCGACGAACTCTTCGAACGCCCGCTGCGGGAGATCGCGGCCGAGGCGCTCGCGATCGCGGGTGCAGGCGGCGGACCGATCCACGTGGATCTCGACGTCGACGTCTGCGACCGCTCGGTCGCGCCGGGCTGCCCAGCGTCGATTCCGGGCGGCATCCAGGCGCACGAGCTCAGGGCCTTCGCCCGGATGTTCGCGGCGGATCCCCGCGTACGCGGCATCGACATCGCCGAGGTCGATGCGACGGCGGACTCCCCCGACGGGCGCACCGTGCGGCTCGCGGCGCTCTGCGTGCTCGAGGCCGCGGCGGGCCTGGCTCAGCGACTCGGCCGCGACTGATCGCGGCGTACCGTCACTCGCGCGAGTTCGCCACCCCGCCCGCAGCGGCCGACTCCTAGCCGCCCATGCTGCGTGCGTACCCGGACCAGGCGAGAATGACCACGAGAAATACGAGCAGCGGTGCGGCCACGAGGATGCAGATCGCGGTCACCGCTGCGGCTCTGCGTTCCTTCCGCACAAACGAGGTAACCGCGAGCGAAATGCTGAGCACAGGGCCCGCGATCATGATGATCTGCCGCGCGATGTCTGCCGTCGCCCGAGTCGGGAACCCGTTCGAGGCGGTGAGCACGAACAGCACAATCGCACCGACCGACACCGCGAGTGCAGCTCGCCCAAACTTCGGGGTCACTCGGAGGGCTGGCGGCGGCGCAGCCTCGTTCATGCGGGCGAGCTGTTCCCAGCGCTGGTTCTGGTCCATAGCCTCAGTCTAAATTGTGCGCCATGCGTCGTCGGTCATCCCGCCCGGCGTCACGCACGCCAGTCGATCGGCGAAGCCCCCTGCACTGCGAGCGCTTCGTTGGCGCGGCTGAAGGGACGCGAGCCGAAGAAGCCGCGCGACGCCGAGAGGGGTGACGGGTGCACGCTCTCGATGCGCGGAGTGGCGCCGAGCAGCGGCGCGAGCGCGCGAGCGTCGTTGCCCCAGAGGATCGCTACGAGCGGCCCACCCCTGGCAACGAGTGCGCGGATCGCGAGTTCAGTCACCGTCTCCCAGCCGCGCCCGCGGTGGGACCCGGCCTCGCCGGCGCGCACCGTGAGCACACGGTTGAGCAGCAGCACGCCCGCGTCGGCCCACGCGGAGAGGTCTCCCGTGCGCTCGGGGGCGGCCCAGAAGTCCTCGCCAGACCAGTCCTCAGCTTCCAGGGCATCGTCGCCGCTGGCGGTGTCGGCACCGGCTTCGGTGCCCCGGGCAGCAGCGAGGTCAGCGTCGAGCTCCGTGAAGACATTCTTCAGGCTGCGGGGCAGCGGGCGCACATCAGCCGCGGTCGAGAACGACAGGCCGACGGCGTGGCCGGGCGTCGGGTACGGATCCTGACCGACGATGAGTACACGCACGGCCTCGAGCGGCCGTGCAAACGCGCGAAAGATCAGGTGCGGATCAGGCAGCACCTGCTCCCCCGCCGCGCGCTCCGCAGGGAGGAACTCGTCGAGCCCCGCGAGCGCCTCCTCCAGCCCGCCGGGGTGCTCAGAGGCCGCGTCGGCTGCGGCGAGCGCCTCGCCCCAGTCGGGGGCGATGCGACCGTCTGCGACGAGCTCCGCGAGCGACCAGGCGCCCACGCTAGCCCTTCGCCGTCAGCGGGCCACGGTGCGTGTGAAAGACACTCGACTGCGCGACAGGCCGCAGCACGATGAGGTCTTGGTTCACGTGCGGCGGCTGCTCGAATGCCCCGACGAGCACGCGCGCGACATCCTCGGCGGTGAGCGGGGTGACGTTCGCGTAGGGAACTGCGGCGGCCGCGGCGTCGCCGCGCAGCCGGTTCAGGGTGAACTCCTCCGTGTGCACGAGGCCGGGTGCGAGCTCCATGACGCGGATCGGCTCGCCGGCGAGCTCGAGCCGGAGCACCTCGGTGACGGCGTGCGCGGCGTACTTGGCGGCGTTGTAGCCGCCGCCTCCCGGGTAGGAAGCGAGCCCGGCGGTCGAGGTGAGGTTGAGGATCGACGCCCAGCCGTGCCCGGCGTCGACGCCGGTCGGACCGCCAGCGCCAGCGACCGCAGGCGCCGAAGCACCGCCGCCATCCCGGGTCGCCTCGCGCAGCACCGGCAGCAGCGCCGCGGTGACGTTGCGCAGCCCGATGACGTTCACCTCGAACATCCGCCGCCAGTCGTCGTTCAACGCGGTCTCGACCGGGTCAGCCCCGAGCGCCCCGCCGGCGTTGTTCACGAGCCCGGAAGCGCCGCCTGTGGCGCGCACCTCCTCAGCCATGAGCGCGACCTGTGCCTCGTCGGTGACGTCGCACTGAATGACGTGCGCGCCAGTCTCCTGCGCCAGCGCTTCAAGTTTGTCGAGACGCCTGGCGACCGCAACGGTCTCCCAGCCGAGCTCCGCGAAGCGGCGCACCGTTGCTGCCCCGATCCCTGAGCTCGCTCCCGTTACGACTACTCGTTTCGTCATCGTCACTCCTGTTCGTTCCGCCCGCCATGCGGTGCACTACCGGCGGCCCACGCTGGCCGCGCCCGCTTCGAGCCTAACGCGCAACATTACGGTTCGTGTCGGCCCCGATTGCGCGAAGCGGCCACACTTCCATACGCTCATATCAACACCACACCGAACTCACACCGAGCATCGACCACTGAACCTCCGGGAGCACACAATGACTGACAAGACCGCATGGGGCTTTGAGACCAAGCAGATCCACGCTGGCCAGGAGCCTGATCCGTCGACGGGATCGCGTGCGCTCCCGATCCATCAGACCACCGCGTACGTCTTCGAGAGCACCGAGCAGGCGGCGAACCGCTTCTCGCTCGCCGAGTTCGGCCCTATCTACACCCGCATCACGAACCCAACGCAGGGCGTCGCAGAGGATCGCCTCGCCGCCCTCGAGGGTGGCACCGCGGCCCTGCTCCTGTCGAGCGGCCAGGCGGCTTCGACGTTCGCCGTCCTCAACATCGCGAACGCGGGCGACCACATCGTCTCCTCTGCTGCGATCTACGGCGGCACCTACAACCTGTTCAAGTACTCGCTCGCGAAGCTCGGCATCGAGGTTACATTCGTTGAGGATCAGGATGACCCCGCAGCGTGGCAGCGCGCCGTTCGCCCGAACACGAAGCTGTTCTTCGCGGAATCCATCGCGAACCCACGCACGAAGATCCTCAACATTCGCGCGGTGGCCGATGTCGCACACGAGAACGACCTGCCGCTCATCATTGACAACACGGTCGCGAGCCCGTTCCTCATTCGTCCGTTCGAGCACGGTGCCGACATCATCGTGCACTCGGTCACGAAGTTCCTCGGCGGCCACGGCACCACCCTCGGCGGCGTCATCATCGACGGTGGCACGTTCCCCTGGTCGGAGCACGTCGATAAGTTCCCCGGACTCACCGAGCCCGATCCCTCATACAACGGCGTGAGCTACACGGGCGCCGTCGGCGACGGCATCGCCTACGTCATTAAGGCGCGCGTGCAGTTGCTCCGCGACCTCGGCTCGGCAATCGCACCGCAGAGCGCCTGGCAGCTGCTGCAGGGCGTCGAGACGCTCTCGCTGCGCATGGAGCGGCACACGCAGAACGCGCAGAGCGTCGCCGAGTGGCTCGACCAGCACACTGACGTCGCGAGCGTCTACTACGCGGGCCTCCCGACCGATCCGAGCTACGCTGCAGCAAACACCTACGCCCCGAAGGGCGTTGGCGCGGTGCTCTCGTTCGAGCTCAAGGGCGGCGTCGAGGCCGGCAAGGCGTTCGTGAACAGCCTCGAACTGTTCAGCCACGTCGCAAACATCGGTGACGTGCGCTCGCTCGTGATCCACCCCGCGTCGACCACGCACTCGCAGCTCACCCCCGAGCAGCAGCTCTCGGGCGGGGTCACCCCCGGCCTCGTGCGCCTCTCGATCGGCCTCGAGCACATCGACGACATCAAGGCTGACCTCGAGGTCGGCTTCGCAGCTGCTCGGAAGGTCGTTGCCGCGGCAGCGTAGCTTCTGCGTGTGGTGTGCAGCGCCGCCGGCCCGGATTTCCGGTTCGGCGGCGCTGTTGTGCGCGCACCCGGCGTTCACGGTGCGGCGTCCGTAACAATCGCACGCCGTGCGCGAAACCAGGCCACAATAGGGAGTTATGGATTGGCAGACTCCCGAGGACTCGTTCCCGACCGACTTCATCACTGACGCGCAGCTGCGCGCGCTCATGGGTCGGCCGCCGATCTCGGGCGGTTGGCGCGACGGGGATCCGGTTGGGAACCGCGAGTTCCTGTCGATTGGCGCGGTCACGACCGAGGCCGGCGAGGAGCTCCCGCACGTGCGGATCGCCTACGAGACGTTCGGTGAACTGAATGACAGGCGCGACAACGCGATCCTTGTCTTCCACGCGCTCACGGGCGACAGCCATCTCATGGGCGCTGCCGGCCCCGGGCATCCGACCGACGGCTGGTGGAGCGAGATCGTCGGCCCCGGCCGCCCGCTCGACACCGACAAGTACTGCATTATTGCGCCGAACATTCTGGGCGGGTGTCAGGGGACGACCGGGCCAGGCTCGCTCTCGCCTGAACACCGCGAGTGGGGCGCGAGCTTCCCCTACCTGACGATCCGCGACCAGGTCGCCGCGACGACCCGTTTCGCTGACGCGCTCGGAGTGGATCGCTTCGCGGCAGTCATCGGTGGATCGATGGGCGGCATGCACGCCCTCGAGTGGGGCATCACGAACCCAGACCGCACGTCACGCCTCGCGGTCATCGCGGCGCCGCCGGTGACGACGGCCGACCAGATCGGGCTGAATCTCGTGCAGCTCGAGGCGATCCGCTCGGATCCCGCATACCACGGTGGCGACTACTACGACTCCCCCGATGGCATCGGCCCGCACCACGGCCTCGCGACCGCGCGACGGCTCGCGCTGCTCAACTACCGCAGCAACACCGAGCTCGACGAGCGCTTCGGGCGCTCCTGGCAGTCGGCCGTGAGCCCGCTCGGCGGTGGCGGCCGCTTTGCCGTCGAGTCCTACCTCGACTTTCACGGCAACAAGTTCACGCGCCGCTTCGACGCGAACAGTTACGTCACGCTCGTGCAGGCGATGAACTCGCACGACGTCGGTCGCGGCCGCGGTGGCGTGCGCGCGGCGCTGCAGACCCTCGAGCTCCCGACGCTTGTGCTCGGCATTCCAAGCGACCGGCTCTTCACGATCGAAGGGCAAGACGAGATCGCGCAGCACACCCCTGGCAGCCTCGACGGCAGGCAGGCGACGCGCATTGAGTCGCCGTACGGCCACGACTCCTTCCTCATCGAGTTCGAGCTCGTCGGGGCGCAGCTCACGCGGCTGCTCGCCACCTAGGGGCCCAGCGGCGCCCCCTGGGAACTCGCGCAGAGCAGACACCACGAGCAACTCAGCACAACACCTGTGTGGTAAATTCTTGCAGATCGGTTTTCCAGCACGCACGAGGTGAGCGAGGTAGCTCCATGTCCCGACGACCCATCCGCCCCCTGTCCACGACCGCCGGAGCAGCTATCACGCTCGCCCTCGCGGTAGCCCTGGCAGGGTGCTCGAGCGACACAGCGGAACCGTCCGCCGACGAATCACCGCTCAACGACTACCTGTCGGCCATTTGGGGCGAGCAGGAGTGGGATGAGGATCGCGCCGAGGCCCAGCAGCTCGAGATCGAGGAACTCACAGCCGCCTGCATGCAGCGAGAGGGCTTCGAATACGTGCCGTACACCGGAAATGCCTCATTCACCATGGGCGACGAAGACGGGCCCGAGTGGGGTACCCGCGAGTTCGCAGAGCAGTACGGCTACGGGGCCGTCGATTCCCCCGGACGCACATCCGCTGAGGACGACGCGAGCACAGACCCGGATCCCAACGAGGCCTACGTCAACTCGCTGAGCGAGTCCGAGCAGCAAGCGTACTGGGAGACGCTGTATGGCCCCGAGCCCACCGACGAAGACATCGCCGCCATGGACGACGATTCCGACGCATCTGCCTGGCGCCCCTCGGGTTGCAACGGGGATGCAGCGCTCGAGGTGTACGAGGGTGAGGGCAGCATCGGGCAAATGGACGAGGATCCCGGGTTCGCCGATCTGTTCGTAGCCATGCAAGACATGTGGGATCGCCTGTACGGTGAGGATGAACGGCCCGAGGAGCTTCGGCAGCTCGAGGCGCGGTGGGCCGACTGTATGGGTGAGGCCGGGTTCGGAGACTTCGCGACTGTGCAGGGCGCGAGCACGAGCATCTTCGATGAGCTGAACACGCTGTGGGGTGCGGGGTCCGAAACGCCCGACGAGGAGCCGTCAGCACCCGACGACGCCGCACTCGCTGACCTGCGCGAGCGGGAGATCGCGCTTGCGACTGCGGATTTCACCTGCAGGGAGTCCATCGGCTACGACGCCGAGTTCGAACGGCTTCGTATCGCCACCGAGCGGGAGTTCGTCACCGAGCACCAGAGCACCCTCGACGCTCTGATTGCCAAGTACGAGGGGCAGGCGGAAAACGCGGGTTGAGCCTCCGTTTTGACCGCGGTTGCATCACAATGGTTACGACTCGCTGGTAAACCCCTCGGAAGAGACGGAGCCGGTTGGTTTGTGTGCTAACTTTCAAATTCATCACTGGCCCCCTGCCCCGTCTGATAGAGGTTCTCCAATGACCCGCAGAGCTCGCACAGCGCTCCTTCCCATTACTGCAATCGCCGCGGCGGTTGCGCTCACCCTTTCCGGCTGCTCGGCGTCGTCCGAGAAGGCTCCCGAGATGGAGGAAGGCCCGCTGGGCAAGTACCTCGCCGCGTTGTCAGAGGGCGAGGAGTGGAACGAAGAAGACGCAGAGGCGCAGAACCTCAAGGTCGAGGAGGCCGTTGCCGCCTGCATGCAGAAGGAGGGCTTCGAATACGAGCCCGACGTGCAGAGTATGAGCTTCAGCTCGGGTGAGGACGAGGAGGGGCCCCAGTGGGGCACCAAGGAGTTCGCAGAGCAGTACGGCTACGGCGTGACCGATTTCCCCGGTAGAGAAGCCATGGAGGAGTCCTCCTCCAGCCAGGAATACGTCAACGTCAACCAGGAGTACATCGACGCGCTGAGCGAGTCCGAGCGGAACGCGTTCTACGAGACGCTGCACGGGCCCCAGCCCACCGGGGAAGAGTGGGCGGAGATGGAGGAATCGGGTGAGGGCTACTCCCCCGATCCGTCCGAGCAGGGATGCTACGGCAACGCCTACCTGCAGGTGGCAGAGGAGGAGGGCGGCAGTCAAGCCGCTTGGAACGATCCTGAGTTTGCCGAGCTGTTCGAGGCAATGAGCAACGTGTGGGACCAGTCGGGGAGCGAGGACGTCCAGAAGCTCGACACCGAGTGGGCCAGCTGCATGGCAGACGCGGGATACCCCGACTTCAAGACGAGCGACGACGCTCAGAACTCGATCTACGAGGCGCAGAACGCTCTCTACAACTACGAGGAGCTCGCCGAGGATGAGATGCCAGAGGAGCCGAAGAAGGAAGACGTCGACAAGGTCAAGAAGCAGGAGATCGAGCTGGCCGTCACCGACTTCGAGTGCAAGCAGAAGGTGAAGTACGACGAAACGCTGGCCAAGGCTAGCCACGCCGCCGAGCAGAAGTTCGTCGACGAGCACAAGGCCGATCTCGACGCGTTGCTCGCGAAGTACGCCACCAAGTCAAAGGACAAGTAACCCGTGGCTTTCAGACGGCGACGCACAGGCGCCGATACCTCCGCGAGCGAACAGCCGGGCCTCGAGCAATCGGACGGAGACACGACACCGACGACCGTTGCAGAGACCCCCGACGACGAGCTTGACTCGCCATCGGGCTCCGGGTCCGCCGCGGATCCCACGAAAAAGGTGCGCGTTCCGTGGACGGGCAGGCGACTCGTCGCCCTCATCGCCGCGGTCGCTGTGGCATCGCTGCTGCTGGGCATCATCGTCATGCAGTTCATCGTGTCGCCCGCAACGCTCGCGGCCCGCACCGAAGCCCCTGAGCCGGGCCCGGTCACCGCGCCCGTCGAGAACAAGGTGCTCGAGAACACCGTCGTGCTCCGTGGCGAGGTCGGCTATGCCGACTCGGTTGCGGTCACCATTGACGCGGCAGGCGGTGAATCAAAGGCGGTCGTGACTGGCCAGGTTCCGGCTGTGGGCGCAGTCTTCAACGCGGGCAACGTCGCGCTCGAGGTTGCTGGCCGCCCCGTCATCGTCATGCCGGGAGAGCTTCCCGCGTACCGAAATCTGAGCATTGGCATGCGCGGCCCCGACGTCACCCAGCTCAAGCAGGCACTGTCGGCGCTGGGCTACGCCACTGGCGATTTGAACACGGACACCTTCGACTGGGACACCGCGGCCGGTCTCGGCGCGCTCTACGAACAGCTCGGTTACACCGCGGCGACGGGCGGCGCGGAAACTCAGGAGATGCTCCGCAGCGCCGAACGCGCCGTTCGCGACGCAAACGTATCTGCTGCTCAAGCGCAGGCAACCCTCGACGAAGCGCGCGCTGCGAAGTCCCCGAGCGTCGCAGGCGAGCAGGCCGCGGCAACCGCCGCATGGGAGGCCGTCAACGACGCCCAGGAGGCGCTTGGCGAGGCCCAGGCAGCAGTGCTGCCGACCCTGCCCGCCGGCGAAGCGCTCTTCCTGTCGGGTCTCCCCCGGCGTGTGGACGAGGTATCGGTGAAGCGCGGCGATGTGCTCTCTGGCTCCCCGATGAGCGTCTCCGGCGCGACGCTGTCGATCACGGGCACCGTCTCGAAGCAGGATGCAGATCTCCTCTCCGAGGGACTCGTCGCGCAGTTCTCATCGCCCGGCGGAGCGGATCTCACCGCAAAGGTGAAGGCGGTCACCGCGCCCAAGAGCGGCGGCGGCAACTCTGAAAACGGCGAGGGCGGTGGCGGCGACGCTGCTGGTGCGGCCCGCTACACCGTCGAGCTCGAACCCGTTGATCTCTCGAACGAGCAGATCGACGAGCTGCGCGGGGCGAACGTACGGCTGCGGATCCCAGTAGCGTCAACGGACGGCGAGGTCATCGCAGTGCCGATCGCCGCACTCTCCGCGGGTTCAGGCGGCGAAGACCGCGTCGAGCTGCTGATCGATGTGCGGGACGGCCACAATGCGGAGACCGAGACCATCGTTGTCGAGGCTGGTCTCGCCGCCGACGGGTTCGTAGAGATCACGAGCGACGACGAGCGGCTCACCGCCGGCGCAAAGGTCGTGGTCGGCAGGTGAGCAGCCTCGATGAACTCTTCCGGGAGGACCAGCCCGCACCCGACGTGACTGACAGCCCCGCCCCGGAGGGCGCGCCAGGCGACCCTGAGGAGGAGCCCACGCTCGCGGAGGCAGCGACGCCGCAGCGGCCCGACATCGGCGATCCCCTGTATCCGGGGCCCATCGCGGAGCTCACCAGCGTGACCCGGTTTTTTCCCGGGCCACCCCCGGTGAACGCGTTGCGCGGCATCGACCTCACGGTCGAGCGCGGGGACTACCTGGCGATCATCGGACCGTCGGGCTCGGGCAAGTCGACAATGCTCAACACGCTCGGACTCCTCGATCGACCAAGCACGGGAACGTTCCTCTTTGAGGGCATCGATGTTGCTGGGCTGAGCGAAGACGAGCGTGCGGGGCTGCGCGCCCGCGCCATCGGCTTCGTGTTCCAGTCCTTCCACCTCATGCCGACACGCACGGTGCTCGAGAACGTCATGCTCGCGGGCACCTACGCCGGGCTGAGCAGGGACGAGCGCGAACCGCTCGCACGACGCGCGCTCGAGCGCGTCGGTTTGTCCCACCGCATTGACTTCACACCGAACACGCTCTCGGGAGGTGAGCGGCAACGCGTCGCGATCGCCCGTGCGGTGTGCACGTCTCCGCGGCTGCTACTCGCCGACGAACCCACCGGCAACCTCGAGCGCGCAAATTCCGAGTCGGTCATGCGCCTCTTTGGCGAGCTGTCTGCCGACGGCCTCACGATTGTCATGATCACCCACGACGAGGCGGTCGCTCAGGCGGCCGGCCGACGGGTGCGGATCAACGACGGAGAGCTCACGGTGCTCGAATGACGTCCGATACGAAGCGGCCCTCGCGACGCTCCAGAAAACGCGAGACAGCTGCTGACGACGCCCCCAAGCAGCCTGGCAGGCTCCGCTCGTTCTTCACGCGAAAGCGGAAGGCCGACCCCTCCGGCCCGAAGGTCGCACCCGCAACGGTGTCGTGGCGCGATCTCTTCCGAGAGTCGCTCGAGGGTGTCGGGGCGCGCCCGTCGCGGCTACTCATCACGCTCGCGGGCACCGTCCTCGGTATCGCTTCGCTCGTCGCGACGATCGGCTTCGCCCAGACCGCTGGCGGGCAGATCGCGCAGCAGTTCGATGCGCTCGCGGCGACACGCGTCACGGTCGAGCCCGGCACGGCGAAGGCTGCTGGCGGCAAGGAACGCTCAACCTCTCGGCTGCCCTGGGACGCGGTGGATCGGGTGAGCACTCTTGCTGGCGTCGAGCACTCCGCCCTCTACGCAAAAGTGGAGAGCGTCAAGGACGTGACCACGGTGCAGGTCAATGATCCTTCCGCAGCGGCGAAGGCTCCCCCGCCCGTCGTGGCGGCCTCACCCGAGCTGCTCGACACCGTGGCTGGCACGATCGGCATGGGTCGGTTCTTCGACGCCGGACACGACGAACGGCGTGACCGTGTCGTCGTGCTCGGCAAGGAGGCCGCGGAGCGCCTCGGCGTGAACCGCGTCACCGGCCAGCCCGCGATCTTTATCGAGGATCGCGCGTACACCGTCATCGGCATCCTAGATAAGGTGGGCACCCGCAACACGCTGCTCGACTCCGTCATCGTTCCGGTGAGCACGGCGCGCGGCGAACTCGGGTTGACCGCTGCCACCAGTCTCGATATCCGTATTGCGGTCGGGGCCGGCGAGGTGGTTGCCAGGCAGGCGCCAATCGCGCTCGACCCGAACGCCCCAGACGCGTTCAAGGTCGCGGCGCCGTCGAACTCAAACTCGCTCCGCGAGGGCGTGGAGGCAGATGTCAACGTGCTGTTCCTCGCGATCGGTATTGTTGCGCTCATCGGCGGCGGCATTGGCATCGCCAGCGTGACCCTCATGTCGGTGAGTGAACGCAGGGGCGAAATCGGTCTCCGGAGAGCCCTCGGCGCGCGCACACGCGACATCGCGAGACAGTTCATGATCGAGTCCGTCGCGACCGGCGTGCTCGGCGGCCTCATGGGTGTTGTGGTCGGACTGTTTGCGCTCATCGGGGTGTGTCTCGTGCAGCAGTGGACGCCCGTGATCGCTCCATGGGCGGCACCGCTCGGTGTGGCCGTTGGCGCGCTCGTCGGCCTCGCCGCTGGCAGCTATCCCGCGGTGAAGGCGGCACGCATCGACCCGGTCGACGCGCTCCGCGACGCCTAGCTCCTCCCGCTCACCCGCCGAGCCAAGCCGGCACAACCGACTCGCAATTGAGGGTGTTCCGGCAACCCTGAAGAGCGCTCAGCAGACATGTCCTCAGCGAGGTCAGGATCGTTCGGCAGCGGAAACATCCTGACCTCGCCGAAAACATGTCTGTTCGGCGCTCGTGGTCGCTGAGGTCCACACCCTCAACTGCGAAGCGCCGTTACTCCCCGTAGCGCTGGCGTCGGGTCGCATCCTGAATCTCACCGACGAGTTCCTCGATGACGTCTTCCAGGAAGACGGCTCCGAGCTCGGTCCCTGCCCCGTCGACGATGCGTGCCATGTGGATCCCGCGCCGCTGCATGTGCGACAGCACGTCCTCGAGTTCCGAGTCGACGCGCATGGTCACCATTTCGCGCACCCGCTTGGGCGGAATCGGCTCGTCAATCCACCGCTCACTGATGCGCACCAGGTCCTTGATGTGCGCGTACCCAACGAGGCCGCCAGCGGCGTCCACAATCGGATAGCGCGAGAACCCGTGTCGCGCGACGGCGGCTTCGACATCCGCTGGCGTCGCCCCAGGCTGCAGCACCACGAGGCGGTCAACGGGCACGAGCACGTCACCGGCGCGCTTCGAGGTGAACTCGAACGCCGCGGTGAGTGCACCACTCCGATCCTCAAGCACACCCTCGCGGCGCGAGTGGTCGACGATGCTCGCGACCTCCTCGAGCGTGAAGGTGCTCGTGGTCTCTGATTTCGGCTCGACCTTGAACATGCGCAGCACGCCGTTCGCGATCGCATTCAGCGCCGTGATGATTGGGCGCAGCAGCCGCGAGATCGCGACGAGCGGCGGCGCGAGCAGCAGCACGGCACGATCGGGCAGCGTGAAGGCGGCGTTCTTCGGCACCATCTCGCCGAACACGACGTGCAGGTAGGTCACGATGAGCAGGGTGAGTGCGAAGGCGCTCACACTCGCTACTTCGACGCTCATGCCGGTCCATTCGAGTGGTCCGGCGAGCAGGTGGTGGATCGCGGGTTCGGAGACGTTCAGGATCACGAGCGAGCACACGGTGATGCCGAGCTGACAGGTCGCGAGCATCAGGGTCGCGTGTTCCATCGCGAACAGCGCGGTCTTCGCGCGCTTCGACCCCGCTTCGGCGCGTGGTTCGATCTGCGAGCGTCGCGCTGAGCTCACGGCGAACTCCGCAGCAACAAAGAAGGCGTTGGCTGCGAGCAGCAGCACGAGCCAGACAATTCCAAGCCAGTCGCTCACGAGCGTGCCCCCTCTCCGTTGTCGGCGGCGGTGTCGCCGTCGGGCTCGGGCGCCGCAAAGTAACGCAGCCGAGCGATTCGGCGTCCGTCCATGCGTTCGACCCTGAGCGTTGCGCCGTCGGGCAGCACCACTTCGTCACCTGGCTCTGGGATCTGGCCGAGCTCGAGCAGTACGTACCCGGCGGCGGTGTCATAGTCGTCGGCCTCCGGGATCTCGATCCCGGTCTGCTCACGAAGCTCGTCGGGACGAAGGTCTGCCGGGAACGTCATTTCGTTGGCGGTGCCGACGACCCCTGCGGCGGAGCGATCGTGTTCATCGGACACCTCGCCGATGATTTCCTCGACAAGGTCCTCGAGTGTGACGAGCCCTGCCGTACCGCCGTACTCGTCGACGACGATGGCGAGCTGGTAGCCGGAGGCGCGCAGCTGCTCGAGGAGCTGGTCGACGCGCAGCGTCTCGGGCACGCGGAGGGACTCCTCGGCGAGCGCGGCGACCGGGACGTCGGCCCGCTTGGAGCGTGGCACTGCGACGGCCTGCTTCACGTGCACGACGCCAACGACGTCGTCGCGGTCCTCGTCGATGACGGGAAAGCGGGAGAAGCCCGTACGTCCGGAGAGTTCGAGCACGGCCTGCGCGGATTCGAGCCGTTGGATGCTCTCCATGCGCAGTCGCGGGGTCATGACGTCGGCCGCGGTGAGCTCAGCGAAGTGGAGCGTGCGGTCGAGCAGCGTGGCCGTGTCGGCTTCAAGCAGACCTGCGCTCGCCGAGTGCCGTACGAGCGAGGAGAGCTCCTGAGCCGAGCGCGCCCCCGACAGTTCTTCCTTTGGTTCGATGCCGATCCAGCGGAGGATCCCGTTTGCGCTGCCGTTGAGCAGCTTCACCGCCGGGCGGAACACCGCGGTGAAGCCTGCCTGCAGCGGCATCACGAGCCGCGCAGTGGCGAGTGGCTTCGAGATCGCGAAGTTCTTGGGCACCAGCTCGCCGACGATCATCGAGAAGATCGTTGCGACGATCACCGCGAGCGGCACGCTGATCACGCGAAGCAGCTCGGGCGGGAGCCCCACAGCGCTGAGCGGCCCGGCGATCGCGCCGCTGATGACCGGTTCAAGCAGGTATCCGGCGAGCAGCGTCGTGAGGGTGATTCCGAGCTGCGCGCTCGACAGGTGCGTCGAGGTGTGCGAGAGACCGCGAATCACGCCGTCGAGTCCGCGCTCGCCATCGCCACGCCGGCGTTCGAGGTCTTGTCGGTCGAGCGCGACGAGCGAAAACTCCGCTGCAACGAACACGCCGGTACCGAAAGTTAAGAGAATTCCCAGGCCGAGTTGCATCCACTCGCTCATACGAGAACCGTATTACATAAGGAGAACCGCGCAAATGCGCGGCAAATACTCGGAGGGTCTGCGGGTCTTCGGGGGTCTGCTTCCATGATTGCTCCACTTTATCAGCGAGAATGCCGACTTCGGCGCGGGAAAGGCGTAGGCTTATACAGTGTGCGATGGCGAACCGTTATCCAGGGTCGCGCCGCCGGATACAGCGGCACTTCTTGCACGAGAAAACAACACTCACGGGAGAGGAAGTCGCTTTGTCAGAGCGCTCGGAAACCACCTCACAGGACGGTTCCGCAGAAGATTTTGGTGCGAATGCTTGGCTCGTCGATGAGATGTACAAACAGTACGTCGTCGACAAGAACTCGGTAGACCCGGCTTGGTGGCCGACTCTCGAGAAATTTGCAGCGTCGCAATCCGCAGTTCAATCGCAGACGGCTCCCGCGCCGCCGGCAGCCTCAGCGACATCGGCACCGCCGCCGACGGTCCCCGCTGCCCAGGCCGCACACGCCGCTCCGAGCACCGGGGCCGCGACGCAGCCCGCTCGGACCACGAACGTGGCTCCCCGCACCGCGCCCATCCCGGCCGATGCTCCTCGCAAGCCTTCGACGACCGCGGCTGCCGCGGAAGACGACACTGCGCAAGACCAGTTCACGGTCTTCAAGGGCATGGCTCGCACGCTGTCGAAGAACATGGACGCGAGCCTCACCGTGCCGACCGCCACCAGCGTGCGCACGGTCCCGGCGAAGCTCCTCATCGACAACCGAATCGTGATCAACAGCCACCTCCGGCGCAGCCGCGGCGGCAAGGTGTCGTTCACGCACCTCATCGGTTGGGCGCTCATCCAGGCGCTCAAGGCGCACCCGGCGCAGAACGTCGCATACACCGAGGTTGACGGCAAGCCCGGCGTCGTTGCTCCGGCGCACGTCGGTCTCGGTATCGCGATCGACCTGCCCAAGCCTGACGGTACCCGCTCGCTCATGGTGCCCTCGATCAAGTACGCGGAGACGCTCGATTTCAACGAGTACCTGGCCGCGTACGAAGACCTCGTGAAGCGTGCGCGTGACAACAAGCTCACCGCGACCGATTTCCAGGGAACGACGCTGTCGCTCACGAACCCCGGCGGCATCGGCACCGTGCACTCGGTGCCGCGCCTCATGAACGGCCAGGGCTCGATCATCGGCGCTGGCGCGCTCGAGTACCCGGCAGAGTTCCAGGGCGCATCCGAGGAAGTCCTGTCGAACCTCGGCATCTCGAAGACAATCACGCTCACCAGCACCTACGATCACCGCGTGATCCAGGGCGCTGGCTCGGGCGAGTTCCTGAAGGCTGTCCACGAGCGCCTCGCTGGTGGCCACAACTTCTACGAAGAGGTCTTCGCGGCGCTCCGTATCCCGTACAAGCCGATCCAGTGGGCGCAGGACATCCACGTTGACGTCTCGGGCGCGATTGGCAAGTCTGCCCGCGTGCAGGAGCTCATCAACGCGTTCCGCGTGCGCGGCCACCTCATGGCCGACGTCGATCCGCTCGAGTACGTGCAGCGTACGCATCCCGACCTCGAGATCGAAAGCCACGGGCTGACGTTCTGGGATCTCGACCGCGAGTTCGTCACGGGCGGCATCGGCGGCAAGCCGACGATGAAGCTCCGCGACATCCTCGGTGTGCTCCGCGACACGTACTGCCGCAAGATCGGCGTTGAGTACATGCACATCCAGGATCCCGAAGAGCGGATCTGGCTGCGCAACCAGCTTGAGGTGCCCTACGCGAAGCCGAGCTCCGAGGAGCAGGTCCGTATCCTGGAGAAGCTCAACGAGGCCGAGGCCTTTGAGACCTTCCTGCAGACGAAGTACGTCGGTCAGAAGCGCTTCAGCCTGGAGGGCGGCGAGTCCGTCATCCCGTTGCTCGACGCGATGCTCATCGATGCCGCAGAGGACGGCGTCGACTCCGTCGACATCGGCATGGCACACCGCGGCCGCCTGAACGTGCTCTCGAACATCGCGGGCAAGACCTACGGGCAGATCTTCCGCGAGTTCGAGGGAACCGCGCAGAAGACAGGCTCGGGCGACGTGAAGTACCACCTTGGCACCTCCGGAGTCTTCACCGCTCCGAACGGTACGCAGGTGCCGATCCACCTCGCAGCGAACCCGTCGCACCTGGAGACCGTCAACGGCGTCCTCGAGGGCATCGTGCGCGCGAAGCAGGATCTCAAGCCGATCGGCTCGTTCACCACGCTCCCGATCCTCATTCACGGCGACGCCGCGATGGCCGGCCAGGGTGTCGTCTACGAGACGCTGCAGATGTCGCAGCTGCGCGGCTACCGCACCGGCGGCACCGTGCACATCATCATCAACAACCAGGTCGGCTTCACGACGCTGCCGCTCGACTCGCGCACGGGTATCTACTCGACCGACGTCGGCAAGGTTGTGCAGGCACCGATCTTCCATGTGAACGGCGACGACCCCGAGTCGGTCGTGCGCGTGGCGCAGCTCGCATATGAGTTCCGCCAGAAGTTCCACAAGGACGTCATCGTCGATCTCATCTGCTACCGCCGTCGCGGTCACAATGAGGGCGACGACCCGTCGATGACCCAGCCGCTCATGACTGACCTCATCGAGGCGAAGCGCTCAACGCGTCGTCTGTACTCCGAGGGACTCGTCGGACGCGGTGACATCACGCAGGAGCAGTACGAGACCGCGAAGCAGGACTTCCAGAGCCGCCTCGAGCAGGCGTTCATGGAAACCCATGCCGCGCAGACCGGCTCGATCCCCGTGATCGACCAGTCGGGTATCGCCGAGCGCGAGGAGCCGGGCCAGATCTCTGGCGAGGTGCTCGACACGGCCGTGCCGACCGAGGTCATTCACCGCATCGGTGACGCGCACGCGAACACCCCTGAGGGCTTCACTGTGCACCGCAAGCTGCAGCAGCTGCTCGCGAAGCGTAAGGACATGAGCCGTTCCGGCGAGATCGACTGGGGCTTTGGCGAGCTGCTCGCACTCGGCTCGCTGCTGATGGAGGGCACTCCGGTGCGCTTCGCCGGCCAGGACGCTCGTCGCGGCACCTTCACCCAGCGCCACGCGGTCTTCCACGATCGCGAGAACGGTCAGGAATGGCTGCCACTGCTGAACCTCTCCGAGGATCAGGCACGCTTCTGGATCTACGATTCGCTGCTCAGCGAGTACGCGGCGCTCGCGTTCGAGTACGGTTACTCCCTGCAGCGGGAAGACGCGCTCGTGCTCTGGGAGGCGCAGTTCGGTGACTTCGTGAACACGGCACAGGCCGTGATCGACGAGTACATCGCCGCCGCCGAGCAGAAGTGGGGCCAGCAGGCGTCGCTCGTGATGCTGCTCCCCCACGGCTACGAGGGCCAGGGCCCCGACCACTCGTCGGGCCGCATTGAGCGCTTCCTGCAGCTGTGCGCGGAGGACAACATGATTGTCACTCGCCCGTCCACGCCGGCGAACTACTTCCATCTGCTCCGCCGCCAGGCGTACGCTCGCCCGCGCAAGCCGCTGGTGGTCTTCACGCCCAAGTCGATGCTCCGCCTGCGCGGCGCGACTTCGAGCGTCGAGGACTTCACGACCGGGCATTTCCAGCCCGTGATCGATGACCCGCATGTCACCGACCGGAACGCCGTGCAGCGTGTGATCCTCACCTCGGGGAAGGTCTACTACGACCTCGAGGGTGCCCTCACGAAGACGCCGGATCCCCGTGTCTCGGTGGTCCGCGTCGAGCAGTACTACCCGATGCCGGTCATCGACCTCACCCGCATCATCGCGAGCTACCCGAATGCGGAGCTCGTGTGGGTGCAGGACGAGCCTGAGAACCAGGGCGCATGGCCCTTCATCTCGCTCGTGCTGGCGAAGCACCTCGCGAACGACCGCATCCGTGTGGTTTCGCGTGCGGCTTCCGCGGCTCCGTCGACGGGTTCGGCGAAGGTACACGCAGTCGAGCAGGAAGCGCTCCTCGCAGAAGCGCTCCGCTTCGACTAATTCGGGACATAGAGGGGACCAGGAATGACCACATGGCGTATGCCAATCGAAGGCCAACCGCAGGAGCGGATCTGGCTTGCGTGGCCAACTGCTGGCTACACACTCGGTGATACCGAGGCAGAGGTAGAGAGCGCCCGCACCACGTGGGCCGCTGTCGCCAACGCCGCGAGCGAGTTCGAGAGCGTGACCGTGGTCGTGAACCCCGGCGACGAGGCGATCGCAGCCCGATACTTGTCGGGCCAGATCGATCGCCTTGTCGCTCCCCTGAACGACGCCTGGATGCGCGACATCGGGCCGAGTTTCGTGATCGGTGACGATGGCACCCTGGGCGCGGTGAACTTCAAGTTCAACGGCTGGGGCGGCCAGGATTGGGCCGAGTGGGACAAGGACGAGCACATCGGCCGGATCATCGCCGAGGCAGCTGGCGCCACGCTCGTCGACTCGGAAATGACGAACGAGGGCGGCGGGATCCAGGTCGACGGCACCGGCCGCGTCGTGCTCACGGAGACCGTGCAGCTGGATCCGGGCCGCAACCCGGGCTGGACGAAGCAGCAGGTTGAGCGGGAGCTTGCCCGCACCATCGGTACCGACCGCGCGATCTGGCTGCCGCGCGGGCTCACCCGCGATCACGACACGTTCGGTACGCGCGGACACTCAGATATCCTCGCCGCATTTACGACGCCCGACATGCTGCTCATGCACCGGCAGGATGCGCTCTCCCACCCCGACCACGAGATCGCACGCGCGAACCGCGAGGTCGTCGAGCGCTACAGGGACGATCATTCGGACCAGTTCGAGATCGTGGATCTCCCCGCGCCCGAGACACTCCGCGACGAGGAAGGCTTCGTCGATTACAGCTACATCAACCACCTGGTCGTGAACGGCGGCGTGCTCGCCTGCGCGTTCGATGACCCAGCGGATGATCGTGCACTCGGTGTGCTCCGCGAGGCATACCCGGGCCGCGAGGTTGTGGCGATCGACGCCCGCCCGCTGTTTGCGCGCGGCGGCGGCATCCACTGCATCACGCAGCAGCAACCCGCGCTGTAGTCGGGAGCAGCGCCCGGGTCTGTCCCGGGACACTCCCACCCCAACCCTGTACAATGTCACATGACGATTGATTGGCGCGCAGCGAAGCGAGCGCCGCGATCCACCACCACGCAAAGGAACGATAGATGACCGAGAGCACTCTCACCCCCGAGCTCGAAGCAGTGGTCGCCGGCGCAGCCGCCGCCGCGCCCGCATACGCAGCACTCACCCCGGCAGAGCGCGCACGCGTGCTCGTCGCACTCGGCGACGCGCTCGAGGCAGCGAAGCCGCGCCTCGTCGAGATCGCCATGCGCGAGACCGGCCTCACCGAGGCCCGCCTGAACGGCGAGGTCACCCGCACCGCCGTGCAGCTGCGCCTGTTCTCGGAGACCATCATGGACGGCTCCTACCTCGACGCGCGCATCGACTACGCTGACCCAGAGTTCGTGCTCGGCCCGCGCCCCGATATCCGTCGCACGCACATCCCGCTCGGCCCGGTCATCAACTTCTCCGCGTCGAACTTCCCGTTCGCGTTCTCCGTGCTCGGCGGCGATACCGCGTCGATCCTCGCGGCAGGTTGCCCTGTCATCGTGAAGGCACACTCGGGCCACCCCGAGCTCTCGGACGCGACCGCAGAGGTCGCGCGCGAAGCCCTCGCCTCGGTCGGCGCCCCCGAGGGTGTGTTCAGCCTCATCCACGGTCGCGAGGCTGGCGTCTCGGTACTCAAGGACCCCCGCATCAAGGCGGGCTCGTTCACCGGCTCGATCGGCGTCGGCCGCCTGCTCACCGACATCGCTGCGGCTCGCCCCACCCCGATCCCCTTCTACGGCGAGCTGGGCTCCGTGAACCCGGTGTTCATCACCGCAGACGCCATCGCCGAGCGCGCGAGCGACATCGCGTCGGGCCTCATCACCAGCGTCGCCGGCTCGGCGGGCCAGCTCTGCACGAAGCCCGGGTTCATCTTCGTCCCGGCCGGCTCCGCCCTCCCCGAGGCTATTGCTGCTGCTGCCGGCGAGCTCCCCGAGCACCGCCTGCTTGACCCCCGCATCGCGCAGAGCTTCAACGAGCGCCGCGACGCGATTCTCGGTACTGCCGGCGTGACCGCAGTCATCCCCGGCGGCGTGCGCTTCGACGACGCCGGCCAGGGCTGGGCATCGCCGACCGTCGTGAGCGTCTCACTCGAGAACTTCCGCGCGGGCCACGCCTCGCTCGTCGAGGAGGCCTTCGGTCCCCTCACGATCCTCGTCGAGACCCCCGAGGGCACCGACCTCGCAGCGCTCATGCCAGAGTTCTACGAGGGCAACCTCTCGGGCACGATCCACATTGGCGCTGACGAGGCAACCGGCACGACCGCGAACGCGGGCGAGCTACGTGCGCTCGTCACGGCGCTCAGCAAGCAGGTTGGCCGCGTGCTGTTCAACGGCTGGTCGACCGGCGTCGCGGTCACCCCCGCGCAGCAGCACGGCGGCCCGTGGCCCGCAACGAGCAACGACGCGAGCACCTCGGTCGGCACCTCGGCGATCAAGCGCTTCCTGCGCCCGGTCGCGTTCCAGAACGTTCCCGCAGCGTTCCTCCCCGAGGCGCTGCGCGACGACAACCCGCTCGGCCTGCCGCAGGCGATCTCGCCCGCGGGCCAGTCGGGCGACTGGGGCAGCCAGTACCGCGGCTAGTCTGCGGCGCTGCTCGTTTGCGCTGATCTCGCTTCACCACAGGCGGCCCACCCCTTTACGGGGTGGGCCGCCTGTGCGTTAGCGCTGTGCGGGGCCTGCCAGGGCGCTACACCCCTCCCCTTTTGCAGGTGCAGACCCTCAGCGAGTACAAACGCTGACCCGCCTCAATCTCAGCTAGCAGAAACGCCGACCTGCCATGACCTCAGCGAGGTCATGATTCTTGTGCTGCAAATCACTCCTGACTTCGCTGAGGTCATGTCTTGTGAGCGATTCAGGCTGGCGCCTCCTCGCCCTGGGCGTGTGCGGCCGCGGGGAGAAGGAGCCGTCCTGATTACAGTCAAGGTTCCGCCATTGACGCTATCTTGCGACGCATGGTAGCTTGTGACACATGCTAGATGATGTCACTACTCAGCTCCGCAGGGGCGTCGTCGGTATTGCGTCCTGGGCCTCCTCGCTACCGAGCCCATGTACGGCTGGCAGCTCGCCTCCGCGCTCACCGAGCGCGGACTCATCGCGAGCATCGGCACACTGTATCCACTCCTTGGCAGGCTACGCGACCGTGAACTCATTGTCGCGTTCGAGCAGCCGCACGACCCCGACACCGACACCCGCGCCGCGCCAGGCGCGGCTCCCGTTTCTACGCCTGCACCGAGCGGCGGCCCCACCCGCAAGTACTATCGCCTCACGCCCCTGGGCGAGAGGCACCTTGAGAGCTTTCGCGAGCAGTGGGGCCCCTTCACGGCGAACGTGAGCGAGATCATCGCGCGAGACACACCATGAGCGCCGTCTTCGCAGCCGACAGGCCTCCTTCCCCTTCCCAGCAAACCCCACGTAGTCGTCTCCCCGAAATGAGCGAACATGCACGATGACCTCCACCCAGCACCGGCGCTCACCGAGTACCTCGAGAAACTCGACGCGGCGGTGCAGCACCTCCCGCACGGCCTGGCGCGTGATCTCACAGCAGAGATCACCGCTCAGCTCAGCAACTTGGACGAGGAGGAGCTCGCGCAGCACATCGCACTCCTCGGGCCCCCGGAAACCGTCGCGCAGGCCGCCCTTGACGCCGCCGAGCAGACACTCCCTGCGGACCCCTTTGGAGCGCAGGCCGCACCCGCACCCGCCGCCAGCCCTCAACCACTCACCGCTACTCGGGGCTATGCGATCGCAGCGGTGATCATACTCGGGATCGGCGGCATTGTCCTGCCGTTCGTCGGCTGGTTCATCGGCGCCACCCTGGTCGGAACGAGCAAGCTCTGGCGCACCAAGGAAAAGCTCGTAGGCATCTTGGCGACACCCGCGATGGTGGTGTTGGTGTTGGTCGCGTTCCTCATCATCGGCGCGCTGCAGGGTGGCGAGCCCGCTGCTTCCGCGGCAGGCCTCTCCGGGACAGCCTTCCACGGGCCCAGCGATGAGGACTTTACGAAGAATCCGCTCCTGCCATCGGTGTATGACGGTCTCTGGTCGACGATGTTCCTCTGGATATTTGTCTTCGCTCCGCTCTCGGCGCTGTGGCTCTTCCTTCGGCTGCGTGGTCGCCGCACACCCTCAGACAACTCGCTGGTTTGATCGGAAGTAGATAGGTTACGCTGAGATTATGATGATCTCTCGCACCGCTCCTCGCAGCCTCAAGACCCGTGGCGCCACTGCCGCAGCCCTCCTCGGCGCGGCAGCGCTGCTCCTCACCGCGTGCTCCGGAACGGCTTCCGTCTCAGACACGAGCTGGGGTAAGCTCGACACCCGCGGGGAGGCGTCGATGACGTTCACCGCCGACGGCGCAGCGCACGGCTCCGACGGCTGCAACATTGTGAACGGCAAGTGGACCGAGGAGAAGGGCACCGTAAAGCTCGGCCAGCTCGCCTCCACCATGATGTTCTGTGAGGGCGTAGACACGTGGCTCACCGGCGCGGCGACCGCCGTCGCAGAGGGAGATACCCTCACCTTCAGCGACGAGGCTGGCAAGGAAATTGGCTCGCTCAAGAAGACCGAGTTCACGGCGCCGAAGTAGCGCACGAAAAACAGCGAAAGGGCGGGTGTGGATCACTGATCCACACCCGCCCTTCTGCGTGTGAGCCGGTCGGCTCGAAAGCCGGCCTAGCGCCGCAGGGTTACCAAGCGACCGCGAGCACCACGTTCAGCACAGAGAGGCCGAGGATCGCACCGAGCACGCCGCCCGACACGCTGGTCTTCTTCTTGTTCACGAGTGCGACGACGATGATCGCGACGAGCACGAGCGTCTTCACGCCGATCTTCATGTTGTTCGGCTCGCCGCCCATGGCGTACATCATGCCGACGAGGCCGAGACCGGTCGCGAGCATGAGCCAGGAGCTGTGCAGGATGCCGCCGGAGACCTTCGCGACACCGTCCTTCACCTTCGGCAGCTGCGCAATGGTCGCACCTGCGACGCCCGCGAAGCCGATGATATGCAGGATCAGCAGGATGTTTCGTACGATTTCCATGAGACTGTTCCCCCTTCAGTTAGTGATTCGATGTGGATGACCGGCTCCAGGCCGGAACGTATTGGGGCGATCCTAGTGGAAGAAGTGCCGCTCGCCCGTGAAGTACATGGTGACGCCCGCGGCCTCGGCCGCAGCGATGACCTCCTCGTCGCGCACCGATCCACCGGGCTGCACGACTGCGCGGACGCCTGCGTCGAGCAGCACCTGGAGGCCGTCGGCGAACGGGAAGAACGCGTCGGACGCAGCAACCGCGCCGGTCGCACGATCCCCCGCGCGTGACACCGCGAGGCGGCAGGAGTCCACCCGGTTGACCTGACCCATGCCAACCCCGACGGAAGCACCGCCCTGCGTCAGCAGGATGCCGTTCGACTTCACCGCGCGGCGCGCGCGCCATGCGAACTCGAGCTCGGCGAGCGTCTCTGCGTCAGCGGCCTCGCCCGCGGCGAGGGTCCACTCGGCTGCGGGGGCGAAGTGGCGATCCGCATCCTGGATGAGGAAGCCGCCGGAGACCTGCTTGAGCTCGACGGGGTTCTGCGCGTAGCCCTCGGGCAGCACGAGCAGGCGAACGTTCTTCTTCTGCGCGAGGATCGCGAGCGCCGCGGGCTCGAAGCCCGGCGCGATGATGACCTCAGTGAAGATCTCGGAGACGGTCTTCGCCATGCCCTCGGTGACGACGCGGTTCGCGGCGATCACTCCGCCGAACGCCGAGACCGGGTCGCAGGCGTGCGCGAGCTCGTGCGCGGCCGCGATGGGGTCAGCCGCGCCCTCGGGAGCCACCGCGACGCCGCACGGGTTCGCGTGCTTGATGATCGCGACGGCCGGGCGCTCGTGGTCGAACGCGGCACGGAGCGCGGCGTCGGCGTCAACGTAGTTGTTGTACGACATCTCCTTGCCGTGCAGCTGCTCGGCCTGCGCGATGCCGACACCCTCGTTCTCGCTGAAGAGCGCCGCACGCTGGTGGCTGTTCTCGCCGTAGCGCAGCACCGACTCGCGCAGCCCGAAGACCTCGTATCCGACGTAGCCCTCGCTCGTGGCGAAGATGCTGTCAATCTCGTCGGTGTCAACGAAGGGCTCGGCGGGGCCGTCTGCGGCCTCAGCCCAGCCGGCGTCCTGCTGGTCGAGGAACCAGTTCGCGACCGCACCGTCATACTGCGCGGTGTGCACAAAGGCGTCGGTGGCGAGCGTGCGGCGCAGCTCGAGCGTGGTGCCGCCAGCCTGGACCGCCGCGATGACCTCGTCGTACCGGCCTGGCGAGACGACGATCGCGGCGTTGGCGTGGTTCTTTGCGGTTGCGCGAACCATGGCGGGGCCGCCAATGTCGACGTTCTCAACGATGTCGGCAGCAGGCTTGCCTGCGGCGACCGTCTGCTCGAACGGGTAGAGGTTCACAACGACAAGCTCGAACGGCGAGAAGCCGAGCGCTTCGAGCTGCTCGCGGTGGTCAGCGAGGCGCAGGTCGGCGAGCAGGCCCGAGTGCACGGCGGGGTGCAGCGTCTTCACGCGACCGTCGAGGGCTTCAGCGAAGCCGGTGACCTCGGAGACGTCGGTCACCTGATGGCCTGCGTCACGGATCGTCGCCGCGGTCGAGCCGGTGGACACGATCTCGACGCCCGCGCCGGCGAGCGCTTCCGCGAGCTCGAGCAGCCCGGTCTTGTCGCTCACCGAGATGAGCGCGCGCTTCACCTCGATGAGGTCGCGGTGCTCGTACTTGCTCGGATCGTGGCTCTGGACTGCCATGGGGCTCCTTGGGGTTGCTCGGTGTAGCTGAAGTGCTCGGTATGAGGTGTGCGGATTCGTGGTGCCGGCGGCTGGTGCAGCCGGAAGTTCTAGTGGTGCGCGGCCGCGACGGCTGCGAGGTCGAGGGTTCCGTCTGCGATCGCGCGGACGGTGTCGATGAGCAGCGGCCGCTCCTCCTGCTTGATGCGCTCGTGGAGCTCGTCCTCTGCTTCACCCTCGCGCACGGCGACTACGGCCTGGCGCAGCACCGGCCCGGTGTCAACGCCCTCGTCGATGATGTGCACGGTGACACCGGTCTCGGTTGCGCCTGCGGCGAGCGCGTCACGAACAGCGTGAGCCCCGGGAAACAGCGGCAGCAATGCCGGGTGGGTGTTGATGAGCCGGGGCGAGAACTCGCCGACGAAGCCCGCGGGGAGGATTCGCATGAGGCCCGCGCTCACGACCAGGTCGACGTCGTGGTCGCGGATCGCAGCCGCGAGCGCCTCGCCCCAGTCGGCACGCGTCGCGAAATCAGCGGGGCGCACAACGAAGCTCGGGATCTGCGCTGCTGCCGCATGAGCGAGGCCGGGTGCAGCGGTGTCAGCACCAACGCACACGACTTCCGCGGGGAAATCGGGTTCCTTCGTCGCCTCTATGAGGGCTTTCAGGTTACTGCCGCCACCGGAGATAAGGACCGCGAGTTTCAACACCCATACAGTCTACCGGCTGCGGCTGGAGTCGTCGTCCCGCGCACACGCGGTCGAAACCTCTGGAATCGTCCATTCCAATGTTCGTTCCGGCGCTTTGGGGCATATCCTGCGTCGTTCCCAGATTTAGCGTTAGATGCCTGCCGCCGCTTCATACCCGCCGGGCCCGGGTGGGTAGCCCACATGCAGGATCTCGTTGACCCTGGCGAGCGGTTGTGCGCGAGCGAAGTGCACCGCCTCCTGTGCGGCCCAGGCGTCCCAGTGCGGGGCGAAGACGTCTCCGTCTCTGGCAAGGGCACGCGCTTTGCGGATGCGTGAGGGGCACTCGATCCACACCGCGTACGTCTCCCCCAGTTGGTGCGCCGCCGCGAGGGACTCCGCGGTGAGGGAGCCGCAGCCCTCGACGATGAGGGGGGTGCCTCGGTCGAGGGTGACCTCCGGGGCGAAGTCCTCCGCATACCAGTCGTAGCGCTGGTAGCTGCCAGAGCGCAGCATGTCAGCAACGGAGGCGCTGCCGGCCGCGAGACCATCCCATCCTGGGTACAGTTCGTCCATGCCAACGACGCGCGGTGGCGTGCAGCCCGCTGCCGTCATCCCGGCCGCGACCGCTTCAGCGAGCGTCGTCTTCCCGGATCCGGATCGGCCGTCGATAAAGATGACGCTCGGCCAGCCTCCGCTTCGCGACGATCGCAGGTGCACGCGTGCGGCCAGGCGGGATGCGAGCGCCATCGTCGTAGCTGTCACTCCCGCCCCAGCACCGACGAGCCCCGCATCGGAATCCCCGCTCACGAGTCAATTCTCCCGTCGCGCATGCGCAGCACCCGGTTCGCAATTGTCCCGGCTTCGCTCTCGTCGTGGGTGACGAGGATCGCGGTCGTCCCGGTGCCGCGCAGGAGTTCGGCGAGGTCGAGGGCGAGGCGGTCGCGCAGCTCGCGGTCGAGGGCCGAGAGTGGCTCGTCGAGCAGGAGCAGCCTCGGGCTCGGGGCGAGCGCACGCGCGAGGGCGACGCGCTGCCGCTGCCCGCCCGAGAGCTCGGTGACGGCGCGGGCCCCGTAGCCTGGCAGGCCGACGAGTTCGAGAAGTTCCGCGACCCGGGTCTCACGTTCGGCCCGGGCCATGCGCTGGACGCGGAGCCCGTAGGCGATGTTCTCGGCGACGGACCGGTGCGAGAACAGCTGCCCGTCTTGGAAGACGAGCCCGAACTCGCGCCGGTGTGGCGGCACCCGTGCGAGGTCTTCCCCGCCCCAGCTCACCGTGCCGCTGGCGAGCGGTTCGAGCCCGGCGATTGCGCGCAGCAGCGTCGATTTCCCGCAGCCAGAGGGCCCGAGGAGCGCAACGACGTCGCCGCGTGGCACCTCGAAGCTCGCGCCGCGCACGACGAACTCGTCCCTCCGATAGGCCACGCTTACGTCCGCGACGGTCAGGCCGTCCGCGGTCAGGCTATCCGCGGCATGCACGCCTGTTCCAGTTCCGTGTTCCACAGTCACCAGCTTCCCCCTACTCCGCCGTCGACACGCCAGCGTTCTGCCAAGACCATAATTCCGGCTGCGAGCGCCCCGAGCACAACCGACGCCGCGAGCGCGGCACCATAGCTTGCGGGGTCGGGGTGACCGACGAGCGCGGCGATTGCAACCGGAAGTGTTTGTGCGTCGGGCCGCACAAGAAACGCTGTGGCCCCAAACTCGCCCAGTGATACTGCGAACGCGAAACCAAGCGCGAGCCCGGCGGAGCGGCCGAGCAGCGCGAAGTCAATCGTGCGGAGTACCCGGAACGGCGAGGCGCCGAGCATCATCGCGGCCTCGCGAGTGCGCGGATCGATCGCGCGGAGCACGGGCGTGAGCGTACGCACGACGAGCGGCAGCGCGACGAGAGCCTGCGCGAGCGGGATGAGCACCACCGAGGTTCGCAGATCGAAACCGAAGCCGAGCGGTTTGTGCATCGTGAGCAGCAGGCCGAAGCCGAGCGTCACCGCAGAGATCCCGAGCGGCAGCATGATCGCGGCGTCGTAGAACGCGATCCCCCGCTGCAGGCCGCGCGAACGAGGCCTGCGCGACACGATGAGCGACACGAGCATGCCGAGTGCGACCGCGATCACGATCGCGATGCAGGCGATGCCGAACGAGAGCGCGGCGGCGTCGAACACTGAGCCGTGCAGTGGGGATGATGGCGGCGGATCGATGAGCGCCCGATAGTTATCGAGGGAGAATCCGGCACCACGGGTGCCCTGCAGCGAACGCCACACGAGCGCGCCGATGGGGAGCACGTGGAGCAGCAGTACGGTCACGCCGAACACGGTGAGGATCGGGGCGTCTGCCCTGCGCGGCCCCCGCACCTCATAGCTCACGGCCTGCGCCTGCTCGTTGTGCTTTCGCAGCAGCGCGGAGGCGAGCAGCGCCAGGGCGACGATCGCGAACTGCACGAGGGAGAGGACGGCTGCCGAGCGCAGGTCGAGGAACTGCACGGTGAGCCGGTAAATCTCGGTCTCGATGTTCGCGAAGTCGCGTCCGCCGAGAATGAGCACGACGCCGAACGAGGTCGCGCAGAACAGGAAGACGAGTGCCCCGGCTGACGCGAGCGCGGGTGCGAGGGCCGGAAGCGTCACCGTGCAGAACACCCGCACCGGCCCGGCGCCGAGCGTGCGCGCCGCCTGCCCCTGTCGCGTATCGCGCTGCGCCCAGTATCCCCCGACCGTGCGAGCGACGACAGTCACGTTGCAGAACGCGAGGGCGAGCACGACGACCGTGAGGGAGCGATCGAGGCCGAGCCAGTGGAGGGCGCCGCCCGGCCCGTACAGGGCGGTAAACGCGACGCCGACGACGACCGCGGGGAGCACGAACGGGACCGTGAGGAGTGCACGCAGCATCCCGCGCCCGCGGAACTGCAGCCGGTACAGCACGTACGCCGCGGGCACACCGAGCAGGATCGCCACGGCCGTCGCAAGGATCGCCTGAATGAGGGTGTTCCCGAGCACCTTCCAGCTGCGGTCGAGCGCGAGCACCTCCGGGATCCCACCGAGGTCGAGCTGGCCGTCGCTCGTGAGCCCGGTTGCGACGAGCGCGACGACGGGCCAGAGGAAGAAGAGTCCGACGAAGAGGACGGGGATGACCGCGGCGAGCGCCCAGGCAATCGGCCCGAGGGGGCGGCGGATCATCGCGCGCACCGTGGTCTCCTCTTCGTCGAACTAGCTCGGGGGCTACAGGCCGACGGCGTCGCCGAGGGTGCGGAGCCAACCGTCGAGACCGGCCTGGATCTCTGCGGAGCTCAGATCGTGCGACTGCCCGTCGGCGGGGAGGGGCGCGAAGCTCGCCCAGCTCGCCGGGAGCTCAACAGCCTCGTCGACCGGGTACATGTACATCTGGTCCGCGACCTCGGTCTGGAATTCCTCAGAGAGGAGGTACTCGACGACGGCCTGCGCACCTTCGGGGTTGGCGCTGCCCGCAAGCACGCCAGCGTACTCGGTCTGGCTCGAGCAGGTATCGAGGAGCGCGCGGGTGTTCGACGCGGTCTCGTCGTCATTCACCGTGAACGCGGGCGACGTCGAATACGATACGACGATCGGGCGAGTGCCAGCCTCATTCACGCCAGTGAACTCGGTGTTGTATGCCTCGGTCCAGCCCTGCACAATGCGGGCACCGTTCGTTTCAAGGCTCTTCCAGTAGTCGGTGAAGCCGTCCTCGCCGAAGGCCGCGATCGTGGCGATCATGAACGAGGCGCCGGTGCTCGACGCGGTCGGATCGAGCAGTACCGCGAGATCCTTGTACTTCGGATCCGCGAGATCCTCGAACGTTGCCGGTTCCGCGATCCCCTGCTCCGCAAACCAGGCGGTGTCGATGTTCACGCAGGTCGCGCCAATGTCGACCGGGACGAGCGGTACGTTGCCTGCTTCAGCCCCCGCGGGGTCGAGTTCGGTCGCGATCTTCAGAGCGCGCTCCGGCAGCTTGTCTGCAGGAACCGGATCGACAACATCGTTGTCGATGAGTCGTGAGGCGAACGTGTTATCGATTCCGAAGAATGCGTCAGCGATTGGGGCGCCCTTAGTGAGCACGAGCTTGTTGGCGAGTTCGCCGCCGTCGCCAGCGGTCATGACCTCGACGTCGTAGCCGGTGGCCGCGCTCGCCTGCTTGGCGAAGGCTTCACCGTCGACGAAGCTGTCGTGCACGACGATCGAGACCTTCTGCGAGTCTGCGTCTTCGGGCTTCGTGTCGTCGGCGCCTGTGCAGCCAGTGAGCGCGAGCGCACCTGCGAGTGGGAGCGCGAGAAGCGCGAATGAACGTGTGTGTGAGCGTGCGGATGTACGCATAACGAGAAGAGTCCTTCCTCCGCTGGCATGAACCAGATCAGGTTGAACGGTCAGAGCACGCGTGCTCCCTCTCAGCCCCGCGCGTCGGGACTCCCGTGGATTGCTCCCTCAGCCTAGCCCTTGCGGCGTGGCCAGCGCCAACCCTGGCGTTTTGGTTCCTCGACGGGCTCAGGGTCGAGCACTGCGTTGTCCCAGGAATAGGCTTCGACCAGGGATTCCGGGTCGAGCGGAATCTCAGGTTCGCGGGCGTGGACCTTGGCCGTGTCGGCGCCCTCGGCGGCTCCCCGGGCTGTCTTGCCCCGGTCGTCTGCCTCGTGCTGATCGAATAGCTCGGGTTCGGGGGCTGTGGGCAGCGGTGCGCTGGCCGGCGTCGCGTCGCCCCACTCGGCCGCCTCAAGCTCGTCAGTGTCGAAGTCGAGCGGTTCGGTGGGCTGGTCGTCAGGCACCTGCGCGCGAGGAACCCGCGAGTGAGCCGTCTCCAGACGCGGGCCCTGCGCCCCGGCGCGCCACGGCGTGGACTCCGGATCAGTGCGCGGCACGAACGGAGTGACGGGGGCCAGCCGTTCGGCTGACTCCTGGGCGGCGCTGGCCGTGCTGCCGGCTCCAACACCGGGCTCGCTCACTGCGTCACCGCCGACTTCAACGCCGGCTGCAATGCCAGCTGCAACACTAGCTGCAGCACCGGCACCGGTCTGGTCCTCGGCTCGATCCCCGGCCTGACTGCCCGTTTCGACATCGGTGTCGTCGCCGATCCCCAGACGGCTCGCTACGGCTGCGGGTGCTTCGACGACCCGCCGTGCAATATCGGCGCGTGCGGCGAGCGCGCCGAGGAAGCATCCGATCCCGAGTTCCGCGGCCGCAAGACCCGCAGCCGTCCACACGTGTGGCCCCACCTCTGCGAGCCGCCCCGGGCCCATCGATCCCCCTGACGCCCAGTTGAACAGCGCGATCGCCAACCCAGCGAGCAGGGTCGCGAGGAGCACCTGGATCGCAAGCCGTGCGAGCGTCTGACGTTTGGCGGTTTCGCCGAGTGCGATCCCGATCCCGATCCCCGCGAGCGCGAGCAGGAGCGGAGCCAATACCGCAGCGCTCCCCCACCCCTCAGGGGTCGCGGCGAGCACTGGAATGCCAGGCATCGGTCCGAGGAGCTGCCCAAACGGGGAGGCTGAGCTCCCGATGCCGACGGCGAAGCCGGCCCCGCTCAGCCACGCACCCGACCAGAGCAGCAGCACGGGGAGCAATGCGAGCTGCAGCACGAAGATGAGGATCGTGCCCCACAGGTCAAGCTGGAGTGCTTCTGAGGCCGCGATGATCACCGCGAACCGGGAGAAGAGCCCGATAGCGAGTGTGATTGCGGCGAGCCCGGTGTATGCGGCGAGGAGCATCGCGGCTAGCCGCAGTACCTGTCCGGCTCGATGCGGAAGGACGGCTGGGCGAGGCACCCTGAGTTTTGCGAGCCCACTCTCCAGTGCGGCGAGCACCGCTACCCACCAGCCGTGTTCGTCGCGCGCCGCTCGCACCAGGAACGCCACCCCGGAGCTCGCGCCGTACACGAGGGCCCCGATGCATGCGGTCGCAAACCAGCCGGGAATCGCCATGGGTACTGCCGAGTGCACGATCCCAGCGACAGCGCCGAAGCCGAGTGCGCCGCCGAGCACCGCGGCACCGCCGGGGCCGCCTCGGGCGGCAGCGCGCCACCCGGCCCGCAGCGCGAACCCAACGGTAACCAGTGTGATGCCGAGTGGGGCGAGTGACAGCCTGAAGTTCAGCGCATCTGACCCAAACCCGAAGAGTTGCATTGCCTCGGCCGGGATGTCAATCGAAAGCGGGATGAAGTGGGCCAGGAGCCACGCAGCTCCGGCGCCGGCGAACACCGCACTGGGCTCAGCCGCAAGGTCGAAGGCCAGCCACCAGACAAGGAACGCAAAGGCGGCCACAATGAGGAGCGAGGCCAGCGCGACCGCGATGGCCTCAATCGTTGCGACGACCCCGGTCAGTAATGCTCTCATCGCCCGAAAGTCTACCGGGCGATGCGTGCGAGCTACCAGGCGAGCTACCAGGCGAGCGCGACGGCGCGGTGCGCTTCGAACAGCGGAACCGTTGTCCCCTCGGGCGAGCGCCCAAAGCCGCACTCGGTCGCGACGCCAAAATCTCGCTGGACATGGACCTGCGCACCGGCGATCCGCCGTGCCGCTCCGGTCGCCCCGTCCTCGCGGTGGACCAGTCCGAGATAGAGCTCGCTGCGCTCGGGAAGTTTGAGGCCCGACAGCGGCGCAAAATACTCCGCGTCGTCGCGCTCGATCGGCACGGGAAGGTGCAGCCAGGTGAGCTCGCGTGCCGCCCTCGCAATGACTTCGTTCGCGAAGCGGACAAGGTTCGCAGTATCTGTCGGTTCGACGAAGTGTTTCTCACCGACGTCGCCGTAACACAGGTGCACCCCGACCTCGACGCCTACAGGGACACGGTCGATTTGCCTGGCGAGGCGCTCGCTCGTGCCTGCCCACACGTCGTCAAACCACTCGAAGCGCGCCTGCGCGGATCCGCCGACGCCCTCGAGAATCGCGAACTCGAGCGCCGCATCCCACTGAATCGCGAGCTCACTGTGCGGGATCGAAGCAAGAATCTGGTCGAGTTCCGCTGCAAGCGCTGCCTCGTAGACAGGCTCGAACGCGGCGCGGTCAGCCGCAAAGACCAGGCTCCCGACAACTCCGAGCGGTGTGGGGAGGGACACCTGGAATCGGGTGCCCGCCTCAACCACTCCCTCACGTTTCAGCTGGGAGAAGGTCTGCCAGGAGGCAAGTGCCGCCTCCGCATAGCCGAGCGCGGGGAGCGTAATCTCGGCCGCTGACACACCATCGGCAAGTTTGACGGGGCGAATGTCGAGCATGCGCAGCGGGATCGGGCTGTCGCCCACCCGGTCGATCCCTGCAGCCTGGCCGAGCCGATCAGCTTGGAAGAGGATCCAGTGGAAACGCTCGCCGACCTCCCCATCCGGGATGCGCCGCAGGTGCCCACCCAGGTGTGCCGCGGCCACCCGCATAGTGTTCTCTGCCTCATCGAAGTTGACGCTCCCCACGAGGTGGGCTCCCTGAATCTTCCGCTCGCTCATGCCTCTCAGTATCGCCGATGGCTCGGCTGCGGCCGGTGAGTGTTGCACTGTGTGACCGCCATTCACGCCTGGGTGGACACCGTCACCGGGGACGCGCCGCTGAGCATGCGGGAAACGGGGCATCGAGCGTGCGCCTCGGCTGCGAGGCGCTCTGATTCCGTGGCATCCTTGCCGGCAAAGCGGAGCTTCGCGTCGGCGCTGAATTCGAACCCGTTCCCATCGATCCGTCGGTGGAGTGACACGTGAGCCGTTGTCTCCACTGCAACCCCGGGACCCGCCACTACCCGCGCCGCCGCGTTGAGACATGTCGCCCAGGACAGCGCGAGGAGCTCCTCGGGGTTCGTCGCCCCGTGGCGGTCTTCTGCGGTGGGCGATTCGACACGCACTCGGAGCCCGTCCTCGACCCAGCTCTCGCCCGAGACACCGCTCGTGTTGTGGGCGACAGCGGTGAAGAGCGCAGGGCCGAGCCCGCGGTTGGCGCTCGCTGATGTTGTCACGGTGACTCCCTTGGTTGGTCTTTTCAACATCAGACTACTAAGTTAGACTGAGTCTAACAATTACAGATTGCAGTTCAGATCACCCGCTCAGTCGCACGAAAGTCAGGCTTGCTCAGAATGATTCCCCGATGACTCCCGCGATCGAGTTCCAGCAGGTGAGCCGCACCTTCCACGAAGGGACCCGGACCACCGTCGCACTGGATGACGTCTCGTTCAGCGTGCCGACCGGCGCAATCTTTGGCGTACTCGGCGAGAGCGGCGCGGGCAAGTCCACGCTGCTCCGCATGATGAACGGGCTCGACCACCCGACTGCGGGTCGCGTACTCGTCGACGGCACTGATCTCGCGACACTCTCGAAACGTGAGCTCAACGCCGCGCGGCACCGCATCGGGGTCGTCTTTCAATCCTTCAATCTCGTGGGCAACCTCACGGCTCGCCAAAACATCGCACTCCCACTCAAGCTACAGCGCAGACACACACCCCAGCGGGTCACCGAGATGCTCGACTTCGTCGGCCTCGGGCGACGCGACGACCACTATCCCGCCGAGCTATCCGGCGGCGAGAAACAGCGCGTGGCCATCGCGCGGGCGCTCGCGACCGATCCATCGCTGCTGCTGTGCGACGAACCCACTTCGGCGCTCGACACCCACACGACTGGCGAGATCCTCGCTCTCCTCCGCGCGACCCGCCAAGAATTCGGGACGACGATCGTGCTCGTCACCCACGAACTCGACGCGGTGAAGGCGACCTGCGACACCGCCGCCGTGTTTGAGGCCGGCGTGCTGCGGGACACCGTCGAGGTTACGACGGACCCTGGCAGCACAGGCCTGAGCGATCTCGAGCACGTCCGTGCGGAGCTCAGCCAGTGACCGGGATCCTGTCAGAGCTTGAGCGCGTGTTCGTTGGGCACGGCCCCGAGATCGCGAAGGCAATGGGCGAGACCGGCTACATGGTGCTCGCGTCAATCTTCTGCGCCGTCGTCATCGGCCTCCCCCTCGGCATCGTGATCACGCTCACCCGCGCTGGCGGAGTCATGGCGAACCGCAAGGTATGGCTCGTTGCCGATCTCTACGTCACGATCGTGCGGTCCTTTCCATTCCTGCTGTTCGTGGTGTTCATGATCCCCCTCACTCGACTGGTGTTCGGCACGAGCTTCGGCACCGTCGCTGCCACATTCCCGCTCGCCTTCGTAGCGGTCGCGATCTACGCGCGCCTTACCGAGCAGATCCTGCTCGAACTCCCGAGCGGGCTGCTCCAGGCCGCCGCTTCGATGGGCGCGACCGTGCCGCAAACGGTCTTCCGGTTCCTACTCGTCGACGGCAGGTCCGGGCTGGTCTACGCGCTCACGTCAGCCACGATCAGCTTCGTGTCCTACTCGACGGTGCTCGGAGTCGTCGGCGGAGGCGGGGTCGGCGACTTCGCGATGCGCTACGGCTATCAGCAGTACGACTTCACCCTCATGTACCTCACCATCCTCCTCATCGTCGCCTGCGTCGTGCTGCTGCAGGCAGTCGGCAACCGAATCTCCCGAGCGCTCGACAAACGATAGCGCCGCAAGCCACCCCAGTTCAGCCGCACCAAGCCCAGCCACACCCAGCTCAGCTACACCCAGCTCAGCCACACCCACTACAGAAAGCATGTGTCCCATGAAGCGTTCACCCCTCGCCCTGCTCGCCGGCACCGCCGCGATCCTCCTGCTCGTAGGCTGCTCTTCGACGCCAGCGGAACCCGCAGGCGATACCCCGGACTCTGGGGCGACCCAGGTGCTCAAAGTCGCCGCAACGACAACCCCGATGCCAGACGTCGTACGCGCGGCCGCCGAGGCAATCGAGGCACCGTACGAGATCGAGCTCGTCGAGGTCGCAGACTACGTGCAGCCCAACACCATGCTCGCCGCGGGCGAGCTCGACGCGAACTTTGTGCAGCATCCCCCGTTCATGGAGGATTTCAATGCGGGCAACAATGCCTCGCTCGTGGCCATCGAGCCCGTCTACCTCACCGTCGTTGGCACCTACTCGAGCAAGCACGACAGCATGGCAGACATCCCCGAGAAGGGGCACATTGTTGTCCCGCAGGACCTCTCAAACCAGTCACGCGCCCTGCAGATGTACGCAGAGGCCGGCCTCATCACCCTCGACCCGACGGTCGACAAGTGGGAGGTCACGGTCAAGGACATCACTGCGAACCCGAAGAACCTCGAGTTCACCGAGGTGGACCTCATGCAGCTCAACGCGGCGTATCCCGAGGCCGACGGGGTCTTCCTCCACGGCACTTTTGCCCGCCAGCTCGGGCTCGTTCCCGGCGACGACGCAATCGCCGTCGAGCAGGATCCGCAGTTCGCGGTCTCCCTCGTCAGCCGGAACGACAACCAGGACTCCCCCGAAGTGAAGGCACTCGCAAAGGCGTTTCACAGCGACGAGGTGCGCGCAGTGCTCGAAGAGTTTGAGGTGCCTGCGGCCTTCTAGCAGCGCCACGCGTTTGGGCGCCTGCAGCCTTCTCACAACAACGCACACGGCGAGCGCGGCCTCACACGCAGTGCGCTGCACGCCGCGCTCTCCGCAGCGCTCCGCCACGGCGGCCTATGGCTCTGGGTGGCCGTCGTAGGCGTGGATCTTGAACTCCGTCGTTTCGAGCGAGAGTCCGAGCTCACGCAACTGCAGGCGGATGCGATCTCGCTGCGCGTGCATCATCGCGCGCCGATCCGGGATCGTCGCATCGCCCTGTTCGACCAACGTGATGTAGCGACGCAGCTCACGCATCGGCATCCCCGACACCCGCATTCGGGAGAGAAAGTTCAGCCGGCGCAGCGCATCCGGGGAGTACTCGCGGTATCCGGCGGAGTTCCGCGCCGGCAGCACGAGGCCCTGTTGTTCGTAGTAGCGCAGCGTGTGCGCAGTGAGCCCGACGATGGCGGCAGCCTCGGCAATACCGACGGGGTTCCTCTCCGCCAGCCCGGGCTCGGGCTCAGGCCTGGGCTGGGGCTGCGACTCTGTCTCGGACCCGGGCCCTGGTGGTGCGGGTTCATCCGGTTCGCGTGTGCCCGCAAGCGGCTCAGACTCCGCAGGCGCTTCCACCACCGTCGACGTCATCATTCCCTCTTTCTCGCCGCGTGCTTCACTGCGTTTACGTGTGCTTCCGTGCGTTTCCGTGCGCTTCCGAGTGCTTCCGTGTGCTTACTCCGCAACAGGGAACGCGCGCGTACTTGCAGGTACTCCTACAAAGTCAGCGGATTCGGCGACGCTCGCCAAACGCTGGACGCGGTCCAGGCCACTCTTGTACGCGCGGCTGAGGTTGCGCACAGCTTCCGACCCGAGCGGTAACCGCAGGGGCATGTCCGGGGAGCCCAGCTGCTCGCGGATGATTTGTGCCGCTCGCGCCGGATCCCCCTACTGGAAGCCTTCCGCAGCCACCATGTCCGCCCGAACCGCGTTGAGGACGTTGTCGTATCCGGGCCGCTCCTCTGCCCACTGGAGCACGCCCGCGCTATTGAACTCTGTGCGGAACCGACTCGGTTCGACGATGAGCACCCGGATTCCAAATGGGGCAACCTCCCCTGCGAGGGCCTCAGACCAGCCTTCGAGCGCGAATTTCCCGGCAGAATAGCTTCCCACCCCGGGAAAGGACATGCGCCCACCCTGGCTACTCATCTGCACGATCGCACCCGCCGCCTGCCCGCGCATGACAGGGAGGACGGCGCGCACTAGCGCAGCAGGACCAAACAAGTGCTGATCAAGCATGGAACGCAGTTGGGCATCGGTAATCTCTTCAGCACCCCCGACCTGACCGGCGCCGGCATTGTTCACCAGCACGTCGACCCGGCCGTACACGGTCACTGCCTGTTCGACAACTTCGGCAGCGCTGCCAGTGTCGCTCACGTCATGCTCAACGACCAGCAGATTGTCGCCAAACTGCTCTTTCAGCGGCGCGAAGCGCTGGCTTCGCCGGGCTGTACCCACCACCCGCTCACCCGCTTCGAGGGCCGATTGAGCCAAGGCCAACCCAAGGCCGGATGAAGCGCCAGTAATAATCCAGGTCCTTGCCGTGTCGTTGCTCATGCAGCGACTCTAAATCTTTGAGTGCGCTCGAAGGCAAGCCTGATCGAGCCGTCCCGCTCTCGGGTGGGCTGATGTCAGTTGAGGCCGATGTGACTTGAGGCCGACGTCAGTTGAGGCCGATGTCAGTTGAGGATCGAGCCGGGGGGCTAGGCGTTGGCCTGAGTCGCCCGTCGTTCGCTCCGGCCGCTCCGGCCACTCCGGTCGCTCCCGCCGCTCGCGCCGCCTGGCACGGGGACTCGCCGAAACCGCACCCGGCTGGCGGGCTTATCGAAGTAGACGCGTCCCGTTGGGCTTGTCCATTTCATAACACCGTCTTCCTGCTGCTCGACGTTCCAGTCGGTGTGGTGCTTCAGCATATGGTGGCCGCGGCAGAGATGGGCAAGATTCGCTGTTGAGGTCGGTCCTCCGTGTGCCGCGTCCACTGTGTGGTCGATATCGCAGCGGTACGCGGCCACCCTGCACCCCATAGCCCGGCAATGCAGGTCACGGCCCGATAGCACCCGGCGTTGCTCGACAGTTGGCCGATATCGGTTGACTGTGAGAACTTCTCCACCAATACTCACTGTGACGCATTCCCACGCATCGGCATCGCCAGCGAGGCGTTGGGCGGTAGCTGCATCGATAGGCCCGTACCCGATGAGCTCGGCTGCACCGCCAACTGAATCCTCCGTTCCGTCACCGCCGTGCATGCCGACCATGTCCCCGGGGACCACGACCTGAACCTGAGCCTGAATTCGACTTGCAACCTCACGCAGCTTGCCCGGGCGCTCAAGCAAGAGGTCCCGAAACACATCGGCTCGAATCTCGTCTCGAGAGCGCTGGTCGCGGCCCCGCTCACTCCCGGCGACTTCAGCTAGTTCGAGCGGATCGCCCGCCGAGCTCCCTGCGGTGTCAGGCTCGAGCGCAGCAGTGGCAGCAGTCGCAGCAATTGCAGCCGTGTCCTTCGCCATCTTCGGGAGGCGGTGGTAAATCGCGTACGCCTCCTCAGCGGGCAGGTACGCAGTGAGGTCTGCCATGCCGTCATCCGCGTCGATCACGCGAATCGAGCGACACTTCACTGCGCGCTCATGCCGCTCAACCATGGTGGCCCCGTCGTGTGCGGCCGCGAGGCGACGAGCGATCGGCCGGAGACGGCTCGGCGTCTCCTCGCGCGCGACCTCAAGCACTTGCGCTTCGAAGGCAGCCAATCGCTCTCGGTCTTCCGCAGTCTGGCCTGCCGTGAGTGGCGCTCCCTCCCCCGTAATGACCTTGAGGTGCGCGAGCGTTACTTCGCCGTCGCGGAGGGCTTCCAGGGTAGATGCGAAGTGGGTCTTCGCGGAGTAGGCAGCTTCAAGAAGCACCTCCGCACAGTGCTCGCTCTGGCCAAGGACCATGGCGAGCTCCAGCCTGAGGGAACGATACCCGAGCTCACGGGCAGCGTTGATCGGGATATGCTCGCCGACGACGGCATCCATCGCCTCCGCGAGGCCGGTAAGCTGCTCTGCGTCCATACGTCTTCGCTGTTTTTCACGGTGCTCAACGCCTGTGAGCACGTCGTCGATAGTGGCCAGTTGTGCTTGAGTGAAATGTCCAGTGGAAGTCATGTGTGTATTAACTCATGGACTACCGACATTCAAGATTCGTGAACGCTCAGCCACTGTTTACACACGCAAAGGGGCCGGACACCTAGGTGTCCGGCCCCTTCAGCTCTGCACAGAGCTCAGCGGTTACAGTGCTGCGAACGCCGCGCGCAGCAGCTCAGCGGTCTCGGTCGGCGTCTTGCCAACCTTGACGCCAGCGGCCTCAAGCGCTTCCTTCTTGGCCTGCGCGGTTCCCGCCGAGCCAGAGACGATGGCGCCAGCGTGGCCCATGGTCTTGCCCTCGGGCGCCGTGAAGCCGGCAACGTATCCGACAACCGGCTTCGTCACGTTTGCCTTGATGTACTCAGCCGCACGCTCCTCAGCGTCGCCACCGATCTCACCAATCATGACGATTGCCTTGGTCTCGGGATCGTTCTCGAATGCTTCGAGTGCGTCGATGTGGGTGGTCCCGATGATGGGGTCGCCACCGATGCCGATTGCGCTCGAGAAGCCGAGATCACGGAGTTCGTACATCATCTGGTAGGTGAGGGTGCCCGACTTCGACACGAGCCCGATCGGGCCCTTGCCGGTGATCGTTGCCGGGGTAATGCCAGCAAGCGCCTCACCAGGGGTGATGATGCCGGGGCAGTTCGGCCCGATGATCCGGGTGTTGCCGCCGGTGGCCTTGGCGTGTGCCCACAGCTCGGCCGAATCCTTGACGGGAACGCCCTCGGTGATGATGACCAGGAGCCCGATGCTCGCATCGATAGCTTCGATCGCTGCATCCTTGGTGAATGCGGGCGGTACGAAGGCAACCGAAACGTCAGCTCCGGTCTCTGCCATTGCCTCAGCGACGGACGCGAAGACGGGGAGCTCGACGGTCGCGCCGTTAGCGTCGACGTGCGACACCGTGGTGCCAGCCTTGCGAGCGTTCACGCCACCGACGACCTGGGTGCCAGCTGCGAGCATCCGAGCGGTGTGCTTCCTGCCCTCGCCACCGGTGATGCCCTGGACGATGACCTTGGAATCCTTGTTCAGGAAGATCGACATAGTTCTATATTTCCTTTGAGTTCCAGGGGCGGTTAGCGTGCGTTGGCGAGCTCGGCGGCCTTGTCGGCGCCCTCGTCCATCGTGGCGGCCTGGGTGACGAGCGGGTGGTTCGCCTCGTTGAGGATGCGACGACCCTCCTCGACGTTGTTGCCATCGAGGCGAACAACGAGCGGCTTGTTCGCCGCGTCGCCGAGCTTCTCGAGGGCGCCAACGATGCCGTTTGCGACTGCGTCACACGCGGTGATGCCGCCGAAGACGTTCACGAACACGGACTTGACCTGCGGGTCACCGAGGATGACGTCGAGGCCAGCGGCCATGACCTCAGCCGATGCGCCGCCACCAATGTCCAGGAAGTTCGCGGGCTTCACGTTGCCGTGGTTCTCGCCGGCGTACGCAACGACGTCGAGCGTCGACATCACGAGGCCTGCACCGTTACCGATGACACCCACCTCGCCGTCGAGCTTCACGTAGTTGAGGTCCTGCTCCTTGGCCTTCGCCTCAAGCGGATCCTCGGCGGCCTTGTCCTCGAGCTCCGCGTGGCCCGGCTGGCGGAAGTCGGCGTTCTCGTCGAGCGAGACCTTGCCGTCAAGTGCGACGATGTCGCCCTCACCGGTGAGCACGAGCGGGTTCACCTCGACGAGGGTTGCGTCCTCGCCAACGTAGACCTCATAGAGCTTCTGGAAGACCGGAACGACCTTGCCAAAGAGCTCTTCGGGGAAACGAGCTGCACGAGCGATTTCCTCAGCCTTTGCCGCGTCGATGCCAGAGATCGGATCGATCTCGATGCGCGCGAGAGCCTCGGGCTTCTCGACTGCAAGCTCTTCGATGTCCATGCCGCCCTCAACGCTGCAGAGCGAGAGGCAGGAACGGTTCGCACGGTCGAGCAGCACGGAGAAGTAGTACTCCTCCTTGATGTCTGCGCCCGCGGCCACCATGACGCGATTCACAACATGGCCCTTGATGTCGAGGCCGAGAATCGACTTCGCTGCTTCGAACGCCTCTTCGGGGTTCTTGGCGACCTTCACGCCGCCAGCCTTGCCGCGACCTCCGACCTTTACCTGAGCCTTAACGACAACGACGCCGCCAAGCTTCTCAGCTGCTGCACGCACCTCCTCGGGTGTGTCAGCGACGATGCCGGGGAGAACCGGCACCCCGTATCGTTCGAAAAGATCGCGTGCCTGGTACTCGTACAGATCCACGTACTGTCCTTCTGCTTGGGATGTTGGGTTACCCGAGGCAAAAATGTCTCGATGTCGAGAGAAATGTCGACCGTTTGTCAGTCTAACACCGCTATGTCACAAGAATCCGACTGGGCTACCAGCCGCCTTCGAAGTCCAACAGGTGTGGCTGCAGTTACTCGCTGAGCTTCTCGATCGGCGCGAGCTTCACGAGCAGCTTCCGCTCCCCCACGGTGTCGAACGTAACGTGCGCGACGCGCTTTGAGCCCGCGCCGGTGACCGCGTTCACGCGCCCCTCACCATATTCGTCGTGGCGGATCCTGTCGCCGAGCGCGAGCTCGAGGTCGCCGTTGTCGCGAATGCTGCCGACGATGGTGTTGGGGAATCCCCCGCCGGCTGCCTGAGCTTCCTTGGCGAGGCGCTTGCGCTCGCGCCACTTGTCGAGCGCTGACTGCATGTTCCCACTCGCCGGCTCGGACACGGCGGCGGAGCTGCCACCACCCGTGCCGAAGGTCACCTGCGAATCCCGATTGCGCGACCACGACGCTTGGGCGGATCCGCCCGCGCCGGGAGCACGGCCCGCATTGAGCGCGCGGGACGCTGTGCCGCCGCGGCCGGTCACCTCACCGGGAGACTGCCGCCACTCGATCAGAGCTTCGGGGATCTCCTGCAGGAACCTCGACGGCATCGCGACCGCGATATCCCCGAAGGTCGCGCGGGTCGACGCGAGCGTGATGAACAGCTTTTCGCGCGCACGCGTGATGCCGACGTACATGAGCCGGCGCTCCTCGTTGATGCCGCCGAGTTCGTCGATCGACATCTGGTGCGGGATGAGGCCCTCCTCAACGCCTGTGATGAACACAGCGGGATACTCGAGGCCCTTCGCGGTGTGCAGCGTCATGAGCGAGACCGTGCCGCTCTGGTCGTCGAGATCGTCGGCTGCGGCCACGAGACTCACCTCAGTCAGGAACGCGAGCAGGCCAGCGCCGGGCTGCTGCGCGTCGAACTCGCGGGCGACCGCGAGGAGTTCTTCGAGGTTCTCTGCGCGCGCATCATCTTGCGGATCGCGCTTCGCGCGCAGCTTTTCGATCATCTCGGTCGAGTCGAGCACGAGCTTGAGCACGTCGGCGACAGGTGCCGGCTTCTTCTGCGACTCGGCTGCGTCGGCTGCCCCGCTGTCGACGCCATCATCGGTGGCGTTCGGCTCGTCTGCGGGCGGTTGCACGTCGGTCGCTCCGCCGCCGAGGGCCATCTGGGTCGCGCGACTGAGCATGTCAGCGAGCTCGACGACGGTGGTGCGGATCTTTGGGCCGAGCGCGGGAATCTCTTGCGCGCGCTGCATGGCCTCGTGAAACGTCACGCCCTCTGATTCCTGGAAGTTCGCGAGATGCGCCTCAGCCATGGGGCCGACCCCGCGCTTCGGCGTGCCGAGCATGCGTGACCATGCGATCGGGTCGAAGGGGTTCGCGATCGTCGTCAGGTACGCCATCGCGTCTTTGATTTCGGCGCGATCATAGAACTTCGTGCCGCCGAGCACGCGGTACGGGATCGCGGAGCGAATCAGCAATTCCTCAAGCGCACGCGTCTGCGAGTTCGTGCGGTAGAAGACCGCGATGTCGCCGTAGGCCATGCCGTCCCGGTGCAGATCCTCAATCTCCTCCGCAACGAAACGGGCCTCGTCGTGCTGCGAGTAGCCAGTGAAGCCGACGATCTTTTCGCCGTCACCCTCACTCGTCCAGAGTTTTTTGTCTTGCCTGTCGAAGTTGTTGCCGATGACCGCGTTCGCCGCGCTCAGGATGTTCTGCGTCGATCGGTAGTTCTGTTCGAGCTTGACGACCTCGGCACCGCCGAAGTCGCGGTCGAACTCGACGATGTTACGGATATCTGCGCCACGGAACGCGTAGATCGACTGATCTGAGTCACCAACGACAGTGAGGCTCGCGCCTGGGATCCGCCCGAGCCCGTCAAGCTCCCGGTCGCGCACGGGCGGCACCAGGCGCGACACTTCCTCGGGCTCGACGTTCTTCGTAAGCTCGCGGATCAGCGAGTACTGCGCGTGGTTCGTGTCCTGGTACTCGTCGACGAGAATGTGGCGGAAACGTCGCTGATAGATCGCTGCGACGTCGGGGTGCGACCGGAACAGCTGCACCGTCTGCCCGATGAGGTCATCAAAATCGAACGCGTTCGCACGCTTCAACTCCTGCTCATACATCGTGAAAATTTCGGCGAAGATGCGCTCTCTGGGGTCACTCACGTTCGCAGTCGACGCGTAATCCTTGGCGTCGGTGAGCTCGTTCTTCAGCTTCGAGATTTTTGCGCTCGAGTTCGCCGGCGTGAAGCCGTACGTGTCGGCGTCGAGCTCCTTGATGATGCGCTTCAGCAGCGCACGCGAGTCGGCCGAGTCGTAGATGGTGAAGCCTGAGACGTACCCAAACCGCTCCGCCTCGCGCCGCAGAATCCGTACGCACGCCGAGTGGAAGGTCGATACCCACATACCCTCGACTCCAGCACCCAGCAGCGCCCCGAGCCGCTCGCGCATCTCGGCGGCGGCTTTGTTCGTGAAGGTAATCGCAAGGATCTGGCTCGGCCACGCCTCTTTCTCGCGGATGAGGTGCGCGATCCGATGCGTGAGCACACGGGTCTTCCCTGACCCGGCTCCGGCTACAATCAGCAACGCCGGCCCGCGCGTGACAACCGCGCGCCGCTGCTCGGGGTTCAATCCGTCAAGCAGCGGATCGGAGCCGTCGGCCGGCTGGGCTCCGCCAAAGGGGGCCCCTGGGTCAAGAAGTTCGAAGTCGCTCATCGTACTTCCCAGTCTAGGCCGCACCCCTGACACACGGCCCGTGGACCTGGGCCCACGGGATCCGCAGAGTACGGAAGAATGGTCGCATGCAGACTTCCATCCCTGACCTCCCGACGATCCTCGTGTTTGCGACGGGCGGCACCATCGGGATGCACGATGTCGGGGGCGGCCTCGAGCCCGATCCCGCGTTTCTTGAGATCCTTGAGGATCGCGCGGACCGGATCGCCTCCCGCTTCGGATTCCGCGCGCGGGTGAACCAGCTGCAGCCAGCGATCGACAGCGCAAACGCCGACGAGGAGACCGCGCCGAAGATCGCCCGAGCCCTCCGCGCCAGGGTTGGAGCGATGCGCGCGAGCGGCGTCGTCGTCACCCACGGCACCGATACCCTCGCCTACACTGCTTCGCGGCTCGCATTCGAACTCACGGGCCTCGGCGTCCCCGTTGTCGTCACCGGGAGCCAGTTCGCACACGGCGCCCCCGACACTGACGCCTTCGACAACCTACAGCTCGCGATCCGCGCCGTCACGCAGGCGAACCCTGCCGCGCCGGTGGCCGTCGCATTCGGGGGCAAGATCCTCCCCGCTGTGCGCTCGACGAAGTCGGACGCCGAGTCCGTCACCGCGTTTCGGGCGGAGCGCCCACTGGGATCCGCCCCGGCCGGGCTCCCGGCTGCGCCACACAGCGATGCGCTCGTGCGCCCCAGCCACGCCAGGGTGCTGACGATCCGCTTCACTCCAGCCTTCGCCGCTCGCGACCTCCTCGCGCTCGCCTCCACCGGCCCCGACGCGCTCGTGCTCGAGTGCTACGGCTCCGGCAACGCCCCCATGGCCAAGCCAGGAATGCGCGATGCGCTGCTCACAATCAGTCAGCAGCTGCCCGTCGTTGCCATCACCCAGTGCGCCCTCGGCAGCGTCGACACGGATCGCTACGCGGTCGGCCGCCAGCTCGCCGCGGCCGGCGTTACATCGGGCGCCGACCTCACCGTCGAGGCTGCCATCGCGAAGCTGGGCTATCTCCTCGACCGCGGATTCACCACGCAGGAGATCACCGAACTCATGCCAGTGAACCTCATCGGCGAGTGCACCACGTCAGTCGACGCGGCGCACGGAGACAATCGCCGCTAACGCACCGAGTGCACCGGCCTGAGGAGGCCTCGGTGCCGCTATCCCGTGCCGCTACTCTGTGCCGCTCCCCTGTGCCGCCTCGCGCGCGGCAACACCGAGATCTGGGTGATCGACAAAGATGCCGTCGACGCCAGACGCGAGCACGATCGCAAACTCGGACTGCCAATCGCCCCAGTCAGTGCCACTCAAGGATGAATGGAAACGGAGATTGAGATAGCGATTCTCAGGCCTGAGCGTCCAGGTAAACACCCGAAGCCCACGCTCGTGTGCCCGCTTCGCGAGATCCGTGTGGCCGACCGCGAGGCCGAGCGCATTGGTGCGCAGCAGGCTGCCCTTATCGACGCTGAAACCGTCAACCTGCGTGCGGAGGTAGTCGAGCCCTTCGTCACTTCGGTACCACTCAAAGCTCTTCGCGGGCGCCCCTCCCGCCTCGGCGCGCGCAATCTCGTCAGCCGGCGCACCTAAGCGCTCAGCCAGGAACACGTAGCTCGCGCGCACGCCTGCCTGGCGCAGTCGCGTGAGCACATCCAGCTCAAAGCACTCGATAATGAGTCTGCCCGGGCGGTCCGCCCAACCTGCCTGACCGAGCTCATCCTGGATCAGCGCAGCGATATCTACGCCGATCGACCTGAAATAGTCGGCGTGCTTCACCTCAAGCACAACGCTGAGGTCACGCGTGTTCCGAGCGCTCTCTTCGTCGACGATGCGAAGTACATCCTGGAGGCGAAGCATGGGCTCCTGCCCGTCGTACGCGCGATTGTCAGCCCTGACTCGCTTCAGGCGTTCCACGCAGCGCAGTGTCGAAAGCTCCGCCCAGGTGAAGTCCTCGGTGAACCAGCCGGTGAGGCGCTTGCCGTCGATCACCTTCGTGGTGCGGCGGCCAGCAAACTCTGTGCGCGCCGCGATATCGGTTGTCCCGGAGATCTCGTTCTCATGTCGGACCACGAGCACGCCATCGCGCGTCACGACGATGTCGGGTTCGACCGCGTCTGCGCCGAGGTCAAACGCCAATCGGTACGCCGACTCGGTGTGCTCCGGGCGATACCCCGGGGCGCCTCGGTGCCCAATGACCAGAGGGTGGACCGCAATATCAGACATGTGTATCAGCCTAGGGCCTTGTCACACGCCGCCGTGAGCGAACACCCTGCGCAGTCTCAGCCAGTAATCTCGCGCGATCTATACACTGGAACCATTGCCCGATTACGCTTTGAAAGGCCCTTGCGCATGAGCAATCCTGCCCTCAGCAACAACCCCGCATTGAACGGCAAGACCCTCACTGCGGAGGAACTGCACCGTATCTATGATCAGCCCGCTGCGACGACGACTCGCCCCGGCGTTGACGCACCACTCGAGACCGGAATCGATGCGGGTCAACCGCCCGTCATCACCCCGTCCGACCGCCCGATGACATACGAGAACACGATTTCGAAGACAGTCATGCTCTTCCTCGTCGTGCTCGCTTTCGGCGCCGTCGGCTGGTTCATGCCCGGTCTCGCATTTGTCGGCGCTATCGCCGGCCTCGCGCTCGGCCTGGTGAACTCGTTTAAGAAGGAGCCGAGCGTCCCGCTCATCGTCGCCTACGCGGCGGCACAGGGCATCTTCCTTGGCGGTATCTCCGGCATCTTTGAGAGCCAGTGGTCCGGCATCGTGTCGCAGGCAGTCATCGGCACGCTCGCCGTGTTCGGCGTGACCCTGCTGTTGTTCCGCAGCGGCAAGGTCCGCACCAGCCCCCGCATGACGAAGATCGTACTCATTGCGATGGCAGGCTACCTGGTCTTCTCGCTCATCAACATGGTGATGATGCTCACCGGTCTGAACTCTGACCCGTGGGGCATGCGCGGCGGCACGCTCGGCCTCATCATCGGTGGCCTCGCAGTGCTCCTCGCCGCATACTCGCTGGTGATGGACTTCGAGCTCGTGCAGAACGGCGTGCAGAACCGCGTGCCCGAGAAGTGGGGGTGGACCGCAGCGTTTGGTCTCACCGTCACCCTCGTGTGGCTGTACCTCGAGATCCTCCGCATCATCGCGATCTTCCGCGACTAGGTGCGAATGAGAAGAGGCCCGGGGCGAATTTTTGCCCCGGGCCTCTTTCGTGTGCGCTGGCTAGCCAGACTGATCGGCAAGCCGCACGAGGCGCTCGTGTCCGCTCTCCTCAAGCTCGACGACATCCGAACGTGACTTCAGGAAGTCCGAGAATGATCGGAACCCGAGCGCTTTCTCGTTAAACGACGGATCCATGCGCCGCATCTGCTGCTTCACGGCAGAGCTGTACAGCCAGCCAGAGTCGTCGGTGTCCTGGCTGAGCCAGAGTGCACGGATGAGCAACCCGGTCACCGCGATCTCGGCTTCCTCGGGGCTTTCGGACTCAAGCGAGTCCTCGTCGTGGAGGTCATCGTCATGTTGGTCTGCAGCAGAGTCGAGCGCGGCGCTGACAAGCTCGAGCGGGTCGAGATCTGTGTTCTCGGCGTCTCGAGACCCGCTGCCGCTCGCCCTGCCGGTTTTGGCGTCGGTCGCCGACTCCACGGGGGCATCCGCACTCGGCTTCGCTTCGTCCGGCTTGGAGCTGGAGCCTCGGCGGGATCCACCGCGACCGCGCTTCGGTTTGGATTCCTCTTCGCGAGGCGGCAGTGGTGCAACGCCAGGCAGCGAGTCGTAGGTCGCGAACTCGTCGCAGGCAGCGGCAAGCGACTTTGCGGTTGACCCAGCGACACCGATGCCGACCACGTAGCGGCCGAGACGTTTGCATCGCTGCGCGAGCGGTACATAGTCGGAGTCGCCTGCGACGATCACGACGTGTGTCAAGTCTTCCAGCCGGAACATGTCCTCGACCGTGTCGACTGCGAGTCGAATATCCGCGCCGTTCTTCGCATACGCGGCTGCGGGGAAGAGCTGCACGAGGTCCACGGCACGCGCCACCAGCTGAGGGCGGTACTCGGCGTTCATCGGCGCCGACCAGTCGGCGTACGCGCGGGTGAGCACGAGCGTACCGAAGGACGAGGCGTAGTCAATAATCGCTCCGACGTCGACCACGGCTGCCTGCAGGCGGGCGGTGATTTCGGGATCACGCTCCCCCTCGGCGATCCGCTGTCGGTCTCGCGAGAACGAGTTGCGACCGTGCACCCTGTCATACCAGGAAAGCACGATGTTATCGAAGTCGAGGTAGACCGCTACGCGACCTTGTTGAATATCCACGTTTCCAGTCTGACAGCCCGAGGCTTGTCTGTCAGCACCCGCGTTCGGCGGCGCGGCGAAGTGGGCACGCAGCCCGTGCCCGGTGCCACATGCCTGCACGCGCAGATCCCAGGCCCTCCTCTCCTTGTTTGCGCTGAGTCGATATCGCCTCAGCGAGGTCAGGGGCTTTCGGCCGCACATGAGACATGACCTGACGGGACATTCATGACCTGGCGGGTCAAGCACGAGCTGGCGGGTCAAGCACGAACTGACGGGTCAAGCACGAGCCGGCGGGACAGGCGCGCAAGCCAGAGACCTGGGAGGCGTGGCGCCTGGCACCGTGAGGTCACGAAACACCGTGGGGACACCCCGCGCAGGGACCGCAGGCGCAGGGACGGCACACAGCAAAAGGGGAGGTGTTCCGAGCACTCAGCTCGGAACACCTCCCCTTTCACGTAGCACCAGCGCCGCTAAGCGGCGCGCATGCTTACTCCCACTCGATCGTCCCGGGCGGCTTCGACGTGACGTCGAGCACGACGCGGTTCACGTCGGGCACCTGGTTGGTGATCTTGTTCGAGATGCGTGCGAGCACGTCGTACGGCACGCGCGTCCAGTCTGCGGTCATCGCGTCTTCCGAAGAGACGGGGCGCAGCACGATCGGATGACCGTACGTGCGGCCGTCTCCCTGCACGCCCACTGAGCGGACGTCGGCGAGCAGCACGACCGGGCACTGCCAGATCGAGTTGTCCAGGCCCGCCGCGGTGAGCTCGGCGCGAGCGATCGCGTCAGCCTCGCGGGGGATCTCGAGACGATCGCGGGTGACTTCGCCTACGATTCGGATTCCGAGGCCGGGGCCGGGGAACGGCTGACGTCCGACGATCTCCTCGGGAAGACCCAGCTCGCGCCCAATCGCGCGTACCTCGTCCTTGAACAGGGCGCGCAGCGGCTCGATGAGCTCAAAGTCGAGATCCTCGGGGAGGCCGCCAACGTTGTGGTGGCTCTTGATGTTCGCGGTGCCGGATCCGCCGCCCGACTCGACAACGTCGGGGTACAGCGTGCCCTGCACGAGGAACTTGATGGGCTCGCCCTCGGCCTTCGCCTCCGCGACGAGGTCGAGCTGCACCTTCTCGAACGCGCGAATGAACTCGCGGCCGATGATCTTGCGCTTCTCTTCGGGATCGGTGACGCCAGCAAGGTGGCCCAGGAAGATGTCTGCTGCGTCGACGGTGATGAGGCGCACGCCGGTCGATGCGACGTAGTCGCGCTCGACCTGCTCGCGCTCGCCCTTGCGGAGGAGTCCGTGATCCACGAAGACCGCCGTGAGCTGGTCGCCGATGGCTTCGTGCACGAGCGCGGTCGAGACCGCGGAGTCAACGCCGCCCGACAGCGCCGAGATCACACGGGCGGTGCCCACCTGTGCGCGGATCGAGGCGATCTGCTCGGCGATCACGTTGCCTGCGTTCCAGTCTGCGGGAATCCCTGCGACGGTGTGCAGGAAGTTCTTCAGCGTGTCCTGGCCGTACTCCGAGTGCTTCACCTCGGGGTGCCACTGCACGCCGTACATCTTGCGCTCGACTGAGCCGAAGGCTGCGACGGGGGTGTCGGCGGTGCGCGCCAGAACTTCGAAGCCCGCGGGTGCCTGCTGCACGGCGTCGCCGTGGCTCATCCACACCTGCTGGGTGTCAGGCTGGCCGCCGAGGATCGCGCCGCCGCCGTCAACGACCGTGGCCTCGGTCGAGCCGTACTCGCGCTCGCCGGTATTGCCTACAACGCCGCCGAGGGCGCGGGCCATCACCTGGAAGCCGTAGCAAATACCGAGCATCGGGATACCGAGCTCGAAGATTGCGTCTTCGAACGCGGGCGCCTCGTCCGCGTACACCGATGAGGGGCCACCCGAGAGCACAATGCCCAGCGGATTCTTCGCTTGGATCTCCGCAGCTGTGATCGTGTGGGGTACGAGCTCGGAGTACACTCCGGCTTCGCGAACCCGCCGTGCGATGAGCTGCGCGTACTGCGCGCCAAAATCGACGACGAGGACGGGACGGTGCCCCTCGTGCGCTACTTCTGTCATGCTGTGCCTTCCTGGCGATCTGGATCTGCCGCGACGGCGGTCGCGGCGATCGCCGCTTCCTTCTCGTCGAGGAACTGGTTAACCTCGCGGGCGATGCGCACCTCGAGGAAGAATGAGAAGAACGGGATCACGCCGCCGAGAGCGAGCAGCAGGAAGCGGCCAAAGTTCCAGCGCATCGGGCTCCACAGCATGAAGTTCGCGATGAGGTACACGACGTAGAACCAGCCGTGTGCGATGAGGATCGCCTTGAACAGGTCGAAGCCCTCGCGGACGAGCTCGGCTTCCTGGCCCTTCGGGATCGTCGGCAGGAACTCAGCGATACCGTTCGGCGTGAATAGGAACAACTCCACCTTGAAGGCGTAGCGCATCACCATCACCGCGCAGAGCAGCAGAAGCATGACGCCGGTGATCACGCTGGTCACCTTGTAGACCTTCACTGCCCGTCGGATACGGGGGTAGTCCTCGGGCTTGGGCTGGAGTTGCATGACTTCCATTCTATGGTTTAGCGGTGGTCTCAGTTTCAGCGGCCTCTGCGTCGGGCCTGCCGCTCGTCTGTCCTGCGGCGAGAGCTTCAGCCTCAGCCTCGGCCTCGGCCTCGGCAGTGAGCAGCTTGATCTCGTGCTCCTTCTCCCAGGCATCGCGCGCGAGCCGGTACCAGAGGAACAACGCGACAGCGGCGAACACAGCCCACTCGATGCCGTAGAAGACGTTAAGCCAGCTCCCCTTCTCCGGTGCACTCGGCGCGACCGAGTCAATAGGAACGAGGCGTGCGTCGGCAAGCGCCGGAGCATCGGCGGTGTCGTGCATCACGAGGTAGCCACCGTAGATCGGGCCGTCCGGGACCGAAATCCAAGTGTTCGCGAGGAACGCAGGAACCATCGTCCGGGTCGTGTGCGGGTCGGCATCAGGTCGAGGGATCTCAGGAGCTTCCGCAGGCAGGTAGCGGCCCTCGATAACGAGGTTCCCCTCTGGCAGCGTGCTCAGGTGCTCGGCGGCCTTCGCGGCCTCGGCATCGCTCGGGGCCCAGCCCACGGCGACTGCGAGGCTCGCGTCGTCTTGATCGGTACGCACGAGGTGGCCAACAACCCAGGCGCCCTTGCTGCGCTCAGCGGCAGTGTCGGCGCCCTGGTTCATGCGCTCACTGATGACCGAGAAGTCTCCGGGCACGAAACTTCCCTCGACAGCGACGACTGCGCCGGCTGCGACCTCGGGAATACCCGGGATCGGATCGGTCACCTCGTCGATGGGCCGCACCGTCTCCGTGTTTGTCAGCTCATCAACGTTGTCGCGGATCGCGTTGCCCATCTGCCACTGGCCCAGCCACGCGAACACCGCGGCGATGACCATGGCGAGAAGCAGGGCAGCGATCCACTGGGGTCGCCGCATAACCTGGCCGAGCGTTGGCTCTCCGAGATACTCAAGCTTCCGACTCGCCATGGCTATCTACCGTTCTGCGTGGACAATGTCGACGCGCTGGAATTCCTTCACGTCCGAGTAGCCACTGGTGGCCATTGCGCGGCGCAGGGCGCCCAGCAGGTTTGCGCTGCCGTCGGCGATGTGCGCGGGACCGTTCATGATTTCCGCGAGCGGGGCGATCGGCTCGACCGCGACGCGGCGGCCGCGCGGCAGATCCACGTGGTGCGCTTCCTGCCCCCAGTGCCAGCCGCGCCCGGGCGCGTCGGTGGCCCGTGCCAGTGCCGCGCCGAGCATAACCGCGTCGGCGCCGCACGCGATCGCTTTCACGAGATCGCCGGAGGTACCGAGACCGCCGTCGGCGATGACATGTACGTAGCGGCCACCCGATTCGTCGAGGTAGTCCGTGCGCGCGCCAGCAACGTCAGCGATAGCGCTCGCCATGGGCGCGCGGATCCCGAGGGTGACGCGGGTCGTCGACGAGGCTCCCCCGCCAAACCCGACGAGCACGCCGGCAGCACCGGTGCGCATGAGGTGCAGTGCTGACTGGTAGGTCGCGGCTCCGCCAACGATGACGGGCACGTCGAGCTCGTAAATGAACTGCTTGAGGTTCAGCGGCTCGCGCCCCTCGACCGAGACGTGCTCGGCAGAGACCGTGTTGCCGCGGATGACGAAGAGGTCAACACCCGCCTTCACGACGGTATCGGTGAACTCTGCCGTGCGATGCGGCGACAGTGCACCAGCAACGGTGACGCCAGCGTCGCGGATCTCGGCCAAGCGATCCCGGATCAGTTCGGGCTTAATCGGCTCGGAGTACAGCTGGCGCATGCGCTTCACCGCGGCGACCTCGTCGTCGACCTGCGCGATTTCCGCGAGCAGCGGCTCGGGGTTCTCGTGCCTGGTCCAGAGACCTTCAAGGTTCAGGACGCCGAGCCCTCCCAGCTGCCCCAACTGAATCGCGGTCGCAGGCGACATGACCGAGTCCATCGGCGCGCCGATGACCGGGATGTCGAACTGGAACGCGTCAATCGTCCACGACGTTGAGACAAGTTCTGGGTCGCGGGTACGCCGCGTTGGCACAATGCCGATCTCGTCGAATGTATAGACACGGCGGGCGCGCTTTCCGCGACCAATCTCGATCTCGTTGCTCACCCAGACAGTCTACCTGGTGGCGGCGCAGTGGTTGCTGTGACGCAGCACGAATTCGTCGGAACGAGCGACATTATCGTCAAGGTCAGCTATCATCGTCTCTGAGCGATGATTTAGTTGCGCAGATAGCAGCCGAGAGAAGGAGACAAGTAATGACAATGAGCGACACGACCGAGCAGAACGAGGCGGGGATTCAGACCGCGGCCGGCAGCTACCGTCGCCGGCTAGGAGTGGTGCTCGCGATCTACGCGACGATCATCACCGCGCAGATCATTGGCTCGCTGGTCACGAACAGCCTGGCCCTAGCGGCTGAGGCCATGCACATGGCGGTCGACGCGAGCGGGATCCTCGTTGCGCTCATCGCAACCCTCCTCGCGACGAAGGCGGCGAGCTCCAAGCGAAGCTACGGCCTGATGCGCGCTGAAATCGTCGCGGTGCTGTTCAACTGTCTGCTCCTCTTCGCCCTCGGCGGGTACATCCTGTTCGAGGCAGTCGATCGCTGGTTCAATCCGAGCGACGTGCAGGGCGGCCTCGTCATTGCATTCGCCGTGGTGGGTCTGGCCGGAGCGGCAACCTCGCTGGTCATTCTCAGCCGAGGCGCGAAGGAGAGCCTCAACGTGAAGGCAGCCTTCCTCGAGGTCATGAGCGACGGCATCGGCGCAGCAGCAATCATCGTCTCCGGAATCCTCAACGTGACGCTCGGCTGGAACCAGGGCGACGCCCTCGCCGCCGCTGCGATCGGCGTCATTATTCTGCCGCGCGCCTTCATGCTGCTCAAGCAGGCCATCAACCTCATCATGCAGGGTGTTCCCGCCGGTATCGATCTCGACGAGGTACGCGACTCGATCACCGAGACCGATGGTGTCGACGATGTACACAGCCTGCACGTGTGGGGGCTCACGAGTGGGGTCAACGTCATGTCCGCACACATCGTCCCCACCGAGCAGGCGGCAGCGGCTATCGAGCACCCTCGCATGCTCGATGAACTCACCATGATCATGCGCGAGCGATTCAACATCGAGCACTGCACGTTCCAGTTTGAGGAGCCGACCCACCTTGACCACGAGGGGCTCATGCACCGCGATCTTGCCGGACTCACCACCGTACCCTCGGTGAGCGGAGGTCAGCACGCCGGGCACAGCCACTGACCCGAGCTTCCCGTTGACCGAGGGAGCAGAGCTCAACGCTGCGAATCGCGCAGGATCCCCGGCAGGGAGCCTTGCACGTACCGCAGTGGGGAGCGCTGCTCCCCCAAGTGTGGAGTGCGCGGCACGGAGTATCATCGAGAGATGACGATGAACGCAAAAGGATCGGAAGACGTGGAGCGGGCAGCCGAGCTCGAGGCGCTCGTCCCTGCAACGTGCCTGTTCCACAGTTTTAGCGATCCATCGCGGCTGGTAATCCTCCAGCACCTGCAGCTCGGAGAGCACCGCGTCGTCGACCTCACCGAGCATCTCGGGCTCTCCCAGAGCACAGTGTCGAAGCACCTCGCTCGGCTGAAAGACGCGGGGCTCGTGTCCTCACGCCCCGAGGGTCGTGCCTCCGTCTACTCGCTCCAGCATTCCGAGGCGCTCACCGAACTCCTCGCGGCGGCCGAGAAATTGCTCGCCCTCACCGGCGACGCGGTGCAGCTCTGCCCCGTACACGGCAGAAGGGCCGCCGCGCGATCGAAGTGATCCGCTGGCGGCCCTTGGCCGTGTCCCCGGAGGCCGGGGCTCCGCGCTACTTGCGGTAGTTCGGAGCCTCGACAACCATCTGGATGTCGTGCGGGTGGCTTTCCTTCAGCCCGGCAGAAGTGATGCGCACGAACTGGCCGCGCTCCTTCAGCTCGGTGATTGAGCGCGCGCCGACGTAGAACATCGACTGGCGCAGGCCTCCGGTCATCTGGTGCGCGACAGCGCCGACGGGGCCACGGTACGGGACCTGGCCCTCGATGCCCTCGGGGATGAGCTTCTCGTCGCTCGGCACGTCCGCCTGGAAATAGCGATCCTTCGAGTAGGAAGTGCGCTCGCCACGGGTCTGCAGCGCGCCGAGCGAGCCCATGCCACGGTACGTCTTGTACTGCTTGCCGCCTACGAACACGAGATCGCCGGGGCTCTCGTCGGTTCCGGCAAGCAGCGAGCCCATCATGACCGACGACGCACCGGCGACGAGCGCCTTCGCGATGTCGCCCGAGAACTGGAGGCCACCGTCGGCAATCACGGGAACGCCAGCCGGCGTTGCGGCCTTCGCTGCCTCGTAGACCGCCGTCACCTGCGGCACGCCGACACCTGCGATCACGCGGGTGGTGCAGATCGAGCCGGGGCCAACGCCCACCTTGACTGCGTCAGCGCCTGCGTCAACGAGCGCCTTCGCGCCGCTGTAGGTCGCGACGTTTCCGCCGATCACGTCGACTGAGGCGAATGCCGGGTCAGCCTTGATCTTCGCAATGATGTCGAGCACGCCCTTGCTGTCACCGTTCGCGGTATCCACCACGAGGACGTCAACGCCTGCGTCAACGAGCTGGCCGGCACGCTGCCACGCGTCGCCGAAGAACCCGACTGCCGCGCCAACGCGGAGACGCCCTGCGTCGTCCTTCGTGGCGAGGGGGTACTGTTCTTCCTTGTCGAAGTCCTTCACGGTCATCAGACCGGTCAGGCGACCGTCGGCGTCAACCAGGGGCAGCTTCTCGATCTTGTGCTGCTTGAAGAGCTCAGCTGCCTCGTCACGCGAAATGCCGGTGCGGGCCGTGATGAGCGGCATCCGCGTCATCGCCTCGGAGACACGCACGTTCGCGCGATCCTTCAGGTCGATGAACCGCATGTCCCGGTTCGTGATGATGCCGAGCAGCACTCCGGCGTTATCGACGACGGGGAGACCGGAGACCCGGTACTCGCCGCAGATCGCGTCAACCTCTGCGACAGTCGCATCGACTGTCGTCGTGAGCGGGTTCGTGATCATGCCGGCTTCCGAGCGCTTCACGCGGTCGACCATCTCAGCCTGATCCTGAATCGACAGGTTGCGGTGCAAGATACCCAGGCCGCCATTGCGCGCCATGGCCACTGCCATCCGAGTTTCAGTCACCGTATCCATAGCCGCGGAAATGAGCGGCATCGCGAGGCGCACACGCCTCGTGAGCTGCGTCGAGGTATCCGCCTCGCTCGGGATCACGTCGGTGTGCGCAGGGAGCAGCAGCACATCGTCGTAAGTGAGTCCAGTGAACGCGAAGGGGTCACGCTGTTCCATACAACCTCTTTAATGCTTGTGGCGACGTCGGAGAGAGTTACTAGTCTAAGGGAATCGGGCCGGTGCGAGGCTGATGTGCGAGTTCCGGGCTCGGTGCTCGCCGCAAGCGTAAAATCATGTCCGCAATCAGGAACATCAGGGCGATCCAGACCGCGATGAATCCGATCCAGCGCGCGGGCGGCAGGTCCTCGTGCATGACGAAGTAGCCGAACAGGAATCCGAGGATCGGCGTGAGGAACTGCAGGAAACCCACGTAGGTCAGCGGAAGCCTGCGGGCCGCCTCGCCGAACAGGATGAGCGGGATCGCTGTGAGCAGGCCGCTGACGAGCACAAGCGTGGTGATGCCGCCGCCGAAGGTGAAGGCGCTCAGGCCCGCGACCGAGGCGACGATCGCAAGCTGCACCAGCCCGATCGGCACCGACACGAGCGTCTCGACGGTGAGGCCCGTGACTCCGTCAACGTCATTGATGCGCTGGTGCACGACCCCGTACAGCCCGAAGGAAACGGCGAGGCCGAGGGAGATCCACGGGACACGGCCATACGAGATCGCGGAGAAGAGCACGCCAGCGCCGGCGACGCTCACCGCGATCCACTGCAGCCGTGACAGCTTCTCACGCCAGAAGATCACGCCGAAGAGGATCGTGAAGAGCGGGTTGATGAAGTATCCGAGCGAGGTCTCAAGCACGTGGCCGGTGATGACGCCGAGCACGAAGATCTGCCAGTTCGCGTACAGCAGGATCGACGACAGCGCGAAGAGCCCGAACGTCTTTGGTCGCTTCAGCACCCCGACGACGCGATCCCATCGCCGTGTGACGGTGACAATCACGGCGCAGACGAGCAGCGTCGTCACGACACGCCACGACACCACTTCGAAGGGGTTCACTACCGCGATCAGGGTAAAGAAGAGCGGAAACGCTCCCCAGATCAGGTACGCACCGATTCCGTAGCCCAGGCCAGCGCGCATTTCTTTCACTGGCCCAGTCTACGCTGCCGGGAGCTTTCCTGTACCGGCAGCGCCCTGACCGCAGCCAGTCTGGGGGAAATACAAAACCGGGGCCGCACCTGTACGGTGCGACCCCGGTTTTTGCAGCTGTTTAGCGCTCGATGACTGCGAGAATGTCGCGGCTCGAGAGCACAAGGTACTCCTCGCCAGCGGCCTTGATCTCAGTGCCGCGGGACTTCGAGTAGATGACGATGTCGCCGACGGCTACGTCGACGGGAATCCGGGTGCCGCTGTCAGAGACGCGGCCGGGGCCCACTGCAACAACCTTGCCCTCCTGGGGCTTTTCCTTCGCGCTGTCAGGGATAACGAGACCCGAAGCAGTGGTCTGCTCCGCCTCGACCTGCTGGATGACGATGCGATCCTCGAGCGGCTTGATGGCGACCGACACGGTTGACCTCTTTCCAAAGCTGTTGGTTTTGCACCCTCGCGGGTGCCTCTGTACGAGATTCTATGGCCCCGGTTGGCACTCATGCAAGGCGAGTGCCAACGCGTCGGCCCCGGATCGCGGACAGCGAACACGGTCACGTGAAAGCTACACTAGGAGCCAACCATCAACTGACTTGGAGCGCCATGAGCACCAACACCCCCGAAGACGCCCGCCAGCCGCAGTTTGATCCGCAGGCAGCGCAGCCGACAACGCAGCTGCCCGACGAAGTTCCAGCGTATGCAGCCCCGCAGTTTGGGGGCGAACCGTATGTTGCTCCCTACGTCGAGCCGGCACGCCGGCCCGTCGCGACAACACTCAAGGACACCAACACTTACGCGCTGGTTGCAGTCATTCTCGCGTTCCTCTCCCCGATCGCTGGCATCATCTTCGGCCACCTCGGCCTGAACCAGATCAAGCGCACCGGTGACGCTGGCCGCGGGCTCGCGCTCACCGCCGTTATCTACGGCTACTGCGCTATCGCCCTCGGCATTCTGTTTGTCGTGCTCTACATCGGGGTCATTGCCGTCGCTATCGGCGCGGCCTCGAGCTCCGGTTACTACTCCTACTAATCTCAACCGAGTGAGCACTCGCGACAACACCGGGCCCCGAGACCACCACTCGGGGCCGGTACTGTCCTTGCCGGGGTGGGACGCGCTGACGACCCCCGCGGGTGCTGGGCTCCTCGACCAAGCCTCAGCGCTCCGCGCGGCCGGGACGGCCTTCGACAAGATCAGCCAGCAGCTCCGACGCGACGGCGCCGACCCGGACACGCTCTCAGCTGCCCTGACGGTGGCAGGCCTCCGCGAGAAAGCCCACCCCAAGTTTGGCCCCCTCGCAGGTGAGATGCTCTTCACCCAGGCCGGGCTCGAGCAGGCATCCCGTGTGCCGGTGGCCGAGCTCCACGCAGCGCGATTTGCCGGGTGCACCACTGTTGCGGATCTCGGCTGCGGGCTCGGCGCTGAGTCGTTGGCGTTTCTCCGCGCCGGCCTCCAGGTCCGCGCGGTTGAGCTCGACCCGATCACTGCCCAATTTGCGCACCACAATCTGTCCGTCGAAGCCACAGCCCTCCGCGACAAACACCAGTCAGCACCACGCTTCGACGTCGTGACCGGCGACGCGACCGCTGTGGGCAGTGCCGACGCTGACGGCGTGTTTCTTGACCCCGCCCGCCGCACGGCGGGCCACCGGGACACGAAGCGGCTCATCTCGTCGGACGACTACTCCCCCTCGCTCGACTTTGCGTTCGCTGCTGCGCGCAGTTCGCGTTCGGGCGGCGTCAAACTCGGCCCAGGGATCGATCGCGAGCTGATCCCTGACGATGCCGAGGCACAGTGGGTGTCTGTTGACGGCCAGCTCGTCGAAATGGGGCTCTGGTTTGGCGCCGCCGCCCGCGCGGGGGTGCGGCGTGCGGCAACTGTGCTCCGCGTACACGGCGGCGAACCCTCCACCCACGAGCTCCTCGCCGCAGCCGACGCGCCTGACGCCGAGGTCCGCGAGCTTGGCGAATACCTCATCGAACCGGACAATGCGGTGATCCGCGCGCGCCTCATCGGCCTCCTGGGAGCGGAACTCGACGCCGGCATGCTGCACGAGAGCATCGCCTACCTCACGGCAGACCGCGCAGTCACCACGCCGTTCGCGCAGGTCTTCCGCGTCATCGAGGAGCTCCCGGCGAAAGAGAAGGATCTCAAGCGCGCGCTCGCGGCCCGCGGCATCGGCCGGCTGGAAATCAAGAAGCGCGGCGTGGATGTGGATCCCGCCGCGCTCCGCACGCGCCTGCGCCTTCGGGGGCCGAACTCGGCCACCCTCATCCTCAGTCGCTCGGCAAGCAGGCACATGGCGCTGCTCGCCGAGCGATGCTGAGGAGTTACTCCTTAGTAGGCCTCTGAGAGGACCGTCGAGCAGGACACGGTCTCGCCGAAGATCTGCACCGACTCAGCGCCGTTCATGCACGCCTCGGCTGCAGCGACCCCTGAGCCAACCAGGCCGAAGAACACGATGGCCAAGATAACCCCGGTGATCACGCCGAGTGCGCCAATGATGATGCCGACGAGAGCCGGCACGTTCTTCGCCTGCGC
>NZ_LOHP01000044.1 GCF_001482305.1 Leucobacter sp. G161
TGCGGGCCTGCATGGAAACCTCCGGTGGTGGGACGACAGGGTGTCTGCTGGCAACCTATCAACTCCACCCGTGCACCGCGAAAACGCGGTGTGCCCCGGTCGCCGAGTTGGCAGACCGGGGCACACCGCGGGCTCGGTTATCCGCCGAACGACACGTAGCCTGCGATGAGGTACGCAATGAAGGAGAGCGCCGCTGCGACGCC
>NZ_LOHP01000045.1 GCF_001482305.1 Leucobacter sp. G161
GGTGGCGACAAGCCCCGCACCGGCGGCTACGACCGCAACGATCGCGACCGCAAGCCGTTCCGGGATGACCGCGGTGGCCGTGACGAGCAGCGCCCCTACCGCGGTGACCGCCCGTCGGGCGGCGAGCGTGATCGCAAGCCGTTCCGTGATGACCGGCAGGGCGGCGGCGACCGCGCCCCGTACCGTGGCGACCGTCAGGGCGGTGGCGATCGTGCTCCGTTCCGTGGTGGCGATCGTGATCGCAAGCCGTTCCGTGATGACCGGCAGGG
>NZ_LOHP01000046.1 GCF_001482305.1 Leucobacter sp. G161
CGAGGAGGCATAGGTTCATCCTTCCAGGCCAGCAGAAACTAGCCATGTTGAATGTCACCTAAACGTGCATCAGACCCCACAGACCTGCTCCGCCAGGTGCGCGGCACCGATGCCCAGCTCGGGGCCGACCTTGAGAAGGAGTTCAGTGCGCTCACGAAACGACGCAGCTTCGGCCTCGTCTTCGAACGCCACCAACCCGAGGCCGTTGAGCTGCCCGGCCAGCCGATACGACGCGGCGTAAAGGTACGCGTTCTGCAGCCACGCGGCGAGACCACAAAAGGTGACTCTCGTATGTGGCGAGTCGATTCGATAGAGTCCAACTTCGCTGGAAAGCAAATCGCGCAACTCATCGAGCTTGTGCAGGAAGCTCCCGAGCGCATGACCGCTCCGACCGAAGACCTTGTGGTGGTTGCCGAATTCGACGACAAGATCTACCCAGGTCTAGTCGAGACGGGACGCGTCGAACGTGGCGGCGATAAGCCCTTCCACACCGTCATCAACGCCGAGAACTTCCACGCGCTGGAAATGCTCACCTACACACACCGCGGCAAGGTCGACGCGATCTACATCGACCCTCCCTATAACACTGGGTCGCGCGACTGGAAGTACAACAACGACTATGTCGAGGGCGACGACGACTACCGTCACTCCAAGTGGCTCGCATTCATGGAACGCCGTTTACTTGTCGCGCGCAAACTACTCAACCCGGATGACTCGGTACTCATCGTCACCATCGACGAGAAGGAGTATCTGCGGCTCGGAATGCTTCTGGAGCAGATATTTCCTGAAGGGCGGCAGCAGATGGTCTCAAGCGTCATCAATCCGGCTGGTAGTTCACGCCCCGGTTCATTCTCCAGAACTGACGAGTATGTCTTTGTCGTGCAGTTTGGGGATTCCTCGACAAGCCGGGTCCAGCTCTCAGATGATTGGAGAGTCAATCCAAACGACAAACGCACCACTAAAATGCTTTGGTCGATGCTTAAGCGTACTGGCACTGGCAAGAATCGAACTGACTCACCAAATCTCTTTTATCCGATATTTGTGAACGTCGCTGATGGCACATTCCACTCCGTAGGGGAAGTGATTCCTCTTGGAACCAGCAGGCGCTCGATAGAAGCACCTGAAGGAACTGTCGCCGCGTATCCGATCCATGACGATGGAGGCGAAGGCAGGTGGCAGGTTTCACGCGACTCGCTCTTTGAGCTTATTGAGAACGGTTACGTTCGTGTGGGCCGACCTTCTTCAACACAGGGCTACACAATCTCGTACTTAAAATCCGGTGAGCAAAAGAAAGTTCTTCAAGGCATCTATGAGATACATGGTAGGCGCGCTGATGGCTCGGTGATAAGTAATTCTGAGCTCCAGTCCTTCATCCCCGGGACAGCTTGGCGAGTGCCTTCGCATGATGCCAGCCGGCATGGGTCCAACATGATTAAGGCGCTCATGCCTGATCGCAAGTTCCCATTTCCTAAGTCATTGTTTGCGGTGGAGGATTCTCTTCGCTTTTTTGTCAAGGAGAAACCCAACGCGGTTATTCTCGACTTCTTCTCAGGTTCTGGAACTACAGCCCATGCCGTAATGCGACTCAACCGCCAGGACCAGGGCCGCCGCCAGTGCATCTCAATAACGAACAACGAAGTGAGCGCCGATGAGCAGGGCAAACTTCGTAAGCGAGGCCTGCGCCCTGGTGACGCAGAGTGGGAACGCTGGGGCATCTGTGATTACATCACGAAGCCACGCATCCGGGCAGCAATCACGGGAAAGACTTTTGATGGCGAGCCGATCAAGGGTGAGTACAAGTTCACCGATGAATTCCCGATGGCTGAGGGCTTCGAAGAGAACGCAGCGTTCTTTACACTGACTTACGAGGCGCCTCTCTCAGTGCGCCACAACCGAGCATTCGAGCGGATCGCCTCGATGCTGTGGCTGCGAGCCGGTGCTACCGGTCGCATTATTGACGACCTCGGCGATCGCGGCTGGGACATCTCGTCTGTGTACGCGGTCCTGGAAAACATCGATGACGCAGAAAGCTTCTTTGGCGCTATGCGCGGTGCCGAAGCTGTTCACACGGTTTTCGTAGTGACCGATGACGATGCGGCGTTCCAGATGGTGTGCCGAGAGTTGGTATCAAACCTCAACGTCGTTCGACTGTACGAGTCATACCTACAGAACTTCGAGATTAACCAGGGGCGAGGTTTCTGATGCGGTACACACTCAAGGACTACCAAGCTGAAGCCGTCGGGGACGTGCTAGGCAACCTTGTGCAAGCCAAAGATATGTACCATCGCTACGGATCATTGTCGCAGTTCTCGCTATCGGCCACGACCGGTGCGGGTAAGACAGTGATGGCAGCTGCGGTCATCGAGGCGCTTGTGATGGGCTCTGATGAGTTCGATTTCCCAGCGGACCCAGGTGCGGTGGTTCTGTGGTTCTCAGACGATCCTTCGTTGAATGAGCAGTCGCGTACGCGTATTCAGGCCGCGTCGAGCGAGCTGGATTGGCGGCTCAAGCTGATCACGAATGATTTCCGTGACACGTCGTTCCAGCCGGGTCACGTGTATTTCTTGAACACGCAGAAGCTGAGCAAGAGTTCAAACTTGGTGAAGGGGGCGGGTGCAAAACTTGATCCGACTGCCACGCTCGATGAGTTGACGCCTGCGCCGGATGAGATGCAGTCGAACATCTACGACACTCTCATCAACACGATCGAGAACAAAGACCTCACCCTGTACCTCGTGCTTGATGAAGCACACCGGGGCATGAAACCGCAGCGTGATCGGGCGACGATTGTGCAGCGGCTCATCAACGGGCAAGGTGTTGTTCCACCGATTCCGATCGTGTTCGGCATCTCGGCCACGGTCGACCGGTTCGAGCAGGCGATGAAAGCCGTCACTGGGCGTTCTGCATTGCCGAGCGTGCAGGTTGATTCCGCGCTCGTGCAGGCATCGGGCCTACTCAAAGATGACATCGTTCTTACCATTCCCGCTGAAACGGGTGCCTTTGAGGGCGTACTACTTCGTCGCGCCGTCGAGAAGATTCGTGAAGCTGGACGCGCGTGGGACGAGTACACACGCGAGCAGGAGGAAGCCGATTCGGTCGTCCCGTTGTTAGTCGTGCAGATGGCCGACAAACCCAGTGACGAGAAACTCGTCAGTACGATCGACACGATCCTCGAGGCGTGGCCTGGACTGGGCAACGAAGCGATTGCAAATGTGTTTGGTGAGCACCAAGATCTCAAGCTCGGTGGTTATACCGTGCCGTACATCGAACCGCAGCGCGTGCAGGATTCGAAGCACATTCGTGTGCTGATCGCGAAGTCCGCAATCTCAACGGGGTGGGATTGCCCGCGTGCCGAGGTGTTGGTGTCGTTCCGCCCCGCATCTGACCCAACGAACATCACCCAGCTGCTCGGCCGCATGATCCGCACACCCCTCGCGCGGCGCATCCCCGGCAACGAGGTGCTGAACTCGGTCGACTGCATGCTCCCATACTTCGATCGCGACACGGCGAAGCGCGTCGCAGAGATGCTGATGCACGGTGCCACATCGAAGGACGATGAAGGCGACAGCGGCGGCGGCGAAGGACGCCGCGTGCTGTTCGACCCGGTGCTGCTGCACCCCAACGAAGAGTTGCCAGTCGAAGTGTGGGAAAAGTTTGAGTCGCTGCCGACCGTGACTATTCCAAAGCATCGCAGCAAGCCGATCAAGCGGTTCACCGCGCTTGCCGCAGCCCTCACCAAAGACAAAGTCATTGACCAGGCCGTCCGCAAATCGAACGATGAGCTGGATCGCGTGGTCGAGTCGCGTGCAATGCAGTACAAAGCGCAGGTGGATCGGGCGCGCGACGACGTGCTGACCATGTCAGGTGAGGAGCTGCGGGCCCGACTGGGCGGTGGGCTCTGGGTGAACTCTTCCTTTGAGCTTGCGGCTGACCCGCGGGCGATCATGGAGGCTTACAAGGTGGCCGAGCGTCATCTCAGCCCAGCACTATGCTCGTCGTACGTCGACTACCTTGTACCCGAGGATGCAATCGAAGATGACCTGCTTGAGGCATACATCGAGGTAGCAGCTATCGGATTGGTGCCCGACATCGTCGCAAGTGTCGAAGCGGAAGCAGAACGACTTGCCCGCACGTGGCTGACCGACACACGAGTCGATCGGAAGAACCTCAGCGACGAGAAACAGGCAGAGTACGAACGGCTCGAAGGCATGTCGACCGAGCCTGAACGCATCAGTCTTGTGAGCCCGAAGACCGGGCAGACCGAGATGAAGATTCGACAGGCTGACGGTAGCGAAACGGACCTTCCGTCGTACCGGAATCACCTCATGGTCACCGACAGCGGTGAATTCCCGGTTGAACTCAACGGGTGGGAACAGCGTGTTCTCGCAGTCGAGTCTGGACGCAGCGGGTATGTCGGATGGTGGCGTAACCCTGACCGTGCCGTGAAGGAATCACTGGCGATCGCGTACAAGGACCCTTCACGAAATTGGAAGTCACTGCGTCCTGATTTCGTGTTCTTCGCGCAAGGACAAAACGGCATCGTCGTCGACCTCGTCGACCCGCACGGGCATCACCTCTCTGATGCGATGCCGAAGCTGCGCGGGCTCGCGGACTTCGTTGAAGAATGGGGTGACGAATTCCGACGGGTCGAGTCTGTCGCCGAAACGAATGGCGTCTACCGCGTGCTCGATTTGAAGCGGGACCAGGTACGGCAAGCCATCCGCGAGCATCATGACGCGAAGGCCTTGTACGAGTCTGACCTCGCAGGCGACTACCGGTAGGGCGGGGAAATGGCGACACCGCTGACCGCGCACCAAGCGAAGTTCTACGCGCACCAATTGGAACGTTCGTACGCGTCTGACCATGTGGGGCGTCTTGCCGGGTTGCTGTTTGATGCGCAAGTGGAGCCAAAACCGCACCAAATCGACGCGGCGCTGTTCGCTCTTCAAACATCGTCATCGCCCGGCGTCATCCTGGCCGATGAAGTCGGGTTGGGAAAGACCATTGAAGCCGGAATCGTGCTCTGCCAGTATTGGGCAGAGCGGAAGCGGCGGATCCTGATCGTTGCCCCATCCTCGTTGCGCCAGCAGTGGCAGCAGGAGCTTGATGAGAAGTTTGCGATCCCGGCGAAGCTGCTCGACGCGAAGAACAAGCGCGAACTGCTAAAACCAGGAACCGGCTTGGCGGGCAGCGTCTTGATCTGCTCGTATGAGTTCGTGCTGCGAAATGTCGACGACCTGGCACGCCATTGGGATCTGGTGATTGCCGACGAAGCACACCGACTGCGCTCGTTCTGGAAAGGCGACGCAAAGATCGCACAAGCTGTGTCGGAAGTGATCGGCTCTGCAAGCAAATCGCTGTTACTCACAGCCACGCCCTTGCAGAACCGACTGGAGGAACTCTTCGGCCTGGTGTCAGTGTTTGACCCTGAGTTTTTCCACTCGATCGAGGGGTTCAAGGAACGCTACGTCGATCACCCCGAGGAATACGGCAATGACGACCTTGCGATGAGAATCTCACACATCGCGAAACGTACCCTACGACGCGACGCGCAGAAGTACATCCGATTCACCGAGCGGATGCCACTCACCCTCGGCTTTATGCCATCGAAGGCGGAGCAAGATCTTTACAACAAAGTCAACGAGTACTTGCAGCGGCCGTTCCTCTACGCATTCGCCAAGTCGCAACGGCACCTATCCGCCCTCATCCTCCGTAAACGGCTGGGGTCATCGACCTATGCAGTTGCCTCGACGCTAGAAGGCATCGCGAACCGCCTCGAAGCTGAGATGCTGTCCGGTCGGCGGCGCGACAACCGTGGGGGGCTCGTCGACGAAGATATGACCGATGAGGAGATTGAAGACACTGAGTCGACACTCTTCAGCCTGACGCCGTCACCTGTTGCCGAGGACGCCCGCAAGGAGATGGCGGAGGAAGTCGATGAGCTTCGCGCGTACGCACAGCTTGCCCGGTCGATCACGGTCAACCAGAAGGCCGTAAAGCTGCTGGATGCGCTCGACCAGGGCTTCTCGAAGCTCGCAGAGATCGGTGCACCACAGAAAGCAATCATTTTCACCGACTCCACAAAGACCCAGGAGTATCTTGCCGCTTCGTTGCGAGAGTCGGGGCATGGTGACGGTCTGGTGCTCTTCAACGGTTCCAACAATTCCCCTGAAGCAACGGAGACCTACCGCGAATGGTTGAAGGCCAACGAGGGATCTGATCTCATTACGGGCATCCCCTCAGCGGATCGCCGCAAGGCACTCGTCGATGAATTCCGAGAGCGCGGCACGATCATGATCGCGACCGAAGCCGCCGCGGAGGGCATCAACCTGCAGTTCTGTTCGATGTTGGTCAACTACGACCTGCCGTGGAACCCGCAGCGCGTCGAACAGCGTATCGGCCGTGTGCACCGATACGGGCAGCAGCACAATGTCATCGTCGTGAATTTCTCGAATCAGGGAAACCTCGCCGAAGAACGCATCCTCGAACTGCTGGACGAGAAGTTCAATCTCTTCAAGTCAGTCTTCGGCGCTTCAGACGAAGTACTCGGGACGATCGAGGACGGTCTCGACTTTGAGAAGAGAATCGCTGAGATCCTCGAACGATGCAAAACGGCGGACGAGATCAACACGGCGTTCGACGCGCTGGAACGCGAATACCAGAGCGAGATCAGCCACGAGATGCAGTCGGCCCGCGCCCGCGTCTTCGACAATCTCGACCCGAACGTGCAGGACAAGCTCAAGAGTTACGACGCCCAGCAAGGTGCAGTGCTCAACACCTTTGAACGGTTGCTACTGCAGGTCACGCGGCATGAGCTGGATCCCTTCGCCACGTTCGATGCCGATGGCTACAACTTCACACTTGCTGAAGCACCAGCCAACGGGATCCCCGTTGGCCGCTACTTCTTCAAGTCGAAACCACAGCCTGGCGCGCACCAGTACCGTTACGGTAGCGATCTTGGTCAGTATGTGGTGCAGTCCGCTCTCACTGAGGAGACTCCGGAGCGGTCACTCGTCTTTTCGATCGATCAGTCTGAGCGCGTCGCATCCGCCGTGCGTGACCTCGTTGGGGAACACGGAACGCTAACTACCGAACTGCTCACGTTCACTACGCGAGCTGGCGACGACACCGTCACCGAGTCATACATTCTCGCCGCAGGCCGATCGGACAGCGGCCTGATGCTTGATGCCGAACAAATTGAGCAGATCCTCGATCTCTCCTGCATTCGAATCGAACGTACCGAAGACATCGAAGTCAGTGACCTTCAGCCCGCGCTCGTCCAGCAGGCGGAGGCGTTCACCGGCGAGGTACAGAACAGATCGGCACAATTTAGCATTGAGCAAGGCGACCTGATCGAATCACGGCTGAAAGACCATAAAGCGAAGTACGACGCCGATACGCGCAAGCTTGAGAAGGACCGGGCTGAGGCCCTCGCGCAAGAGCGCCGGACCGAGGATCTCACCGCGCGACTGAAATGTCGTAAAGAAGCACAGCGTCTCGCTCGTCGAGCGGACGACCTGTACGACGAATTCAAGATGGAGCGCGACCGACTCAGGAGCAAGGCCGACGAATATCTCGACATGATCGAACAGGCACTGAAAGGCACCGACGACCGGCAGCACATTTTTACCCTGAAGTGGGCAGTGGAAGCATGATGAACGTCCCTCTCCGTTCACGGATTTGTGAACGAGAGATTTGCTTGTGACGACTGGCAATCCACGGCTCCTAGCGGTGCTTCACAGCGAGCCCGCGGGAAGCGGGGCGCTCACATTGGGTCGCGTCGAACTCGCCTGCAATGCACTCAACTTTGCTTCGTTCACCGTGGCGAATCTCTATCCCGCACAACTTCCAAATACCAACACCTTTCCGAAGATCAAGGACGACCCAGTTTGGGCAAACGGCAGGGGCCAGATTCTGGATATCCTCGACGCAGAGGCGACAGGAGCAGTCCTCCTGGGCTACGGTGTTAGCCCGCCCAGCGGAGTTCAGAGAAGAAACTACCTCGATCAGGTGTCGTGGCTGTCCGACGAGTTACGTCGTCGGACCATAGATGTTTGGACGTTCGGCAACCGAACGTCGCACCCCTCACGATGGCATCGTCATGTACACAAACAGGCTCCAGGCAAATCAATCGAAGAAACTGCCCGGCAGTTTCTCACACGATACGAACCCTAATGAGCAGCGGTTGAGTATGGTTTGCGAGTCCCCCACGGAGCTTCAGGTGAGTGTCAGGCTGACACGTGATTCGAAAGCCAGCAGCTAACGGCAGTGCGCCACCGGTTCGGATCCGAATTCCACGACAGAGTGTGGCCTGCCCCGAAGCTTCTCAACTCCACGAGATCGGGACGTCGATCGTGAAGCGTTTCGGAGAGGGCTGCTGGAACCGAATCGTCGCGGTTGCCATGAAGAATCAGCGTTGGCACGGTGAGTTCATTTGCGCGCTGCGCCCAATCAAACTCCCGAAGCGGGATCCCGTTCGGAAGCCCGACCATCCGAGCAAGCGGGCCAAGCGTCAACCACGGAATCGCAAGATGGCCTGTTGCTGGGGGCAAACCGCTTCGCGCACAATTCGCTTTGATCACCTCGACCCAGTCGAGCACCGGCGAGTCAAGCACGAGACCGGCGACTAGCTGCGCGTAGTCCGACCTATGCGCGAGCTCTAATGCAATCGCGGCGCCCATCGACCAGCCAAACAACACGAACCGCTCAGCTCCACGACGAACCGCATAACTGATCGCTGCTTCGACATCGTCTACCTCGGTTGCTCCGAGTGTTGAGCCACCGCCCCCGCTAGTCGGGCCGTCACCGTCGTTACGGTAGCTCACGACGAGAGACGTGTACCCCAGATTCGTCGCAACTTGCACGCCGCGAAGCGTGCCTGCGCGGGAGCTGCCAAGACCGTGAATATGAATTGCCCACGTCGACGAGCTGCCATCGAATCGCCATGCGGGTGCGTACCCCGACGGGGTGTAGATCATGATGTCATGAGCTTCGAGCCCCGCATCCGCTGGAGTAGCAAAGTAGATGCCGCTCCACGAGACGTTGTCACCCACTTGAACGTTGAGGTAGTTAGAAGCCCCAGTGACCGCACGGGCGATTCGGTTTGGACCGCGAGCCTGCATCTCGCTACCGAGCTGCACCCAACCGCCTCGTTCAAACCAAAGATTGTAGACACCTTGTGCAGCGGTGTTTGGCGTGCGGTCGAGCACAATCCAGCGCACGCCACCGTCGTCTTCAATGCCGCGAACAACGAGGTTGAAGGTTCGCACGCCGTCGGGCGCGGTGAGCTTGCGGGCGATAGCCCAGCCAAGAGCGGCTGCACCTGCGCCCAGCAGCGCGACGCCAGCGCCGAGGGTAAGCCCCACTCTCACGACGACTCCGCTTTGACCTCAACGTCAGAGGCCTTGCGCCGGTTCGTCTTCGGCACCTTCACTCCCAACAAGTGGGCCTCAGCACGTTCGAGCAATGTGCGGTCGGCATCGTCGATGGCGAAGGTCACCCGTGGGTCGATCATGGCGTCACGTATCTCGACAATGTTGCGATGCAGTCGCGCTTCGGATTCTTCGAGAATTCCCGGAGTGAGGTGGCTCCCGCTGAGACCAGGCCTGAGGCTGGTTGCATCACGCCAGATCGGGTCGACCTGGGCGACGAGCACGTCGGTCTGCACATCACGCAGACGCTGCCGGAGCGAGCGCATCGCAGGCTGCGCAATGAAGCCAGCACAAAGAAACAGGAACGTCGCGATCATGAGCGGCCCGTATGCGAGATCAACCGCAAACATGACACTCAGTGCGCCGGTGCCGTGTGCGACGTCCATGATAATCACGGTGGCGCACAGTGCAATACCGCACCCAGCTCCGACCGCCAGCAGCATCGCGGGCACTCGAAGCACGCCTGAAGCAAGCCGAAACTGCCGCACGGCCAGCGCGAGCATGGCGGCGACAACAATGCCGCAGTACGCGAAGACGGTAATCGAGTAGATCGCAGCAGCGGGATGAGCGCCAAGATCACGCATGAACTCTGTGGTCGTCTCGCCGCGGTCGATGAAGAAGAACAGTACGGCGACGCAGGTAAGTGCAACGACGAGCGCCGGGAGCCCGACGGCGATCTTGACCAGTTGGGGCCGGTAGTCTCCTGCCTTCATCACGCCCCGGCCCAGAAAGAAGAGACCCGTCATGAGCAAAGCATCGCTCGCAACGGTGACGAGGTTCGTTCCACTCAGTGCGGGATCGATCGCGAGGTAGATGTCGTCGATATTGAGCGTCATCGCAAGCGCGATGGCAACCGCAGCGTAAGTAATACTGCGGTCGGCACGCCCTCGCCGCAGAATGAGCAGGCTTGCGACCAGCGTCCACATGACGCCTGCGACAAGCATTTGGATCAACCGAATATCTCCGTGTAGCTCGTCTCCGCAAACGCCGACCCGCGGATGCCCGCGGCCAGGCGATCAGCCAAGCTTTCAGCGGCGATCTCGTCTTCTGATTCCACGTCCTTCCGCGCCAGTACACGGGAGCGTAGAGAAGCAGGAATGTCGGGGAACAGTGTGTTGTGTACGACATCTTTGAGCGAGCAGCCCTCGCCATCACAGTGACCAAGAATGATGTGCGCGAATTCGTGCAGCACGAACTGCTGGCTATGAAGGGCCGAGTCTGTACGGGCGTGGAGGATCAAGTCTTGATCCTCGCCGTAGAACAGCAACGCGCAAAGCCCGTCGTTTTCGCCTAGCTCCGCGAGTTCAGTAACCCGGATCTCTCGCCCTCGTTGCCGCTGCACAGCATCGGTGAGCGCGGCGAACGTGAAGTTTTCGCCCAGCTGCAAGCTCGCGACTGCGGTCGTTACGGTCCGTTCGATATTCACTGCGTGCTCACTATCTGCTTCGGAAGCATCCTCGGCGCCAGCCTTGTGAGCGACACCGGTGGCGCTCGCCTACTGTGTCATCTCTTGATCCAAGAATTGGGTGATCGCCCGAAGCGTTTCCGGCGAAAGATCACCAAGCGTACGCGTCGCATACGATTTCACTTTTCCTGCCCGCATCGAGCGCACAAGATCAATCTGGGCCTTCACCTTCTCGGGCGTTGAGGCATCGCTATCACCGGTGATGAAGTCGACGTCAACGTCGAAGAACTCGGCGAGCCCCGCAAACACCTCAGCGTCATCGACCTTTCGGTGCCCGTTGATCATGTAGGTCCAGCGGGATCGCGACAGGTTCGTACCGCGCTCTCTCAAGAATGCGGCGATCTCCGAAAACGACGGTTCAGCGCCGGTCTCGGCAGCTTTGACGTCGAGCAGCAGACGCAGACGTTTCTCAAGAAGCTCGGCCGCGGCCTTGTTCTGATCTTCGGTCTGTTGCATAGTTCCCTTCCCTTCGGGATGGGTTTGTCGATTGTCAAACATCACCTCTTGAGGTGATTATGCATGATCAATGTACCTCTTGGTCATGCTCAAATCAAGGGTTGCGCATGCTCAAATGTGATGTTAGACAGTAGATCACATGATTTTGGGCATGCTCAACGACGGGTGTTGAGTGTGCACCCGTCTCTGCGCCGAGGAGGTGCACCATGCGCTTCAACCATGCCAAAAGCCGGTTACTCTGTCGCCGATCCGGACACCCACGCGCACCTCTCAGATGTACTGCCGCACGAGTTCGCCGCGCGGCACGTCAGAGAGGAGATCCAGTTATGGCCACGATCGAGGATCGCCAAGCCGCCAGAGACGCAAAGCTCGATGAGCTGCACGAAAAGCTCGCGGGGTCCGTCGAAGAACTCGTATCTGGTGACGATTGGAAGCGGGCCTTGGCGTTCGCGGCCAACTTTCGAAGCCGTTCTTTCAACAACACACTGCTGATCTGGGTGCAGCATCAGGCGGCCCACGAGCAGGGCCTTGTGCCTGATCCGATGCCGACCTACGTCGCCGGATACAAGCAATGGCAAGATCTCGGCCGCCAAGTGCAGAAGGGGCAACCCGGGTATCAGATCCTCGCGCCCGTCACCGGCCGCTTCGCTTCTGCCACGCCAGCAAATGCAGATTCGTGGAGGCGACTAAAGAAGTTCGAGAAACCTCGGCCAGGTGAGGCGGTGCGATCAAAGATGATCGGCGTTCGCCCGGCCTACGTGTGGGATGCCTCTCAGACCGCGGGCGGTCCACTTCCTGAGCTACCCGCCCCGACTCTGCTTGAGGGCGAAGCACCCGCCGGGCTTTGGGAAGGGCTCGCGAAACAGGTTGAAGCCGCGGGATTCTCGTTGGGCGATGTGCCCGATACACCGTCAATTCACGGGGCGAATGGCGTCACGAACTACACCGAGAAGAGCGTGCTCGTGCGCGCAGACATGGATGCTGCAGCAAGAGTGAAGACGCTCGCGCACGAGTTGGGACACGTGCTTATGCACGACCCTGAGAATGCCGATACTCGACTGCACCGCGGCATCGGCGAGGTCGAAGCAGAATCTGTCGCACTGATGATCGGCGCAGCGCATGGCATGGACACCTCGGAGTACACAATCCCCTACGTCGCCTCTTGGTCGGCACACGTCGATGGGAAGGAACCCGTCGACGTGATCAAATCCACCGGTGAGAGAGTACGTGCCACCGCCATCAAGATTCTCGATCAACTCGACACCCCCATGACCGGCAACGGTACCCCTCCGGGTATCGAGCGGGAATCGACGCATCGCAGCGTCGCGGCAGCTCAGCGTGCGAGCGCTTCACATACGCCTTCGGCTACAGCTGCCCCAAAACAGGTGGCGCTGGCAGACGTCCGGGGAATGCGATGAGTTCATCGAAAGCGTTCACCACGACGCTCGATCATGTTGGTCGCGGGATGCCGCTCGAACAGGGCGCACTCGCATTTGCCGACTCCGGCTTCCCCGTGTTCCCCTGTGCCGCAGGTGCGAAACGCCCCGTCGTTGCGGGCGGATTTAATTCGGCCCGCAGCGATCCCGAGCTGATTCGTCGCTGGTGGAGTGCGATTCCCTCCGCAAATATCGGGATGCCGACCGGTACAACCTCTGGACTCGTTGTCGTCGATGTAGACGTGCACGGTTCTGTCAACGGCTACGACGCTCTCGATGGTGCCTGGCGCGCGGGATTGCTGAGCGGCTGGGAGGCTGCGGTCAGGACTCCATCCGGTGGGCTACATCTCTATTTCCCCGCAGACCCGAACATCGAACAACGCTCGTGGCAATCTGCGCGGGCGGGGATCGATTTCCGTGGTGATGGCGGATACGTCATCGTCCCTCCCTCGCTACGCATGCTCGACGGGCAATCACGGCAATACGAGACACTCCGGTTGGCTCGTGAACCTGGTCGTGCGCTCGATTCGCAGCAACTCCGCGACTATCTTGATCCACCGCAACGTAACGAGGCGCATCAAAGTGGGCGATCAGCACAGCAGCCGGTCGATGTGCAGCGCCTCGCAGATTGGGTTGCGCGGCGCCACGAAGGCGAACGCAACCATGGACTCTTCTGGGCCGCTTGCAAAATGGCTGAACAGCGAGTGCCGACAGTCGAAGCGCTCGAAGCGCTGAGTCCCGCCGCTGAGCGGGCAGGCCTTAGCCACCGCGAAACTACGACGACAGTGCAGTCAGCTTACCGAGCGGTGCAGGGCGCCCTGCCGCAGCAGTCGACACGAGTCAGCGCACCAACTTCACACGACCGACCGCCGCCTTCATCGACCTTTCGGGCGCTGTCATGAGTGACTTCAACGGACGACGGTGGGCAGTTTCGACAGCTGTGGCAGGCACCGTCTTCATTGCCGCCGGAGCCTTCTGGCTGTCGTTCACCTCGCTCGCAGACCTTGCCGCACGGTCTGGAATTGGTGATGGCCAAGCATGGGCATGGCCACTGATTGTTGACGGAGCCATCGTCGTCTCGACCGTCGCCGTCGTCGCGCTGGCAGGAGCCCGCGCCGCCTGGTACCCCTGGACATTACTCGCTGGTGCGGCAGCCGTGTCGGTCACGGCGAATTCAATCCATGCCGTAGTCGCCGCGGATGCCGATGTGCCGCGCCTTCTTGCCGCTGCGGTCGCCGCAGTTCCACCCGTGGTCTTGCTGGCGATCACGCATCTCACCGTGCTCCTGATCCGGACTCCCGCGACTACTGAAAATTCCGAACGCACTGAGGCATCAACCGTTCATGCCTCACCCCAAGACTCTGCGATGACGTTGCGCGATGCCGGTTGGTCGAACAAGGCCATCGCACGCGAACTGAATGTGCACCCTTCCACCGTGGGGCGCTGGTTCGCCAGCATCCCGCTCACCGTTGAGGGCCTTAAGCCCTCCCCCGCAACAACATCCGAGGAGGAGCCGAAATGAACGAGATAGAGAAGGAAGCTTTGACTGTCAGTGCCGATCGTCATGTGGCAGACGATTATCTCTTGCCAGACGCTGTCGAGGCTGCGAGCGTTCAGCGTCGACGCACGCGTGCGGGGATTGATCCCACGGTCTACCGAGGCCGAGGAGTCGAATGGGTTCGACCAACAGACCTGATTGCACGCGGGAGTTCGCGCCTCGCTGGGGCGGGGATCAACTTCCAAACCGAACTCCGGCGCCGCACGTTTGAAGTGACTGCGGCGAGCGCCCGCGGCATCGCAGACCGGGCCCGGCACCTCCCACCGTTATCCGCGTTCGGCCATGGCAATTACCGTCATGGTGCTGAACGAGGCGCGATCGGGACGCACTGATCGTTGGTCTTGACCTCTCATGGGCACTTCACGGACACCTAAGAACCCGCTGGGGAGCGGGCGCGCACCTGCTTGTCAGGAGGTTCCCACACCATGACCAATTCAAGCCACTCTGCATCACAACCTCGCGAGGACTACACGACCAGCGAAGGGCTCCGCGCCCTCCTGCATCGGCTGCACCGCTCGGGTTCACATGCCTGGAAGCACGACCGCGTCGCCGCTGACCTCGCCGCATTTGCCGCAGAAAAGTACGCGGCGTTGGCTCGCAAGCATGGCCTCGATCCTTGGGAGGCAGCGTCGGCAGCCTTCGACGTTATGAGGACGCGATCCGCTCGTGAGGCGATTGATCCTTGGGCCGTGGTAACTCGCGGTGTTCAAGTCACCTGCATCGCTGAAGAGCGGGGACAGGGATTGCTCTGCGCGACCCATCAAGCACGTCGACCCCATATTTCAGCGTTTCATGACCCGGAGCGTTTTGCCGACCGAGAGAACCCACTGGCCGATTATCACCCGGCATTTCACGTGGTGGATCGGTACTCGGTCGCTGAAGACGATGACCCCGACGTTACCCGCGATGTTGACACTGCTCGCCGCGCAATCGACGCGTCGATCACCCTGTTTACAACGTTGGGCTGGCCCGAAAGCACTGCCCGTACCGCGATCGAACACGTTTGCAGCGCGGTGGCACGTGCCGGGTCTCGACAGAGTGCGTACGAACTGCTGCGTCGAGACAAGCACGCCCGGGCACTGCTCGATTTGCCCGCCGACTCTTGGTCGGCGCTATTGCAAGTGTTGCTCGGGCACCCCCATCCCGCGTATCGCGCGACGAGCACCGGACGGGGCATCCTTCTTCGAATACTCGTCGGTGAAGCGCTCGCAACACTCCTCAGCGACGATGACCTGGTCACGGCTATCGCGATGTCGGTCCCTACCCACGGGAGCAACCAATGAGTCGGGACGGCGGACACATCGAGTTGGACCGTGCCGTCGAATCGATCCGCGTTGGGCGCCGTCACCGCACTGGGCTCGGCGACCTCGACTCGCTCGCTGCCTCGATTGAGCGTGATGGTTTGCTCCAGCCGATCACGGTCACGCCCGACGGGATCCTGGTATGCGGTGCGCGACGATTGGCCGCGATCAAGCAGCTCGGCTGGCAGCACGTCAAGGTTTGGGTGCGTTCAGGTATCTCGGGAGATCTCGCGCACCTGCTTGCTGAACAAGATGACAACATGCTGCACAAGCCGCTCACCCAACTGGAGGGTGCAGCGCTCTATCGGGAGATCAAGGCGCTGATGACTGAAGATGCTGCTCGTCGGCAGGAAGCGTCGCGTTTCAGCAGCGAAAATCAGCCGGGAAGTGACGGTGCAGCAAATTTTGCGCCACCGTCAGAATCACCGGGACAATCTCGCGCCCAGGCCGCTGCGATGATCCCCGATGGTGCTTCACACACCACGCTCGAGAAGATCAACTACCTGCAGCAGATCGCTGAGGACCAAGACCAATCAGAGACAGTTCGTGTGGGAGTTGCCGCCGAGCTCGAACTCATCGGTTCAGGCGGACCGGTACACCCGAGTTATCTGCGGGCCCGCCAGCTTGTCGCGGAGGCGGACGACGATGCACCTGAGGAAGATGTCGCGAAGCTGGCGGAAGAAGCTCTGGCGCGTCTCAAGAGCACGCCGCGCACCAAGCGCCGCTCTTCGCCGAGTCCGCAGACGAATCGTGCGGACGACGACGAGCCGTGGCCAGTTCGCGCGTTCGTTGTTACCTGGACTGAGCTCGATGGGTGGTGGCGTCACTTTGATGTCGACGACCTCGCTCTCAAACTGAGTGCTGCTGAAGTCGAGTTGTTCTTGCGGGCAGTGGATGCAACCTCAGACTTCGCGGAGCGACTCCGAACAGCACTCGATACCAACGTTGATACCGCTGAGCAGCCAAAGGAGATAAGGAACCTCCGAGCGATCTAATGCGCGGCCGACGCTGCGCACCTTCCAGGCATGAAGCTTCTGACCGCGCCCCGTTCACGCCGCACCCTTGTGGCCCTCTTCGCCACCTCCGTGGTGGTGCTCCTCGTCTCGGGCATTGGTGTCTATGGGCTCATCGCAGGATCCCGCGTGCCCAGCGAGTCACCCGATCCAACTTTGTCGAGCGCTGAGCAAACCACAGAGCCCTGGCATGCACCAGAGACCACAGCTCGTCAGATCCCTGCCATCCCATCCAGCACCGATCCGGAAACCTTCGCGCGCAAGGTCGCGACGGCGCTCTTTACGTGGGACACCGGCAGCGGATTCCTGCCGCTGGACTACACCGACGTCGTCCTCGATGTCGGTGACCCCACCGGCACCGAACAGCCCGGGCTCGCAGCCGACATCGCGACGTACCTACCCACCCACGATGCGTGGGTGCAATTGCGACTGTACGCAACAAGGCAGAGCTTAGAAGTTTCGTCCGTATACGTGCCGGATGCTTGGGCCGATGCGCTCGCGCAAGCTCAACGAGGCCAGCTCCCCGAAGGTGCCACCGCGTTCACGATCGAGGGAACCCGCCATCGCTCCGGCGACTGGAATGGTGACCCGGTCAGTGCCGACCAACAGGTCGCTTTCACTATTTTCATCGCCTGCCCGCCCAAAGACACCTGCCATGTCTTGCGGCTTTCACAGCTGAATAATCCGCTGCGGTAGGAAGCCCGGCTCATGATGAAGAAACTCGCGATCGCAGTCGTCGCGCTCATGTTCCTCGCACCAACACTGGGGCTCGTCACCATCGGTCTCGTGATGAATCCCGCCGCTATTGCGTGCCTCTCATCGTCAAGTCTCACACTCGGTAACGTGCCGGACTCTCTCGTGGTGACAACTGCAAATGGGGAGACGTTCACGCTCAACAAGCAACAGCTGACGCATGCCGCAACGATCATCACCGTGGGCTCAGGCATCGAAGGTGTCACACGCGATGGCGTGCAGATCGCGCTCATGGCCGCCCTCACCGAGTCAACGCTGCGGCAACTCGCGAACACGGGAACCTACCCAGAATCCGGGGACTACCCAAACGATGGAAATGGATCCGATCACGACTCGCTCGGCCTCTTTCAGATGCGCCCGCAATCGGGGTGGGGATCTGTCGCTGGCCTGATGGACCCCGAATATCAGGCTGCCGCTTTCTTCGGAGGGCCGTCGGGGCCTAACTATCCGTCGCCTCGCGGCCTGCTCGATATCCCCGGCTGGCAGAGCATGGGCAAGGGCGAAGTAGCACAAGCTGTCGAGGTGTCTGCGTACCCGGATCGGTACAACAATTACGAACCCGTTGCCGAGAAGATTCTCGCAACGCTCACGATCGGCGCCTCAACGTCGACGACGACCGCACCCTCAACGACGACTCCGCCAACGACATCACCGTCATCACCTGACGCAGTAGCGAGATCCTCCCGTGTCGTATTTCCACTGCCGGAAGGGTCCTGGGTTCATACCGGCGACTTCGGGCCGCGTATTGACCCCATAACCGGCGAAAGCGCCTTCCATACCGGCACCGATCTTGCCGCGGCCGACGGGACACCCATTCTCGCCGCAGCGGATGGAGTGGTGACCGTCGCAGAGTTCTCCGGTGGTTGGGGCGGGCTGATCGTCATCGAACACCACATCGACAGCACTACCGTCGCCACCGCGTACGCGCACATGTGGCAAACCGGCATCCACGTCACCGTCGGAGACCGTGTCATCGCCGGTCAGCACATCGGTGATGTCGGTTCATCGGGGCGTTCAACCGGACCACATTTGCATTTTGAAGTCCGTCCAGGCGGCACCTATGCGGAGGCGATCGATGCGGCGAAATGGCTCAACGATCACGACGCCGCTGATCTCCCAGAGGCGACTGCTGGTGCTGGATGTTCTGCGATGACAGGAGGCACGTCATGAATGTATTTCCAGACTTCGGCAGCATGAGCGGCATCGGTGATCTCAAGGTTGTCATCGGAGCGATGCTCACGATCATCCTCATCGTTGCCGTCCTCATGATCATCGTCAGCGCAATCATCTGGGCAATCTCGACCTCCAACGGCAACCCCGCGGTCGCTACTAAGGCACGCGCGGGGGTCTTCGTAGCTCTGGGCGCCGCGATCCTCGCAGGTGGCGGCGTGACCTGGCTGAACTGGCTCATTCATTTGGGCGAGCAGTTGTAGCGCTCTGCCGCATTCCGGCGAACGGGAACGGGCTGTGCACCTGGCTCTCGACAATGTTTCGTCTGCCGCCGTCGGCGGTGTTCACGCAAAAGGAGCCATCGTGTTTGAACTCATCACGACCATCGCCGCAGTCCTGCCGATGGACATCGACATCACACCGAATGACTCCGGCCTGCCGGGGATCGCGCAGTTGCGGACCATCGTCGGAGCCGTCATGACCGTCGGGCTCATCCTTTCCGTACTCGCGCTGATCATCTCCGCGATCGTGTGGGGATTCGGATCGAACTCGTCGAACCCGCACCTCGCGGGTCGCGGCAAGCTCGGTGTACTCATCTCGTGTGGTGCGGCAGTCATCTGCGGCGCATCCGTGACCCTGATCAATTTCTTCTGGAACGTCGGACAGCAGGTCTGAGGCTCACCCATCCACTACTTCAGGGAAGCCTGCGATGAGTGTCTGCGATATCCCCGTCATATCCAACGTCTGCGATGCCGTCGGTGAAGGCGCCGCGACTCTGGTGTCGGCGCCTTTCGACTGGCTCGCCTCCACGATGGGTCAAGCCGCGGGCTGGCTCATCGAAGCCATGTGGACTGTCTTCGACAGCACGACTCTCGTGGACGTCCAATCAGAGGGTTACCTCGATGTCTACAACCTGCTCTTTGGCATCGGTGTCTTCATCGTCTTGTTGTTCTTCTGCTTCCAACTCGTCCTCGGCCTCATCAGACGCGAGCCCGCCGCGCTCTCCCGCGCAGCACTCGGCGCAGCCAAAGCCGTTCTCGGCTCCTTCGTCGTCATCACGTTGACGGCAACTGCTCTGGAGATTGTGGATCAGTTGTGCATCGGGGTCGTTCAGGCCGCAGGCGAGACCACTGAAACCATGGGTGACAAGATCGCCCTCCTCACCGCCGGGCTCACCACAATCAACATCGCGGCTCCAGGCGTCGGCGCGATCGTTACGATCTTCCTCGCCGGGCTGATGATCTGTGCGGTCGCGATTGTCTGGTTCTCGCTCCTGATCCGTAAAGCGTTGTTGCTCGTTGCGATCGTGCTCGCACCCATCGCATTCGCTGGAGCGGCCTGGGATGTCACCCGCGGATGGATCGGTAAATGGGCCGCGTTCGTTGTCGCGCTCATCATCTCCAAGCTCGTCCTCGTCGTCGTGTTCCTCATCGCGATCACTCAGGTCTCAACGCCGATTGAGGCCGATTTGTCTTCCGTGACTGAACCGATCTCAGGCATCGTGCTGCTATTCATTGCAGCCTTCGCGCCATACATGGTCTACCGGTTCATCTCGTTCCTCGGCTTCGATCTTTACCACGCGATGGGAAGCGAGCAAGAAGCAAAGAGCGCCGTGAACCGGCCCGTGCCGGTGCCGTCGAAACCGCAGAGCGACGGAGTCAAGAAGGTGCTCGATGGTGGCTCCGGCGGCGGTGCGACGCCGAACGCCAGTCCCGCAGCAACCGGTGCGCCCCGCACCTCTGCTTCAGCTGCCGGTGCGGGCACAGGATCTGGCGCGGGGGCCAGCGGTGCTGCCGCGGCGGCTGGCCCCGCGGCAGCGGTCGTCATCGGCGCGGAGGTCGTCAAAGGTGCCGCTACTGCCGGACCTCAGCTCGGAGGCGCTGTTGGCGGGACGGCCGAATCGGCGGCCGCTGGTGCGGATGGATCGGACGCAGCTCCAGCTGCACACCCTTCAACGCCTCAGCCTCCCACGCCTCGATCGGACCCTGCACCGCCCAGGCACCAGCCTCCGCAGCCGCACTCGACCGGGAAGGAATAACCCACCATGTCGAAGACATATAACGATCAGCGAGCCGGTGATCTCGTCCCGGTGAAGTTCTCTCGGCTGACGCGACGGGGCGTTCTGCTTGGCCTGTCGCTCTCGCAGCTGATCGCCCTCGGACTTGGCGTCGGATCACTGGTGTGGGCGTTCTACGCCGGAGGCGGCATGTTCATCGCGTTCTCGGCACCCGTGTGGCTCTCCGCCGCAGCGACGGCCTGGATCCGGATCTCTGGACGGGCGATCGTCGAATGGATTCCCGTCATTTTCTGGTGGCTCTGGAAGACCTCCGGTGGCCAGTTACTCTATCGGCGACGCGTTGTGAGGCCACGGCCTGAGGGTTCGCTCGCGCTGCCCGGCGACATGGCGCGGCTGCGTGAGTATGAGGATCCGATCACGGGCGCCGGGATGGTTCATGACCCGACCGCGAGCACTCTCACCGCCATCGTTGCGGTTTCACACCCAGCATTCGTGCTCCTCGATCCTGGCGAGCAGGAGCGGCGCGTCAGTTCTTGGGGGCGTGTGCTTGCGACCGTGTGCCGATCCGGTCGACTCTCGATGCTGCAAGTGCTTGAGCGCACACTGCCAGACTCCGGCACCGGACTCGCAGAATGGTGGGCGTCACACGGCAGTGCCGACGGTTCGTGGGCGTCAACAACGTATGCCGAACTGATTGAACGCGCCGGGCCCGCCGGAGAGCGCCACGCCACGACACTTTCCCTCTCGCTCGACATGCAAGGAGCGGCACGGCAGATCCGCACTGCCGGTGGCGGAATCCGCGGCGCTGCGGCTGTTCTCCGCCAAGAGATGTCCACGCTGGTTGCGGCGCTGCGATCAGCAGACCTCGCTCCGTCGGATTGGCTGTCGTGCGGCGAGATCGCTGTGATCCTACGTTCCGCGTATGACCCTGCGATCGCAGCGACACTCGAACGCCACGGTGAACTCGGCCAGTCGCTTGCCACCGCGGGGCCCGTCGCCGTGAACGAGTCGTGGTCAAGGCTGCGCACAGACTCGGCCTTCCACGCAGTGTTGTGGATCTCGGAATGGCCCCGCTCGGTGGTCTACCCCGGGTTCTTAGCACCGGTGCTCTTGTCGAGCGGGATCCAGCGGTCCTTCTCGCTGCTTTGCACCCCGATGCGCTCGGACCAGGCGGCGCGCGATATCCGCAAGAAGAAGACAGAGTACATCTCAGACGCGGCCCAGCGCCAGCGCATCGGTCAGATCGAGGATGCCTCGCAGACCGCCGAGTTTCAGGATGTGCTCCAGCAGGAAGCCGACCTCACCGCGGGACACGGAATCTTGCGTTACACAGGACTCATCTCGGTCTCAGCACGAACCGCTGACGAACTCGACGCGGCTGTCGCCGCGATCGAGCAGGCCGCGATTCAAGCTTCATGCGAGACGAGACTCCTCGTCGGCCAGCAGGCTCAGGCGTTCACTGCCGCGGCGCTACCGTTATGTCGAGTGGTGTGATGGCACCGCACGCGAAGGCATTTTCACCGGGGTTCGCTGGCTGTGTAGTCAGGCGTTTTCGGTCTGTTCATCATTGTGCTCAGGGGACTCGTCTTGCGCTACAACAAGCTCGTCCTGGGGTGAATCGTCAACGACTTCTAAATCGATCACCGTAGTGTCTTCGTTACGGTGGCCGGGCTTCGTCAATTCCAAACTTGCCAGATGCTTCTGAAGTCGCTTCGACATTGGAAGGAACGTGGCGAGGGTGAGGCCGCCCGAGAGAACGGCACCCACGATCGGGATGGCCTTAGCAACGCCACTCGCAAACAGCTTCTTTGTCATGCTGACGCCGATGTATCCCGCGACTTTCTTGACCACGGGATAGATGAGGCCCTTGGTGAGCGCCTGTTGAGGCAGCTTTTTAGCTACATTCGCGGCAATCATTCCGGCGACTTTTGCCACTCCTCCCTGAGCAATCTGGACACCGAACATGACACCAACGAAAAGGGTCAGAACACTCTCTGTCGCCTCATCGATTTCCTCACCCTCGGCAAAGAGATCAGGCCAGCTGTACAGGTACGCAAGCTTTTGTGCAATACGCAGCATATGGCCCATGTACTGAACAAGATCGGCTGGCACAGTGCCAATCATTGCGAGACCACCAGGTATCCCTGCAACTGTGGATAGCCCGGTCACCTTTGAAGTCTCGTACTTGATTGACGTGTTCGCGGCCTGTGTGACAATCGAAAGCGGTATCCCTGCGGCAGCTGGACTCTCGTTAACGGCAAGCTCGATTTGTTCGGCAGTGCAGTACCGCTTCAGTGAGGCACGCAGATACGCCGCTCGATTGATCCGAACACCGGGCAACTTTGCAGCCGCGTCCAGCACCTGGGTGAATTTGGTCCCCGGATTCTCAATTACTTTGGTGTCCGTCATGGGACCAATCGTACTGATGAGCACCGACATCGAGAGGAATAAGGCGTGCACTTCACCTGGCAACTGCATGCCCAGGTTGTGCAGCACCGCTTACGGCGGCAATCGGTTAGAGTCCGGCCGCAACCAGGTCCTGAAGCAGGGCGGAACATTTACGTACACGATCCTCGCTGTCGATAGCCTCTCCGGTGTGGCTATTCTGCTCAACACGCAAGAATGATTCGACTGCGCCGTGTCGCTCACACACCTGTTGCCAGAGTGCAGCAGCACGTTCGTCAAGAGGAGCGCTCAGCTCGAATCCTTCATTGATGCATCGAATCCCACCCTCGCTTTTGGTAAGTCGGAGCCACCTTGGTTCTGTTTCGTAGCCTCGGAACCACGGGTCGCGGACAGCGTCGCCGACGCCACTCTGGTTCCAGACTGCCAGTAGGAAGGGGTCGCGGTAGTACGCCGACCCGGTGAGACTGTCGGTCCTGAGCATGCACATCGAGTAGTTCCAAGTGCCGTTCGCCCGGAGGTGTTCACCGAAGTAGATGCCCGTCCTTCCCTCGCGCATCTCGTCATATGCGGCAAGGTAGTAGCGCCAGTCGAACCGTTGCGCTTCGCGGCATTGTGTCAAGAACTCGGTGATGATCGATAAGAGAGTTTCAGACGTACTCGCGGCGCCGCCCGCCACCGCATCAAGCACCCGGTTCAGCGCTAAACGGAGCGCGGCGCTTTTCTCACGTCCTCTTCGTGTGAACACGTCACGCCAACGGCTCTCTTGCTCGCTGGAACCGAATTGGTAGCCACGCTGTCCGAGCGGGAGCCCGTAGTTCGTTTCATTGGCGAGGAGCACAGCGGTCAGTTGCGGCCAAAGCTCCTTCGGAGTGATCCTCTCGAACGCCTCGACGCGTGACGCGAGTCTGTCGGGTTCCAGGTCGAAAGCAAAAACTCTGCCTCGTAATAGCGGATGATCTTCAAGTCGATGAAGCACGGCGACTTGGTCCGGATGTGCGACAAGATACTTTCGCTTTTCAATCTCGTCCATTACGCGGTCTTGATTGAAACCACGAAGGTCCTCGAGTTCACCAGTGCGGATAAGACGTTCAGTGCTCTGGAGCAGATCGGGCATGCGCTCCTCTCGGACCTCATCGTCTGCCCGGTCGGTCAGATTGCGCAGGACTCTGAGCCGCGCCTGGATTTCTGTGGTGTCGAATTGCCGATGGATCAGGGTCGCGAATAAGAAAAGGGTCTCGGATAGCGTGAACAGACGCGCGCGACCACGTTTCTGCCCGTAGCGGCGGCAGCAATCCTGGAAGAGGTTCGGATTCGCTGAATCGAAAAGCAGAACCTGGTCCCCAACCGATGCTCCAGTATCCGACGCGCTCGCCAGATGAACTCCGAAAACTTCACCAATATCGACCGGACGCCTCGACGTGGGTTCGACCCATGTGTCGAAGGCATGGAAAAGAAATGCCACGTTGGTCTCGTCGCCTGCGGCGAAGGCGCGTTCCGCGCGGTCAAGCAGTCGACCCTGTGACGGCACTCCTTGCCGCCACTCGCAGACCTCGATAATGAACTCGAGGTATCTGAGGAACTCATCGTCAACGATGTAGTCACCGTCGTGGTAAGGCCAAAGCACATCAGCCCAAGCGCCATCGATCTTATGGACAAGCTCCCTGAACCGATCCGGCGCCAGAGCATTCGCGAGGATCTTCTCGAACCGGGCCTTGAAGTTCTCGAACTCGGTCAGGGGCTTCCCGCGTGAGTTCATCTTGATGTAGAGCTCTTCACCAGACGGCATGTCATCAATCGGAAGAAAATGGAAGGAAATCGGCGGGCTAACGGTGTCGACAAGTCGATCCCAAACGAAGGAGAGGACGACATGCTCTCCACTCAGTCGTTCGTGAATGGCATCAAGCATCACAAGCATTGACTGAACCGTTGGATCGTGGCGCCAACTAAACAGGTACCATGGCTGGTCGGTGATCCAGCTTGACGGCCTGACGAAGCTATCGGTGAGCGGGTGCTTAGGGCTGACCAGCTGTCGGCAGAAATGCTCCGCTGTTTGACGGGTCGCGTAGGAGAATCTCAGCCAGGTACTCGCCTCTTCAAGTCGCCCAAGCCGCGCAGCGACATACCAGTGGATCAGGAAGAGCGTTGTGAGTCGTTGTTGCCCGTCGAGGGGACGGAGAACGTGCGTTTCGCGGCTGATTTCACCGTAGACGAAGTCGAGGTCGACCGGGTCTCCTCCAGTGACTGCTCCGACCAGCACGTCAAGGAAGTCCCGCCGAATCACTTCGACATCGGCGCCCTGGCGTCCTTGCGCATAGTCGCGCTGGATGAGCGGGATCTCGACAAGGTTCACCGTGGGCATGCCGTCATGTCGAGGTTGAAACATTCCGACAAAAGAAGTCTTGTAGCCCTTCATACGAGCTCCTCATCGGGTAGGAGATAGGGCGTGAGCGCCGTTTGGATCGCGGCCAAGTAGGACACTCGGTCCGCAACACTCCAGTAGTGAACCTGTTGCGCGTCGGCAACTGTGTAGTACTTCAAAAACACGTTCCGCGTGCAAGCTGGGATGTATGAACCGGCGCGATCCCGTCGCAGAATTTCTTGACGCTTGACTTCGAAAACCGAGTTGCTCAAAGCGCTGTTGTCTCCGCTGGCAAGCAACGCAAGATTTGAGATCGAGTGGATACTCTCATCGGCATCCGATGACGTGAGTGCCGACTCCACTTTCGCCTTCACAGAGTCGAAACGGGGACCAATCCCGTGCGAACGTTCGTCCTCGATTGCTTCTAACACTTCATCGATCTCAGCAATCAGTCTGGACTGCGTATTCGTGCCGAGATCAGGAACGCTGAGGAGTGCATGACGATGCAGCCGCAACCATTCAGCCCAGATCTTCTCGTCCCGTTTGAGCGGTTGAGTGTTCTGGGCGTGAATATGCTCCAGAGACCATGCTCCCCGCGCATGTGCTCGGAACGAGTACCGTTCGGATGATTCCGCACGGGTCCGCACGGTCTCGACATTCATGAGTAGAAGCGCTTCCTCGCACTTCCTACCTTTCGATTCATAGTCGAGCTCGGTCAGTTGCTCTGCCGTGAGGCTGAGCCGATCCCGAATCCTGCTGTCGAGTGCATAGTGGAGTGCGCTCTGTGTCAGCCCAGCTGTGGAGTCGAGGAGTGCCGCAAATGATTCACCGACCGCGACGAGGTAGCCAATCTTGTGGAAGATGTCGCGATCTTCATACCAACCCACGATAAGCGAGTGGAGCCTGACAACGTCATCCCAGAATGCTTGCGGGTCGCTCTCTATCTTCGGCCGAAGAGTCTCGAAGGTGTGGTACCTGGGCCGATGCCGCCCCTCGGTGTTACCTCCGATCCGGTCAGCGAGGGTGTCAAGAATGAGCCCGATGTGCGTGGCTTCGTCTTCATGCCTAGCTGTAATGAAGGACCAGACCTCAGGCGTACGCAATTCTCGTTCGAAGCCATCCCACTGGGCGGCAATCTGCTCACTCTTATCGGCGACACCAGGCATGCGCCGACTGCTGGAAAGGACGAGCGCCTTCACTAGCTCTGAATCTGTGAGTGGGATGCGTCCGACGTTGAGTCGAGTAAATAGCGAGACCGAATCGAATTCAGGCTCATCAGGAGCCTCATACCAAATGACTTTTACGCTCTCGAAGAGGTAGCCGTAGAGCTTGTTCGCAGCCCACTGTTGTCTGTGATCGTGTGCTTCAAACCACGCACGGATGTGTTCATAGGCGACATAGATGTGATGAAAGTCGATGTTGTGCTCACGCTCATCAGCATTTGGAGCCTGAAGGAACGCCTGACTCCCCTCACGCGTCTCGTACTCCATCGTGTATCCAGCACCCGCACTTTGCAGTCCGTGTGTCTGCATGAAATTGAAAATTAGATACAAGGTCGTAAGGCGTTGCTGGCCGTCGATGAGCTCTAAGCGGCCATCCGGCATCGCCTTCACGACAATGGGCTGAAGATAGTATGGTTTCCCTTCGCTGGCCCAAATATCTGAGAGAAGTCGATCTACTTCATCCGCACCCCAGCGATAGCCACGCTGGTATGCAGGGACGTAGAACGCACCAGTGATGTCACCCACGGTCTTGGGTTCCAGGAGCGCATCCATCGATCCCCTTTCGCTGTCCAGTTCGTCGTAACTGGTTGTTCTCTCGATCGGCCCCAGTCTACTGAGCCGGTGCGCTCTCACGCCGAGACTGTAGCCGTGCCGGGCAGGATAGAGGCGATGTGTCGCCCGATACGAATCTGCGATGTCGCCGATGCTGTGGCTGCGTGTAGCGAGTCTCCAGCGAGATGCGAATCGAGGTCCACGTCCTTCTGTGAAGTATCGGGCGCGTAGTGCATGAGCAGTACGTCACGCTTCGCTCTAGAGCGAAGCTGCTCGATCTCTTCAGGCGCGAGATGCGAGGCAGAGCCGCCGAGAACGAGAACAGTGTCGTACCTGCTTCCACACAGAACGCGTCGCCGCTCAGCCTCCGCGTAGGTCATAGGATGAACGCCCGCGAGGACGGGATGCTTCATAACGAGGGCGTTAAGCATCGCGTTGGACGGGTCGATGCCGACGTAGCGCACCGGCTCCACGAGCCCCAAGTCGAGCGGGAGTCCGGTTCCGCACCCTACATCGAGCGTGCGCCACAACTTCTCGCCGAACGTTGCGTGGACGAGACTCGCGGTTGCCTGTTTTTCACTCTCGGTCATCCCGTGAGCTCGATCCCATCTGGTGGCCAAGCCATCGTAACCGGACGTTATTTCAGAGGTAGTTCGAGGCATGTTCTGGATGCCGTAGACGTGCTCCACGCGGCCACGGTTGATGAGTGTCACGGTGTCGTCGTCGATGGTGCTGCCCTGCATGTCCCAGTGCTTCCACCCCATGGGTGTCACCAAGTAGATGCGAGTGTCCTTGTAGAACTTCATCGGCTCGCCATATGTCCGGATGACATGGGCTGCCCGAGCAACGTCATCATCGCTCAGCCCAGGGGTCTTGCCTGCTACGACGTACTCATGCGGCGCCCCAGCCGCATACGTCGTGGCAAACTGCCAATCGAGTTCGGCTTCAAGGTTTAGCCACCAGCTCAGGTCGGTTTTCGTGATCACGGTCATCTCCTCGTCTCACACGGCCCTCGAAGTCCGTGCTCACCAAGTATCGACGCGACCACTGACATTTCGTATCGGACTGCGGTCAGAGTGATTGGGGTTCAGCCGAGATCCGTCCGACCTCCACTTGAGAATCTCCGAGCGCACCTTTCCAATGTTCAAGTTCTTACTTCGATTGTTGGGAGGTCACCATGCCCACGTTCTATGATCCCGGCGCTGATGCCGGTGAAGCATCCGAGGCATTGCGCGGGCTCGCGCACGCCACACGCTCGTTCGAGAATCCGCAGGATCTGTATAGCGTGCTCGGTTACCTGCTGTCCGGTGTGCGATCTCTCAAACAGGTACTCGATCAGCTCGCTACCGCGCATGCCGAGAATCGTCCTCGCGCGCTTGATGACCACGGCGACCAAGCCATCGGTTCGAAGGACGCTCTTGTGGCCGCCGACGAACTCCACCAGGCCGCAACTCTGATCGACCAGGCAGAAGAGCGACTCGACGCAGCGGCAGCGGCTACGAGCCGCGTTGCTTGGCGCGACGATCCAGCCGCAAACGTACCCCAGGCTGCTCGATGGATCAGCGTCGTCTTCTTGCAAGGCCAAGAGGCAGGCGACGTGCTGGACATGATCGATGCCGACGGCGCTCTCGCCGGGCTCGACCATCTAAAGTCCTGGGACTTTGGTGACGAGACCACCAGCGCAGCGATGGAAAACGGCTACGTTTACAACGTTCCGCCGAGCGGCCCACTTGAGCGTGAGGTACGAGATGGCGATTACCATCTCGCTTACAGCCACAGCTTCGAGCACGTCGCCCTGTATCGACTCCATGGTGTTGCATCAGCTGACCAACTACCCGACGACAACAGAACACCTTGCATTCCATCGGCATCGAACCGGACCCGTGAGCAACAGCGAACGTCGTGGTTCGAGCCCGCCAGCATCACCGCGATCAAGCAGCAGCGGGGACTGGGACTATGAGCCACGATGATTCCGAGCGCCTGCACACCTCGGTCCTCGTCGCTCCAGCATCCGAGAAGCGACGCGTGCGTAAGCAGCGTAGTCAGGCGGCCGCGAAGTTACAGGCTGAGCAGCAGAGAGCTGAACATCAGGCGGCGCGCGCAAAGTACGCCGCCGAATTGGCAGAGCACCGGGCGACCACGTACCTCCCGGCAGCTGGAGAGCCAGGACCTGCCCAGCTGCGTTCGCCCGGAAAACTTCGCCTGCCGCGGCATCAAGATACTTCGGCGACCCTCGCTGGTGCCTACCCATTCCTGGCCGAAGGCGGCCTCGGGCCTGACGGGGTTTTCGTTGGGCAGGATCTGTACTCCGGTGGGTCTTTCGTATACGACCCATGGGTGCTCTATGCGCGCGGCTTGATCACTGCCCCAAATCTCGTGCTCGCGGGCATTGTCGGCTCTGGAAAGTCCAGCTTGGCAAAGAGCCTCTATACCCGGTCCCTTCCGTTCGGGCGCCGTGTCTACGTTCCTGGCGATCCGAAGGGCGAGCACACCGCGGTAGCCGAAGCCGTCGGCGGCAAAGCAATCGTTCTCGGTCATGGACTCTCTACCCGACTGAATCCTCTCGACGACGGCTATCGACCTGCAGGAATGAGTGAGGAAAGCTGGGCATCCACCGTCTCAGCACGACGGCGCGATCTCATCGGTGCACTCGCGGAAACAGTTCTGACGCGCCCGCTCACTCCACTGGAACACACGTCGATCGACACAGCACTGACCGAGGTCGTGCGCAGAAACGATGTACCGATCCTTCCGATGGTCGTCGATCACATCCTTGCCCCGACTCCTGAGGCGGATCTCGACGGACGTCTCGCCGAGGACGGACGTCTCGTAGGGCATGCGCTGCGGCGGTTGGTCTCCGGCGACCTCGCCGGGCTCTTCGATGGCCCGTCGACAGTCACATTCGATCCGACATTGCCGATGATCTCGCTTGACCTGTCACGGGTGACAGAGAACTCGACGCTAATGTCGGTGCTCATGACTTGCTCGTCGGCATGGATGGAGTCCGCACTCCTCGACCCGAACGGTGGCCAGCGCTGGTGTATCTACGACGAGGCATGGCGTCTCATGTCTCATCCGGCGTTGCTGCGACGCATGGATGCTCACTGGCGGCTGGCGCGCCACTACGGGATCGCAAACATGCTGATCTTTCACAAGCTAACTGATCTGGAGAACGTCGGGGATCAGGGATCCGCAATGCGAGCCCTCGCCAACAGCCTGCTCGCGAATGCCGAAACGCGGATCATCTACCGGCAGGAGTCCGATCAGCTTGGAGCAACTGCGAGAGCACTCGGACTGACCGGTACCGAGCAGAAGTTGCTGCCGGGGCTCGGCGTTGGCCAGGGGCTTTGGCGGATCAAAGATCGCTCATTCGTTTGCCAACACCAGCTGCACCCCGCCGAGCTGGAACTCTTCGACACGACGGGGCGGATGACGCCAAGTCAGCTCAACTAGGTCAAGATCCAAATCCGTAAGTAGGATCAATCCGCCTTGAGCCTGTCGGAAATTTTCAGGAGATAGATCACTAGCGTGGCAAGTCTCGAGAATAGATAGTCCTGCCCTTCCGGACGAGGCACCGGATGTTTGTCGGTCTCGTGATGCCTTATTCGAAACTCGTTTCCAATCTTGGTGAGGGCGACCATCTCATCATCAATCTTTTCGCGAAGTGGCTCCGAATCGACTCTCCGGAGCAATGCTGCAACCTGTGCCTTCTTGTCCTTTCCTGGCTCAATTGTCTTGAGCCGTTCGAAAGCATCCCATAACTTTTCGAGGCCGCTCTGGCGATCTTGTGATTTTGGAGAACGAAATAGTTCGCGAGCTTCAACGATGAGCGCATCAAGTTCTTCGTCGCCTGTATCCGGCTGAAGATCCACGAGCGCAGCTCGCACCTCCGGCGTACCTATGCGTTCGATTTTGCCCTGGTCTGTGATCTCAAATAGCGTCGCTCCAGCTCGAAGCATCTCGTTTATCTCGTCTCTGAATGCACTTCTGCCTTTTCGCTCATCAAATTCGAGCTCATAGTGGCGCATGAAATCATGCCAGCGCTGGTTCTTTGGAGTCGCGACACGGGACGCGAAGAACTCGATTAGGTCGAAGAGCACTCCATCGCTGACATCCTCGCCAGGGGGCCATTCGAGGTCTGAAACTAAGGCTTCCATCGTTCTTTTCGCATGACGGAGGTCGGTTCCGCAGATAGTGTTGCCGTCTGAGCAATACTCCGGAAACTGATGAGCAAGCATATTTCGATTGAGCGAACCCGTAAGAACCGCGACAATTCCTCGTTTGGTTGGCAAAGGGAGGATCTCGAATACGCGTGGTCGAGACCCTTCAGTTCGTTCACGGTAAAGTTCCACGCTAATCGTCCCCTCCTGCAGTCGAGACTCCATTCTGTCGCAAGCACCACTTGTGGCGCTCATAAACGACCTCTACCAGCAGCGAGATTGCCATTCCTCGTCTCAACGTTGTTCACAGCTGCATAAAGATCACGGCCACTCTTAAAAGTTGAATCTAGCTGTGCACCTACACGGCATGAACAGTCAGAACGCGTCCTTCGACAATCCCACGCAAATTACTCTGCCGCTAGCCGTGGTCACCGTTGGAGAGATGGGCGCGGTGAGCGTCACAGTCGATGGTGATGAGTTCCGTCCACCAAACCAGGCCGAGCATTGGACTCGGACGCGGTTCGGCGAGCTGCTCGATGCGCTCACACTTGGCCGTAAACGCACGGTAAGGATTGAGGTGCACGAGATCGATGGCTCCATTTTCACCGACATCATCCACGCAGTGCGAAAAGAACGCGTCGCAGTCAATGTCGAGCAGCCTAATGCGATGCGGCGAGCGCGGCACCGCCCAGCGCATCAGCTGTTCGAGATTACCGGGTCCGGGTTCATTCCTGGCGAAGACGTCACCGTTGCGCTGGGAGTGTCCAGCGCCGAGGGATCCGCTGATGGAAAGGCTCGTGGGCTCGTCGACCTGAGCCAGTTGGCGGATCACCGTTCAGAGATCATGCTCATCGGACGCGTTTCGGGCGTTATCGTCTCGGAACGCTTACCGTCATGAGTGCTCCACACGCGCAGGGGCGTGGTCTCGGCGATGAGTTGACCAACGCCTTGATGATTGTCCTTGTCGCAGTCTTTGGTGTTGCCGTAGTCCTGCGAGCAGCAGGTTCGATTTCTGCCTTCCTCACTGGGACAACGCAACCAGATGTCGGAATTGCCGGTGGTGTCAACGTTCTCTTTGATCCGTTGGACCCGGCGGCGGCACTCCAGGCGCCCGCGCTCAATGCGATCATCTACTGGGCGGTGGCTATGACGTTGCTTCTCGGACTCGGTGGCGCGATCGGCTGGACCGGGATGAGGTGGCGTCGCCATTCTCGAGCCGCGGATGCCGATCCGCACAAGCTCGCGGGCACTGCCACGAGCCACGAGGTCGTAGCCAATGCGTCCGCGAAGTCGCTCTTGCACCGGGCTGCCACGCTTCGTCCTTCGCTGGAAAAGCCAATGCCTGAGGACGTGGGCTACTTGTTGGGCCGGTCACGTGGCAATCAGATTTGGGCCAGCGTCGAAGACTCGATCTTGCTGATCGGGCCACCGCGCTCAGGCAAAGGTCTGCACATCGTCATCCCGGCGATCCTTGATGCACCGGGCGCGGTCGTCACGACGTCGACGAGGCCCGACAACCTCACCGCAACGCTCAGAGCACGAGCGCGGCTCGGGCCGGTCGCCGTCTTCGATCCACAACGCCTCGCTGAAGGTATCCCTGCCGGGCTGCGGTGGTCTCCGATCCGCGGATGTGAGGATCCACTCACCGCAATGATCCGGGCAACCGGGCTGGCCGCGGCCACCGAGTTGTCTTCGGGCGGCGTCGAAGGCGGCGGGTTCTGGGAGGGAAAGACGCGCATTGCGTTGCAGGCACTCTTGCACGCTGCAGCTCTCGACCACCGCAGCCCGACTGAACTCTTCCGGTGGACGCTCGATCCTTCGGCGGCGGCCGAAGCAGTTGCAATCTTGATCGGGTCGCCACACGCCGCAACGGGTTGGGCCGAGTCGCTGGAGGCGATGCTCGATGCCGACCCGCGCACGCGTGACAGCATCTGGCAGGGTGTTTCCCTCGCGCTCTCGGCACTGGCAGATCCGCGGGTGCTCGATGCCGTCAGTCCGTCGGACGGTGAGCACTTCGACCCCGAGACGTTCATTCGCAGTCGCGGCACGCTCTATCTACTGGCAACCGGTGCGGGTGCTGGGAACAGTTCTGCTCTCGTCGCGGCATTCGTCGAAGACCTCGTCGAGACGGCCCGCCGCATGGCCGCACGATCACCGGGCGCCCGGCTTGATCCGCCGCTACTACTCGCACTCGATGAGATCGGAAACCTCGCACCGCTCCCCTCGCTCCCGACACTCATGGCAGAAGGTGGCGGCACGGGGATCACCACGATGCCCGTGCTCCAGTCACTCGCCCAAGCGCGAGACAAATGGTCCGAGAATCAAGCGGCGGCCATCTGGGATGCCAGCATCGCAAAGATCATCCTCGGCGGCGCATCCAACTCACGCGACCTCCAAGACCTCTCCACGCTGATCGGAGAACGAGACGAGTTCACTAACTCGATCACGTTGGGTGACTACGGTTCGCGCTCGAACCAGCGCTCCATTCGCCGCGTTCCGATCCTGCCACCCGACCGCATTCGAACCCTGCCATTTGGCACTGGGGTCATCTTGCTGCGATCGGCACCGCCGATCATCACCGACCTGCATCCGTGGCCGAAGCGGACCGACAGCCCACAGCTCAAAGCCGATCGCACGGTGGTTGAGGCATTGCTGGAACGCCCCGCAACGTAGCGATTCGCGCGGGAATCCAAGCGCACCTTCCTGTTGCAGTGACCGAACAAAGCCGGTCACCCGAGCAGACAGGAAGAGAACATGTCGATTCACACGCAAGAATCCGTCTCAGGCTTTGTCGCCACCGACCCCAAGCTGACGACCTCGACAAACGGAAACCAGCGTCTCTATTTCCGCTTTGGGCAGGAGCATTTTCGTCGCGAAGAGGACGGCAGCTTCACGCAGCTCGAGACGAGCTTCCATCATCTCGTCATGTTTGGGCGCTCAGCGGAACTGGCAAATGAACGGTTCACGAAAGGCGACAACTTCATCGCCGTGGGCTATCACCGCCCCGTGAGTTATGAACGTGAGGGCCAAGCTGTCGAAAGCGATGAATTCGTGGCGAAGCGCATCGGCCATGATGCTGTTCGCACCCGGTACGACGTGGATCGCTCACCTCGCAAAGTTGCAGGCCAAGACGCTCCCGCGCGGGATCAGAGTCGAGCGTTTGAATCCCCCGCACAGCGATCAGTATTCAGCCCACCGGCGCTCGGCCTCTAACGCACGAATGGAGATCGAAGCATGAACGCTCAGGAGGATCCTGATGAAAGCGATGACCGCACTCACGCACCGTGGGGCGATGGCAATCTGGCGGCTGAACCGCCACACCCAGTCAACTGGAACCTGCTCACCTCGCACGACCTTGAACAAGAGCTGCTTGAACTCAATCGCTGGGTGGACTGGCTCCGACTGGAGTACGGGCTCCCAGCGTCAGTGATCCCACCGCTCTGGCACCGACACCCCGAGCTGCTCTGGGAGCTGTCTGCGCTCAATCTGCACTGGCTCTGCGCCTATGACGCGAACCAAGACGGCTCTGCCCCACTGGGCTGGCATCGAGACTTCGCTGACGCGCGGCAGCGGCTCCGTGACTGGGTGGCTGCGAGTGGCACCCGTCTCGATCGAGACCGGCCCACACGGCTGACAATCTGGCCCGGTGAGGATCACACGGTCGAAAACGTCGAGCAGGTCATCACTGACCGCGATGCCGACTTCGTACAATTCGTCGTCGACCAGGTTCAAGTACGCGAAGCCGCCGAAGATGCCTTTTACGCGAGTATCGACGAGCACACGGGAGAAGTGCCCAACTAATCGCCGTCACCGGCTGAGCAAAGTGTTGGGCTCAGCCGGTGACTCGTGCATGGCTACCTCTCTGCGGGCGACTGCCTCAAAATGCTTCCACCGCAACAACAGCATCACGCTGACCGGGCCCATGACGATGAACTTTATTGCGTTCCAGATACAGATCATGATCACGAGGTGTAGCCACCCCGGCTGACCGTGATCGATCAGGTCTAAACACCACACGGCAGCCAGCGCGTAGGGCACGGCAAGCAACATCGCTGGCACACCCCACTTCAGCCCACGACGCCGCCGAATGAAAGCGATGAGGATGTTGGTCGGCATGCAGTGCTGCATGAACGAGCGAACGTAGATACTCAAGATCCAGATTGAGCGAATCATGGCGGGCCTCCCGATATACATACTTCCCCGAAGAGGAGGCGACATATGATCGAGTTCCCGTGAGGGCCACCCCGAAGGGCCTATTACTTGTGGACGTGCCTCACCTTCCAATGAACGCCCGCTTTTGCAGATGCGAAAGGGTCAGATGAGGCGCACCTTCTAGAAGAAGTCACTCTCGAAGGAGGCCACCATGCCCGCGCTCACCGCTCTTGCTAGGGATGATCGATCCGCCCGCGTATTGCTGTCGATGATCGACGCCCCCGGCAACGTCACCACGGGAAACCTGCTCGCCGAGGTAGGCGCAGCAGAGCTGATCTCAATCGCCGAGGGGGACGGCACGGTCCCGGGCATGGATCGCGTTGAGGCTGCGGTGTGGCGCGATCGGCTCCTTTCAGCTGCCACCCCGGATCTCCTTGCCGAGCGAATAGTTGAGGCCAGCAAGTTCCGTGTAATCATTCCCAGCGACCCCGACTGGCCAACGTCACTCAACGATCTCGGCGCTCGTGCCCCATACGCGCTCTGGGCAAAGGGACGCACGGAGTTGCTCGCTGAGCCGCTCCCGCAGCGCATCACCGTCACGGGCGCCCGCGCCGCCACCTCATACGGCGCACACGTCACCGACGAACTGTGCGGGGACCTCGCTCAAGACGGTAGAACGCTGGTAGCCGGGGCCGCGTACGGGATCGAGGCCTCCGCACACCGTGCCGCCCTCATTCGAGATGCGAACACGATCGCGGTGCTCGCTTCTGGCGTCGATCGCCCATACCCCGCGGGCCACGCTGACCTCATCGATCGCATTGCCCGAGAGGGCCTGGTGCTGTCCGAGGTGCCACCGTCGGTCGCGCCGACTCGCCAGCGGTTTATCGACCGATCGCGCATCCTCGCCGCTCTGTCGAGCGCGATAATCATCGTTGAAGCAGGATCCCGGTCAGGTTCGTTGCACACGGCCACCGAGGCGGCGCAGCTTGGACGCCTCGTCGGCGCAGTCCCCGGGCCGGTAACGAGTGCCGCCAGCACGGGCACCAACCTGCTGCTGCAAAGCGGTCACGCCCGTGTCATTACCGATGGAGCCGACATCGCACGAATACTAGAGGGCGAAGCAAACGCCCCCGCGCGGAGTGTGATCCGAGCGGGGGCGCCGCATACCTCACCCAAAAGTCGGGTGCTGTAGCTGCTACCTTGCCGTTGGCATCTCTACGACCAGACTCTGTCGAAGCTCGTCGAGGTCAACGCGAATGAGGCGCCCGACCCGATACCCGCGGATGGTGCCGTCAGCGATTCGACGTCTGATGGTCTTGACCGAAACTCCCAGGTTCTCGGCCGCGACCGCCAATGGAACCAGCGCGGATTCGTGTGCATCAGATGGAGTGCGAGCAGTCATGGTGTTACCTCCCTGTAAGCGAATGAGTGTCACTCCACAGGTGTCCGCGGCTGTCCTGTTAGGTCTCCTCTCCCCCAGCACCTTCTTTCTTCGCTCGGGCAATACTCGAGCTGACACGGTCACTCATACGGTCGGCCAGCTCCCGGTCTCGGTTCATCGTGGCGTGCTGGTAGCGCAGCACGATGTGGATGTCAGCGTGCCCGCCCCGCCGCATCAGCTCCGCGAGCGTCGCCCCCTCTTGTGCGAAGATCGTCAGCCCCGTGTGCCTCAGGTCATGAAACCTGAAGCGATGAGGCAGCCCCGCGACTCCATCTCGCACGTCGGCCCAGATGTATCCCCACCGGGTGTTCGACAGCGGGATGCTCCCCCGACGGTCGGCGGGGAGCACAGGCGCCTTCGCGTCGGACGAAACGTAGTCCTCCAAGTGCTGCTGCAGGCGACCGATCATGAGCTTCGGAATACTGAGGGATCGCCTGCCAGCCTCACTCTTCAGGTCGGTGTAGCCACCGGTGTTGGCGTTGAGCTGGCGCCGCACATGCAGCGTGGCACTTCCGTCGTCATGCCACTCGATATCACGACGCTGCAAGCCGAGGCACTCACCTCGGCGCAGCTGACACCATGCCGCGAGCAGCACCGCGATAGCCCACTGATCTGGAACCGCCTCGTACAGTGCTTCAACCTGTATGGGATTCGCAACGTCTTCACCCGCGTCGTGGTCTGCGTCGTGCCTCACCGACTCTTGCCGCGGTACCGAGACATTCGGTGCCGCCGGGATGATGCCGTCTCGTGCGGCCTGCCGAAGGATCATCATGAGCACGATGAGCACCGGTCTCGTAATGCCGTTGAACTTCGAGTTCGGGTTGAGCGGCGCGGGGATCTGATCAAGCCGGTCCGTCATCACCTTGATGCGGGCGGCGTCGATCTCGCGCACCGGAGTGCTTCCGAACTCTGGAACGAGGTAGCCGGTAACCTTCCCCTGGTACGAGCGCACCGTACCAACCGCCCGTTTCTTACCGCTGCGATTGGGTTCGGTACGGATCATTTCAAGCCAACGCTTGGAATACTCCTCGAAGCCCAACGACTGCGCCTGTTCGATCTCCAGCTCGGCTTGCAGCCGCGCTGCGATCTCCTCCGGTGGCTCCCAAAGGCCCCGTGCCATCTTCGATTGCACCCCGGCAAGCCAGGTTCGTGCATCCGTTTTGGTGAGAAAGGTGAGCGGCCGGTCTTGATCGGTTCTGGCCGTGTAGGTCGTTCCGTCGAGTCCTGGGTATCGAGCTTGCCAGCGGCCCGATGGGAGCTTGCGCAGGCTCCCCCAATTCTCGCGTTTGCTGTTGCTCATGATGCCCTCCCATGGACTCGAACGGACGCTGGCGGACCGTCGTGCCACTTCGTGCCACTCGACCTCACACCCCTCCTAGATCCGCATGATTCCGCGGATCTCCGGGGGTTGATTCGATCGTTCGTGGCACGAAGTGGCACGGCTTGGGCGGTGCAGCAACCGCAAATTCCGGTCGCTACCTCGCCCTCCTTCCGCATGGAAGGTGCGCGCGTGCCATCCCCGTGCCACTTCGGGTGGGTATTCCTGTTCATTTCTGTTCTCCTCTGTCTTTCGACTGGGAGACACGAAAACGCCCCTGATCTGCGAAAACTCGCGGATCAGGGGCGTGAACAGGTATTTACCTGGAGCCTCTAGAAAGAAATCTTAGAAGTCCCAGTCCTCGTCCTCGGTGGCCTCAGCCTTACCAATGACGTACGACGAGCCCGAGCCCGAGAAGAAGTCGTGGTTCTCGTCGGCGTTCGGCGAGAGCGCCGACAGGATCGCCGGGTTCACGTCGGTCATTTCCTTGGGGAACATCGGGTCGTAGCCGAGGTTCATGAGCGCCTTGTTCGCGTTGTAGTGCAGGAACTTCTTGACGTCCTCGGTGAGGCCCACCGGGTCGTAGAGATCCTGCGTGTACAGCACCTCGTTCTCGTAGAGATCGTAGAGCAGCGCGAGGGTGTACTCCTTAAGCTCTTCCTGACGTTCCGGAGTCTCCTTCTCGACCGCCTTCTGGTACTTGTACCCGATGTAGTAGCCGTGCACGGCCTCGTCGCGAATGATCAGGCGGATGAGGTCTGCCGTGTTCGTCAGCTTCGCCTTCGACGACCAGTAGATCGGCAGGTAGAAGCCCGAGTAGAACAGGAACGACTCGAGCAGCGTCGAGGCGATCTTGCGCTTCAGCGGGTCTTCACCCTCGTAGTAGTCGACGATGATCTGCGCCTTCTTCTGCAGCGCCACGTTCTCGTTCGACCAGCGGAACGCGTCATCGATCTCCTGCGTCGACGCGAGCGTCGAGAAGATCGACGAGTAGCTCTTCGCGTGCACCGACTCCATGAACGCGATGTTCGTGAGTACGGCTTCCTCGTGCGGGGTCGACGCGTCGGGAATCAGCGAGACGGCGCCGACGGTGCCCTGGATCGTGTCGAGCAGGGTGAGGCCGGTGAACACGCGCATGGTGAGCAGCTGCTCGTCAGGCGTGAGCGTCGCCCACGACTGTACGTCGTTCGAGAGCGGCACCTTCTCGGGGAGCCAGAAGTTGTTCACGAGGCGGTTCCACACCTCGAGATCCTTCTCGTCCTCGATCCGGTTCCAGTTAATCGCCTGCACCGGGTGTCCCAGTTTGAACGGCTTCGGGTTCATGCTGTTTACAGTCCTTCGTATGTCTGATCGTCGCGGCTGTGCTCGTTAGAGCATGCAGCTGACGCACTCTTCCATGTCGGTGCCCTCGAGCGCGAGCTGGCGCAGGCGGATGTAGTAGATCGTCTTGATCCCCTTGCGCCACGCGTAGATCTGCGCCTTGTTGATGTCGCGCGTCGTCGCAGTGTCCTTGAAGAACAGCGTGAGCGACAGGCCCTGATCGACGTGCTGCGTTGCCGCGGCGTAGGTGTCGATGATCTTCTCGGGGCCGATCTCGTAGGCATCCTCGTAGAACTCGAGGTTGTCGTTCGTCATGAACGGAGCCGGGTAGTAGACGCGGCCGAGCTTGCCTTCCTTGCGGATCTCCACCTTCGACGCGATCGGGTGGATCGAGCTCGTCGAGTTGTTGATGTAGGAGATCGAGCCGGTCGGCGGCACAGCCTGGAGGTTCTGGTTGTAGATACCGTGCTCCATGATGCTCGCCTTCAGCGCGCGCCAATCGTCCTGCGTCGGGATCTCGACGCCGGCCTGCGCGAAGAGCTCGGCACCCCGAACGGTCGCGGGCTCCCAGACCTCGTCGGTGTACTTGTCGAAGAACTCGCCCGACGCGTACTTCGAATCCTCGAAGCCGCCGAAGACCTGCTTCCGCTCCATCGCGATCTTGTTCGACGCGGTGAGCGCGTGGAACAGCACGGTGTAGAAGTAGATGTTCGTGAAGTCGATGCCCTCTTCGGAGCCGTAGTGCACGTGCTCACGAGCGAGGTAACCGTGGAGGTTCATCTGGCCGAGGCCGATGGCGTGCGACTGCGCGTTGCCGTCTTCGATCGACCGCACCGAACGGATGGCGCTCATGTCGCTGACCGCGGTGAGCGAGCGGATCGCGAGATCAACGGTGCCACCGAAGTCGCCGCCGTCCATCGCCATCGCGATGTTCATCGAGCCAAGGTTGCAGGAGATGTCCTTGCCGATCTCCTTGTAGCTGAGGTCCTCGTTGTACGTGGTCGGGGTGTTGACCTGGAGGATCTCGGAGCAGAGGTTCGACATGTTGATGCGGCCCTTGATCGGGTTCGCCTTGTTCACGGTGTCTTCGAACACGATGTACGGGTATCCCGACTCGAACTGCAGCTCTGCCACCGTCTGGAAGAAGTGGCGTGCGCTGATCTTCGTCTTCGAGATGCGCGAATCGTCGACCATCTCGTAATACTTCTCGGAGACCGAGATATCGCCGAACGGGATCCCGTAGACGCGCTCGACGTCGTACGGCGAGAACAGGTACATGTCCTCGTTCTTCTTCGCGAGTTCGAACGTGATGTCGGGCACGACAACGCCGAGCGAGAGCGTCTTGATGCGGATCTTCTCGTCCGCGTTCTCGCGCTTCGTGTCGAGGAACTTCATGATGTCGGGGTGGTGCGCCGAGAGGTACACCGCGCCGGCACCCTGGCGTGCGCCGAGCTGGTTCGCGTAGCTGAAGCTGTCTTCGAGAAGCTTCATCACGGGGATGATGCCCGAGGACTGGTTCTCGATCTTCTTGATCGGGGCACCGGCCTCGCGCACGTTCGAGAGTGACAGTGCGACGCCGCCGCCGCGCTTCGACAACTGCAGCGAGGAGTTGATGCCGCGCGAGATCGACTCCATGTTGTCCTCAACACGAAGCAGGAAGCAGGAGACGAGCTCGCCGCGCTGCGCCTTACCGAGGTTCAGGAAGGTCGGAGTTGCCGGCTGGAAGCGGCCCGAAATCATCTCGCGCATGAAGCCGCGCGCGAGCTCCTCGTTGCCCTGGGCGAGCCCGAGCGAGACCATGACCACGCGATCCTCGAAGCGCTCAAGGTAGCGCTTGCCGTCGAACGTCTTCAGCGCGTACGAGGTGAAGAACTTGAATGCGCCGAGGAAGGCTGGGAAGCGGAACTTCAGGGCGTATGCCTCGTCGGTGAGCTGCTCGACGAACTTCGTCGAGTACTGGTCGAGCAGCGCCTTCTCGTAGTAGTCGTTGTCGATGAGGTAGCGCAGGCGCTCCTCGAAGTTGTGGAAGAACACCATGTTCTGGTTGACGTGCTGCAGGAAGTACTGCCTGGCAGCCTCGCGATCCTTGTCGAACTGGATCTTGCCATTTGCATCGTACAGATTCAGCATCGCGTTCAGCGAGTGGTAGTCCATCTCGCTAATCTTCGATGACTCAAGCCCCGGCTCCATTACTGCTGTTTCCAAAACTTATCCAATCCTTTTTGGACGGCTGTGACGTCGTCCGGTGTTCCAAACACTTCAAATCGATACAGAAAGGGCACCTGGCATTTGCGGGAAATAATGTCGCCCGCAATACAGAAGCCCTCTCCAAAGTTGAGGTTGCCCGCGGCAATTACGCCCCGAATGAGTGATCTGTTCTGCTCGTCGTTGAGGAACTTGATCACCTGTTTCGGAACCGCTCGTAGCGCGGGCCCCCCGCCGTAGGTTGGCACAAGAAGCACGTAGGGTTCGGTGACCTCTAGCGGCTCTTCTCGCGCGTACAACGGAATGCGTTTTGCTGGCATACCGAGCTTCTCAACGAAGCGGTGCGTGTTCCCCGAAACGCTGGAAAAATACACCAAATTACTCACGGTAACCACACATCACAGAGCTAGAGCATCCGACCGGCGAGCTCCGCGATCTTGTCGGGACGGAAACCCGACCAGTGCTCATCATCGGTGACCACAACTGGCGCCTGCAGGTAGCCCAATTCCTTGACCGCCTGCAGTGCAGTTTCGTCCTCGGAAAGGTCGAGAACTTCGTACTCGATGCCCTTGCTGTCGAGAGCTCGGTAGGTTGCCGTGCACTGCACGCACGACGGCTTGGTGTAGACCGTAACTGCCATTTTTATGCCCTTCCCTCAAAAGTCTTTGCTCGTGTGAGCCACAACATCTAGTGAACCACACCGGGGGCGACCACAAGATGATGTAGTTACAGCGATGTAGTTTTCTCGAAGCTTTCCACCGATGATTGGTTGAACTTGGGGAGAACTTTTGGCGCAGTTCCGCCCCAAATCGGAGGTTATCCACAAGCTGGGGAGACAAAAAGAATTTTCATCCACTGCCCAGCCTCGGCGTGTCGCGAGAAGCTCCACACCCCTACATATTGCAACGCCTGAGAGGCGCCTTTTATGCCCGTATGAGCGCCTGCCTCAGCCCCAAGATTTCGCGTGTTTCGTGTCCCTGGCATCACCGCTCGCGGCCGCTACAGCGACCCGAGTGGGACACATCGCACACAACCCAAGAGAGCTCGCCTGTGTGGGCCGCCGCGGGGCTCACTCGACAGCAATCGGCCAGAGGAGTTCCGTTCCGTCGGGTTGGAACCAGCGGAGCACGAGCATCGCGTCGTGCGCCGCAGCGGCGGCATCCGCCCCACTGCCACGCACGACGACGCGCACCCGCTCGCCCGGCTCCACTGTCCTCGGAAGCGAGAGCCCGAGCATTCCGGCGCCGGACAGCGCGAACCGCACCGAGAGCGCGGTCTCGGTGCCGCGGTGCTCGATCTCGATCACCCCGAGCCCGCGGCGCACCACGCGCCAGGGCACCGGCACCGGCGCCGGGCCCGCGCGCACAGGCCGCACTGCTCCTGACGAGCGCGACGGAAGCGTTCGGGTGCTGAGTCGAAACGGGGCCATGCGGAGAGAGTAGCCGCAACCTCTGACACCGCTGCCACGCAGCTCCAACCGCTTACACGTGGTGGTACGGGCGCCCGCCCGCGATCTCCTGCGCACGGTACAGCTGTTCGGCAAGGATGAGTCGCACGAGCTGGTGGGGGAACACGAGCTTCGAGAGACTCCACTGAAAGTCTGCGCGCCCCCGCACCCGATCGTCGACGCCGTAGGCGCCGCCGATCACGATCACCATGGGCTTTCCGGCGTCGAAGGCGGACTGGAGTCTCGCGGCGAGCGCGGGCGAGTCAACGTTCGTGCCGCGCTCGTCGAGCAGCACGAGGAACGCATCGCGATCCACTTTCTGCAGGATTCGCTCCGACTCCTCCGCTCGCGCGCTGTCGCCCTCGCGTGCGGAGTGCGACAGCAGCTGCCAGGACACGTCGAAGGGTTTACGCAGCCGCTTTTCGTAGCGATCGATGCCATCGGTCACCCAGTTCTCGTGCTTCTTCCCGACCGCGAGAATCTTGATGCTCACCGTGTTTGCCCCGTTCTGGCCGCGCGGTGCGCGCCCACGACTACGCTACCCGCACGGTATCGAGGTGCTCGGCGATACGACCGATCGCCTCTGCAAGCACGGTGACCTCCGGGAGTGTGACGAAGCGCAGGTGGTCTGGCGTCGGGAGGTTGAACCCACGGCCGTTGGTCACGAGCACGCGGGTCGCACGGAGAAGATCGATAACGAAGGCCTGATCGTCAGCGATGGGGTACATGGTGGGGTCGAGCCGCGGGAACAGGTACATCGCGCCACCCGGCAGCTCGCAGCTCACGCCTGGGATCGCGGTGAGTAGCCGGTGCGCGGTGTTGCGTTGTTCGAGGAGCCTGCCGCCGGGGGCGCAGAGCGCATCGATCGACGACTCGATGCCGAGCGCCACCGGAATCGCGTACTGCGCTGGCGCGTTCGAGCACATCCGCATGTTCGCAAGCAGTGTGAGCCCTTCGAGGAAGTCCGCGGCGCGCGCCAGGTTCCCCGAGGCAACCAACCAGCCAGCCCGGTATCCGGCAACGCGCTGCGCCTTCGAGAGCCCGCTGAACGTCAGGCAGAGCGTTTCGGTGACGTGCAGTGCGGCGTGCTCGTGATTCACCCCGTCGTAGAGGATCCGATCGTAGATCTCGTCGGCCATGAGCACGAGCCCGTGCCGTTCGGCGATCGCCGCGAAGCCGCGCACGAGCTCTGGCGAGTACACCGCGCCCGTCGGGTTGTTCGGGTTGATGAGCACGATGCCACGGGTCTCCGGAGTGATGAGCGACTCGATCTCGGCGAGGTCTGGCATCCAGCCGTTCGATTCGTCGCACGGGTAGTGCACGGCTTTCCCACCCTGCAGCGTGACCTGCGCAGTCCACAGCGGGTAGTCGGGGGCCGGCACGAGGATCTCGTCGCCCCGGCTCACGAGCGCCTGCAGCACGAGCGAGATGAGCTCGCTCACCCCGTTACCGAGGAAGACGTTGTCCGGGGTGACACCCGCAACACCGATCCCGGTGTAGTGCTCGGCGACCGCCTCGCGGGCCGGGAGGATCCCGCGGGAGTCGGTGTAGCCCTGTGCGTGCGGGAGCGCGTCCCGCATCGCGTCGACGATCTCGGGTGGCGCTTCGAAGCCGAACGGCGCCGGATTGCCGATGTTGAGCTTCAGGATCTGCTCGCCCGCGCGTTCGAGCCGCTCCGCTTCCTGGAGGATCGGCCCGCGCACGTCGTAGCGCACGCCGGCGAGCTTATTGGACTGGGTTATCTGTCGCGTCGTCGAGCTCACGGGGCGAGTTTACTCCCGTGTGTCTGTGCGATGCTGCGCACGCAGCGCCGAAACGGGTGGGTGATGGCGCGAGGCAGGACGGCAGGCAGACCTTCTTCCCCACTGCCCCGAGTTATCTAGTCTGAGCCTTGTGCAGCCCAAACAAAGCTCATACAGGAAAAATCGGGGCAGTGGGGATGGAGCAGGGGCAGGGGCACAGGGGCAGGCCGGGGCCCACGGGGTGGCTTAGCGTGTCTCGGAGAGCGTGATGTCGCCGAGGTCCACCTTCGCGGAAATCCGGTTGGGGGCACCGGGAGCCGTGTTGAGCTCGTTGTCGAGGCTTCCCGATGCGCGCGCGGGGGTCACGTCATAGATGCCAGCCGGCACTGCGAGATCGATCGATCCAGCACTCACCTTGAGGGTCACATCGCGCGGCGGATCCCCCTTGAGGACGAGCGCGAGGTCTCCGAGCGAGACCTCGGCATTTACGGTGGCTGCGCCAGTAATCTCGCCCTCGAACGTGCCCATTCCGATGACGAGGTCAAGGTCCGTTGCCGTGCCGCTGATGAAGGCATCGCCCGCGTCAACCTGCACATCGAGCTCACCGAAGGTGCCGTCTGTCCTGACGCTGCCGACGCCGATCGTGATGTCTGCGTCGAGGGCTTGCGTCGCGAATGCGCGCGGCAGCGTGAGGGTTGCCGTCACCTGCTGCCCGCGCGTCGACGGGCAGACGCCGAAGAAGCAGAATCCTGAGTTGGCGTTTGGGGCGCGCACCACGAGTTCATCCCCGTCTCGGCCGAACTGCCACCGCTCGGCGGAGCCACCGGTCGCCGTCAGCGTCGCTTCAGTGACGCTGCCGTATTCGAGCCGGAGGTCGGCGACGCCAACGTTCAGGTCCAGGCCGGTGATTCCGGTGGCGTCAACGGGCGCCAGTGCGCTTGCCTGCGTGGTGAGGGCATCGGCCCGCTGCGAGGACGCTGCCATCGCAAACGCGGCAGAGGCGCCGAGCCCGAGCAGAACAACACCGCCAACGACGGCGGTCGCAATCGCGATGCCCCGCCGTCCGGAGGTGGGTGGGTTCGTAGTCATCGTGCGGTTCCTGTCTCTGGAAAGTTCGGTGTCTGGGGCGGCCGCGGCACGCCCCCGGTGCTCTGCAGGTGCGCGATCGCGGCGAGCACCCGGCGGTTACCGGACTCGGCCTGTTCAAGCTCAAGTTTTTGAAAGATTGCGGTGATGTGTTTCTCGATGCTGGCCTCCGAGAGGAAAAGCAGTGCGGCGATCGCCTGGTTCGACCGCCCCTCAGCAAGCGCCGCGAGCACCGTACGTTCGCGGGCAGTGAGCCGCTCCATCCGGGTGTCGCTACTGCGCCGGGTGAGCAGCTGCGCGACGACCTCCGGATCGAGGACAGTCGCCCCGCCCGCGACGCGCTCGAGGGTCTCCACGAAGTCGGTGACGTCGGCGACACGATCCTTCAGCAGGTACCCGAAGGCACCGCCCTGCCCGACGATGAGTTCGTTCGCGTACTGCTCCTCAACGTACTGCGACAGTACGAGCACCGGCAGCTGCGGGTGCGCCGCCCGGAGCTCGAGTGCGAGCTTGATACCCTCGTCGGTGAACGTCGGCGGCATCCGCACGTCGAGGATGCACAGATCGGGCGTCTCGCGCGCAACCGCTTCGCTGACGCCAACGGTATCGGCGAAGGCCCCCGCAATCTCGTGGCCCGAGTGTTCGAGCAGTCGCACGAGGCCCTCGCGCAGCAGCACAGAGTCCTCGCAGATCAGGATGCGCATGGGATGCCCACCTCCAGGGATGTCGGGCCGCCAAGCGGACTGTCGAGCCGGAATGTACCGCCGGCTGCGAGCACGCGGTTCGTGATGCCGTCGAGGCCGCCGCCTGGCAGCACACGTGCGCCACCGGCACCGTTGTCCTCGACCCGCGCCCACAGTGTCGTGCGGTCACGAAGCCGGACGGTGACGCGGAGTTCGCTCGCCCGTGAATGCTTCGCGGCGTTCGTGAGCGATTCGGCGATGACAAAGTACACGGCAGTCTCGGCCTCCCGGCTGCACCGTGCGGCGAGCTGCACATCGAGTGCGACCGGAATATGGGATCGGCCGGCGAGCGCCGAGAGCGCCGCGTCGAGGCCGCGATCCTCGAGCACTGACGGGTGGATGCCACGCGCGAGCTGTCGCAGCTCAGTAATGGCCGCCTTCGTCGAGGTGTGCGCCTCGGCGATGAGCGCCTTCGCGCCATCCGGATCGGACTCGATCTGCTGCTGGGCAAGCCCGAGCGTCATACCCACCGACACGAGCCGGGGTTGCACGCCGTCATGCAGGTCACGTTCGAGGCGGGTGCGCTCCACGTCCGCGGCTCGCACGGCGCCAGCGCGCTGCTGCTCGGCGATCCGCGCGGCGTCCTGCAACTGGGCGGCCTCGGCACCCGCGCCGGCGATCCAGATCGTGATGAGCCGATGGAGTAGCGCGATCCCCACCATGGCCGCCACGCTGAGCACCGCAATCCCGAGGTACACGAGCGGATGCAGCGCACTGTACTGCGCGATAAACAGTGGGCCCAGTGCGGGGTGGTACTCGACGGACCGCCCACCAGCGCTCAGCCCCGTAGCCGCCAACCCCCAGACCGCGTTCTGCGCACACGCAATGAGGACGAGGCCGAGGAGCCCCGCGACCGTGAAGCTCGCGATCCCCTGCCACATGCGCGCATCAATGACCTGCGCACCGAGCGTGCGGAGGAACCCGCCGAGCCCCGCACCGCGCTGGGGAGCCGTGCGCAGGCTTGGGCCGTCGAGGGCGTACAGCCCGTTCACCCGCTCGATCTCGAACCAGGCGATGCCGAATAAGACATAGACGAGTGCGACGAGGAAGAGCAAGCCGATCCCGAAGACGAGCGTGAGCCCGAGGCCCACACCGAGCAGCACCATGGTGAGCGCGAAAACGAGTGATCCGAAGAGCCCGAGGGTCACGAGATGCAGGATGGTCGTGCCGATGCGTAGAGGCGGGCGCGGGCGCGCGGGTGTGGCCGGTCCTGCGGTCACAGCTTGGGATCCCAGTGGGTTGCTCATGCTTCTACGTTAGAGCCCGCTGCGCACCCGCGGCACCAGGGTGACCCGAGACCCGTATTCGGGTTTTCCCTACCCGCGCGGGTGCGGCCGGGCCGGCAGCTCCGCGCGGGAGCGTCGCCCGCCCGCTCAGCTCTGCTGCGCGTACAACTCCGCGTAGGATCCGCCGAGCGCGAGCAGTTCTTGGTGCGTGCCCTGCTCGAGGATCTGCCCCGCGCCGAGCACGAAGATGCGGTCTGCGCCTTCGACGGTGGAGAGCCGGTGCGCGATCGCGATCGTCGTGCGCCCCGCACGGGCATCATCGAGAGCTCGCTGCACGATCCGCTCGTTCACGGTGTCGAGCGCGCTCGTCGCCTCATCGAGCACGAGCACGCGCGGGTTCTTCAGCAGGACGCGCGCGATCGCAATGCGCTGCTTCTCGCCGCCGGAGAGCCGGTAGCCGCGCTCGCCGACGATCGTGTCGTAGCCGCCAGCGAACGAGTCGATCGTGTCGTGGATGTTCGCGAGCTTCGCCGCAGTGACGAGCTCCTCGTCAGTCGCGTCGGGCTTTGCGTAGCGCAGGTTGTCGCCGATCGACGCGTGGAATAGGTACGGCTCCTGCGTGACGACGCCGATACGATCCATGAGCGCCTCTTGCTTGAGGTCGCGCACGTCGACGCCACCATAGCTCACCGAGCCGTCACGCACGTCGTACAACCGCGGGATGAGCGAACCGATGGTGGTCTTCCCCGAACCGGATGCACCGACGAACGCGACGAACTCGCCCGGCTCAATGGTGAACGAGACGTGGTCGATCGTCGGCCGGTCATCTGGCCCGGCGTCCGGGTACGCGAAGACGACGTCGTCGAAGACGATCCGGCCCGCTTCTCCCGCAGCTTCGGAAGGCTCGAGCGCGCCCGGTTTGTCGACGATCTGCGGCTTCAGGTCGATGTACTCGAAGATGCGCGCAAACAGCGCGCTCGAGGTCTGGAGGTCGAGCGCGACGCGCATGAGCGCCATGAGCGGGAACAGCAACCGCGATTGGATCGTGGTAAACGCCACGATGGTACCGGCGGTGATGCCCGCGTCGAGCCCCTGCCCTGTCGCCCGGACGATGAGCCAGCCGCTCACGAGGTAGACGATCGCTGGCACGGCGGAGAGGAAAACGTTCACGAGCGCGAAGAACACCTGCCCGCTCATCGCCTGCTTCACCTGCAGCGACACCTGCGTGGTGTTCTCGTTGGCGTAGCGTTCGGTCTCTGCGGTCTGCCGCGAGTAGGTTTTCGCGAGCAGCACGCCCGACACCGACAGCGCCTCCTGCGTGATCGCGCTCATCTCGGAGAGCGACTCCTGCGTCTTGCCCGCGATGCGGGCGCGCACCTGGCCGACCCGGCGCTGCGCGATGACGAGCACTGGCATGAGGATCACGGCGATGATGGTGAGCTTCCAGCTCAACAGGATCATCGCGACCGCCGCCGCAATCACGGTCACCGTGTTGCCGATCACGTTCGACACGGTGTTCGTGAGCACGTTCGCGACGCCGCCGACGTCGTTCTGCAGGCGAGACTGGATGATGCCGGTCTTCGTGCGAGTGAAGAAGCCAAGTTCCATCGACTGCAGGTGGGAGAAGAGCTTCACGCGCAGGTCACCCATGACGCGGTTACCGACACGGGCGGTGAAGTAGGTCTGCACGATCCCGAGCAGCGCGGAGATGATGAACACCGCGATCATCGCGCCGACGAGCCATGCAAGGACGGGCATGTTCGGCCCGCCGCCCGCGACGGGAAAGAGCCCCTCGTCAAAGACGCGCTGCGTGATGAGCGGCGGCATGATGCCGAGCGCGGCTGAGAACAGCACGAGCACGACGATAACGCCGAGTGGACCCTTGTAGGGCTTGAACAGCTCGGCGATGCGCGCGCCCAAGCGATCCACCTTTGGGGCGGCCTCGTTTAGTTTGCGCTGGGCGGCGAAGTCGCCGCCAGACACCCGTCCCCCGCGGCCACCGCCGCCTCCACCCATGCTCATGTCATGAGCGTACCGGGCGGCGGGGACAACCGGGCGGCTGTCCGCCACCCCCGCTCACCCGTGTCGGCCGTTAGGCGGCCTTGACCGGCGGTACCTCGACGCGCACGGGCCCCGTGCGGGGCGGCCGCGGAGCGAACGCGAGGGTCAGCGCCGCACCCACCGCGATCGCGGCGACCGGGAGGAGCAGCGACTGCCCCATCGCTGCGGCGAAGCCCTCCTGGACCGCTGCGGGAAGTTGCCCGCCGCCCATCCCCGCTGCGTCACCGTCGCCGAGTTCGGCGGCAAGGCGCGATGCCATCAGCGCCGTGATCGACGCGGAGCCGAGCACGGCACCCACCTGGCGGCTCGTGTTGTACACGCCAGAACCCGCGCCGGCGAGGTCCATTGGGAGGTTGAACGTCGTGATTGCTGACAGCGGACCCCACATGCAGGCGTTTGCGACGCCAAGCACCGCGCTCGGGATGAGCAGCAGCCAAATCGGAGTATCGGGCTGCAGCAGGACGAAGTAGAGGAGCATGCCAGCGGCGAGGAGCAGCAACCCAACGGTTGCGATCCGGCGGGGATCCCCGCGATCGATGAGGATCCCGATCGGGCGGGCCATCCCCGCCGAAATCACCGCCATCGGTACCAGCATGAGCGCGGACTGCGTCGGGGTGAGACCTCGCACCAACTGGAAGAAGAACATCAGCGGCATGCTCATGCTCGTGACCGCAAATCCGACGGTGACGATCGCTGAGGTTCCGACCGAGAAGTTGCGGTCACGGAAGATCCGCAGCGGCAGCAGTGGCTCGCCGCGCTGCACGTGCTGCCACCAGACAAACAGACCGAGCACGACGAGCCCGACGCCGATGAGCAGCCAGACCGAGATCGGGCCCCAGATCTGGCCCCAGTTGAAGTTCTCACCCTCCTGAATGCCGAAGACCACGAGGAACATTCCGACCGCGCTGAGCACTACCCCGAGCCAGTCGAGTCGGTGCGCGTGCGTCTCGAGTCGCGGAACGTACTTGAGTGCGAGCACGAAGCCGACAATCGCGACCGGCACGTTGATGAAGAAGATCCACTCCCAGCCCACTGCGTCGATGAGGAATCCACCGAGGATCGGGCCGACGAGCGTGGCAACACCGGCCGTGATCCCCCAGACTGCCATCGCCTGGCCGCGCTCCCGCGGCGCGAAAATGCGAGTGATGACGGCCATGGTCTGCGGGGTCATGAGCGCAGCACCAAAGCCCTGGAAGACGCGCGCGACGACGAGCATCTCGATCGTCGGCGACAGCCCGCACGCGAGCGAGGAGAGCGCGAACACGGTGAGCCCGATGAGGTACACGCGACGCGGGCCGAAGCGGTCGCCGAGCCTGCCCGTGATGAGCAGCGGCACCGCGTAGGCAAGCAGATAGGCGCTTGTGGCCCAGAGGGTCGCCGTCATATCAGTGTTGAGGCTCTTCATGATCGTCGGGTTCGCCACCGAGACGATGGTCGTGTCAACGAGGATCATGAAGAAACCGAGGACGAGTGTCCAGAGCGCTGCCCAGGGGCGGATCTCTGCGGGATCAGTAAATTTCTTGGGCACCGGACTAGCTTACGCTGCGCACGGAAACACGAAACCCCCGGGCAGCAACAGCCGCACGGGGGTTTCGAGAAATGAAAGCTACTTCACGGCAGCCTTGAGCTTCGAGCCAACCGAAACCTTGACGCGCTTGCCAGCGGGGATGTCAATGGTCTCACCGGTGCGCGGGTTGCGGCCGGTGCGAGCAGCGGTGGTCGCCGTCTCGAACGAGAGCCAGCCGGGGATCGAAACCTTCTCGCCTGCGGCGACGGTCTCGGAAACAGCTGCGAACAGGCCGTCAAGCACGTTCGAAACTGCAGCCTGGCTCTGGCCAGTCTCAGCGGCGATCTTTGCGACGAGCTCGGTCTTGTTGAGTGCCATGTTGTGTCCTTTCAGGGCGGTGACCGATAGATGGCCGGCCCCTGATCTATTCGGGGTGTCACCTCCGCTAAGAGGTTCCGATCAGTTTGATCGGTATGAATCTACCCTACGTTTGCCGAAAAGCGGCGCGATTACGCGGATTTCTTCGGACTGCGTGTCGGTTTCGCTGTCGGTGAACGACCGCGGGCGAACGCAGAGAGGGGCGGGGAGGATCATTTCTGATCCCACCCGCCCCTCTCAGTGAAGCGTTGCTACTGGCTCAGCAGCAGGTGCTTACCAGCTCGACTTGGTGATACCGGGCAGCTCGCCACGGTGTGCCATGTCGCGGAAGCGAACACGCGAAACGCCGTACTTCGTCAGCACGCCACGGGGGCGGCCGTCGATGACGTCGCGGCTCCGCACGCGTACGGGCGACGCGTTACGGGGCAGCTTCTGCAGGCCCACACGAGCAGCCTCGCGGCTCTCGTCGGTGCCGTTGGGGTCGATGAGCGCCTTCTTGAGCTCGAGACGCTTTTCAGCGTAACGCGCAACAATCGCCTGGCGCTGCTTGTTCTTCGCAATCATGCTCTTCTTAGCCATGCTTAGCGCTCCTCTCGGAAGTCAACGTGCTTACGGACAACCGGATCGTACTTCTTGAGCACGAGGCGGTCGGGGGTGTTGCGACGGTTCTTGCGGGTCACGTAGGTGAACCCGGTTCCTGCCGTCGACTTCAGCTTGATGATCGGACGTACGTCCTTGTCCTTAGCCATTAGAACTTCACCCCGCGCTTCTTGAGGTCAGAGACCACTGCCTCGATGCCACGTGCATCGATGACCTTGATGCCCTTCACCGAAAGGGTGAGGGTCACCTTGCGGCCGAGTGACGGCACAAAGTAAGTCTTCTTCTGGATATTCGGATCGAACCGACGCTTGGTGCGACGGTGCGAGTGTGAAATGTTGTGTCCGAAGCCGGGAACGGCGCCGGTCACCTGGCACACTGCTGCCATGATGTTTCCTCTCATACCGTGAGACCGGACGGCCTCACCCAAGATTTCTTGTCTGCGAGATCCTGCCGAGGCACTCCTCAACAAACGGTTCCCGCGGTACATGCACTGGGACGGCGCACGACCAAGGGTTAAGCTTACGGGTTTTGTGCCGTTCGCGCAACGCCCGAGCGTTGCGCTGCTGACTGGCTGGCTGGCTGGCGGCCGGGCTGACTGGCTGACTGGCTGCCGGGCTGAGGGCCGCCCTCACCGCTCCTCTCCCCCTCGTGTAATCTCTTCCGACCCTTGTACAGGCCGAATAGGGCTCAGTTCCAATAAAACGGGTGAGAGAGGAGCGCGGAAGGCGCAGCGCCCCGCCCAGCTCGAGGCCGTACCATGGGAAGCGTGAGCCACCCCAAGATTCTCCTGTACTACGCGTTTGCCCCCGTGAGTGATCCCGAGGCGGTGCGGCTGTGGCAGCGCGAGCTCTGCGAGTCGCTTGGCCTGCGCGGCCGCATCATCATCTCCGAGCACGGCATCAACGGCACCGTCGGTGGCGAGATCGACGCGTGCAAGCAGTACCTCAAGCGCACGCGCGAGTACGGGCCGTTCTCAGGCCTCGACGTGAAGTGGAGTGAGGGCACCGGCTTCGATGCGGTCGCACCGACCACCCTCAAGGGCGTCGATCGCAGCGTCCCTTGGCAGGCAATCTCAGATTTCCCGAAGCTCAGCGTGAAGGTGCGCGACGAGCTCGTTGCCTTCGGCATCCCCGAGGAGACGGTCGTCGACGAGACTGGTGTTGTCGGCGGCGGCACCCATCTCTCGCCCGAAAAGGTGAACGAGCTCGTTGCGGAACGCGGCGACGATGTCGTGTTCTTCGACGGCCGCAACGCGTGGGAGGCCGACATCGGCCGCTTCAAGGGCGCTGTCGTTCCCGACGTGAAGACCACACACGACTTCATCGCGCAGATCGAGTCCGGCGCCTTCGACGACATCAAGGGCAAGCCGATCGTCACCTACTGCACGGGCGGGATCCGCTGCGAGATCCTCTCCGCGGCGATGGTTGCGCGCGGATTCGAAGAGGTCTACCAGATCGACGGCGGTATCGTCCGTTACGGCGAAGCCTTCGGCAACGACGGCCTCTGGGAGGGCTCGCTCGCGGTGTTCGACGGTCGCGAGGCGATGGACTTCGCGCCGGGCGCTTCGGTCATCGGCCGCTGCACGGTGTGCAGTACCGCGACCTCACACCTCGTCGACTGCGCGGAAAACTCCTGCCGTACGCGCTTCGTCGCGTGCGCCAGCCACGACGCCCCGCGCTGCGACGCGCACGCGCTCACGACCGCATAACGATCGAACGGAAGAGACACAGACGAAGCGCCCGGAGGAGTTCCTCCGGGCGCTTCGTTGTTGGTGCTGCGTCAGCGGCTATCCCTTGATCGCCTCTGAGAACTTCACGCGGGCACCGGTCTTCATGATCGAGTTTTCGTAGATGCGCGATCCCAGCCATAGCGCGACCGCGATCGACACGATGAGCACGCCGAGCGACACGATCGGCTCCCACCACGCCGCATCTCCGAAGTACAGCCGCATCGGCATCGCGGTCGGCGCCGAGAACGGCACGTAGCTCATGATCGCGAGCACCTGCGGGTTGTCGAAGAAGAAGATAATGAGGAAGAACGGCGCCATCACGAGCAGCATCACCGGGCTCGACACCGAGCCGATGTCCTCCTGCCGTGACACGAGCGCCGCACTCGCCGCGTACATCCCCGCGACGAGCACGAAGCCGAAGGCAAAGAGAATGGCGAACCAGATGAGCGCGGTGCCAAGCTCCCCGAGCAGGATGTCTTGGCCGGTCGCGAGCATGCCGACGGCGGCGAGCGCGACGGTCGCGACCACCATGCCCAGCGCGAGGATGCTGTTGCCGAGGATCTTGCCGGCGAGCAGCGTGCGCGCCGAGATCGTCGCGAGCAGGATCTCGACAATGCGCGTCTGCTTCTCTTCGACGACGCTCTGCGCGATCGTCATACCGAAGGTCATTGCGGTCATGTAGAACACCATGCCGAAGCCCATCGCGATGAGGTAGCCGAGCAGGTAGCTCGTCTCGCTCGGGTCGAGCAGCTCGATCGCGGGGGCCGCCGACAGCGCCTGGAGCACGTCGGTCGGCGGGTTGTCGTTCGCGATGACGGTCAGCCCAACGGGGGTGTCCCCTCCCTCCACGATTGCGGCATCAACATCGCCGTCGCGAACGAGCTGTTCGGCAGCGGCGCGGTCGGCGACTGCGCTCACCTCAAAGCCGTCGCCCAGCTCAGCCTGCGCTCCCGCCACCACGGCGACCTTCGTGTCCGAGCTGCCGAAGCCGCCCTGCGATACGAGCCCGCCGATGACGACGCCGGCGAGCACGACGATGAGGAGGATCGCGTTCGAAATCACGAACGCCTTGCTCTTCAGCCGCGTCATGATCTCGCGCTCGGCGACGATCCACGCCCCCTGCGCTGGGCTGAGCTGGCGGTGCGTCGCGCTCGGGCGAAGCGAGTGGGTCTGTGGTGCGCTCACTGGATGACCTCCCTAAAGATCTGTGCGAGAGACGGGGTAACGGGGGCGAAACTCCGCACGACGGTGTCGCTGAGCTGCACGGCGTGCGCGAGCACGGCCTGCGCCGCCTCGTCGCTGTCGGCCTCGAACCGTGCGAAGCCGCCGTCGAGGTGCGTCACCGAGACGCCCGGTTGCTCGCGCACCCAGCCGGCGTCGGCTGCGGATCCGGCAAGGTCGAGCTCGAACACGCGGCCAGCATGCTCGGCACGCAGCCCCTCGCGGGAGCCCTGCGCGCGGATCTTGCCGCCGCCGATGACGACAACGTCGTCGCAGAGGCGCTCAACAATGTCGAGCTGGTGCGAGGAGAACAAGACCGGAGCGCCCTGGGCCGCGTAGTCCTGCAGCACGCCGAGGACAACCTCAACCGCCATCGGGTCGAGGCCTGAGAACGGCTCATCGAGCACGAGGGCAATCGGTTCGTGTACGAGTGCGGCGGCGATCTGCGCGCGCTGCTGGTTGCCGAGCGACAGGCTCTCAAGGTGATCACCCGCGCGCTCGCCGAGCCCGAGTCGGTCGAGCAGCCCGGTTGCCGAAGCTTTAGCGTCGGCCGTGGACATGCCGTGCAGGCGGCCGAGATAGATGAGCTGATCGAGCACCGCCATCTTCGGGTACAGGCCGCGCTCCTCCGGCATGTAGCCGAAGCGTGATCGATCCCCCGCGGTGAGCGGCTGACCGTTCAGGCTCACCGTGCCGCTGTCGGCCGCGAGCACTCCGAGAATAATGCGCATCGTCGTGGTCTTGCCGGCACCGTTCGCGCCCACGAAGCCCGTCATGCGCCCACTCTCGACGCGGAAGTTCACGTCGTCGAGCACCGTACGGTCGCCGAAGCTGCGGGAGATTCCTGCAATGTCGATCATGTTGCTCCTTTCGTTGCCTCAAGGCTAAGACGCCAACCGCCCCGCGCACCTCCCCCGCACGACGGAACCGCCTCCGCCGCTCGGCCGGTTTCGCTCCGCCCCGCGGTGGAAGCACCCAGGCCTGGCGAGCGCCTACGCTTACAGATATGAGAGTGCCCTTGCTGACTGCGGCCCCTGCCTGGGCGAGGCCCCGGCCCGACGCGGACGGCCGCCGCTTTGACGTGCTGCTCGCGGTCGTGCTCGCGGTCGGCGCGACGACCACCTCGCTGCTGTACGCGCGCACCGGCATGTACGGCAGCACGCCGGAACTGTGGGTGTGGATCCTCGGCCTCGCACTCGCCACGCTGCCGCTCGCGCTGCGCCGGGTGGCGCCGATCCCCGTCATGCTGGTGGTCGCAGTCGGGTTCTTCGTGTGCGGGCAGTTCGGCGTCCCCGAGGTGCTCATCGTGAACATTTGCCTGTTCATCGCGATTTACACGGTGACCGCGTGGGAGCCGCGCCGCGCGCTCGCCACGTGGATGGTGCTCGGCGTCACCTGCGCGATGCTTGTCTGGCTCGTCATCTCACTCACCCTCGCGTCGTCCGCAGACGAGATGGATGAGGTCTTTCCAGGGATGCGCTCCGGGATTTTTTCGGCGTATGCGACATTCGCCGTAATCCAGATCATCACGAACCTCTTGTACTTCGGCGGCGCGATCGCCTTCGGGCAGCGCGCCTGGCTCGCCGCGCGCACGCAGGCGAAGCTCGAGGCACAGGGCAAGGAACTCGAACTCGAGCGCCAAACGAGTGCGGCGCAGGCCGTCGCGCTCGACCGCATCGCCGTCGCCCGCGAGCTCCACGACGTCGTCGCCCACCACGTCTCCGTGATGGGGATCCAGGCGGCCGCAGCACGGCGCACCCTGGAACGCGATCCCGCCACCGCGGCGACTGCGCTGGAGATCGTCGAGGAGAGCGCACACACGACCGTCGCGGAACTGCGCGGGCTCGTGCACACCCTCCGCACCCCCGAGAATGAGGGAAGCTCGAGCACCATCGGCATCGCGCAGATCCCGCTGCTCGTCGCCGAGTCGCAGCGAGCGGGCACCCCGACGACCTTCATCGTTGCGGGCGAGGCACGGCCCGTGCCGCTACTCGTCGACGTCGCGCTGTACCGCATCGTCCAGGAGGCGCTCACGAACGTGCGCAAGCACGCGGGGCGCGGAGCGGAGGCCGTCGTGCGGCTGCGGTTCGCAAGTGACGCCATCGAGGTCGAGGTGAGCGACGACGGCATGGCCCGCCGCCTCACCGGCGCCGGCGAACTCGCCTCGGGCGTCCCGTCTGGCAGGGCCGGGCTGGGGCTGCGCGGCATGCGTGAGAGGATCGGCGCGGTCGGCGGCAGCGTGTCAGCCGGACGGCGCGAACGCGAAGGATTTATGGTGCGCGCCCGGGTCCCGCTCGCCGAGCGCGCGGAACCCCCAACACCCCCACGAGCAGAACGGACTCAGCCGTGACAATTCGCGTGCTCCTCGCAGACGACCAGGCGCTCGTGCGCTCAGGGTTTCGCATCATCCTCGAGTCCGAGCCCGACATCGAGGTGGTCGGAGAGGCCGAGAACGGCGCGCAGGCGGTCGAGCTTGCGGCACAGCTCAGCCCAGACGTCATCTGCATGGACGTCGAGATGCCCGAGATGAACGGCATCGAGGCTTCCAGGCGGATCCTCACAGCCCCCACCCCGGGTACAGCGATTCTCGTGCTCACAACGTTTGGACACGACGCGTACCTCTTCGATGCCCTCGCAGCCGGCGTCAGCGGGTTTCTGCTGAAAACCTCGCGGGCGGAGCAACTCATCGACGCTGTCCGGGTGATCGCGCGCGGCGGATCACTGCTCGGCCCAGAGGTCACCGGGGCGGTACTCAGCCGTGTCCGTGGCGCTGGAGCAGCAGCCGACACCGGCACCGACAGCGCTGCGGCCACCGGCGAGTCCCTCACGCAGCCAGGCGGCGCGCTCGATGAGGCTATCGATGCCGCCGGGCTCACCCCGCGCGAGCGCGCGGTGCTACTCATGCTCGCGAAGGGGCACACCAACGCGGAGATCGCCGGCAAGCTATTCCTCGGCGAGGCGACAGTCAAAACCCACGTCTCGAATGTGCTGCAGAAACTCGCCGTTCGTGATCGGCTGCAGGCCGTCGTGTGGGCGCACACCCGCGGCTAGGCGGGCGGGCGCTGGGCCGTTACGTTAGGCTGCGGCCTTCAGCTCGGCAAGATCCACGAACACCGCGGTGTTGAAGGCATACGCTGCGCGCACCTCTTCGATCATGCGCTGCTGCTCTCCCTCGTCGAGGGTTTCGCCGAGGGCATCGAGGCCGTCGCGGTAGTTCTCCTTGAACGCCTTCAGGTCGCCCAGTGACGCGAAGTCATAGAACGCGACCCCTGCGCCGTCGAAACCGTGCTGACGAGCAACGCGCCGCGCAATGATCTGCCCACCAGAGAGGTCACCGAGGTACCGGGTGTAGTGGTGCGCGATGATGCCAGGCAGCCAGCCCTCTGCAGCGACCTCGCGGATGCGGGCCGCGTACGCTGCCGATGCGGGAACGGGGCGAATCTCGTCGCGCCAGTTCGCGCCGAGGAGATGCTCAAGGTCGACCTCGAGCGTGCCGAGCCGCACGAGTGCTGCAGGGTGCAGGCCGGCGTACGCCGGGTCGGATGCAAGCTGCGTCGCCGCCTCCTCGAGCGCCTCGTACATGAAGAAATGCTGAGCGACGAGGTCGATGTAATCCTGCTTCGAGGCGACACCACGCATGATGTCTTCCATGAAGTTCGCGCCCTCGCTGCTCGAATGATCGGACCACGAGCTCTCGCGGACGACGCGGGAGAACGGCTTCGGGCCGTCCGCCGCTTCTTCGGCCGCGTGCGGGTTGTGGCCGTGCGGGCTGCTTCCGGCGTGCGGGTGTGCCTCGCCGTGCGCGTGGCCGTGGGCGGCGGCCTCGGCCGGCTCGTGTTCGTCGCGCGCGGGCACGCCAAGTGTCGCGCATGCCGCCTTGTACAGTTCGACGACCTGACGGCGAACCTGTGGCCGGTCAGCGATCGGCGCACCCGGCCAGTCGACCCGGAGCTCGTGCTCACCGGCTGCATCGGTGACTCGCCAGACGCCTGCCTGTTCGTCAAGGCCGGTCATGGTGCTCGCAGTTGCGTTGGGGTAGCCAAACGCCTTCGCGATGAGCAGATTGTCATCGAGATGGTCGTCGTTCATGTGGCCCGTAACGGCAGCGATCACTGCGGCATCAAAATTCATCACATCTTTCATTCTACGCTCCCGGCACGCTCAGCGACACTGGGAGTCGCACAGAGTATCATCGAGAGATTCGTGCTCCCGCGCGCCTGCGGGTCGAGATTGGCGGTTTCGTGTTTTCAAGAGTCAAACGAGTTGGACCCATTGCTGCGCTCAGCATGCTCGCAGTGGTCGGACTGACGCTCACTGCGTGCACCAGCAGCAGCTCCGGAACGGGCAACTCGGACCAGAACACCGTGGCCCCCGAGCTCGCAACCGCAATCGATGAGGCCGTAGCGAATGCGCTGAGCCTCAGCGGATCTACCGAAGCCGTGGTTGGGGTCTGGCAGGGCGACGACGCCGCGTACGTTCGGGGCTACGGTGAAGGCGTCACCGCTGGCACCACGTTCCGCGGCGCGCAGGCATCGCAGCCCGTGATGTGCGCGCTGCTGCTCGAACTCGTCGATCAGGGCCAGATCAAGCTCGGCCGTCAGGTGTCCAAGGATCTCCCCCGTCAGGCCGGGATCGCGGACATCACCTACGGACAGCTCTGTGACCAGACCTCGGGTCTCGCGGACTTCAAGGGCGGCTTCACCGAACGCTTCACGAACAATCCGTCCCGCCTTTGGCCCGAGCAGGAGCTCATCGCGAACGGGCTTGCCCGGTCGCCGCTTCCCTGGCCAGGGAAGAATGTCTACCTCTCGGATACGAATGCGGTGGTGCTCGACCGGGCGATCCGGCTGAACTCGCGGGGCGAGACCTACGAGCTCCTCGAGGCGAATGTGTTCCAGAAGGCTGGCATGTCGGCGAGCTCGTATCCCGACAGCTTCAGTGAGACCGAGATCCCCTCGGGGAGCATGCACCCCCTCACCTATCCGCTCGCCGGCGATGCAGCCGTATGCGAGGCTGGCGTCACCGAAATCGCGGAGCTCTCTCCCTCGATGATGCGCGGCGCCGGAGCCACGCTCACCACGGTGACCGACCTCAAGGACTTCTACACGACGTACCTCGCTGGCGGCTTCGGCGGCGAAGGCTCCAAGGAGCTCGTCGCGAGCTTCCAGCCCGCGAAAAACCCCGAGCGCGATGAAGCAGGCGAGCCGACCAGCGAGCCCGACACCGCCGGCAATCAGGTGGGATTCGGTATCGAACAGGTCGGCCCACTGCTGGGCAGGAGCGGCGCGATGCCAGGCTCGATCACCGCAGCATACGCTGACCCCGCTTCCGGTCTCACGGTCGTCGTGGCAATGAACAATTCGTCGGCAGGCGCCGGATTCGCCGGGGCACTCGCCTTCCAGCTGTCTGCACTCACGGGCGTCGAGCTTCCCTGGAGCGCTGAAGACCAGGCAGCACGACTCGCCGAGATGGCGGTCTGCCAGCCAGCAGCAGAAGGATAAGTTTCACCGGCGTGCCGTTCCCGTTCGGAGCGGCACGCCGGATTCTGCTACGCTCATACGGGTCGGGATGCATCCCGATCAGCCCCACCCGGGGCCGTCGTCTAATGGTAAGACATCAGCTTCCCAAGCTGAGAACGCGGGTTCGATTCCCGTCGGCCCCTCCATCTGCAGGCCTCGCACCTGCGCGGCCACTCCAGCTCGTCCCAGGAAGCGCGACGTTACACTTGTCGCCATGACCTCCCGCCACGGCACGTTCGAGACCTCCCTCGGTACACTGCTCTTCGTGGCGGAAGCCAGCGCACTCGTCGGTGTGTACTTTCCGGATCACCGCTACCCGCCCGATCCCAACGACATCGGCGATGATCTGGGACAGGAGCCCCGCGACGTGACGCTCTCGGCCGCCGCGGAACAACTCACCGAATACCTCGCCGGAGACCGAACCGAGTTCGACCTCGAACTCGCCCCACGCGGCGACGATTTCTCGCAACGGGTGTGGGACATGCTGCGCGCGATCCCGTTCGGCGCGACAACAACCTACGGCGCCCTCGCGGTCGGCCTCGGCAATCGCGCACTCGCGCAGCGCGTCGGTCAGGCCGTCGGGCACAACCCGATCAGTGTCATCATCCCCTGCCACCGGGTTGTGGGCGCAGACGGATCGCTCACCGGATACGCCGGCGGACTCGACCGTAAGCGGCAGCTCCTCCGGCTCGAGGAGCCCGATCCCTCGGCAGCCGGTCGGCTGTTCTAGTTCGCGGGTCCACCCACGCGCGGCACGAGGGGCGAGTGCTTCGTCACCCACGAGTACATGGCGACAGCCGCCGCTGCGGAGGCGTTGATGGACCGGGTCGAGCCGTACTGGGTGATCTCGACCACGGCCTCGGCGGCGTCAATCGCCTCAGCTGACAGCCCGGGCCCCTCCTGACCGAAGAGCATCACGCATCGTTCCGGCCAGTCAAACGTCTCCATCGGCACACACCCGGGCACGTTGTCGATAGCGATGATCGGGATCCCTTCCGCGCGCGCCCAGGCAACGAGCGATTCGACGTCCTCGCGGTGCTCAACGTGCTGGTAGCGGTCGGTGACCATCGCGCCTCGCTTGTTCCACCGGCGACGGCCAACGATCTGCACGGTATCGGCGGCGAAGGCGTTCGCGCTGCGCACGATCGACCCGATGTTCATGTCGTGCTGCCAGTTCTCGATGGCGACATGGAACGGGTGCCGCTGTTCGTCAAGGTCGGCGACGATCGCGTCCATGGTCCAGTACCGGTAGCGGTCGACGACGTTACGGCTGTCCCGTGCGCTAGGAGCTCGGGGTCGTAGTGCGCCTCGCTCGGCCACTCGTCTGGGCCGCCTGGCCACGGCCCAACGCCAGCCGTGGTGCGCTCGGGGTGCGTGTTGGTGTCGGGCTTAGGGGTGTCGCTCACTCGGCCATTCTTCCAGGCTTTCGGGGTCGCTATTCGCAGCCAACCCCATCACCGTCCCGGTCGAGGTGCCTACCGTAGCCAGGGTCGCCTGCGTACACCGGAGCTGCACCCGCGTTGCGAGCAGCGGTGCAGTTGTCGAAGTACGCCGCGGCAGGTTGCGGCGCCGGGGCGGCGGGCGCCTGCGCTTCGGGGGCGGCCTGCTTCGGGGCCGCAAACGGGATGGGCTCCGGGACAGCGGCTGCCTGAGCCTCAGCTGCTGCGGCTGCCGCTTCGAGGTCACGAACCTGCGCTTGAAGCTCCTCGACCTGGGCGGTGAGCGCTCGCACGTTCTCCTCCCGATCGCTGAGGGACTCAGTGCGTTCGTCGAGTGCACTCGTTGCCACCCGCAGGTCCTCCACCGTGGACGTGTGCTTGGCCTCGAGTGTGGCAACGTCGGTTGTCAGCGACTGCTCGGCGAGTCGGAGTTCGCTGATCTCAGTGTGAGCGCCGGTCGCGGAGGCCCCTGCTCCCAACGCGAGGCCGACAACCCCCGCAAGGATCGGGATCCCGAGGGTCTTCAGTGTGTTTCGCTTGCCGGGCCGATCTTCCGCCACATACGGCGTCCCATCGTGGAACTGCATGCGCCATACTCCTTCGCGAGCACGCCGCGCGAGATGCCCGGCAACCGAATCTCAGGCTCACAGTAGAGACATTGCAGAGAAAAAGCTAGCGAGCGTTGAAGGCCTGACCCATCCGTTCGATGGCTTCCCGCATCAGCGGCCGGGGCATCGCGAAGATAAACCTCGCGCATCCCTGCCCTGCGTCACCGCAAGCGGCCCCGTCGGTGAGGCCAACGCCAGCGTGCTCACGGAAGAACTCTCCGGGGCGTTCGATGCCGACGTCGCGGAAGTCGAGCCAGCCCACGTATGTCGCCTCGGGCACGGTGAAGTGCACGCCGGGGAGGTGTTCGGCGACAAGTTCGACGAGCTCGTCACGGTTGCCTTGCAGATAGGCAAGCGCCTCACCGAGCCACTCGTCCCCCTCGGCATAGGCAACCGTGCTCGCAATGATTCCGGGCGTTGCTGCCCCGCGACCTGCCCAGTGCGCGATCTCGTTCATGGTGCGGAGGTCCGCCTCGTTCGACACCACGAGCTGCGCGCACTTCAGCCCGGGGAGATTCCACGCTTTTGAGGCCGCCGTGCCCGTGATCGTGTGCCCAGCGGTCACCTCGTTGATGGTCGCGTAGGGCACCAGCTCTGTCCCCGGGTAGATGAGCGGCGCCCAGATCTCATCGGAGAACACCCGCCCGTTGTTACGCTCGACGACCTCGCTCACAGCGAGGAGTTCTTCCTCGGTGAACACGCGCCCGAGCGGGTTGTAGGGATTACACAGCATGAGAATGTTTCCGCCAGCATCGAATGCCGCTTGCAGGCCGTCGAGATCGTACTGCCAGACGCCATCTATGCGCAGCATCGGCACCTCGATCACCTCACGCCCGAGCGCTCCCGGCACCGTCAAGAACGGCATATAGGAGGGCGTGGGCACGATGATCTTCGAGTCCGGGGTGGAGAAGTGTTGGATCGAGACCTCGAGCGCGGTAATGACGTCTGGGACCTGGAACACCTGCTCTGCTGTCACGTTCCAGCCGTGATGGCTGCGGAGCCTGGTCGCAGTCGCTTCTTTGAGTGCAGCGGTGAACCGGGGCGGCGTATACCCAAAGGCCCCTTCTGCGACTGCCGCGTGCAGTGCCTCCGTGATGACCGGCGCGACCCCGAAATCCATTTCAGCGATGAACGCACCCATGACGTCTGGGTCTGCCCACTTCGTGCCGCCGAGCGCGCGTAGGTCTTCGGCTGTTGTTGCGTCGATGCGCGAGGCAAATGACTCGATACTCATGAGCGTTGTGTCCTTCCACAGAGCTGGAGCGTTCGACCCATTCTCGCGGATGAGTGAGCAAAACGCTCGATCGTGTTACGCCACGTTGAGCGGGACCGACGCGCCTGCGATCTCTGCATATGCTCTCGTCCACCTGGCGCCCCGCTTGACAGCCGGGCGCGGTCACCGTAACTTAGCGTTATGCATACTTTCGTTCGCACCCAGTCCGCCTCCGAGGTGAACTTTGGGATGACCGGCATGATGATGGCCGGTCGCGACGGTATGCGCTGCCGAATGTGCAACTAACTGCCACACACGTTTCACCGTTTCTGGCACCCAGCACGATTGGGCTCGCGCGATCCACTGATCGCCTCTCTCGCCCTACCCCTGGGATTGCCGCAACTCATTCGCAGCAACGCTCCGCACGGAGCACCAAAGGACTTCATCATCATGGCTATCACCGCTACCCCTACCCAGCAGCGCTCGACCGAGAGCGAAGTTCGCGGCTTCGCCCTCTACGTTGGTCTCTCCGAGGAGAAGCTCAACTCGACTGACCCGTCCATCGGGGCCGTCGTCAACGAGATTAAGCGACTCGTCGCGCAGCTCGCCCCGAGCGCAGAGACCTACGCCGCCGTGGCGCTCGCCCCCGAGGGCACCGGCGGGCGCGACGTCGACGTTGTACGGCTCGCACTCGGCGACCCCGCTGCGGCGCACGCCCACCGCAAGCCCCAGGCCTCCGACCCTGATCGTGCCGCGAGCGGCGTCGTGCTGGATCTGTCCCGCAAGCGCGTGCTGCTCGACAACGTTCCCGCGAACCTCACGTTCCGCGAGTTCGAGCTCCTCCAGTTCCTGGTGCTCCGCGAGGGACGCACCGTCGGGCGCGACGAGATCATCGAGACGCTGTGGGCTGACGCTGAGGGCGAAGAGATCCCGAGCGCGCGCACGATCGACGTCCACGTTCGTCGCCTCCGGGTCAAGCTGGCCCACTACCAAGACATTGTGCGCACCGTGCGCGGCATCGGATATCGCTTCGACCGCCACGCAGACGTCTCGATCCTTCCCGCGTCTGCGCCGAGCCCAGACTTTATCTAGGACGCGCAAAGCACACGTTGTAGTCTCGGAGTATCGCACTGTCGATTCATCGACTGATGGGTCGCAGCCCAGCGTGCACGCAGCAACACAAAGGAGAAGGCTCCGATGACTACGCTTCCCCCCGAGGACAACGAGCAGCCGACAGGGCTGCCCGAGGATCCTTCGACTCCAGAGCCGGCGCAGGGAGCACCTGAGTCTCCCGAGGTCCCGCCCGCTCCTCCCGGCTACGCTCCGCCGGCACCGCCGTACGGGGCACCGCAGCAGTCCGGTCATGCCGGGCCGCCGCCGGGCTATGCTCCCCCGCAGCCGCCCCAGTTCGGCAGCCCGCAGCCGCCTCCCGGCTACGGCCCGCCACCCGGGTACGGCGCTCCGCAGCAGCCGGGCTACGGTCAGCCGCAGCAGCCAGGATACGGCCAGCCGCACGGCTACTACCAGCCGCAGGGCCGCCCCGCCGACCCGATGCCGAACCTCACCGCGAGCTACTGGCTGTCGGTGTTCTTCCTGTTCATCCCGGCGCTCATTTTCTACCTCATCGAGAGCCCACGCGCGACTCCGCAGGTGCGTGCGCTGCACGCAGCAAACCTGAACTTTACGCTCATGCGCACCGCACTGTTCGTCTTCGGGTGGGTGCTCACGGCGCTTCCGCTGATCGGCCCGACGATCCTGGGGCTCGCGCACCTCGCGGGCTTCATTTTCCACATCATGGCGGCCGCGAAGGTGAACGAGACGTACCGTCGCGGCGGCGGCGACCCGTTTATCTTCAACCTGCCGATGGTGAAATAGCCGCGGTTCAACCGTTGCTTACGGCGCGGGCGGGCTCTGGCCCTCCGCGCCGTTTCGCCGTGCTGCGCGCCGCGCACGCCAGGCGTTCCACCGTTCCCAGAACCTCGCGAGCGCACGCCGCAGCCAGCCAAGGATGCGGCGCGCCCAGTGATACTCGGAGCCGAGCACGGTGAGACCCAGAAAGACGACCAGCCAGCCGGGCCCGGGGAGCGGGACGAGGATCAACCCCACGATCGCGATGACCGCTCCCAGGACGGTAATGACCACCCGATAGAGCAGGTCAAGCCACGGCCGCCGGCGGATCGCGGCACGCCAGCGGGCCATGAACCGTGCAATGGGTCGCCCCAGCCGCCTGGCCCGATCTGCGTCGTCTTCTGGTCTCGTCACGTTGAAAGCGTACAGCGGCAGCGCTGGAAGAACCCCCGCGTTTCAGGGCTTCATCAGGGTCACATCAGGGTCGACTCAGGGCCGCGTGCCTCACCCTACGCAGCCGGCGCGACCAGGGCAAACGGGTAGCGCTGAGAGCGCACCAGCGTGACCGTTTCGTCGCCCGCAGCACCCGTTGCCGCATCGATGCCGCGGAAGCGATCCCCGGTTTCCCGGTCAGGGTCGGCGGACACAACAACGCGTCCATGCGCGTTCACGAGCGCCGCGCCATCGACCCCCCGAATGCTCGGCAACAGGCACTCCTCAATGCGCGAAATGAGCACGTCTGCGCAGGCAACTCCCCAGAATGCGCCGTCGACCATGACGGGCATCGATGAGGTGAGGGTGATCTCGTTCGAGCACAGGTAGTCTACGAACGGCCCGGCAACGTGCTGCGCGCCGGTGTGCTTCGGCACGCGAAACCACTCGAGGCGTTCGAGGTCGATCGCTGCCTGGCCGGGGCCAAAGGTCGAGGATGCCAGGAGGTGCCGGTCGGATCCCTGCCACCAGGCGAGCGGATTTCCCTCGCCCATCACCGCGTCACTTCCGCAGAATCCCGCGCCGTACAGCGGCCGATCCTCCGTGTCGAGCACCCGGAAGGCGCCGTCGCGTACGAGCGCCGTGAGTGCGGTTCCGGTGAGCGGAAGCTCGGCGGACCGAAGCTCCTGCGCTAGCTCGGGAACCCAAGCGCTCAGCGGCGCGAAGACCCCGTCGAAGAAGTCGTCGACGATCGCAATACCGTCTGCCAATTGATTCGCGTCACTGCTCATCTCGATTCTCCCGTTCGCGTCGTCTGCGTCGCGCCTCAAGTGTGCCACGAAGATCAGACTCTCGTGAACCCGCGAGCAGCTCTGCGCGGAAGGCGATGAGCCAGCGTACCGAACCCCGCACGCTTTCGCGCACCGCGGCACGCGCCAACTGAACGTCACCGGCTTGCGTCGCCTCCACCTGAGCGACGAGCGCCGCGTGGGTGAGCTCGCGCGCGGCGTCATCGAAATCCTGCAGCGCCAGGAGCGGCGTGAACTCCGTTTGTAGCCTGACGTGCTCGTTCGTGAGCCTGACCGATTGGCTGAGCGCAGCCAGCTCGAGTTGCAGCTCTGTGACGCGGCGACGCCACTGAAACGCCGGTGCCCGGCGAGATTCTGCCAGCACATCTGCGACGATCTGCAACTCTTCGCTCGTTGCGCGCAGGCACGCGTATTCGGCGCAGGCTGCGGACACTACTTCGTAGTGGACGCCAAGGTCGGCGAGGGCAACACGGGATTCGTCAGCGAGGGCTCGTGCGTTCACTTCCTCGACAGCGGCCTGGCTTGGGCGCACGAAGCTTCCCCCGTTGCGGCCGCGCTTGGTCTCGATGAGATCGCGATGCCGCAGCTCACTCAGGGCCTCACGCACTGTGACGACCGCAACGCCGAGCAGCGTCGAAAGCTCGTTCTCACTCGGCAACCGCTCGCCCTCCGTGAACGCCCCGACCGAGATCGCCTGCACAAGCCGCGACACGACCATGTCGGCGCGCCCCTCCTCGCCGATCGGCGCGAAGGCCGCGGTGCGGAGCCGGCTCGGGGTCGCACCTGGCACTGCTGTGGTCAAGGGCGCGCCTCCGTTTCAGGGGCCGAGAGTGGGCCCACACTCCTAAGCGTAATCAAAACGTGACGACGAAGATGGATTTGCGCTTAAAACATCTAATCCCCTATGTTAATGTTCTAACCGACCTGATCGACAACGACGTTGAGGAGCAGTGGCGACATGGCCCACACCCCAAGCACCGAGCACACGAGCGCAGTTTCCCTGCGCGGCGTAGAAAAAACCTTCGGCGAAGTCACCGCGGTGAAGGATCTCGACATCGAGATCCGCGCCGGTGAGTTCTTCTCCATGCTCGGCCCCTCCGGCTCCGGCAAGACCACCGTGCTCCGCATGATTGCGGGCTTCGAAGAGCCCACCGCGGGCGAGATCCTGCTCCACGGCAGCGACGTCACCCGTTCGGCCCCCTTCGACCGCGAGGTGAACACGGTCTTCCAGGACTACGCGCTCTTCCCGCACTACACGATCGCCGAAAACGTCGCTTACGGGCTGAAGGTCCGCGGCCTCGCAAAGGCTGAGCGTGAAAAGCTCGTCACCGAAGCCCTCGAGCAGGTGCAGCTCGGTCACGTCGCCGGCCGCCTCCCCTCGCAACTCTCCGGCGGCCAGCGCCAGCGCATCGCGCTCGCCCGCGCCCTGATCCTCCGCCCGAAGGTGCTGTTGCTCGACGAGCCGCTCGGCGCGCTCGACAAGCAGCTCCGCGAGCACATGCAGGTCGAGCTCAAGCAGATCCAGCGCGACGTCGGGATCACCTTCATCTTCGTCACCCACGATCAGGAGGAGGCGCTCACGCTCTCCGACCGCGTCGCGGTGTTCAACAACGGCAAGATCGAGCAGGTCGGCTCGCCCCGCGAGGTCTACGAATTCCCCCAGACCGAGTTCGTTGCCGGCTTCCTCGGCGTCACGAACCTGCTACCCGCAGAGCTCTCCGCTCGCCTCCTCGGCACGTCGGCGACGCACAGCCTCCGCCCCGAGCGCGTCCACATCGCCGATGCAACCGCGCCCGTCGAACCCGGCGTCATCGCGCTGCCCGCCACCGTCGCAGAGACCGTCTACGCCGGCGCGCACACCCGATACCTGCTCGACACCGCAGACGGCACGCGCATCATCTCGGAGAAGCAGAACTCGCACACCCCGCGCACCGAGGCGAGCATTCGCCGCGGCGACGCCGTGAGCGTGCGCTTCGAGGCGAGCCACGCAACCGCGATTCCCACGGCAGCCGCGAAGGCTCCGCAGCACGCGTAGCTCAGCTCCGCGCTGCCTCCCGCTCCACGTCCAACCCCGCTTCACCCTCACCACTCATCCCCTTACAAAGGAGTACCGATGAACAAGAAACTGCTCGCAGCACCGATCGCCATGGCGGCGGTGCTCGGCCTCGCCCTCACCGGCTGCTCGTCAGACAGCGGCGCACCGGCCGGCGACGGCGGCCTGCAGATCGATGTCCCCGAGATCCCGGCTATCGAAAAGCTCGGCGAGAACGAAAAAGAACTGAACATCGTCGCGTGGTCGGGCTTCGTTGAGCCTGCCTGGGCTGACCAGTTCACCGCCGACACCGGGTGCGTCGTCAACCGTAAGGTGGCAGCGACCTCAGACGAGATGGTGCAGCTCATGCGCACCGGCGAGTACGACCTCGTCTCCGCCTCGGGCGACGCGAGCCTCCGGCTCATCGTCGACGGCAACGTGCAGCCGCTCACCACCGATCTCATCCCGAACTTCTCCGACGACATCGTCGAGGGCATGAAGGGCCAGCTCTACGACACGCTCAACGGCAACGTCTACGGCATCCCGATCGGTCGCGGCGCGAACGTGCTCCAGTACAACAGCGAGGCCGTCACCGAGGCACCCGACAGCTGGGACGTGGTGTGGGAGAAGGACAGCCCGTACGCCGGCAAGATTGCGGCCTACGACAGCCCGATCTACATCGCTGACGCAGCGATCTACCTCATGGAGCACCAGCCAGACCTCGGCATCACGAACCCCTACGCGCTCGACCAGGAGCAGCTGCAGGCCGCCACCGAGCTGCTCAAGCAGCAGAACGAGATGGTGTCCGAGTACTGGTCGCCCGCGACCAACGTGACCTCCTTCACCGGCGGCAACTCGGTGGTCGGCACCTCGTGGGAGGTGCTGCGCAAGGCGACGCAGGACGAGAAGTTCAAGAGCGTCCTCCCCAAGGAGGGCGCGACCGGCTGGTCTGACGCCTGGATGCTTGCAACCGACTCGAAGAGCCCGAACTGCGCGTACGCGTGGATGGACTACACCTCGGCACCCGATGTGAACGGCGCGATCGCCATGAACTTCGGCATGGGCCCCGCCAACGGCGCGTTCTGTGAACTCAACGATGAAGCGAAGGCGCACTGCGACTACTTCAACGCCACCGACGAGGAGTACTACAAGCAGGTGTGGTGGTGGACGACCCCCATCGACCAGTGCCTCGACGGCCGCACTGATGTGCAGTGCACGAACTACCAGGACTGGACCAACGCCTGGGCCACCGTCAAGGGCTAACCACCCAACTGTGGGGCGCCCGCGGGCGCCCCACACCCCCTTCTCTCTTCCCACACTCTGTCAGCGAGGACACCCGTGAGCATTCAGTCAGCTCTTCAACGCAAGCCGCGGCCCATCTCGACCGCGCTCCACCGACACCCGAAGGGTCGACTCGCGTCGCTCCTCACGCTTCCGATGGTGTGGCTCGTCGGCGTCTACATTCTGTCGCTCGCGATCATGCTCGTGACAGCGTTCTGGACGACCGATCCCTTTACTTCCCGCGTGAAGCCCGGCTTCACGCTCGAGAACTTCACGCAGCTCGCCACCGTGCCCGCCTACGGCATGACCGCGCTGCGCACGCTCGGGATCGCGCTCGCGGTCACCCTCATCTGCGCGCTATTCTCGGTGCCGCTCGCGGTGTTCATGTCGCAGGTCGCTGGCCCGAAGCTCCGCGCCGTGCTCGCGGTGCTCGTCACACTCCCGCTCTGGGCCGGCTACCTCGTGAAGGTCATCGGCATGCGCCTCGTGTGGACAGAAAACGGCTTCTTCAACTGGGCGCTTGAGCCGCTCGGCATCTCCGGCCCAGGCCTCGGCGTGGCCACCGTAACGCTCACCCTCGTCTACCTCTGGTTCCCATACATGGCGATCCCGGTCTACACGGCCGTCGCCCAGATTCCGCCGAACCTCTTCGATGCGGCTTCCGACCTGGGTGCCCGCGGCTTCCGCACGATCCGCACCGTCGTCGCACCGCTCCTGCTGCCTTCGCTCATCGCAGGATCCATCTTCACGTTCTCACTCAGCCTCGGCGACTACCTCTCGGCGATGTACGTCGGTGGATCCACGCAGATGATCGGCAGCATCATCGCGCAGAACATCAACCTCAACCCGCCGCTCGCCGCCGCGTTCTCGTTCGTGCCGATCGTGCTGGTCATCGTCTACCTGGGGGCCGTCCGTCGCACCGGCGCCCTGAACAACCTCTAAGCGCAGGAGCCTGCAATGCTACGACTGAATCGCGGAACCAAGATCGCGCTCGGCGGCGTCGCCGTCGTCGTCCTCGGGTTCCTGTACATTCCGATGTTCGTGATCATCATGAACTCCTTCAACTCGGGCCGGGTCTCCGGCTGGCCGATCCCCGGCTTCTCGCTCGAATGGTGGGGCAAGGCCCTCACGAACCCGGCAATGCACGCCGCCTTCATGAACTCGGTGATCGTCGCCTCGATCGCCACCGCGTTCGCCCTCGTGCTCGGCACGCTCGCGGCCTTCGCGCTGCAGCGCTTCAAGTTCTTCGGGCAGCACACCGTGAACCTGCTCATCGTGCTCCCGATCACCCTCCCCGGCATCGTCACCGGTGTCGCGCTCTCGAACACCTACCACCAGGTGCTCAAGCCGATGGGGATCCACGTCGGCTACTGGGGCATGATCATCGCGCACGCGACGTTCTGCGTCGTGATGGTGTTCAACAACGTCATCGCCCGCCTGCGCCGCATGAACCCGAACCTCGAGGAGGCCTCGGCAGACCTGGGTGCTGGCATCTGGCAGACCTTCCGGCTCGTCACCTTTCCGCAGTTCCGGCCCGCCTTCATCGCGGGTGGCCTGCTCGCCTTCGCGCTCTCGTTTGACGAGATCGTCGTGACGATCTTTACGGCGCCACCCGGCACGGAGACACTGCCGCTCTGGATCATGAACCAAATGGGCAGACCCAACGAGGTCAACCAGGTGAACGTCGTCGCGACGCTCATGATCCTGCTCTCGCTGATCCCCGTCTACTTCTCGCAGCGGGCGCAGCGCGCGGACACGTAGGCTCGCGAAGCACGGGAGCGGGCGGTGTGAGTTTTCGGACTCACACCGCCCGCTCCCGTCGTTAGTTGACTTGAATCAACCATCCCTTATATAGTTGACCGTCATCAACTTTCGTAAGGACCCCGTCACTCAATGAGCCGCACCACCCCCGCCGCCACAGCAGCAGACCCGACAGAGCCACTCGCCGGTCGGGCAAAGAACCTCGCCCTAGCAGGCATCTTCCTCGCGAACTTCGTATCCATGCTCGCGATGAACGTCGTTGGCACCTCAATGCCGATCATCATCGCCGACATCGGCGGCACACAGGCCTCCTTCACCTGGGTTGTCACCGCCACCATGCTCGCGAGCGCGATCGCCACCCCCATCTGGGGCAAACTCGCCGACCTGACGAGCAAGAAGGTGCTGCTGCAGCTCTCGCTCGTGATCTTCATCGTCGCTTCCGCGATGGCGGGCTTTGCTCAGGATCCGACCTGGCTCATCACCTTCCGCGTGCTCCAGGGCATCGGCGTCGGCGGCCTCGGCGCCCTCGGCCAGATCGTGCTCGCCGAAATCGTCAGCCCGCGCGAGCGCGGCAAGTACATGGGCATCCTCGGCGCGATCATGGCGGTCGCCACGGTCGGCGGCCCGCTCCTCGGCGGGCTCCTCACCGACACGATCGGCTGGCGCTGGAACTTCTACGTCGCAGCCCCCATCGCGATCGTCGCGATCGTCATGCTGCAGCGCACGCTGCACCTGCCGACACTCAAGCGCAAGATCAAGATCGACTACTGGGGCGCAGCCCTCATCTCGCTCGGCTTCTCAAGCATCCTCATCTGGGTCACCCTCGGCGGCCAGAACTTCCCCTGGTGGTCCTGGCAGACGGCCGTCATGGTCGGCGGCGGCGTCATCGCACTCGTCATCGCGGTGTTTGTCGAACTCAAGGTTGAAGAACCCCTCATCCCAATGACCCTCTTCCAGAACCGCACGTTCACGATGGCGGCAATCGCGTCGATCGCGGTCGGGCTCGCCATGATGGGCACCGCCGTGTTCCTCGGCCAGTACATGCAGCTCGCGCGCGGCCGCTCGGTCATCGAGTCGAGCCTGCTCACGCTCCCGATGATGGCCGGCGTGCTCATCTCGTCCACGATCGTCGGGCAGATCATCACCCGCACCGGCAAGTGGAAGCGCTACATGGTCGTCGGCGCGGTCGCCCTGCTCGCCGGCCTGCTGCTCATGGGCCAGCTCCGCCACGACACCAACTACTGGTACGTCGGCATCTCGATGGCGATTCTCGGCGCGGGCGTCGGCATGACCATGCAGAACCTCGTGCTCGTCGTGCAGAACACCTCGTCCCCCACCCAGATGGGTGCCGCGAGCTCCGCCGTCACGTTCTTCCGCACCGTCGGTGGCACGGCGGGCATCTCGGGCATGGGAGCGCTGCTCTCGTACCAGGTCACCGAGTACATGAAGGAGGGCCTCGCGAAGCTCCCGCCGAAGGATCTCGCGGGAGCCGAAGCGCTCGTCGGCGGCACGCTGCCGAAGATCTCGGACCTCACCGAGCCGATCCGGAACGTCGTCGAGTCGGCCTACGGCCACGCGATCGGCAACATCTTCCTCGCTGCGTCACCGGTCGCGGTCATCGCCCTCATCGCGATCATCTTCCTGCCGAACATTCCGCTCGACACGAAGAGCAACGCCGAACGGATCGCCGATCTGCAGGACGCCGAGGCTGATGTGGCTACAGTAGACGGGGCCGCTTCAACCGGGGCAGCTGCCAGCCGGGAGCACACCAAGCCCGTCGATCGTGTGCTCGTCGACACGACGGGACCGATCCTGCTCCCGAATCATCGCCCCGGCACCGACCGCGGAACCGAACGATAGGACGAACGATGGCTTCCTCACCATCCGACGAAGACATTATTTCCGGAATCATCTCGGAATTCTCCGAAGCGTTCGCGTTCTCGCGCACCCGCTGGACCCGCTACGCAAGCGAGGTGAGCCATGAGCTCAGCGGCATGAGCATGATCGTGCTGCAGATTGTGTACCGCCGCGGCCCTATCACCGCGACGGGCATCGGGCACTGGCTCGAGATGGACAAGTCGCTCGTCAGTCGCCACGTCGCGAAGCTGCGTGAACTCGACCTCATCGAGGCGAACGAGTCACCCGAGGATCGCCGCGTGCAGCTCCTCACCACGAGCCCGCATGCCGGAGGGCTCCTGGGTGGGGTTCGCGAGCGCTGGTCGAACGCTTATCGGGAACGGCTCGCAGACTGGAGCGACGCAGAGCTTGAGTCGCTCCGTGCCGGGCTGCATCGCTTCAACGCCTCCGCCGAGAACACCCCAGCAGACGGCCCGGCCGCCCGCTGCTCCCGGCAGGCAAGCGAGGAATCTCAGGGCGAGTAATCCCGCGTCCGGCGTTCCCGATTTGCCACGTATTGCCGTTGAGCGCCGCCCGCAAGCGGCAATACGAAGCAAATCGACAGGGCCGCGGTCACCTCAGCGAAGCTGGGAGAACCGCGGCCCTGTTGCGTGTGCGAGCTACTTCTGCAGTCGCTTGCGGATCCAGCCCGAGGCGAGATCCACCGCGACGATGACGAGCAGAATGATGATGAGGTACGTGAGCATCTCGTCGAACTGGAACGTCTTGATCGCCTTGTTGATGAGCAGGCCGATGCCGCCGGCACCGACGAGGCCGAGCACGAGCGACGAGCGCACGTTCACGTCGAAGCGGTAGAGCAGGAGGCCGGTGAGCTGCGGCAGCACGTTCGGGATCGTCGCGTTCGCGACCACCTGCCAGCGCGAGGCACCGGCGGTGCGGAGCGCCTGCTCGGGGCCCGGATCGATGTCCTCCATCGCCTCGGCCCACAGCTTGCCCATGACGCCGGTGTTGTGGCAGATGAGGGCGAGCACACCCGCGAACGGGCCAAGCCCGACTGCGGTGACGAAGATCAACGCGAACACGATATCGGGCACCGCGCGGAAGAACGACAGGATGCCGCGGGCGATCTGGTACACGAACGCGTTCGGCGTCGTCGTACGGGCCGCGAACACGGCGAGCAGCAGCGCCGTCGGAACCGACACCGTCGTGCCGAGCAGGCCGACCCAGAGCGTCGTGAGCGCGCCCTCGAGGCCGCGGGCGAGTACGTCGGAGCTGAGGTCAGGCGGGAACGCCTCGGAGATGAAGTTCATCATGCCCTTGGCGCCGGTGACGAGCGCGTCGGGGCGGAAATCGGTGGCCTGGAAGGCAAGCAGGTGCAGCAGCACGAGGACGACGATGATCGTGCTCCACGAGCCGATCCGCGTGATCGTCTTCGGGTCGCTCGGCACGGGGAGGCGTGCTGGGGCCGGGGCGAAGTCGTCCACCGGGTCGGCTGCGTGTTCGGGAGTGCGCGCGGGCGCAGAGGTGGGGGTCACTGATCGTCCTAGAGGTAGAGGGCCGCGAGTTCGGTGTCGTCGAGCTCTGCCGTCGGGCAGTCAAAGACGAGGTGACCGTCGCGGAGGCCGATGACACGGTCTGCGTAGAGCCGAGCGAGCTGCGGCTGGTGCAGCACGGCTGCGACCCCGAGCCCCTCTTCGACGGCGAGCTGCCGCAGCAGCCGCATGACATCGTCGGCGGCGCGCGGGTCGAGCGCCGACACTGGCTCGTCGGCGAGGATCATGCGGGGGCGCTGGCACAGGGCGCGTGCGATGGCGACGCGCTGCTGCTGGCCGCCCGAGAGGCTGCCGGCCTTGTCGTGGGCGCGGTCTGCGAGCCCCACGCGCTCGAGGCAGGCCATGGCTTCTTCCTTGAGCTCGTCGCCGAACAGGGGCGGGATCGAGCGCCAGGCCGGAAGCCGGGAGAAGCCGCCGGCGCACACGTTCTGCAGCGCGGTCCGGCGGGGCACGAGGTGGATCTTTTGGAACACGGTGGCGGCCGCCCGGCGGGCCTCCGCCTTGCGTGCCGAGCTCGCCTCGTTGAGGCGAACCCCGGTGATCTCAATGTCTCCGGAGTCCGCCTCAATGAGGCCGTTCACCGCGCGCAGCGTTGTCGATTTACCCGAGCCGTTCGCTCCGAGGAACGCAACGACCTCGCCTGCGTGGACACGCATGCTCATGTCATTGAGAACGACTCGGCCGCCGAAACTCTTGGATATCGCGCGGACGTCGAGGAGTACTTCTGGCTCGACGCGCTCGGTCTCGGGGGCGCTCGTGCTGGTCGCGGTGATCGTCATGAGGTTTAGACGTCCTTCTCGGTGAGGCCCATGGTCTCTGCGAGGTCGAAGAGGGGCTGGTAGGTCTCGTTCGTGACCGGGATCAGGGGCCCGGCGGGGTCGACACCGAGGAAGCCGCTGACGGTCTCGACGTCCTTCTTGTCGAGGCTGAGCAGCGCCTCCTTGACGGCATCCTTGAACTCCTGCGGCATGTTGCCGCGGACGGTGATCGGGTCGTTCGGGATCGGCTCCGACTCCCAGATCTGACGGAACTTCGACTGATCGAAGGTGCCCTCTGCGGTCGCGGTGGCGAGCGTCTGCGAGTTAATCTGCGCGGCGTCGACGGTGCCGTTGACGAGTGCGAGCAGCGCCTCCGGGTGACCGCCGGCGTAGTCCGCGGTCACATCGTCGGTGATGCCGGCGTCAGCGAGCGCCGAGCTCGGGATCGCGTCACCCGAGGTCGAGCCAGGGCTGCCGAGCGCGAGAGTCTTGCCCTTGAGATCCTCGATCGTCTGCACGCTCGAATCCTTCGGCACCCAGATGCCGCCAGTGTAGGTCGTCGGCTTGCCCTCTGCGTCACCGAACGACACCAAGGCGTTGGCGTCAGCACGCTCGTTCGCGAATACGAACCCGAGCGGGCCGAACTGCGCGATCTCGAGCTGGTCGTTCTCCATTGCGAGAACCTCTGCTGCGTAGTCCTCGGTGATGGACACCTCGACCTCGCAGTCGAGCTTCTCCGAAAGCGCCGCCGCCAGGGTCTGGTAGGCGGGCTCAAGGCGATCCGGATCCTCGTAGGGGAGGATGCCGAAGCGAATCTTGCCGTCCGGGCAGGTGACGCTAGCCGCGTCACCCTCGGGTGCAGCAGAATCGCCGGCGGTCGAACAGCCTGCGAGGCCGAGGCCGAGCAGGATCGCCGCTGAGGCGGCGAGGGTAGTGGTCTTCTTCACGATGCTCCTTGGATGTGTGGGGTAGTGAACGTCGATAAGCGGGTGGATTAGAGGTCAGCGATCGTGCGCGCGCCGAGTGCGGGCCCGATCGTCATGCCGACGCCGGTCGTGACGCTCACGACCGAGACGCCAGGCAGCGGGGTCTCGCGCAGCAGGTCACGATCCGCGCTGGTGGCGTAGATCCCCTGCCAGCGCTCCAGCACCTCGAGCCGTTCGGTGCCGAGCAGCGAGGCGACCTCGCCCAGCAGCAGCTCGGACCAGCGTTCGTCGAGGAACGGGGGTGCGGCATCAAAGGTGCGGTGCGAGTCGCCGACGAGCAGGGTGCCGTCGGGCTGCTGCGTGAACATCACGTTCGCGTCGATCTCAAGCAGATCCGGGCGGATAGCCTGCATTTCGGTGCGGAGCGCCTCCTGCGCCGGGCCCTCGAAGGCGCCGTAGCGCAGCATCGACGTGCCGGTGAGCACAGCCGGGCCGAGACCCATGACGTGCGGCGTCTTCACCCGCGCCATCTGCAGCACGCACTCGCGCACGTCGCCCGCGAGCTCCGGGAAGAGCCGGCCGACGAGGTGGCCAGTGGCGATCACGATGTGATCCACAGCGACATCGCCCCGGTTCGTTTCAAGCGTGAGCCTGGGCTCCTCGCTCACCCCGCGCACGGTGGTGTTGAACCGCACCTCTCCGCGCTCGTGCGCATCAACCCAGGCCGCGATCTTCGCGACGGCCGTGCGCGGGTTCGCGGTGATGTCGCCCGCGAGCCGCAGCCCCGAGCGGATCCCGGTGGGTGCGGTGACACCGAGCATCGCCGCAGCCGTCTTCCCGTCGAGCATCTCGCTGCCGGCCGGCGCCCTGAGTGCGGCGAGCTCCTCGAGCACGCCCTCCTCCGCCTCGGTGCGCGCCACCGCGAGCGTGCCGGAGACGCGCGCTTCAACGCCCACTCGTTCGGCGAGCGAGCGCCAGATCGGGTTCGCCTCGCGAGCAAGTTCGCCAAGCTCACCCGCCTGCACCGAGGTACAGACGTGACCGAAGTTGCGGATGCTCGAAAGCACGGCGGCAGCGTCCTGTTCGACGACCGTAACTCGGTAGCCGGCGTCGAGCGCTGCGACCGCGTGGGAGAGGCCCACGATGCCGGCGCCGACGATTGCGATGTGCGTTGTCATGGTTCAAGCATGCAAAGCCGAAAGAAGTCATGACAACTTTTTTGACGCCTGTTCGCGGAGCGTTCACCTTCGAAACCAAGCCACCCACAACGCTTACCGAACGTTCACCTTTCGGGCACCGTGCGGCCGCCAAAGCTGTATTGACAACTTGTACGCTGTCGAGCATGAGCCCAAACCAACCGCTGCACGTGCAGCTCTACGACGAGATGGCGAAGCGCATCCGGACGGGTGAGTGGGAGACCGGCGACCGCGTTCCGAGCGAGAAATCACTCATTGCAGAGTTCGGTACCTCTCGCGGCCCGGTGCGCCAGGCGCTCGCCGCGCTCCGCGCAGAGGGCGTCATCACCGGCGGCCGCGGCGCACCCCCGCGCGTCCAGCGGGCCGTCCCGACCCAGTCGTTCAGCACGTTCCTCTCCTTTACCGAGTGGGCCAAGAGCGCTGGCTTCACACCCGGGCAGCACGTCGTCGAGGTCGCGAAGCGCCCCGCGAGCGAGCAGGTCGCCAGGCAGCTTCGAGTGAACCCAGATGACACCGTCGTCGAGATCGTCCGCTTGCGCACACTCGACGGCGAACCCGCCCTGTTTGAGCGCACGAGCCTCGCCTACCCGATTGGCGTGCACCTCCTCACTGCAAACTTTGACGACGGCAGCATCTACCAGTCGCTCGCGCAGCACGGCATCGTGCCAACCCGAGCACGCCACCTCATCGACGCGGTCGCCGCTCACCCGCTGGACGCCGAATGGCTGCGGGTGTCACCCGGGTACCCGCTGCTCCGCGACCGTCGCCGTTCGACCGCCGAGGACGGCACAGTCATCGAGTACGCCGACGACAGGCATCTGCCGAGCATGACCACCTTCGCCATCGAAAACACCGCAGCACATCGTTCATCCCTCACCCGCGGGTTCGCGGGCGAGATCAACTCCGCAAAGGACACAGCATGATTACTCTCGCCGCATTCGACATGGCAGGCACTACCGTGAACGACGGCGGCGCCGTCTACGACGCCCTCGAGAACGCCGTCACCGAGACCGGCGTCACCGTCACCCCCGAAAATCTGCAAATCTGGATGGGTGTCGAGAAGCGCGAGGCCATCACCGCGCTCATTGAGCTCGGTGGCGGTGTCGCCGACGACGCAACGGTTGCGGAGACATTCGATCGCTTCCGCGCGCTCCTCGACGAGTACTACACAGCCCAGCCGCCGACCCCGATCGACGGTGTTCCTGAGGCAATCGCTCAGCTCCAGGCCGCCGGCATCAAGGTAGCGCTCACCACCGGGTTCTCCCGCGATGTCGCCGAGAGCATTCTCGCCGGGATGGGCTGGACTGTGTCGGCCGACCCAACGGCTGCCCCCGGTGGCGTGCGCGTCGACGCCCTCTCATGCGGCGACGATGTTGCGGCAGGGCGCCCGGCGCCGTACATGGTCCACCGCGTGATGGAGGCGACCGGCGTCATCAACGTCGCCGATGTGCTCGTCGCCGGCGACACCGCCGTCGACGTCCAGTCCGGTCTGAACTCGGGCGCAGCGATTTCGATCGGCGTGCTCAGCGGCAAGCTCGATCGCGCGAGCTTGGAGAAGGAGTCGCCGACCGCGGTGCTCGACTCGGTCGCCGCGATCCCCACCTACCTGGGTCTGTAACCCGACAGTCTGGCGCGCCCCGGCGCAGCCGGCCCGCCCGGTGCGTGGCGGCGCCGACCGCGCGCCGCACCCCGGCGTCGACCGCCGAAAGGACATGTCCTCAGCGAGGTGGGGTCTTATCTGCTGCAGAGAAGACCCCACCTCGCTGAGGGCATGTCTTGTGAGCGGAGACGGGGAAAGGCAGCCGCCGACCACTTACTCAGTCGTTGGGGGCGGCTCGCGACAAGACAGCGCCCACGAGCAAGCCTGCGCCTACGAAACCGAACACGGAAGCCGCCCCTCCTGCTGATGAGATCCCCGCTGCAATCAGCGGAATTCCGGTTTGCCCGATACGGTTTCCGAGCAAACGGAGCGACGCCGCCATACTCCGCTCATCGACGGAAGTAATGAGCGTCATCCATGACATCGTCAGTGGCTGCACCGTACCAGCGGCCAGTCCGTAAAGGACACAAACTGCCAAGATCGCAGTTGCAGGAAGGGGGAACATCAGACTCAACAGCGCGATTCCGGCAAGCGCACCACCAGCAACGAGCACGAATCTACGCCCAAATCGTCTCGTCATCGGAGAAAGCGTCAGACGGGACACCATGGTTGCGGCACCGCGAGCAACCAGCATCGCGCTCACCCATCCAGCAGAGATACCGAGCCCCTCAGCGAGCAACGGCAGATACACAATCGCCATATCAAGCGAGGTGAGCACGATTGAACTCGCAAAGAGCGCGGCAGGCACCCCTGGGCTGCGCAAGAGCGAGAGCACTCCCCCGGTCGATCGAGAGTTATGCCCAGCGCCACTCGCGGGGATACAGGCTGAAAGAACCAGAATCACCACTGACACCAGCAGGCTCAGCAGAGCAATCGCCAGCATCTCCGGTGAGGAGTCGCCCGTGGTCTCTGCGACAGCCGGCGAGCGGATGAGGAGCATGAGCGGGCCGAGCATTTGCCCTGTCGAAGTCGCAAGAGTGTAAATTCCGAATGCGAAGTCGAGTCGACGGCCTGGCACGACGCTCATCACCCAGCTCTGCTCACCGATGACAGAGAACAGCACTCCGCAGCCTAGGAACGCAGAAGCCACGATGAGACCCACCGGGTTCGTGCCGAATCTCAACACCGCGATCACCGAGAGCAGAAACGCCGCCGCCCCGATGAGCATCGACACCCGTTCACCAAATCGGTGGACAAGTCTGCCGGAAGGTAGCGCAAGCAAAAGTGGCGGTAGCGCGAACGCGGCAGCCGAGTACCCAAGCCACACGCCGTCTTTGCCGAGCGCGAGTAGCTCATACGCGATCGCAGCGCGGAGGCCGTAACTCACTACTTGCACCAGCGTCGCGTGCACGAGCAGTAGGCCGTGTGCGGACTTGCGAGCTGGACGAGACGCCAGATTCACGCGCTTCCCCTTTCACCACGAATACGGGCCGTGGGTGGCTACCGAATTTCGGTTTCCGCCCACGGCCCGGGTATCGCATCTGTCTTCGCTCCGCGTTAGCCTGTGTAGTCGAAGATCTGCATCCAGAGTTTCGCATCTGCCTCGAGGTTCTCAAGCGATTCCTCAAGAGTTGACCGGTACAAGAAGCCCGAATCGAGCGAGGGGAGCTCTACATCACCAATCGTCGGGCTCGGTGCGAGCTCATTGACTGGGTAGTCCCCAATCGATGCTGCGAGCGACTGACCGTTAGCTGACAGCAGCCAGTTCACGAAGACAGTCGCCGCGTTTGATCGCGAAGTGGACTTGGTCTGGCCGAGATAGAACGGGTAAGCCGCTGCACCCTCCTCAGGCATTGCAATGGTGATGGGAGCACCGGCGAGGATTGCCGAGTAAGCGGTCCCAATTGGCACCATACCTACGCCGATCTCGCCACGAGCCAAAGCATCCGTGAGGTTAGCCGATGAGTCGAACACTCGAGGATCGTTTGCTGCGAGATCCTTCATCCACTGCTCGCCAAGCTCGTCAAACTGGAAGCGAGTGAGGGCCGCCGTGCTTCCGCCCGCGCCGACCTGCACAAGACCAACCTTGCCGCTGTACTCCGCTTCCGTCAGGTCAGCCCAGTTCTTTGGAGCATCAGCATCTGGGATTACCTGATTGTTGTAGCCAAAGCTGTATACCCGGTCGAAACTGTTGTAGTACAAACCGTCATCGAAAACTGCACCGTCGATGAGGGAACCCGAGACATCATCGGTCAGCTCTGTTGGCTGAAACACTTCGTCTTCTGCGAGTGCCACGATGAGGTCTTCACCCGAGATTCGAACGAGGTCGGCACCTAGCTTTCCTGCCGCGTTCTCACTGAGAATACGTTCCTGAAGCTTGTTGGGCGCAAGTCGGACGATTTCAACAGGGATATCGGTGAGTGCAGTGAACGCGTCGGTAACTTCCTTCTCTGAAACTTCGCTTGCCCCGGTGTAGAACACAAGGGTCCCTTCTTGCTTTGCGGCTTCAAACATTTCCGCGGTTGCGACGAGTTCCCCCTCGATCACAAGATCTCCTCCAGATGCAGGATCGGCGGGTGCAGTGTCGTTACCTCCGTTCGAGCAGCCTACGAGCATCAGGCCAACGGCTGTGGCAACAGCCAAGCCTCTAATCATTCGTGCTTTCATTGCATTTCCTCTCTGAAATGTGGTCTGAGATTGGAGAGTTGTTGGTGGGGTCATACTTTTCGCTGCCGATCTTCGCCGAAACGTCTCGCGAGCCATGCGAGCAAGAAGATCAGGACGCAATACAGCACGCTCGTGGCGGCGCTTGCTTGGAGAATTCCGTTCTCGTAGTTGTCGAAAATCAGAATCGAGAGCAGCCGTGTATCGGTCGTGAATAGGAAGAGCGGCACTGTCAACTCACGCATCGACAGCATGAGGAGCAGCAGGAACGTCGAGGTGAGAGGCACCCGCAGTAGCGGAACAGTGATCCGCCAGATTGCGCGGATCCGATTAGCTCCGTGCATCACCGCACTATCCTCAAGATCTTGGTGGATCTGCAGAATGCCTGAGCTCGCGCCTTGGAAGCCCTGGGGCATCTGAGCAGCAGTGAACGCAATCACCATGACAACCAGGGTTCCGTACACCGGGAGCGGAATGAGCAGCCAAGTCCAGAGCAGCCCCAGGCCGAGAACAATTGCGGGCACGGCAAGAGGGATCATACTGATGTAGCCGAGGCCTGCTCGGCCAGGAATGCGACTTCGGTTGACGACATAAGACACGATGAAAGCGAGCACGGTTCCGATGAGCGCCGCCGAGATCGACACCACAAGCGAGTTCATAGTCGCCTTGTGCGCAGTCGGATTCGTGAGCACCTCGACGAATGCGTCAAGGTTCAATGCGCCGGCTTGAATGGAGCCGATCACACTGCCCACGTATGGCGAGTCGTGCATAGCAACAAATAGAAGCGCCCCTATGGGCAGCACAGCCGTGATCACGAAGTAAGTGATGCCGAGTACCAGTGAGGGGATCCGGAACCATCCCAGATACACCTTCGCAGGCTTCAGCCCCTTACCTGAGACGGTCGTGAAGGTGCGCTTTGAAACAACTCGACGCTGGATCGCGGTGACGATGAGCACCACCAAGACGAGAGCGATAGCTACCGCGGCTGCTTCATTGCCACGCGACGGTGCCGAGTTCATGAGCCGGAAGATGTAGGTCGGGAGGGTATCAAGCCCGCCGGCGGATCCAATCATCTGCGCCACAGGAAAGTTCTCCACTGTGAGTGTGAAGATCAGAATCGCCGACCCGAGGATGGCCGGAGTTGCGAGCGGAAACGTAACGCGACGAAGCACTTGACCGGGCGTTGCACCGTGAACGCGCGCGGATTCTTCGAGGTCGGGGTTCATGAGGCTAAAGGAAGCATGGATGAGCAGAAATGCGTACGGTGCATAGTAGATGCCGAGCAGCATGATGAGGCCGGGCAGTGTGTAGATGTTCATAAAGGGCGCGAAGCCGAGATCGCGGGCGAGAATGTTGAGCAGTCCCGCGTTGGGTCCGCCCAGCAGACCCCAGGCCAACGCTCCAACGAAGCTGGGTAGGAACATCGGCACCAGTCCCGCGAAGTACAAGAAGCGACGAGCGGGAGCATTGGTACGCGCCGTCACAAAGGCGAGGAACCCGCCGCAAAGCAACGCCACCACGGAGCCGCCAATTCCAACAATCAACGAGTTTCCCGCAGCGCGCATTGCGCCAGGTCCGAATACCGTTGCAAAGTTCGACAGCGTGAAATTTGAGAGTGAAATGTTTCCGGGTCGCGGCGTCTCAGTCGTGAAAGCCGAGAGCACGACCAGTGCGACTGGAAGCAGAATAAGAATGCCGAGCACCCCGTAGAGCGCGATGACTCCCGCGATTTTGCGCGGTTGTGCCTGGGCCGATGAGGCTGGGCGACGGCGGGATCCCCTGCGAGTGGTGATCACGCCGGTCGCATCCGACGGCGTTGTCTGGCTGCTCATCGGACCGTCTCCCGATCCGTGTTCGCGAGCTCCGGCACCTCGGTGGGAAGCACCTGTACGGCTTCCACGGGGAGATGGACTCGCACGAGCTCTCCCTCACGAGTGCGGTTCGCCTGCTGCTTCGTGCCGAGCACGTCGAGTTCGACCCCCGGAGCAAGACGCACGCGGAACGTCGCAGTTGCCCCAAGAAACTCGCGGGCTACGATCTCCCCTTCAAGGGTGTTTGGAGCCGCCGCAGGGGCATCGTCTCCGATAAGGACGTCTTCAGCGCGGATGCAAGCGCGAAGCTCCCCGGCGCTGGCATCATAGGGCCCGACCTTGATTGCGAGATCGCTACCTGCAAAACCGACGCTTTCGGGGTCGATCGCGCGTACAGGAATGATGTTTGACACACCAAGGAAGTCCGCAATGGAGGCACTCAAGGGGCGGCCGTAGATTTCGTCAGGCCGGCCAATCTGCACGATTCGACCAAACTGCATCATCGCAATGTGATCCGCGAGCGCGAGAGCCTCTTCTTGATCGTGAGTCACGTACACGGCAGTAAGGCCGAGTCGATGTTGCAGTTCGCGGAGATCGGTACGAAGCCGATGACGGAGGCGGGCATCGAGGTTTGAGAGAGGCTCATCAAGCAGCATCACTGATGGCTCCATGACGATCGACCTCGCCAGTGCAACCCGCTGCATCTGGCCGCCCGAGAGCATGCTCGCGCCTCGATCAGCAAAACCGTCAAGACCTACCACGGTGATTGCTTCGTCAACACGACGGGCAATTTCTGCCTTAGATACCCTCTTCATGCGAAGCGGGAACGCAACGTTCTCAAACACACTCATGTGCGGCCAGATCGCGTACGACTGGAACACCATTCCGATGTTGCGCTTGTGTGAAGCCTTGTTGATACCCCGTTCAGAGTCGAAGAGCACCTCGCCATCGACTGAGATTCGTCCTTCATCTGGCGTCTCCAGACCTGCAATGCACCGCATCGTGCTGGTCTTGCCACAACCAGACTGTCCGAGCAGAACCAACGCCTCACCCTGCTCGATTTCAAGACTTAGGTTGCGGACCGCTACAGAATCGCCGTAGCTGAGGGTGAGGTTTTCGATCTTGATAGTCATGCGTGAGCTCCTTCGCTGCTGTGCGCTGGGTCTGCCTCGTGGAGCAGTTGTGCGAACCACTGGATGGTAGCGGCACTCATCCAGGTGGGTTGACCGAGTTCGTCGAGATAAGCCTGTGCATCTTCGACCTCGTGCGCCCTCCGCTCTGCATGCAACCGTGAGCCGTCGATCAGCCTCTGGATAAGCACGTTCGCATCGCCCGACAGCTCCAACACGATCTGCTCACGCAACCACGTGTCTGCACCAGCACGCTCCGCCGCCCCAACGCTCTCAATAACGACGGCAGCAAGGCCCTTCATGAACACGCTCCGAAGCAGTTTCCGGGCTGCCGCGTCCCCTGCGGCTCCACCGATAGCATCGACGGGCGTGCCCGCCGACATCACGAGTTCGCGGAATCGCTCAGCGCCCTTACCGCTTGCCATGAGCGGCGTGCGCACTCCCGCACGAGGAACTGGTGCCAGCACAGCGACATCAGCGAACAATACGTTTGCCGAAGCTGCCCCTTCTTCAAGCTGAGCTTTCAACGCGGGGCTACCTGTGTTGAGGTCGGCATACACCGTTCCTGCGTCCAGCAACGGAAACGCATCGTTGGCGACCGCAGCTGCCGCGCGAGCCCCAACAAGGCTGATCACCAGTTCAGCGCCGCCGACAGTCGCCGCGAGATCTGCCTCCTGGCGAATGTCACGGTCACCAAGCGTCGTGAACGGGTCGTACCCGGCCACTTCATACCCCGCGTCGCGGAAGCCGCGGGCGTAGAGTGCCCCAGCTTCTCCTAGACCGAGAACTGCAACGATTTTCATCTTTGACTCCTGAAAAGCGTGATGTGCATCGACGCTAGTTGATGGTTTCAATATCGGCAAGCATTTCGTTAACAATTTAGATAACACAATTGTCACGCTTGCTTTTTGCGAGAGGTTAGCTACCAGTCGGCCCGGGAAACACGCGCCCTTCAAAGAGCTTTCGTGTGGTGCGTGTGGCGATCGAGCTTCCCAGCCACCCTCGCACCGCGTCTTCTCGGGTCCGCACCCGTGACGTGAAAGCCCCAGCTGGATACTCCAGAACTACGGCTTCCCCTTCACCGCCCCACTCACTGGCAACAGTTCCTGGTATCCGTGTTGCCGCAGCCACGCCAGCCGCCATAAGGACCCCCACAGAGCGGTGCACACGGTGGGGTATGAGCGCCCGTACTGTGACATCCCCCTCCGCCTGGGGTGCCGAGATGAGCATCATCTTTGGCACTGAGAGCCGCGATACGTCGCCCATACCGAAGAGTTCACCGGCAGCGATCCTGAGCTCTTCTACGCGCCCGAGAAACGCCCGGTTCGCCTCAAGCTCCTCTGGACCCTCATCACCGACTATCCCGACTTCACTCGCACGCACCACGACGACTGGCATCCCGTTATTGACCAATGTCACCGGAACCCCATCAATGTCATCGATCTGGCGTCCGCTCGGAAGCAGCGCTCCGCCCCCGCTACTGACCTCAATCTCAATCGGGTTGCCCGCGCCAGGCACTCCTGGCAACACGCAATCACCGGAGTAATCGAGGACACCGCCCGGAGAGGCGAAACTCACCGACGCTTGATCTCCAGTGTTCACGAGGTGAACCGTCGCTGTGGTGCGCTCTGCCCCGGCTTGCAACAAGCCACGTTCAATCGCAAACGGAACGACGCCAGCAAGTAGGTTGCCGCACGTCTGTGCGCGGGTGACATCCCCCGTGTCAACGGCCACCTGCAAGAACTCGTACTCGAGATCCACTCCAGCTTTGCGCCCTGGCCCAACAATGGCAATTTTGCTTGTGAGTGGGTGCCCACCACCAATGCCGTCGATTTGCTGGGGATCCGGACTCCCAAGGATACGCCGCGCGAGATCGTCGCGCTCCTGCGCACCCTGCGGCATATCAGACTCAAGGAAAAACGCTCCCTTTGAGGTACCACCTCGCATCCAAAGACAGGGAATGCCCTCGCCACTTACATCAGTCACCAATTGTGCTCTCCTGCTGCCGAACATACGAAACGCCAAGCTCGGCGAGCAGAGGCCGCAAGCCGTTATGGTCAAGGCTCAACACACCCTCCTGATAGCGTGCGCGCGCGATCTCTTCTTTGGCAATCCGAGCCCGCGACTTCTCGAGCACCTCGGTGACCCGTTCGCGCGGCACACAGACAACACCATCATCGTCTGCGACGACAACATCGCCCGGCTGGATCTGCGCACCGCCCAGGACGATCGGGACGTTCACGCTACCCCCGGTCGCTTTGACGGTTCCTTGAGCGTTTTGGGCACCTGCCCATGCGTGGAAGTTCATTTCACGAAGCTCGGCAACGTCCCGGACCCCGCCCGACGTGACGATGCCCCGCCCTCCGCGATGCTGCAATGCTGTTGCAAACAGTTCACCAAAGGACCCATCAAGCGAAGGCGAGACGGTGGTCACTACAAGCACGTCTCCCGGTTCGCACTGATCGACTGCCGCGTGGATCATGAGGTTATCTCCGGGCCAGCAGAGCACCGTCACCGCGCTCCCCGCAATCTTTGCGCCGGCCTGTACCGGCACGACCCCAGTTCCAACCAGTCCCGTGCGGCCCATCGCTTCGTGCACCGTGGCCACCCCGAGCGCTTCGAGCTCCGCGATCGAGGCAGAATCGGCCCGAGTTATGTCCGTAACGATTACATGGCTCACGACAGCTCCCCCGTTACCTGCGGAAGGAAACGCACGTAGGCCTCACCCTTTGTCTCGTGAGGGAGTCCAAGGTTCGGTCCAGCATTCCGCCTGACCTGCACACCGCGACGGACTGCGAGGTCGGTGTAGTAGCTCCACATGTGCTTCTGAGCGGGCATGCACTCCATTGCACGCTGCTTGCGTTCAAAAGCCTCAGTAATGTCGAGTAGCAAGTTCGGCTTGAAGTCGCACTGCTCGGATTGGTGGGGCTCAAAGAAGAACACGGGAGGCGCGCCAATAATCTCGTCTTGCGACGGGAACGATCCGTCGGAATTCTGCACACCGATCGCCTGCGCAAGCACGCGAGCACGGAGCGCCATCCGCGCAGCAGCGGGGTGGTCTTCGTTATATGGATCAGCAAGCGCGTGCGTGAGCACCACAGTCGGCTGAGTACGCCGGAACACGTCTACGAGCTTGGAGATCGCTTCTTGTGATTCAAGCAGCGGGTAATCCCCCATGTCCATAAACTCAATGTCTGCGCCCAAAGCAGCGGCTGCCGCCTCGGCTTCGGAACGGCGCATTGCCTTGATCTCTTCGAGGTCCTTACCCGCCAGCCACTGGCTGGCAGACTCACCGCGCTCACCATAGGAGAGGCAGACAACGGTGACCCTCTCGCCGCGGAGCGCCGCGGCAGCAATCGCGCCACCGGCGCGCCATACGAAATCGCCAGCGTGGGCGCTGATCACAAGCAGAGACGCTGATGTGTGTGACAAGTGTTGTTCCTCCTCGAACTCACGCCGGGTTTGCAGACGTTTACCGCAGCCACAGCGGGGGTGCTTTCGTGACAACTCAAACACACAACACAAAATTGGTCAAGAAATTGTTTACAATCTTGAGAGAAGGATATCCCTCGGCCCCTTGTGAGCGATAGGCTCGAACAAAACGCCGCACCTATAGCCGGAAGACCCCGGACAGTGAGGAATGCACGTGACGACCTCTGACACCGCACAGAAGCGACTAGGTACACTCGACGATGCCATTACCGCGATTCGCTCTTCCATTCTTGAGGGCGAGTTTGCACCCCACCAGCGTCTGGTCGAAGTAGATCTGTGCGAACAATTCGGGGTCTCCAGAGCTGTCGTCCGAAACGCACTGTTGAAGCTGACGTCCGAGGGCCTGGTCGAACACCTTCCCAACCGCGGGGCACGAGTTCGCGCCATCTCGCTCGACGAGGCTATCGAAATCGTCGAGGCTCGCGCCGCGCTTGAGGCCCTCTGCGCACGAAAGGCAGCGGAGCGGATGACCCCAGAAGCTCGCGAGTATCTGACGGAGCTGCGCGCCGCAATCGTCGACGCGCTTGAATCAGGTGACCTCGCCGAGTACTCCATGCTCCACCAGCGACTCGACCACTACATCCGCGACCTTAGCGCCCACCACACTTCCACCCAGATCCTCGAACGCCTGCAGGCACAGGGTGCTCGTCACCAGTTCCGGCTGAGCTTCAGACCCGGGCGCGCAGCCCGTTCGGGCCCCGAGCATCTCGAGATCATCGATGCTCTGCTTGCCGAAGATGCCGATGCCGTTGAAGAGGCAACCATCTCCCACCTCAAGGGAGTCATTACAGCGATGCGCGAAAGCTAAAACCCAGCAAGGTGCTTCCGCCGAACCATATTGGGCGGCTCACGTTGAGCGCGGCAGCGGGAGCCTCCGGGGGCACTCGTTTCAGCAATCTGCCAGCACGAGCGGGAGTGCCTCACCCATTTGCGGAGTGAGGCCGCCCCGTCAGCGCGGGCGCGGCGCAGCGCGTGCTACGCCGCGAGCGGTAGCTGGTCGCGCAGCAGCGCGCCGTGGCGGGCAGCTGTCACAAGGATCGGCAGATGGTCCGAGGAGCCGCGACCGAGCGTCTGCACGCGGTCGATCTCGAAGCCTGTCGAGGTGACGAAGTCATAGTGTCCGCGGAAGAGGAAGTACCTGTTGTAGGTCCGCTTGTCGGAGTAGTTCGTGTCGTAGCCCGACTCGAGCATGGTCGCGGTCAGGCGATTCTGGAACACCGGGTAGTTGAAGTCACCGACCATGATCGTCGGCAGCCCGGGGCCGATGCCGCCGAGCTCGTCGATCGCGGTGCGGATCTGGATGCGCCGCAACGAGTTCAGTGCGGTGAGCGGGGCAGCGTGGAACGAGGCCGCGATGAAGTCAGAGCCGGTCTCGCGGTCGTGGATGCGGGCGCCAAGTAGCCGCTCGTGCGCGGGCGACAGGAGCCGGTCGTGCAGCGACTTCTTGAGCTGGAACGCGTGCGCCGAGCGCACCGCGAACCGTTCGGAGTCGACGTACATGGCGAGCCCGAGCCGGTTCTTCTCGGTCGCGTGCACGAGCGAGAGTGAACCAATGCGCGACGGCAGGTTCACGGTCTCCGCTTCTTGGAGGCACGGCAGCTCGGCTCCGTGAGTGTCGACGAGGTCGGCAAGCTCACCGATGGCTCGGTTCTTTCGCAGGTTGTAACTAATCGTCTTCACCCGGCCAAGCATACGTCGCAATTCCTATGGTTCAACCGTGACCGTGTTTTCTGCAGTTTTTGCCAGGGAAGCCGCCTCAATCGCAAGGGTCTCTCGTACGGCAAGCACAGCTGGGGCCTCGGCGTTAGAGATCCTCGCCGCCGTGAAGATGGATCGCTGCGGGTCACCAGGCAGATCCACCATGCGCAGCCGCGACTCCGCGCGCACGAGTCCAGGCAACAGCGCGACCGCGTTGCCAGATTCGATGAGTCGCACGTGCGCCTGCAGGTCGGCCGTTTCATAGCGCACATCGGGCTCGAAGCCAGCGCTCCTGCAGGCCTGTTCTGCCCAGTGCCGCGAGGCGGCGCCGCGCGGCTCCATCACCCACGGCAGCCCGGCCGCGTCTGCCAAGCTCTCAACGAGATCGAACTCGGCATCACCGGCCCCGACGCGAGGCAGCGCGAGCTGGATCGAGTCGTAGGTCAGGGGAGCATGATCGAGCCCGTCGAACTGCGCGGTCGCATGGCCCGGATACTGCTCGGCGACGACGAGGTCGAAGCCGCGCACGCGGGTCTCGTGCAGCGCGGTTTCGGGCTCGTGCTGCACCATCTCGACACGGAGGTTCGGGTACTCCGTGCGGAGCCTGCGGAGCGCCTGCGGCATGAAGGCCAACACGGCGGTCTGAAACACCGCCACTCGGACACGCCCGGCGACCTCTCCGCGCACCCGGTGAGCCGCGGTTTCTGCTCGCTCGAGCCCGGCCAACAGTTCCTCGGTTTCAGCGACGAGCGCCTCCGCAGCGGCGGTGAGTTCGAGGGTGCGACCGACGCGTCTGAGGAGCGGAGTCCCGACCTCTTTTTCGAGCAGCGCGAGCTGCTGCGACACCGCAGAGGGGCTGTAATTCAGCGCCTCTGCGACCTGCACGACCGTGCCCCGGGCCGACAGCTCCCAGAGCAGTCGCAGCCGTTTCATTTCGAGCATTCCAGCCCCCGATCAATCGTTTAGCTTTACTTCACATTATCGCTCAGAAAGCATCGCTTTACTTCAAGCTTGCGAACGCTCACACTTAGCTCATCGGGCAAAGGGCCGCCGCATCCGCGCGCGCCCGCACCCATGTACGAAAGGAACGCCGTTGTCTCAGGCAACCCCACGCCCCCAGGACCTCGCAGAAGAGTCCATCGCGCTCGCACGCAAGTGGATCACCGAAGCCGCCAGTATCCCGACTGACGCCTCAGCAGCACGCCTCGCAGGTGTGCTTCGCGACCCCAACGGCCTCGACTTCACGGTTGGATTCGTCGACGGCGTCGTGCGCCCCGAGGACCTCAGCGTCGCAGCAAAGAAGCTCAAGGAGCTCGTGCCCCTCACCCCCGGGTTCCTCCCCGGCGTGATGCGCGGCGCCATCGGCATGGGCGGCGCGTTCGCCAAGCCACTGCCCGGCGTTGTCGTGCCGATCGCACGCAAGGTGCTCCGCCAGATGGTGAGCCACCTCATCATTGACGCGACCGACTCGAAGCTCGGCCCCGCGATCTCGAAGATCCAGACCGAGGGTGTTCGCCTGAACATGAACCTGCTCGGCGAGGCCATCCTCGGCCAGGGCGAGGCAGAGCGTCGCCTCGCAGGCACGCACAAGCTGCTCGCGCGCCCTGACGTCGACTACGTGTCGATCAAGGTCTCCTCGACCGTCGCGCCGCACAACCACTGGGCGTTTGACGAGGCGATCGAGCACATCGAGAGCCAGCTCATTCCGCTGTTCGAGCGCGCGGCCGCAGCATCGCCGCAGAAGTTCATCAACCTCGACATGGAGGAGTACAAGGATCTCGACCTCACCCTTGAGGTCTTCATGCGGATCCTCGACCGCCCAGAGTTCCTGAACCTCGAGGCCGGCATCGTGCTGCAGGCGTACCTCCCCGACGCTCTCGGTGCCATGATGCGCCTCCAGGAGTGGTCGGCGAAGCGCGTCGCTCGTGGCGGTGCCTCGATCAAGGTCCGTCTCGTCAAGGGCGCGAACCTCCCGATGGAGCTCGTCGATGCGGCCGTGCACGGCTGGCCGGCAGCGACCTGGGGCACCAAGCAGGATTCGGACACGAGTTACAAGGCTGTCCTCGACTACTCGCTCACCCCTGAGCACGTGAAGAACGTGCGCATCGGTGTCGCAGGCCACAACCTCTTCGATCTCGCCCTCGCCTGGCTGCTCGCCAAGGGCCGCGGCGCAGAGTCGGGCCTCGAGGTCGAGATGCTCCTCGGCATGGCCACCGGCCAGGCTGAGGCAGTGCGCCGCGATGTCGGTTCGCTGCTGCTGTACGTTCCCGTCGTGCACCCCGACGAGTTCGACGTCGCGATCTCCTACCTCATTCGCCGCCTCGAAGAGGGCGCGAGCCAGGAGAACTTCATGTCGGCCGTATTCGAGGTCCACGAGAACAAGGAGCTCTTCGACCGCGAGAAGAACCGCTTCCTCGCATCGCTCGACGATCTGGCCGCGATCACCGCTGACGGAGACCCCGCAAACTACTCGGTACCGCCGTCGAACCGCGTGCAGGATCGCCGCGCGTACGACGCAGCAGGCGCCGAGGCGCGCGTCGAGGCGCTCGTTGCCAAGGGCCGCAAGGGCGAGTTCGACAACGCCCCCGACAGCGACCCGGATCTCCCGGGCAACCACGTGTGGGGTCGCGAGATCGCTGACCGCATGGTCTCCTCAACGCTCGGCGACAACCTCGTCGCGGAGGCGCTCGTGGAGTCCGCGCAGGATCTCGACGAGATCGTCGCCCGTGGCGTCGCCGCCGCTGACGGCTGGCAGGCACTCGGTGCCGACGAGCGCGCACGCATCCTCTACCGCGCCGGCGAGGCCCTCGAGGCGCGCCGCGGGGCCCTCCTCGAGGTCATGGGCTCCGAGTGTGGCAAGACGCTCGACCAGGGTGACCCCGAGGTCTCCGAGGCGATCGACTTCGCGAACTACTACGCGATGCTCGGCCAGGTCATCGGTCAGGTTGATGGCGCGACGTACAAGCAGCAGAAGCTCACCGCGGTGATCCCGCCGTGGAACTTCCCCGTCGCGATCCCCGCAGGCGGCGCGCTCTCCGCACTGGCGGCTGGCTCGGCCGTCATCATCAAGCCAGCTTCGAACTCGGCGCGCTCCGGTGCCGTCATGATCGAGGCGCTGTGGGAGGCCGGCGTTCCCCGCGACGTCCTGCAGTTCGTGCAGTTCGCTGACCGCGCGCTCGGCTCGAAGCTCGTCGCTGACCCGCGCGTCGACCGCCTCATCCTCACCGGTGCCTACGAGACCGCGGTGAACTTCCGCGAGCTCCGCCAGGATCTCCCGATCCTCGCCGAGACCAGCGGCAAGAACGCGATCATTGTCACCCCGAACGCTGATCTCGATCTCGCTGCGAAGGACGTCGTGCAGTCGGCGTTCGGTCACGCCGGCCAGAAGTGCTCGGCGGCATCGCTCGTGATCCTCGTCGGCTCGGTCGCAACTTCGAAGCGATTCCGCGGCCAGCTGCTCGACGCGGCTCGCTCGCTGAAGATCGGCACCCCCGAGAACCTCGAGACCCAGATGGGCACCATCATCACGGCGCCCGACGGCAAGCTGCTCCGCGGCCTCACCACGCTCAGCGCTGGCGAGAAGTGGCTCATCGAGCCGAAGCCCCTCAAGAGCGACAGCCCGCTGGCTGCCGACAAGAAGGGCAACAACAAGCTCTGGAACCCGGGCGTTCGCGAGGGCGTCAAGCGCGGTTCCGAGTACCACCTCACGGAGTACTTCGGCCCGATTCTCGGCATCATGACCGCTGAGACCCTTGACGAGGCGATCGACATGGTCAACGAGATCGATTACGGCCTCACCAGCGGCCTGCACTCGCTCGATCGTGACGAGATGGCGCTGTGGCTGGATCGCATCCAGGCCGGCAACCTCTACATCAACCGCGGCATCACCGGCGCGATCGTACGCCGCCAGTCGTTCGGCGGCTGGAAGAAGTCGGCGATTGGCGCAGGCACGAAGGCCGGCGGTCCGAGCTACCTCTACGGTCTCGGCGCTTGGGAGGACGCACCGGTCACGGCTGCGCTCACCGCTCCGCGCCCCGCCGCTGCCCCCATTCTCACCGCTGCGCAGCAGGCCGGTGTGTCGGGCGCTGAGCTCGAGTGGCTGCGCGCTGCACTCGGCACCGACGCGACCGCGTGGAACGATGAGTTTGGGATCGCACGCGACGCCTCGGGTGTCGGCGTCGAGCGCAACCTCCTCCGCTACAAGCCCGTGCCGGTCACGGTGCGCGCGGCGGCTGACGCGCCGATCCACCACACGATTCGCGTCGTCGCAGCGGGCATCGCGGCGGGCAGCCGCCCGACCGTGAGCACGCCGGCCGCGCTTCCCGAGCCGATCAGCAAGGCGTTCAAGGCTGCTGGCGTCGAGATCCAGTTCGAGGACGACGCGGCCTGGGCCGCTCGCCTCGGCCGGATCGCGGCACAGGACGGCCCGAACGCGAGCGCACGCATCCGTCTCGTGGCTGGCGCCAGCCGCGCAGACGGCCTCGCCGCGATCACGGCAGCGACGGGTGGCAAGCCCGACATCGCCGTGTACGGTGGGGACATCGTGTCGGCAGGGCGCGTTGAGATGCTGCCCTTCATGCACGAGCAGGCGGTGTCCATTACGGCACACCGCTTCGGCACGCCGAACAAGCTGTCCGAGGGCCTGATCTAAGGTCCACAGACGTGTTGGGGCTGGGAGCCAAGTGGTTCCCAGCCCCTTCGCATTGGAGCCGCACGGCTCACACTCGAAAGGCGAACATCAATGACTGATCAGTTCTTCCTCTACCTCGCACTCGGCATCTACTTTGCCGTGATGCTGCTCATCGGCTGGATCGCGTTCCGCCGCACGAGCAGCCACGAGGGCTACATGCTCGCCGGACGCGGCCTGCCGCCGTGGGTCGCCGCACTCTCCGCAGGTGCCTCGGACATGTCCGGCTGGCTCATTATGGGACTTCCCGGCGCGATCTTCGCGACCGGTCTCATCGAGGGCTGGATCGCCGTTGGCCTCCTCCTCGGCTCCTACCTCAACTGGCGGCTGGTCGCCCCGCGCCTGCGCGCCTACTCCGAGGTTTCGAAGAATTCGATCACGGTGCCGAGCTTCTTCGAGAACCGCACCCGCGACAAGTCGCACCTGCTGCGCTCAGTGTCGAGCATCATCATTCTCGTGTTCTTCACGCTGTACGCTTCCTCCGGCATGGTCGCCGGCGGCAAATTCTTTGAGAGCGCATTCGGCGGCGACTACTTTGTCGGCATGCTGCTCGTCACCGCAGTCACCCTCGGCTACACGCTCTTCGGCGGCTTCCTGGGCGCGTCACTCACTGACGTCGTGCAGGGCCTCATGATGGTCGTCGCGCTCATCGTCGTTCCCGTCGTCGCGATCATCACGATCGGCGGCTTCGGTGAGACAGTGTCGATCGTCGAGACCGTCGGTGCCGCGAACCTCTCGATCTTCGGTGGCCCCGAGCTGACGACGGGCGCGGTCGTGCTTGTCGTGATCTCGGGCCTTGCCTGGGGTCTCGGCTACTTCGGTCAGCCGCACATCATCGTGCGCTTCATGGCGCTGCGCACCCCCGGGGAGGCGAAGTCCGCACGCCGCATCGCGACGTCGTGGCAGTTCCTCTCGCTGCTCGGCGCGGTCGCCGCGGGCCTCGTCGGTATCGCGTACTTTGACAAGTTCGGCGGCGCCCCGAGCGACCCCGAGACGATCGTGCTGCTCCTCTCGCAGGTGCTGCTGCACCCGCTCGTCGCCGGCCTCGTGCTCGCGGCCGTGCTCGCAGCGATCATGAGCACGCTCTCGAGCCAGCTCATCGTGTGCTCTTCGGCACTCGTCGAGGACCTCTACCGGATCATGCGCAAGACCCCACCTGCCGAGAAGACCCTCGTGATCCTCGGCCGCCTCGGTGTGCTCGCGGTCGCCGTCGTGGCTGCGCGCCTCGCAATCAGCCCGAACGACTCGATCCTCGGCCTCGTGAGCTTCGCATGGGCCGGCTTCGGTGCTGCCTTCGGCCCCGTGGTGTTGCTCAGCCTGTACTGGCGGAGGCTCACGAACTGGGGTGCGCTCGCCGGTATGCTCGTCGGCGCGATCACCGTGTTCGTGTGGAAGGCGTTCGACACCGGGCTGTACGAGCTGCTCCCCGGCTTCGTGCTCGCACTCATCACTGCGATGGTCGTCAGCCGCTTCACCTACGCAAAGAACGCGGAAATTGAGGGCGAGTTCACCACTACGATGAGCCTCATCCTCCCCGGCGCGAAGAGCGCTTCCCAGCAGTAACCCTGTCGGGGCGCCCCAACGGGCGCCTCGAATTTCCCCCACCCGTACACGAAAGACACGCAGCAATGACGCACGCACAGCACAACTGGATCCACACGACCGACTACCACACGGCGGGCGAGCCGTTCCGCATCGTCCACGAGGGCCTTCCCGAGCTTCCCGGCGCGACCGTCGGTGAGCGCCGGGTCGCGGCGATCGCAAACTCCGGAGGCATCGACGAGCTGCGGCAGCTGCTCTGCAACGAGCCGCGCGGCCACGCTGACATGTACGGCGGATTCATCACCCCGCCCGACGACGCGGGCGCAGCCTTCGGCGTGCTCTTCTGGCACAAGGACGGCTTCTCGACCGCCTGCGGGCACGGCACCATCGCGCTCGGCGTGTGGGCGACCGACACGGGGCTCGTCGAGAGCGATCCCGACGGGGTCACCGAGGTCGTGATTGACGTGCCATCGGGCCGCGTTGCCGCGCTCGTCGAGCGCCGCGGCGGCACGCTCGTGGGGGCGACGTTCCGCAACGTCGATTCGCACGTGATCGCCCGCGATGTGAGTGTCGCGACCTCGCGCGGCGACGTCGTTGTGGATCTCAGCTACTCCGGCGCGATCTACGCCTCGGTTCGCGCGGCGGATCTCGGCCTCACGGTCGGGCCCGAGCAGTACACGGAGCTCATCGCGCTCGGCCGCGAGATCAAGTGGGCGCTGAACGAGTCCGCTGAGGCCCAGTTCGCTGACGCTCCACGCCTGTCTGGCGTGTACGGGACGATCCTCTGGGACGACCTCGGACGGCACGAGAACGGGCCGATCCAGCGCAACGTCACCGTCTTCGCCGACGGCGAGGTGGATCGTTCGCCATGCGGTTCGGGCACCGGGGCACGCGTCGCGCTGCTCGCGGATTCGGGGGTGCTCGGGGCCACGGAGACGCTCGAACACCGCTCGATCGTCGACACGGTCTTCGCGGCGACCTGGGACGCAAGCACCGCACGGGCCGACGGCACCGCGACCGTCGTGCCACGCGTCACCGGCACGGCCTACCAGACCGGTGAACACCGTTTCATGCTCGACCAGGCAGACACGCTCGGGACCGGCTTCACGCTGCGCTAACCCGACAGCCCGACACGACAGCGGCCCCGCCCCCACAACTCTGTGGGTGCGGGGCCGCTGTCGTGTCGGCGCCCACGTGGGAACGCGAACGCCGAGGGCGATTCGCACCGTGTTTTCGGCGGATGTGCTCGCCGGTCCAGCCAAGATTCGGCCCAGTTCAACGATGCCGCGGGACATATCGAAACTGTCGCAATTCTCCTTAACGCCAGCGAAACACCCGTTCCGATTCACTGAGTGATGTCGCTGCGAGTTCGCAGGGCACCCAAACAAAGGAACACCATGTCGCGCAACTCTCTTTCCCTGCTCAAGCTCGCAGCCTGCTCGGCGGCACTCGTGCTCGCACTCGCGGGCTGCAGCGCCTCACCAGAGGCGGAAGGCGAGGCTGGCGGGGGTGGCGGCACCGATGCTCACGCCGCGGAATTCCAGGAGTGGGAGCTGAAGATGGCGCAGTGCTTCCGCGATAAGGGTCTCGACGTCGAAGACCCGACGCCGGAAGGCGGCTGGCCCGAGGTCACGCAGGAGATGCAGGAGGTCTCGCCGGAGTGCCAGTCGGAGGTTGGTGAGCCGCCGATCAAGGAGCTCAGTGAGGCCGAGAAGCGCGAAGCAGACAAGGCACGCTTCGAGTACGACAGCAAGTTCGGCGAGTGCATGCGCGACCTCGGCTACGACATCGAGGACGCGAAGCTCGGCGGCACCTCGCCGAAGACGCCGGACGGCGCAAGCAACACCGACCTCGACACCTGCAGCGAGAAGGCCATGCAGTAGGCGGATCCGCTGCTCCCCACAGACACCGTGAACCATCCCTGAACGAGTAGGCCATGACCCACACACCTCGCACTCCCGATACCGGGCAGCACGACGCAGCCGACCACGGGGCCGCTGCTCCACCGACGGGGTCGGCCACCGAGCTGCCGGCTCCACCCACCGGCGGTCGCGCGCGCAAGGTGCTGTGGGGATCCCTCGCCATCGCAGTGCTCGCCGGCAGCGGCTTTGGCGCCGCCGCGCTACTGCAACCCTCGGACACCGCCCCGCCCACCAAGCTCCCAGCGGTGGACACCGCGACGGTCGCAGCCGGCGACCTCACCTCGGAGACCACCGCACGCGGCAAGCTCCAGTACGCGCTCCAGGTCGACATCGCCGCTACCACGAGCGGGATGCTCACCGAGGTTCCCGCCACCGGTACGCAGCTCGCTGCGGGATCGGTGGCGTACCGGGTCGACGAGAAGCCGGTATTCATGTTGTCCGGCGCGATGCCGGCCTGGCGGGACTTCACCGCTGGTATGGAGCCCGGAGTCGACATTGAACAGCTCGAGCGCAATCTGCAATCGTTCGGGTACCTCAGCGTCGACCCCTCGCAGGAGTTCAATTGGTACACGAAGTGGGCGTTGCACGCCTGGACGGATTCGCTCGGCTTGAAGCCACAGCAGTCACTGAGCAAGGACCAGGTGCTGTTCTCGAGCCAGCCGCTGCAGGTCACCAAGGCAGCGAAGCGGCCCGGCGATCGGGTCGCAGCCGGCGACACGCTCTTCAGCGCCTCCGGCGCAGCACAGGAGGTGCTCGCGCTCCTCACACCTGCTCAGGCGGAGCTCTCCCCCGTTGGCACGGCCGTCACGATCGAACTGCCGAACGGCACATCGACGACCGGCAAGGTCGCAGGCATCGGCGCGGCGGAGGAGGCGCCATCTGAAGACCCGAATGCGGCCGCTGAGCTGCTGCTGCCCGTGCAGATCTCGCTCGACGACCAGGCCGCAGTAGCGTCGCTCTCGCTCGTCAGCGTGAAGCTCAGCTTCGGGAAGGTGCTCCGGGAGGGCGTGCTGACCGTTCCGGTCGACGCGCTCGTTCCTGTCGACCAGGAGACGTTCGCGCTCGAGCTGCCACGGAGCTCCCCCGAAGCAGAACGCGAGTTCCTGTCGGTCGAGGTCGGCGCGTTCGCCTCGGGTTCGGTCGAGGTGTCTGGAAAGGGAGTCCGCGAGGGGCTCGAGGTGACGGTGCCCAAGCGATGAGCTCCGTGATTCGGCTCAGCGGGGTCACCCGTGCATACGGTCATCCGCCGGTGACCGCGCTGGGCGGGGTGAGCATCGAGGTAGATTCGGGCGAGTACGTTGCGATCGTCGGGGCGAGCGGCTCCGGGAAGTCGACGCTGCTCAATGTTATGGGCACGCTCGATAGGCCGAGCGCGGGCACGGTCGAGCTCGTCGGGATCGATACGACGACGCTCACCGACGTCGAGCTCTCGGCGCTCCGCTCGCAGCACATCGGCTTCGTGTTCCAGCAATTCCATCTCCGGGAGGGGGTGAGCGCCGAGGAGAACGTCGCCGATGGGCTGCTCTACTCAGGGGTGCCACGCCGCGAGCGCATGCAGCGTGCGCAGACGATCCTCAGCAGGGTGGGTCTCGGCGAACGCATGCACCATAAGCCGCATCCGATGTCTGGCGGCGAGCGCCAGCGCGTCGCGATCGCTCGCGCTGTCGTGGGTGACCCGCCGATCCTGCTCGCAGACGAGCCGACGGGCAATCTCGACTCGCGCGCGAGCGCGAGCATCATCGAGCTCCTCGACCAGCTCCATCAGGCGGGCACGAGCATCGTGATCATCACCCACGACCCGAAGATTGCCGCCAAACTCCCGCGGCAGATCACCATCAGCGATGGCGCGGTCACCAGCGATTCGCGAACGCAGGTGGCGGCGTGAGCGCCGGCACCGAGCGCGCGCCGCTGCGCCGCTCCCGGTTGCGCCCCGGCGATCTCTTCGGCCTCGGCACCGCAGGCATTCGCGCGCGACCGCTGCGCGCGGTGCTCTCAGCGCTCGGTATCGCAATCGGCGTCGCCGCGATGGTCGCCGTGCTCGGGATTTCGGCGTCGAGCCAGGCCAAGCTTGAGGCGCAACTCTCCAGCCTCGGCACGAACCTGCTCAGCGCAGTCGCCGCTGACGGGGGAAACGCAGCCGGGCCGCTGCCGAAAAACGCGGCGGATCGACTCGCACGACTCCCAGGAGTGACTGCGACCGCCGCGATCGGCACGCTCGCTGACACCTCCGTCTACCGGAACCAGTATGTGGATCCGCAGCGCACCGGCGGCGTGACCGTGGCCGCCGTCGACACCGCGTTTCTCGAGGTCGTCGCCGGCGACATGCTGTCGGGATCCTGGTTCAACGCCACCACGTCAGCGTTCCCCGCCGCTGTGCTCGGATTCGAGGCTGCGTCCCGGCTCGGCACGGTCGAACCGGGCTCGAACGTCTGGCTCGGCGACACCCTCGTCACGGTCATCGGCATCCTGGAACCGCTGAGCCTCGCCCCCGAATACGACAGCGCAGCGCTCATCGGTTCTCGGGTGGCGGAGGCAGAGTTCGGGTGGGACGGGCACCCGTCGGTGGTGATGCAGCGCGCCGCCGAGAGCGAGTTGGAGACCGTGCGCTGGCTCACGCCAGCCGCGATCCAGCCGCAGCAGCCCGGCTCGGTCAGCGTCTCTCGCCCGTCCGACGCGCTCGCGGCGCAGCAGGCGGTCGATGACGTATTCACGAGCATGCTTGTCGGGCTCGGCTCAATTTCACTGCTCGTCGGGGCCATCGGCGTCGCAAACACCATGGTGATCTCGGTCATCGAGCGCCGCAAGGAGATCGGTTTGAGACGCGCCCTCGGGGCCACCCGACGGCATATTCGTCTGCAGTTCGTCACCGAGGCGCTCGTGCTCTCGGGCCTTGGCGGGCTCGCCGGGGTGGTGATCGGTGCGGGCGTCACGCTCGGTGTCGCGCTCGCCAACGGCTGGACACCAGTCGTGTCGCTCACGGTCTCCGGCGTCGCCGTGATCGCAACGCTGCTCGTCGGTGCGATCGCCGGGCTCTACCCTGCGGTGCGTGCGTCGCGCACCCCGCCGACGGCCGCACTCAGCGGGTAGGCGCGGCCGGCGATCGGGCTGCGGCCCGGTCGCCGGCAGGTCGCGCGTTGGGCTACCGGAACTCGGCCACAGGCGTCAGCGCCGACTCGTCGACGGTGGTGCCGAGGCCCGGACCTGTCAGCGCCCTTCCCCGCCCCGCACTCGAGCGCGGCTCGTAGCCCGCGACGTGCTCGTTCGTCCAGTCGTTCATGAACGACACATTGAAGAGCGTCTCCGGCGCGGTGGTCGCAGCGAGGTGACTCACCGCTGCCGAGGTAATGTCGCCGCCCCATGTGTCCTCCATCGACACCTTCAACCCGAGGCTCTGCGCGGCGTCGCGCAGCTGGAGCGTGCGGCTGAACCCGCCGATACGCGAATACTTCAGGTTGATTGCCGAAATACCGGCGTCGTACTTCGCCCGGTAGAGGTCGTCGAGTGTGACGATGCACTCGTCAAGGACCAGCTGCTGCGGGATCTGCCTCGCGACAAGCACGTTGTTGTCGAGGCCACGGCAGGGCTCCTCGATGTACACCGGAATGTCACCAATCAGGCGCGCGGCTTTGATGGCATCGTGCACGTCCCAGCCCCCGTTCGCGTCGGCGATCACGATGACATCGTCGGGCACCGCCTCGACCACAGCGCGGGTGCGCGCCGCGTCAAGTTCTGGCTCGTTGCCAACCTTGAGCTGGAACCGTCGAATGCCCTCAGCCATGCGCGCTTCAACAAACCCGACCATGCGCTCAGGGGCTTCCAGTGGCACCGCCTCATAGAGCGGAAACTCAGGTGTCTGGATACCGCCAGTGAGCTGCGCGATCGGTTGCCCGGTTGCCTGCCCCAGAACGTCCCAGAGCGCAATGTCGATGGGGCTCTTGGCGGCTCGCTGCTCAAGCAACACCTCGTCCATTAGCCGTAACGCGCCACGGATGTTGAGTGCGTCATGCCCGATGAGCGCCGGCGCGAGTTCAGCGATCCCGGCGCGCACCCCAGCCGCAAACGCCGGAAGATAGGTGCTGCCGAGCGTGCACACTTCACCCCACCCGGTGATCCCCGAGTCCGTCGTGATCGCGACGAGCGTTGACTGCTGCGCAGCCGCAGCTCGGCCGCCGGACATCACATACGTCCCGTGCCGATAGGTCAGTTCGTAGCCGAACACCTGCACTCCGGTGATGTTCATGGGTGAGTCCTCCATGTCAGTTCAGCGCGGACGGAACACCTGCGTTCCACGGACCGCAACAGCAAGGCCCTCGTTCGATCTAAGCACCGAACCCACTGCGAACGCCAGCGCCCCCTCCGCTGAGTACCGCGGGCAGATCACGCCGCTGCCGGGCTTCTCCAGAGGGATGAGCAGATAGAGTTTCTTCCATTACCGAGCAGAGAGGGGAACGCCCAGTGATCGAAATGCTGCGGATGCCGCCGACGACGCTGCGGGAGCAAGCCCTCGCGCAGCTCCGCGCGCTGCTCGTCTCCGGAGACCTCAAACCGGGCGAGGTGTACTCGGCATCGGCAATTGCAGCAGAGCTGGGCGTCTCGCACGGTCCCGTCCGTGAAGCAATGCTTGCACTCGTCAATGACGGCATGATGGAGGCCGTACGCGGTCGCGGATACAGGGTCGTCACCATTAGCCGCCGAGACCGGGAGAACATCGCCGAGATCCGCACGCTCCTCGAGGTGCCATCGATGGTGAAGCTCGCCGGTTCACCCCGGGTGCGCGAGCGGGAGGCTGCGTTCTCCGCGATCATCGATAAGTTCTTCGCGGCAGCCGAGCAGGAAGACATCATCGCGTTCTTCGACGCAGACCGGGAATTTCACCTCGGGCTGCTGGCGCTCCTCGATAACGACCGCCTGACCGAGTTCATCGGAACGCTGCGCGATCAGACCCGCCAGTACGGCATCTACGAGCTCGCCGTGCGCGGAGAGCTCACTGACTCGGCGCAGGATCACCGCGACATCCTTGACGCGCTGCTCGCCGGCGACCGACCAGCCGTCGAGCGGCTCATGCAGGAGCACCTGGAGTATCTCCGCTGGAGCAGGTGGAGCTCGCTCGATCTCAAAGCGGCGCCGATCGCTGAGCCCGAGGTGCCCGCGACCGACGCCACCGACGCACTCGCTACCGAATAACGCGGCCGGCCTGCACGACTGCGAGCCGCGCGGCGGGCTCGGACAGTGCACCTGCGAGTTCGAGCGGGTTTTCCGAGAGCAGGAGCGCGTCTCCGTAGCTCCCGATGGCGAGTGAGCCGGCACGGGGATCCCCGATGAGTTGGGCGTTCACTGCCGTGAGCGAGTGGATCGTCGCCGCCGCCCCGCTCGCGTCAGCCTGCAGCCGGACCCCGCGCAGTTGATCGTCTTCGAGATCACCCATGAGGTCGCTGCCGAAGCCAACGCTCACGCCTGCGGCGAGCGCGATCTGCACCGCTTCCTGCCCCTTCGATAGCACCTCGGAGTTCTTCGCGAGGGAGATCTCGTTGAGTCCGATCTCGGCTCCTCGGCGATCCATGGCATCGTATGCGGCGAGAGTCGGCACCAGGAACGCACCGCGATCCGCCATCGCAGTTGCCGTGGCGGCGTCGATGAGGTTGCCGTGTTCGATCGAGCGGACACCGTTCTCGATGGAGTGCATCACGGCCTCGGACGAGTAGGCGTGGGCCGCAACGTAGCTGCCGCGGCGGCCCGCTTCCTCGGTGACGACACGCACCTCCTCCGGTGAGTATTGCGGGATCGGTAGCGGATCGGCGAGCGAGAACACGCCACCGCTCGTCATGATCTTGATCGCGTGCGCGCCGGTGCGCAGCCGGTTGCGCACCGCGAGGCGCAGCGCCTCGACGCCGTCAACGACCTCGCACATGTGCCCGTGGGAGAAGCAGATGTCGACGTGCTCGGATCGTGGATCGCCGTGCCCACCGGTCTGGCTGAGCGCAGGCCCCGTGAACAGGTATCGGGGCGAGTCGAACAGCGAGGCGTTGATCGCGCGGGCGAGCCCGATGTCCCCTCCGGCGACATCACGAACGGTCGTGAAGCCGCGGCGCAGCGCCTTCTCAAGGCGGCGCGTGCCGTTGATCGCGGCGTAACTCAGTGGGCCACGCTCGTTCTCGAGCCCGTCCATGCTCGTCGCATACGCCTGGAAGTGTGCGTCGATGAACCCGGGGAGGAGCCAGCCGCCGCTGCCGTCGAGTGTCTCTGCGTCTGGTGCCGGTTCGGCTGACACGAGCCCGTCAACAATGTGCAGGTCCTGCGGGGAGAAATCGGTCCCGTTCCAGACCTGTGCCCCAAGAATCGAAAGCGATTGCGATTTCACCCGTGTCCTCCTCGTACGTACAGTTCGTGCGCTGTGTTCAGCGCTACATGCATTGTGGCAGTTTGCCGCTCCTGGCAGGCATGCGAACCACTGTCTCCCTTGATGTGCACCGTGCACAGGCGGCCACGTTCGCCCCACCATAGTGTGGATCGGTGACCCGGAAGTGGGCCGAAAGGAACGAACAATGGCGATCATCCAATCCACAGCCACATCGGTGACCCCCACAGTCGCGCCAGCAGCACACTCGGGGCGCGACCGGAATGCGCCGTGGCACCTCCCACCGATCCCGACAGGCAATGCCAGCCGCGAATGCCTGAGTAGCTGGGGCGAACGGGCAGGGGAGCTTCTGCGCGCACAGGGCGGCGAGTCAGGCCCCCTGCCCACCCTAACCCTCACCGGCAGCTCCCTCACCACAGCCGAGTTTCGCCAAATCCTCGCCGGGCTGCTCGCGGCGATCAGTGGGCCGTCCGGAGATGAAACGTTCGATTTGCCTGTAGAGATCGACATTCCCGCAGCAGAGTTCACGCGAGCAGTGGTTGAAGAACACCGGCTGCACCGCGCTGAAACTCTGGCAAAGTCCCTGACGGACGCGCGGTCGAACCAGCTGACCCCCGCAATGTTTGCCGAGCGAGCCAGCGAAGTGGCTGTCGCGAACGGCCTTGGCTTCCGGCTGACGACCGCGCCGAGTTTGCGAGCGGAAGGCTTTGGCGGGATCACTGCAATCGGGCAGGGATCCGTGAAACCGCCCGTGCTAGTCGAACTCTGGTTTTCGGGGACGCTGCCCCCGGGAGATGAGCCTCCTGCAGACGCTATTGGTCTGGCTGGGAAAGGCGTGACATTCGATGCGGGCGGTCTCTCGCTCAAGCCACCCTCTGCTATGTACTCAATGCACACTGACTGCGCCGGAGCCGCGACCGTACTGGCAACGCTATCTGTGCTGCGAGACTTCGGCGTGACCCAGCCTGTCTACGCCGCGCTGCCCCTGGTTGAAAACATCCCCGGCCCCGCATCGATACGCCCGGGAGACGTCGTGCACACTCGTAGCGGGGTGGGAGTAGAAATCATCGATACGGACTTCGAGGGCCGGGTGGTTCTCGCGGACGCCATCGCGAGGTTATCCGAGGCGGCACCTCGCGCGGTCATCAGCGTCGCAACACTCACCTACCAAATCGAGGTCGCGCTTGGTCCAGAGATCGCGGGGCTCTTCGCCCGCGACCACGCGCTCGGAGGGCGCCTCCTCCGTGCGGCAGACCAGTCGGCAGAAGCGCTCTGGGAGATGCCCTGGGCGACGCGCTACGCGTCGCAGCTCCGCTCGACCGCGCCGGGAGCCACGCTGAGAAACCATCCGCTCAGTGACACCGGAAGGGCGATAACGGCAGCTCTTTTCCTCGGAGAATTTGCCCCCGCTGACGTTCCGTTCGCGCACATCGATTGTTCGGGCCCTGCGGTGCGTGCTACCCCGGACGGGCCGCTCGCAACGGGGTACGGTGTGCGCACCCTCGTGGAGCTGCTCCGCCAGTGGGACTGATGTGGCAACCGTCGGGCACGCACTCCGCCTGTTACACGACCCGTCCCGCCTGGATGACTGCTTGGCGCGCGCCCATAGCTCCCAGCACGAAGGGATCTTCAAGAGGGTTACCCGAGAGTAGGACTGCATCGCCGTAGGAACCGACCTCCATGCTCCCCAAGCGCGCGTCACCGAGAACCGCTGCGTTCCCCGCCGTCATCGAGTGCAGGGCCTCAGGCACACCGAGCGCCTCCACCTGCAAGGCAACCCCGCGGAGTTGTTCGTCCTCCATATCTCCCATCAGGTCGGTGCCAAATCCGACGCGAACGCCAGCTCGTACCGCCATGTTCGCTGCCTCCTGCCCCTTCGAGAGCACCTCAGCGTTCTTCGCAAGCGACACCTCGTTCAGGCCGAGTCCGGGACCCCGACGCCCCATGGCATCGTAGGTCGCGAGCGTCGGGACGAGGAAGGTGCCCCGCCGCGCCATCTCCGTAGCAGTGGCGGCGTCGATGAGGTTTCCGTGTTCGATGCAATCGACGCCGTTCTCGATGGAATGCATGACTGACTCCGACGAATACGAATGCGCAGTGACGTACGTTCCACGGCGGTGTGCTTCGTCGGCAACCGCCTGAAGCTCCTCTGCCGAGTATTGGGGAATGCGCACCGGATCCGTGAGGGAAAACACCCCGCCCGATGTCATCACTTTGATGGCGTGGGCGCCGGTGCGCAGCCGCTCGCGCACTGCGACCCTGAGCGCGTCGATCCCGTCAACAACCTCGCACATGTGCCCGTGTCCAAAACACACATCGACATGCTGCGAGCGCGGGTCACCGTGCCCACCGGTCTGGCTCAGTGCAGGGCCAGTGAACAGGTATCTCGGCGCGGCAAGTAGGCCTCCTTCGACGGCACGTTGCAGCCCGATGTCGCCGCCTGCGGCGTCGCGTACGGTCGTAAACCCGCGCTCAAGCGCAGCCCTCAGCCGATGAGTGGCGTTGAGCGCCGCGTAGCTCAGCTGGCCGCGCTCGTTCTCGAGCCCGTCCATGCTGAGCGCGTAGGCATGAAAGTGCGCATCGATGAGACCGGGAATCACCCACTGGCCTCGTCCGTCGATCTCAGTTGCATCGGCGTCGGCGCGCTCCGCAATCATTCCGCCCGAAATGATGAGATCACCCGGTTCAAAGCCACGCGCTTTTCCCCGCCAGATCTGCGTATCAACGATCACCATTGACCCTTGGCCAGTCATGTATTTCCCCTTCGAAATGTTCATCATTTTGCACCGTCGACTGCGTACAGGAAAGGCCCGCTGCGCACTACAGCGGACCCGTCCTGTCCCCCGGCTAACGCGACGCTGCGCGCAGCTCCGCGGTTGCCGCTTCGTCGATACCGAGGTCATCAGTCAGCACGACCAGGTAGTCACGCGCGGCGGCTTCAGGCGAGACGAAGCCGTTTCGGAGGTCCTTCGCAATCGCGGCGAAATCGCGTTCGAGCGGATCTCCGTAACCACCGCCGCCACCGGTCGCGTTGACGAGCACTTCTCCAGCTTCGAGCAGATTGTAGCTGCCGCCCTGCCAGACCTCGCGCTCGGTTCCGGGGTTCAGGATCACCGCATTCGGTGTACCCTCGTTGCCGCCGGCAATGCTCCACGGGTTCGTTTGTGTCTTGTACACAAGCATGATGCCGGTTCCCGGGGCCGTATAGCGGTACGAACGGCTAATGCCGACGCCCCCACGGTGTTTACCTGCCCCAGAGCTGTCCTGCCGGTACCCGTAGTGCTCAAGAAACAGCGGAGTGCGCATCTCAAACACCTCGACCGGAGTGTTGCGACAGCCGGGCTCCGAGAGGTGCATGATGCCATCTTCGCCGTCGTGGGTTGCGGTGCCGCCAAACCCGACCGCTTCGTTACTACCGTCCTGCCACAATTCGCCGGTTCGCGGGTTCGTGCCGAGGCCAATAAACGCGCATACGTCTCCGCCCGACGCAGCAGGAATCTTGTCTGGCATCCCCTTGGCGAGCGCCTTCAAGATGACCTCGCCTGCGAGAATTCCAGTCCACAGCGTAAACGTCGGCATTGGGTGCACCGCGTGGACGACAGAGCCTTCCTCAGTGACCACACGCATCGGAGCAAAGTTCCCGGCAACAACGGGTGAATCCGGCGTCGTAATTGACTTGAAGATGAGGCACGATGCGGCCTCAGTGAGCCCGAGCGGCACGTTCACCGGGCCCTTAACGTTCTTTGCGCTTCCGGTCCAGTCGATCACCATCTCCTCGTCGGTGATCGTGACCGTGCACTGCAGCTTCACGAGCTGCCCGACGTCGACGCCGTCCTCGTCAACGTAGTCGACCGCGGTCCACGTGCCCTTTGGAAGCTTCGCGAGGGCCAGACGGGAGAGCTTCTCACCGTGCTCATTGATAGCGCGCATAGCGTCGCCGAGCGTGTCCGCACCGTACTTCGCTGCGAGCTCCTGTGTGCGCTTCACACCCGTAAAGCACGCAGAGACCTGCGACTGGATATCACCGACGGTATGACGCGGCCTCCGGCTGTTGAACTTGATGATGTTGAACACGTCTTCGTTCCGCACACCACGTCGGTACAGTTTCGAGGCGGGCAGCATGAGCCCCTCCTGCGCGAGGTCCGTCGAGTCCATCACGTACCCGGGATCCTTCTGGTTCAGATCAGTGACGTGCACGCGGCAGGTCGCGAAGCCGAGCAGCTCGTCCTCGAAGTGGATCGGAGCAAAGACCAGCGGGTCAAGCGCATGCGCACTCGACCAGTACGGGTAGTTGAGGATGAAGACATCGCCGGGCTCCATCGCGTCTTTCCCGAGGAAATTGATGGCGTGCTTGACGCCAGCATCGTTGCCGCGGGTGAATACTGCGACACCTGGGGTGTCAGCGACGACGTCGCCGTTCGCGTCGTGGAGCCCAATGCCATAGTCATGCACCTCGTACACGACCGTGTTGTATGCCGTGCGGCAGAGATTACGAGCGATCTCCTCAGCGGCTGCAAGCAGACCGTGTCGAATAATCTCGGTGGTGATTGCGTCTACCATTTCAGGCACCCTTCTGCGCGTGGTGAATAGCGATAGTGAGTTCGCCGTAGGCGCCGACCTCAAGCCGGTCACCCTCGTGCAACACTGTCGTCGCTGTATGTTCGGTGACCACAGCGGGGCCATCCAGCACATCGCCGGCAAGCAGTGACTCGCGAGCCACGAGCGCGTAGTCGACGGTGATATCTCCCGGGAGCACGACCTGACGAATGCCTCGTTCGAAACTCTCACCCGGTGCGCGCCGTGCTGCACGAGGCAAATCTGGCTTATCGACGACGCCAACGGCCATCAGCCGCAGTGTCGTGAGCTCGATCGGATCGTCCATGACATGGCCGTACTGCCGCTCGTGCAGGTCGTTGAACTGGGCTGAGATCTCGGTGCGCGGATCACTGCTGTCTGCCGGCAGCTCGACCGACACGGAGTGCTCTTGTCCGAGGTAACGCACATTGACGGATCGGTGGAAGCGGCGTGCCTCAGGTCCGAAACCTTCTGAGCCGAGCAGCTCGGCCGCTTCACGCTCCATATCCGCGAAAAAGGCGTCAGCACGCGCCGGGTCGAGTTCGTCGAGCAGTTCGACGCAGGTACGCGAGAGGTCGTGCTGCACGTCAGCCATAAGCATGCCGAGCGCCGAAAAGGCGCCCTGGCCGGGTGGCACAATCACCTCTGGAATGCCGAGTTCACGTGCGACATCAACGGCGACCAGTCCACCACCGCCGCCAAACGAGAGCAGCGAGAAGTCCTTCGGATCGTGCCCGAGTTCGATCGAGATCGCACGCACGGCACCCATGATTTTGGTGTTCGAGATACGGACCATGCCGCGGGCCAACTCGGTCTCGGTAATCCCCATCTCTGCCGCAATTGCGCGCAGCGATGCCAGCGCCCTCTCGCGGTCGAGGGTGAGTTCACCACCGAGCGGTGTGTCAGTGCCGAGGTATCCAATGGCGAGGGCTGCATCGGTGAACGTCGGCTCGGTCCCGCCGCGACCGTACGCCGCCGGACCGGGCACCGCTCCTGCACTCTTCGGCCCCACCTGCAAGCCGCCAGCGTCATCGAGGTAGCCGAGCGAACCGCCCCCGGCTCCGATCGTGTGGATGTAGAGCGACGGAGTGTTAATGGGGAGGCCCTCAAACTCAGCGCCGTGGTACAGCACCGGGCTCCCGTCGAGCACGAGTGACGCGTCCAGGCTCGTGCCACCCATGTCGATCGTGATGAGGTTCGGTCGGTCAATGAGCTTCGAGAAGCCGGCCGCTCCGACCACGCCTCCAGCCGGGCCGGAAAGGATGAGGTTCACAGGCTGCTCGCGGGCCGTCGATGCGGTCATCGCACCGCCACCAGAGCGGGACATCAGGAATCGGCCGTCAAAACCACGCTCTGCGAGCTCGCCCTCGAGCGTACGCAGGTAGTTGTGCATGATCGGCTTGATGTACGCATCAAGCACGGCAGTGCTCGTGCGCTCGCATTCGCGGTATTCACGGGAGAGCTCGTGCGAGATGGTCACCTGCACCTCGGGCGCCTCCTCGCGGAGGATCTCACGCATCCGTTGCTCGTGCTGCGGCGCGACGTAGGAGTGCAGGAAGGTCACAGCAACCGCGTCGTACCCGCGCCTCGCGATCTCACGGGCAAGCTCGCGCGCCTCCGCTTCATCGAGCGGCACCGCAACCGAGCCGTCAAACAGACTCCGCTCGGTGACCTCGAACGTGTCGAAACGCTCGAGCAGCGCCGCCGGCTTGCGGTAGGCGATGTCGTACATCGGTACACGGTCGGTGCGGCCCAGCAGGTACACGTCGCGGAAACCGCGAGTGGCAATCGTCGCGATCCGGGCACCGGTGCGGGTGAGCAGCGCGTTCAGGCCGAGCGTGCTGCCGTGATTGAACATTTCGACGCCCGCGCGGTCTGCTTCGGCCTTGCTGAACGCTGCGAGCACGCCCTCTGCGGGCGCATTCGGGGTCGTCGGCACCTTCTCAAATCGCAGTTCACCGGTCTCGGGGACGAGCTTCACGACATCGGTGAACGTTCCCCCCACATCGATGGCTACGCGGACACGTTCGTTCATTCGGTTTCTCCTTTTGGATCTGCCGACATCTAGATGACGGTGCTACGACGCGCGTTCGACACGGTGGTCGACGCGGAACAGTCGTCCCACACCGACTTCAGCACCCTCGAGCAGTTCTTGCAGTTCGGGCGCGGTGCGCAAGCGCTGGGGATGGTCGAGCCACTCCTGATACCCAGCCTCATCAGGCCATTCGGCGCTCACAATGATCTCGCCCGACCCATCTGCGGCGAGCGCGATGTCCGATGAAAGCTGTCGGGTGAGGTCGAGGGACTCTTGGAGAATCAACTCGCGCCGGTAGAGCTCGAGGATACGCTCGGCCTTCTCCGGTGTGGTGCGCAGGGTAAGAACTGAACGGATCATGCGGGTGCTCCTCCTCGAGACAACGTGCGGAAATGTTCCAGCAACAGCGAGAGTACTTCCGGGGGCGCCCACACCCTTGGGCATACTGCACAGCCCGAGCGCTAACTCGTGTGAGTTTCGCAAGGAGGGTCGGGAAATCAGCCGTTTCGGAGCACGCTGGCGAGCAGCATGTGCACGGACAGCACCTCAGTGGGATCAGCGAGGGGGACGCCGAGCTCGTCTGCTCGCCGGAGCCTCGTCTGCAGCGTGTTCCGGTGCACCCCGAGCATCTCGGCCGCGCGCGAGACTGATCCGCGTGCCGACAGGAACGGCACGGCGGCCGCAATAATCTCGCCCGAGGCCGCATCTCCCATGAGGTCTGGGAAAATCCGCGCCGCCAGCTTGTCCGCGAGTTCCGCCGGGACAAGCCGGTCGAGTAGGCGCGACGGTATCTCTGCGAACTCGATGACGTTGGTTTCTCGCGCCCTCTCAGGCCAAGCCATTCGCGCGGCAAGCCACGCTTCACGCACACTCTCGAGTAGTTCCGTCGGGCTGCTCCGCTGCTCAGCGACGCCCACGCCAGCCCCCAGCGGACCGACTTCCCCGAACCCTGCGCGAACATCGTTGACGATGGTATCTCGTGCCACTCTTCCCGCCGTCGGCACGAATGCAAGCCAGCCATCGGCGATGGCCGTCAGGGGCACCTCGGGATAGAAGCGCTGCCAGATGTGGTGCACGACAGCACCAACGCTCGCTGGCTCGGCAGCGAGGATGCACACGGTGCGGTATCGCTCTCCCAGCGTGTGCGCTCCACGCAGCGCCGCTTCCCGACTCGGCGCATCGAGCAAACCGAGTTCTGCCGACCCGATCAGAGATGCAATCGACATCGCTGGCAACGAGTCAAGGATCGAATTCAGTCGCGACTCGAACAGCAGCGAACGGAAAATTGGCACCGCGGCACGCAACGCCTGCTCGGCGTACTCTCGGGTACGACGCCCCGTCCCGATGAGGACGAGCTCAGCAGATGTCACGCCCTGAGGTATCTCGACGACAATAGGGTCGCCGTCGCCCCCGTCTCCGGTGAACACGTCGGAGCTGGGTGCTGACTCTGCGAAGTCGAGCGTGACAGTTCCTGACACACGAATTTGCACTCGGGCGCCGCCGAACTCCCGCGAAATCTGCGCCGCGAGCGCTGTCGGCGTCGCGGCCTGCGTGATCTCATCGACAAACGCCTGCACCCGCGCCATGACGCCGGCACGCGCGATACCGAGCTGAATGGCAAGGGCAATACTCAGTTGCGTCACATCTCGGGTTGTCGTGAGCAGGGCCACGTTGAGTCGACGAGCCAGTTCCACGGTCGCCTCAGTTACAGCCTGTTCTGGCGCAAGCACCGCGCAGGCTCTCCGCTCCCAGGCGTACCGCAGTGCGGCGGAAACCATCCAGCCACCAGCGGAGACGTGATTGCTGAGCAGGACGATCGTGTCTGGAGCAACTTCGGTAATTTCTTCGATGTCACTAATCAGCGCTAGATCTTGCACGAGCGTCGGCTCTGAGGGCTGAAAGCGAGCGGTGAGGTCTTGAGCGAGTTTCGACTCGGTCAAATCCTGTAGCTCGACGGCATAGCTTCCACGGGCAGTCGACCCAATCATTGTTGCACTCCCAGCGCGCTAAAGGCTCCCGGTCCCGCGAGCCGCAACCCAGCTTCCGTGTACCAGGCTGCGTCAGCTGACATGACGAGAATATCGATTGTGTTCCCCACCCAGAGGTCCTCCAACGTCGCGGGGTTACCGTCGTGTGCATCGAGGATAGTAATGATGTCGGGCACGGCGGCACGGACGACACCGTCGACCATGAGCAGCAGCACTTCATCTTGAATCTCAAGTTGCACGATGCGGCCGTTGGGCTCCCCGATGAGGGTGACGCTCGATGGCCGCGCCGTCTGGCCGGGTTGTGTTGCGCTGGCAAGCCAGCCGACGTTACTCACTCTGGCCCTGATGCGCAGTTTCAGGCCTCCCATGCGTTCGAGGCCCTCGTACTTTTCGCGGATCGAGGTGTCAGCGGCGAGAATCTCGCCGATCCGCAACAGCCGTGTTGTGCTTCCCTGGACACCGGTTGCTGCGAGCACCGCAGCGGTCATCGGATAACTTACGGTCGCAGCCCAGCCACCGTACACACCTGCGAGTGCGCGCAGCAAACGGTCGACGCGTACGGGGTCTTGCACCTGCACCATCGCGGATTCGCCGGTGGCGCCCGTCGCTGCAACTGGGCCGGCCGGGAGCCCTGCGACGGCAAACACGCTCTGACTCACGAGGGGAAACACGCGCCCCATCGGATCCGCGTCAACCAGGGGAACTCCGGCTTGAAGGGCGACCAATGGAGCCACCATGCCATTCAACCCGCCCGCGGCAAGGGGCATGACGCCAACGACGGGCTGCTCAAGTTCCTGCTCTATCAACGCGATACACCGCAAGAATTCGTCTCCCACAGGGCGCAATTCAGCGGGAGGTAGCCCGTTGCTGACAAACCCGACAGCGACGACGAGCCCCTCGGGTTCGAGTTCCCCAGGGTCGCACAGCACCGGCCGGTCATCAGTTTCCCGGAACAACGCGAGGACTTTGTCCGCTTGTTCCCCGGCCCAGTCGGGGTCGATCATGCAGGCAGCAAACACCGATCCTGTGTACAGGTGGCGGATATGTGCCTCGTTCAGCCGGATCATCCGCTGGTCTCCTCGAAGATCTCTCGCGGACTCGGCCCCGCGGCGCCTCGCACCCGGACGGTCACTACGTTCGGATTCTGGTACGAGGCCCCGATCACGCGACAATCAAGGATCCGCACCTGAGAGGGCGGGGAACCGTACGAGACCAGTCGGGCACGAACTTTCGCCTCCGCATTTCCGAGTGCCTGTTCTTTCTCGGGAGCGTTGTTGATCTGCACTGCCTGCTCGAACCACTCCACGAGCTGCGAACAGGCCGCCCCAAGCGCCCCGGCGTCAAGCTCGATGCGTTCGCAGCCATCAGTCCCCGGCAGCTCAACCAGTCCAGCGGCGGTAACGGTGATCTCCAGGGGTTCGCCCATCCAGTCCCCCACCGACCCGTCGTCAAGCGTAACGAGATGAACGGTCCGGGTCGCGATGAGCTCACCCGCGCTATCCCGAGACCGTGACACGACGGTAGGGGCTCCGGCCGTCACTTCGCCAAAGCTCACGCTGTCTGGCCGCCGCATCACGATCCTGCCATCGTCGATTCCGGCGACGGCCGCCACGCCAACGAACTCGGCCGCGAGTCCGGAGAACAGCGAGTGCACGGGCTTTAACGACAGGGACGCCAATGGCGCGGCACCCCCATCGTTCGTCATCACAAACAGACGCGCATTGGGGATATGCGCAGCCGCGACAGTTGCGAGACTCGTTGCGATCCCCTCTGCATACGCCAAGTGCGAGCTGTTGAGCACTCCCGTACGTTCTCGTACCGAGAAAGAGGTGTTGTGAAAGGAGTGCGATTGGACGACGCTGGCAGGCGCCGCTTCGTCAAGCAGAATCCGGCTCGCTTCGATCTCGTGCGCAGCATTCACCGAGGCTCCGACGCTTGTCACGACGTACCGCCCGCCCGGCGGCTGTCCCCGGAGCCGAGACCGAAGCCCGCTCGCTTCAAACGTGGCAAGCGCCTCGCCAGCGTTCGAATGCCCACCCGTTACGTGCACGGTCTGCAGGGCACGCTGAGCGACGCTCACGCCCGAGTAGGCGTGAGCGTCGTCCATGGGCGCTCGGGGAGCAATGCGCACAACCGTCACAGGTTCTCCCTGGTCCGGGGCAAAAAGCTGGCTGACTTCGAACGTGACCGTCGCTGTCGGGCGGTCCTCAATATCGCCTGCGAGTTGCGCGAGCACTCGTCCCAGCGCCGCCTCCAAACCGCCCGGATGTTCGACAGCTTCACTGTGGTGTTCGCGAGCCTCGTCTCGCACCAGACGCACACCAGTCACACGATCCGGTGTTACCCGCACGCCGATCCGCATGTGCTTCCTTTGCATGCTTGAACACTACTCGTCGGAACCATGGTCTTCACCGGGCGCCCGCGCGCCCGGGCGCGACGCTGCTAGCGTTTCCGCAGGCGTTGCACGAGCAGACTGTCAGCAGCCACCGCGATCAGGATCAGCGCACCCGTCACGACCTGCTGGTAAGTGGTGTCCCACCCCATGAGGTTAAAGCCGTTCGCAATCACGGTGAGGATGAGGACGCCCACTGCGGTGCGCCAGACAGCGCCCGAGCCACCCATGATGCTGGTTCCTCCGATGACAACCGCCGCGATAGCCGTCAGTTCAAGCCCGGTCGCCATCGCGGGCTGCGCGGATCCCGCACGGGATGCGAGCACCATGCCGGCGGCAGAGCTGCACAGGCCACTGATCGCAAAGACCGAAATGTGGATCAACTCCGTGCGCACCCCGCTCAGCCTGGCTGCTTCGGGGTTCCCTCCCACCGCGTAGATACGGCGGCCGTAGGTCGTGCCCCAGAGCACGAGCCCAAAGACAACCAGCCCGACGACGAGCAGCAGCGTTGCCGCGGATACTCCGCCGAACACCGAGCGCGTCCAGACTCGAAAGCCCTCGAGCTGGTCGCCGAGCGGGGCTACGATGGCCCCCGCGGTGAGCACGACCGCCAACCCGCGGTAGATAATGCTCATCGCAAGGGAGCCGATGAATGAGTGCACCTTGGTCGCGACAATGAGTGTGCCTGTCAACGCGCCAAGAGCGGCTCCAACGCCCAGGGCAAGCACAAACCCGAGGCCGACACCGAACGCTTGTGTGAGGTACACGCCAATAATCGCGGAGAGCGCAAGATTGGCGCTCGCCGAGAGGTCAAAGACGCCGCTCGTGATACACAGGGTCGCCCCAATCGCGATAAGGCCGATCACCACTGCCTGGTCGAGCAGGTTCACGAGGTTCTGTGATGAGAGGAACGTATCGGTAGAGACGGAAAGGAAAATCACCAGCACCAGGAGCCCGATGAGCACTCCGTAGTCCTTCAGATCAATCCTGAATCGACGTCGCGTGGATGCGGGTTCAACCGCAATAGTCTCGGTTTTCATTATTCTTGCTTCTCCTAGAGGAAGGCGGTGGCCATGATGGTGTCGGGCGAGACCGAGCGGTCGTACTCGGCGACGATGCGGCCCTGGCGCATCACGGCTAGTCGGTGGGAGATCGAAAGCACTTCTTCGAGTTCGGAGCTCGCTACAACGACGGCTGTGCCGCGCTCCGCTAGCTCGATGATGAGGTTATGAATGTTCGCCTTCGCTGCAATATCGACTCCGCGAGTTGGTTCGTCGATGAGGAACACCTCGGGCGGGTTGATGAGCCACTTTGCAAAGAGCGCTTTCTGCTGGTTACCACCGGACAGCGCCCCGACGGACACGCGCCTCACCTTGCCGCGGATATCAACACGGGCGGCAACGTGGTCCACCACGCTTCGCTCGACCCCCTGCCGCACGAACCCCGCTATCTGGCGCGAGTCGAGTGACGGCAGTGCGATATTCTCTGCGGCCGACCGCCCGAGGACGAGTCCCTGGTCCTTGCGGGATTCCGGGACGAGTGCGACCCCGCTGCGAATCGCGTGCCTGATGGAATTCTTGCGCACTCGACGCCCGTTGACGTGCACCTCTCCCGAGGTGACACGGTCGCTCCCAAACACAGCGTTCAACGTTTCGCTGCGGCCGCTTCCCATCAGCCCGACAAGCCCAAGAATCTCGCCCTGACGCACGTTCAATGTGATATCAGATATCGCTGAGGTGGTGAGTTTGTCGGCGCTCAGCACCACCGGCGCTCCATCGGCAACAGGCCGTGGCGAACGGGCCAGCGCTTCCACCTGCCGACCCACCATGAGCTGCACAAGGCTGTCAGAGTCGTGACCGCGCGCTGACTCAGTGACAATCTGATCGCCATCACGCAGCACCGTGATGCGATCAGCGATCCCTAAGATCTCCTCGAGGAAGTGGGAGACAATCACAATCGTGGTGCCACCTGCCGCAAGACGGCGAATAACGGCAAGGAGGTTCTCTGTGTCAGCCTCCCCCAGCGCGGCAGTTGGCTCATCGAAACAGATCACCTTCGACCCGCGCGCGATCGCTTTGAGGATTTCGACCTGCTGCGCCTGCCCGAGGGAGAGGCTTGACACCTGCGCATCCGGGTCTAGGTCGAAGCCGCTTTCTGCAATCAGGGTGGCGAGTTGCGCTCGGTCTCTTGCCTGCCGGACGAGTCCGTAGGTGTTCGTCCACCTGCCGAGGAAAACGTTCTCCATCACTGAGCGAGCCGGCACCGGTGCCAGCTCCTGTGAGATCAGTGAAATGCCGTGGTCAATGGCGGAGCGAGGGTTGCCGAGCTTGGTCGGGACCCCGTCGAACAGCACCGTTCCGGAGTCGGCAGAAATCGCGCCTCCCAGGATCTTCAGCAGGGTCGATTTGCCTGCCCCGTTTTCGCCAAGCAGTCCGTGGATCTCTCCCGGTTCGATCGTCAGCGAAACATCGCGCAGCACCGACGTTCCGCCATAGCTTTTCCCGACTGCTTCGAGTGTGATGTGTGGCGCCTTGGCCTCCGCACGAGATTGCGTCTGCATTATCTGGGCGTTGTTCATTGCCGTCCACCTCCGTAACTGTGTTCTGTGCTGGTGTGATGCGCAGGAAAACTCCTGAGGTGGGTGGGCGGCGCCCACCCACCCCAGCGTGAATTACTCTTCGTAACCGGAAACGAAATCAGCCTCGTTCAAGACGTCAGTTGTCCCGAGCCCGCCATTCGGGGCGAGCGAGGCCTGGTCGATTGCGGTTTCCACGTCTTCGCCCTTCGCGTGTTTGAGACCGAGGTCGGCCGCAATCCGACCGTTACCGACGACGTCAAGCGCCCAGATCGCAAACCACTCCCCGCTGCGCACCTTCTCGACCGCTGACTGCGGGCTCCCGTTGCCGATGAACTTCACCTTCGAGTCCGGTCCTGCGACCAGTGCGGCGCCGGCGATGGCCTGGGTCGAACCAATAACGACGTCGACGTCAGGGTTCGCCTGGGTAATGTCCTGGAATGCAGCGCGACCCTCATCCTGGGAGTACCCACCGGTCACCGTGGGCAACGTGGCGATGCTGCTGTCGGCCTGAAGCGTGTCGAGTACCGCCTTCGTGCGGGCGTTTTCGAGGGGAAGCGCGGGGTTCCCTTCCATATACGCAACCTTGCAGCCCGCTCCCGCGTCCGCGCAGGCCTGCTTGCCGAGCTCTGCGAGCGCGGTGCCGTTGCCCACCGGTGGATCGACGATGCTGATGGCGCCCTCGATCTGCGGCTCGGCGGTGTCCATCTCTGGACCGACCGGGGTGAACTCGACAACCACGGTGATTCCGGCGTCGACCGCTTTCTTCAACGGCTCCTGCACGGCGAGGTTGTCATTCGCCTGGATGATGATGACGTCATAGCGCTTCGAGGTGATTGAATCGTTGATCTGCTGCGCTTGCAGCTGCCCATCGAACTGACCGTCAACAAAGGTGGCTTTCGCCCCTGCCTCGGCAGCGGTCTCCTCAACACCCTGGTAGACGGCCTGCGCGAACGAATTGGCGGCAGCGAAGCCGAAGAAGCCAATCTCAAGCGCCTCGTCTCCCGAGCCCCCGGCGTCGCCGCCAGCAGAGGGAGCTGAGCACCCAACGAGCGACACTGCTCCGATGAGCCCGGCCGCGAGGCCAAGCAGAATTCTCTTATTCATGTGTGTTTCCTTCCAAAGTGTGAACCTGTGTCATGGCGTGGTTCCGGCGACTCAGCCGGGTCCACCCCACTCCTGGGGATCGGCTACGCGCTGGGTGTGTAGCCGTAGTGTTTGGTCGCGAACGCCTCCGAGATGAAGCCGTTCTCGATGTCGTACTGCACGGAGGCGGGGTCGCGTTCGGCCGGGTTACCGAAGCCACCGCCACCACTCACATTCAGCTGGATCACGTCGCCACGCTTCATAGGCCGCGCGTTGGCCTTCAGCGCGAGCACCTCACGATCGGTGCCTGGGTTGATCTTCACTTCAGGGCCGCTCGCATCGCCGCCGCCGAAAATGCCCCACGGCGGAGTCTGGGACCGCTCGAACCACAGCCCCACCACGCAGTCTGTGAGGAATTCGTAGCCGCGCGTCACGCCGTTACCACCGCGCCACTTGCCAGGTGCGCCAGAGTCCTGACGGATGCGGTACTCCGTGATCCTGAACGGGTATTTCGTCTCCACCATCTCGATCGGCAGGTCTTGCAGCGAACCATTCACGCTATTGATCAGCGCGGACTCACCGTCTGAGCCCTCCCACGCGCCCCAGCCACCGAGCGTCGCTTCCATCGTCACCCAGTTCCGTGAGGTCCTCGGGTCGAACCCCGCGGTCGTAATAATCATCGAGTCACCGTGCGAGGCGGCAACAACGCGCCCCGGGATCGCGGGTGCGAGGGCTTTGGCGACAAGATCGATCAGCAAGCCGAGATGTGAGAAGTACCACTGGCACGCCGCCGGGGCTACTGCGCCAAGCACCGACCCCTCGCGCACCTGCGTCGTCATCGCTCGAAACGAGCCACCATTCGAATTCGTGTCGGGACTCACAAGCAGCTTGTACCCAACGCGGAGCGCCGATACCGCCTGAGCGACACCGCAGTTCACTGGGCCACGCGTCTGGTCGGCAGACTCGGTCACGTCGAAATCGATCGTGCCACCAGCGACCGTAACCCGGAGCTTGATCGGAATGGTGCGCTCAAGGTCAATGCCGTCATTGTCGAGCATGCCTTCGGCCTCGTACACACCATCCGGTATCGCTTCGACAACCTCGCGCTCAATCTCTGCAGTCTGCCGAAAGATCTCGTCCCGAGCTTCCTCAACTGCCCCAAGGCCGTAGCGCGAGACCAGCTCCTGCATTCGGATCGTCCCCATGCGCAGGGCCGCGATCATCGCGTTCATATCACCGATGGTTTGGTACGGGAATCGCACGTTCGTCTTGATGAGGTCGACGACGTGGGTCTGTTTGCCCGCCTCGTGCAGCTTCACCGGCCCCATCCGGAAGCCTTCCTGGAAAATATCAACCGAGTCCATCGACCCACCAACGTCCTTCGAGCCCATGTCCATCCAGTGGGCCCGGGTCGCAGCGAACCCAACAAGCTGGGCATCTACGAAGACCGGCGCGAAGATCGTGACGTCGTTGAGGTGCGTGCCACCGAGGTACGAGTCGTTCAGGATCCAGACGTCGTCCTCTTTCCAGACCTCCGCGCCATAGAGTTCTTCAACCGCCATGGAGCAGGTCTCGAGGTTGCCGAGGAACAACGGCAGCCCTGCCGACTGCCCGAGTACCTGGTGCTCGGTGTCGAGGAGCGCCACGACACAGTCGCCGCCCTCGTACAGAATCGGTGAGTACGCGGAGCGAATCAGCGTCGCGTTCATATCGTTTGCCGCGCTCGTGAAGGCGTTACGAATGATTTCTACGGTAACCGGATCAATCCGGCTAGCGGCAGTAGTGCTGGACATCGATTAATCCCCCTGGATCTCGAGGTTGCGAATAGTGAGCGCGCCGTGCGACTCCACAGTTACGGAGAATCGGGGCGGGACAACGGTGGTCGCGGTCGCCTCGACCACGATTGCGGGGCCTTCAAAGGTGTGCCCAGCGCCGAGAACCGAGCGATCAACGATGACGGTGTCCCATTCCTGCTGTTCGAACACGACCTTGCGGCGTTCGTGCGGGGACTCTGGCGATGTCGCTGTCGGAATCTGGAGCGAATCAGTGCTGTCGAGTTCGCCGGTGACACGGGTGCGGAGCGCGACCACCTCAATGGGGGCGCCGAGCGTCGCGTGCCCGTAGCGTTCTTCGTACTGCTTGGCAAAGCGAGCACCGAGGGTCTCCATGAACCCATCTTCGAGCGGCTCTTCGGCACTCGTCAGCGGCACCGACAGGAAGAACTCCTGCATCTGATAGCGCACATCGACGGAGTGCTCGGAGAACCGGCGGTCAGCAGGGATACCCTCGTGAGCGAGTTCGTCGAGCGCGCCTCGCTCGATGTCGCGAAGCACCCGACTCATATCTGCCGTATCGAGATCCTCATCGATGAAGAAGTAGGGTTCGGTGAAGTCCTTGCGCACATTTCCCTGCAGCATGCCCCACGCTGAGAATGCTCCCGGGAAGCGGGGAACGATCGTTTCGGCGATCCCGAGTTCCTTCGCCAGGAAGACCGCGTGCATTGGCCTAGCCCCGCCAAAGGCGACGAGCGCGAAATCCCGCGGTTCGATCCCTCGCGAGATGGTGATGGTGCGAATAGCCTGCGCCATCTGCGAGTTGGCAACGTCGCAGATGCCCTCTGCAATCGCCGTCACGCCGAGACCAAGCCGACTCCCGACGGTCTCAAGCGCGGCCTTCGACGCATCGATATCGAGGCTCATCTGCCCACCCGCAAAGTTGCGAGGGTCCACTCGCCCGAGGATGAGGTTTGCGTCAGTGACTGTCGGTTCGGTGCCTCCGCGTCCATAGCAGGCGGGACCGGGTGTCGCCCCGGCGGAACGTGGCCCGACACGCAGGCCACCGGCTTCGATCCAGGCGACCGACCCGCCGCCGGCTCCAATCGTGTGGATGTTGACGACGCTCATGAGCAGCGGCAGCCCCTCGAGCTCGGCCTCTGTTGAGACGTCGGGCGCCCCATCGACCACCAGCGACACATCGAACGAGGTCCCGCCCATGTCCACACCGATGAGGTTCTTTGTTGAAAGAACGTCCGTCAGCTTCTCGCCGCCGATCGCCCCACCGACAGGGCCGGACAGGAGCGTCTGTAGCGGGCGCTGCCTGGCCGACTTTGCTGTGAGAATGCCACCCGATGACTGCATAATGTGCAGTGGCACGTCAACGCCTCGTTCGATGAGTTCCTGCTCAAGATCGATGAGGTAGTTGCGTACAACGGGGCCCGTGTACGCTTCGACAACGGCGGAAGAGGTCCGCTCGTATTCACGCCACTCCTTCGCCGACTCGTGGGAGAGCGAAACCGTGAAGTCTGCTCCCAGCTCCTCGAGCAAGATCTCCCTGGTTCGCAACTCGTGCGCCGGGTTCTTGTAGCTGAAGAGGTAGGCAACGGCGACGGCGCCATGGCCCTCCGCACGCACCCGCTGGGCGGCGCGGCGAACCGCATCCTCGTCGAGTGAGACGAGCTCGTTCCCGTCGTATTCGAGGCGGCCAGCGATACCGACAACGTCCTTGCGCTCGAGAAGCGGTGCGGGCTTGCGATACTGCGCGTTGTAGAGCTCCTGCCTGGGCCCGCGTGCAATGTGGTACGAGTCTTCAACGCCATCAGTGGCGAGAAGCAACACCTGCACACCGCGGCGCTCCAGGAATGCGTTCAGGCCCTGCGTGGTGCCGTGGACCACGAAATCGATCTCTGATAATTCCTCGACAAGGGCGCCAAGGCCCTCGATGACGCCTCGACTCAGCTCCCCAGGAGTGGTAGACGCCTTAGTGGCGGTGTACTCCCGTGTGTCTTCGTTGTAGGCAACGATGTCGGTGAACGTGCCACCGATGTCCATCGATACGCGGTACTTGCTCAAGACGCCTCCCTTGGCTTCTTTGCGGTTGGTATTGGTGAGATTACGTAGTCCCGCATTGTGCGCCCAGTGCATTTCCTCCCCTGAGGAGCTGCGCGTTTGTGCATATTGCCCGAGGTGGCATCGCGAACGCCGCCTTACTGTGGCTCCATGACAACGCAGTTACCTCTCGGCACATTCGGATCCGCTCGAGTCGCTCAAGGAATGGTCTTCACGTCTGGCAAAGTCGGCGTCAACGAACACGGTGTTCGGCCCGAGTCCTTTGCAGATGAGGTTCGGGCGGCAATCGCCGACCTTGCCAAGACCTTGGAGGAGCACGGGTCCCATCTCGGTGCACTGCTACAAGTGCACTGCATTCTGAGCGACATGGATCAGTTCGATGAATTCAATTCCGTGTACGCCGAACTCATCCCCGACCCTGCGCCACCGCGGTTCACTCACGGCGGCGCGCTGGTGCAGGACTTCCGCTTCGAGATCGTGGGCATCGCGGAGGTGCTGGGCTCCGCGCACCTGCACCCCTAGGCGCCCTCGGTCCGGGGGCACGGAAGGCTGCACATCCCGCGGTCTTGCGTTCCGCCCAGAACCTGGGTAATCTGTGCAATGTCACACACCACGAGTGGCCCAAGTACTCCCACCCCATTCCTGAAAGGAATATCTCAATGGCTGAGAAGAAGCCCTGGCACGGCGTAATCGTCGCGTCCGCTCTGCAGTTCAAGGAAGACCTCTCGGTCGACTACGACAAGTTCGCAGAGCACGTCCAGTTCCTTGCAGACAACGGCTGCGACGGCATCGCGCCGAACGGTTCGCTCGGCGAGTACCAGAACCTCACCGAGGCTGAGCGCGCAAAGGTGATCGAGGTCGCCGTCGACGCGGCGCCCAAGGGCTTCCCGGTCATGGCTGGCACCGGCGCGTACGGCGCCATGGAGTCGCTCCGCTGGGCAGAGCAGGCAGCCGAGGCAGGCGCTGACTGCGTCATGCAGCTCCCGCCGAACACGTTCCGCGCGAACCACGAGCAGGTGAAGCACCACTATGCGACCGTCGCCAAGGCCGGACTGCCAATCGTGGGCTACAACAACCCGCTCGACACCAAGGTCGACCTCATCCCCTCGCTCATCGCTGAGATCCACGAGGCTGGCCACATGGTTGGCGTGAAGGAGTTCACGGGCGACCCCCGCCGCATCTACGAAATCCAGGAGCTTGCTCCGACGATGGACATCCTCATCGGCACCGATGACTCGGTCCTCGAGGTCGGCATCGCCGGCGCCGTCGGCTGGGTCGCTGGCTACCCGAACGCGATCCCGCAGGCCACCGTTGAGCTCTACAAGCTCTCGACCTCGGGCAACGTTGCCGATCTCGAGCGCGCAAAGGTCATCTACCGCGACCTCCACAAGCTGCTCCGCTGGGACACGAAGACCGAGTTCGTCGAGTCAATCAAGCTCTCCATGGACGTGCTCGGCCTGTACGGCGGCCCCTGCCGCCCGCCGCGCCTGCCGCTCGCCAAGGAGGTCGCCGACCAGATCATCGCCGACACCCGCGAGGCTGCCGAAAAGGGCTACGGCAAGTAGAGTTCGCAGTACCTTCGGGGGTGGATCGTGCGGCGTTCTCGCCGCACGATCCATTCCCGTCTCTCGGGATCACTGACCCCACCCACCCCACCCCTATTTTTCTTCAGAAGGGCCCCACATGCGCACGTCCCGCGTCTACCACGCCGTTGATTCGCACACCGAGGGCATGCCGACCCGCGTCATCACCGGCGGTGTCGGCACCATCCCAGGCAACACGATGGCCGAGCGCCGCACCTGGTTCATGGAGAACAACGACGAGCTGCGCGAACTCCTCATGTTCGAGCCGCGCGGCCACGCCTCGATGAGCGGCGCGATCCTGCAGCCCGCCACCCGCCCCGACTGCGACTGGGGCGTGCTCTACATCGAGGTCTCCGGCTGCCTCCCCATGTGCGGCCACGGCACCATCGGCGTCGCCACCGTGCTCGTCGAGACCGGCATGGTCGAGGTCACTGAGCCCGTCACGACGATCCGTCTCGACACCCCCGCTGGCCTCGTCATCGCCGAGGTCGCCGTGAACGACGGGCAGGCTGAGAGCGTCACCATCACGAACGTGCCCTCGTACTCGGAGCGGCTCGACGCCTCGGTCGAGGTGCCGGGTCTCGGCACCGTGAAGTACGATCTCGCCTTCGGCGGTAACTTCTACGCGATCGTGAAGCTCGACGAGCTCGGCATCGAGTTCCGTGAGGATCGCGCCAACAAGGACGAGCTCATCAAGGCCGGCCTCGCCATCATGGACGCGATCAACGAGGAAGATGCCCCGGTCCACCCCGAGCGGGCGGACATTCGCGACTGCCACCATGTCTACCTTGAGGCTCCCGGATCCACCGCTGAACGTTCGCGCCACGCAATGGCGATCTACCCCGGCTGGTTCGACCGCTCCCCCTGCGGCACCGGCACGAGCGCGCGCATGGCGCAGCTGCACGCGCGCGGCGAGCTGCCGCTCGACCAGGACTTCATCAACGAGTCGTACATCGGCTCACGCTTCGTCGGTCGACTCGTCGAGGAGACGACCGTCGCCGGCCGCCCAGCGGTCATTCCGAAGATTACTGGCCGCGCATGGATCACCGGCACGGCCCAGTACATGCTCGACCCAACCGATCCGTTCCCGAAGGGATTCCTGCTGTGACTCACACCCCCGCTCCGCAGAGCATCGATTTCTTCTCCGCCGATGAGGTGCGCGAGCTCCTCACCTTCGAGACGGCGATCAATGCCCTCGAGACCGCGCTGCGCGACGGCCTCACCCCGGAGAGCGACGGGCCGCGCCTGTTCGCGGACGCCCCGAACGGTGAGTTCCTGCTTATGCCTGCGCAGAGCGCGACGTTCAGCGGCGTGAAGGCGCTCACCCTCGCGCCAGAGAACCCGGATCGCGGACTCGAAAAGATTCAGGGCCTCTACATTCTCTACTCGTCAGACACCCTCGCACCGCTCGCGGTGATGGAGGGATCCTGCCTCACCGCGATCCGCACCCCGTCAGCGACGCTCACCGCGGTGCGGCAGCTCGCGCGCCTCGCACCCGCTGGCGCAGAGCTCGGCACCGACCCGAAGATCCTCATCTTCGGCGCGGGCACCCAGGCGATCGAACACATCCGCGCGGCACTCGTCGACTTCCCCGACGCCTCCTTCGAGGTCATCGGCCGCCGCCCGGAGCGAGTCAAGGCACTCATCGACACCCTCGCCACGGCCCCCGAGACCAGCCACGTCTCGGTCACCGCGCCAAGCGACCACGAGGCAGCTATCTCGGCAGCCGACATCATCCTCACCATGACCACCGCCACCACCCCACTGTTCGACGGCGCCCTCGTCGCCCCGAACGCGATCGTCGCGGCCGTGGGCACCCACGGACTCGATGCCCGCGAGATCGACGACGCCCTCGTACTGCGCTCGGATGTCGCAGTCGAGGGCCGCGGGTCCGCGCGCCGCGAGAACGGCAACCTCGCTACTACCTACGACGATGCGAAGTGGGAGTCGCAGCCACCCGCAAACCTCCAAGACCTCGTGCTCGGCAACTTCACGCGCACCCTCGGCCGACCTGCGTTCTACACCGGGGTGGGCATGTCGTGGGAGGATCTTGTGTGCGCGAGTGCTGTCTATACAGCGCGCACGCGCCCATAGCCACAGTAGGAGCCCCCATGTCCACGCAGCCTTCCCCCTCCCGTCGCCTCACCCCGCTGAAGCGACCGCTCAACCTGCGCGAAACCGTGCTCGAGCAACTCCGCACCGCCATCATCACCGGCGAGATCGCTGAGGGAGCGCTCGTGTCCGCGCCGACGCTCGGGCAGGCGCTCGGGGTGTCGGCCACGCCAGTACGCGAGGCGATGATGGATCTCGCACGCGAGGGACTCGTCGAGACGATCAAGAACAAGGGGTTCAGGATCACAACGATGACAGACAAGGAGCTCGACGATCTCGCCGCGATCCGCCTGCTCATCGAACCGCCGTCGATGCCGGCCGCCGTCGGCCGCATCTCGGAGGAAGGCTTCGACGAGCTCGAGCGCATGGCAGACGCGTGCCTCGTCGCCGCGGAAACCGAGGATCTGCAGGAGTACCTGCGATATGACCGCGAGTTCCACCACTTCGTGCTCACGCACATCGATAACCCGCAGCTCACTGAACTCGCGACATCGCTGCGCACCCGCACCCGACTTTACGGCCTCAAAGCACTCGCACAGACCGGGCGTCTCGGGCCCTCAGCTCACGAACATCACGAGCTCATCCGGCTGCTCCGCAACGGCGACGGCGCAGGGGCCGAGCAGCTCATGCGCGCCCACATTGGCCATGCCCGCACCGCTTGGGCAACCGGAACCGTCGACGCAGACCCCGCAGACGCACCCATCTCATGACAGGAAGCCCAGCATGACAGAGCGCACAGACGTCGTCATCATCGGCGCCGGAATCATCGGCGCAGCAACCGCGTACTTTGCAACGCTGCAGGGACTCACGGTCACGGTGGTCGAGCGCGGGCTCCCCGCGAGCGGAACGACATCGCGCTGCGAGGGCAACATCCTCGTCTCCGACAAAGAGCTCGGCCCCGAGCTTGAGCTCATGCGCTACTCGATCGACACCTGGAAGGGTGAGCTCGCAGAGTTCGGCCACCTCTGGGAGTTCGAGTCCAAGGGCGGCATCATCGTTGCTTCACGTGAAACAAGTCTCGCCTCGCTCGACCGAGTCACTACCTCTCAGCGCTCATTCGGCATCGTCGCCGAACCGCTCGACATTCCCGCGCTGCGCGAACTCGAACCCAACGTCACCGACCATGCCCTCGGCGCGGCGTTCTACCCCGAGGACCGTCAGGTCCAACCGATCCTCGCGGCCTCTCATCTGCTCCGCCTGGCTCGCGATCGTGGCGCGAAGCTCGTCGTGAACGCGCCCGTCACCGCGCTGCTCCGCGCCGGCGATCGCGTCACCGGGGTTCGCACTCCGCAGGGTGAATTCTCCGCGGAGCATATAGTCAACACCAGCGGCACGTGGGCGCCAGAGATCGCCGCCATGGCCGGCGTGAATGTGCCCGTGAACCCGCGCCGCGGCTTCGTCCTCGTCACAGAACCACTGCCGCCCATGGTCCACCACAAGGTGTATGCCGCAGAGTACATAGACAACGTCGGCAGCGGAGATGCGGGCCTCCAGTCCTCACCCGTGGTCGAGGGCACCCCTGCCGGGACGATCCTCATCGGGTCCAGCCGCGAGCGCATCGGCTTCGATAGCACCGTGAGCACCGACGCCCTTCGACAGATCGCCACCAACGCCATCGAGCTGTTTCCGTTCCTCGAGAAGACCCGCATTCTGCGCCACTATCACGGCTTCCGGCCGTTCTGCCCCGATCACCTTCCCGTGATCGGCCACGACCCGCGTGCACCCGGCCTCTGGCACGCTTCCGGCCACGAGGGCGCCGGCATCGGCCTCTCCGTCGGCACCGGAAAACTCCTCGGGCAGGCCTTCGCAGGGCTCGAACCCGACATGCCCCTCACCCCGTTCAGGCCAGAACGCTTCGACGAACCGGGGTACGACGATCACGGGCCGACAGCGGACTCGACACAGCTAGGAACGGAGGCAGCCGCGTGAGCGCCACCCCGAACACCACGCCCTCGGGCGAGGTCCACGCCACCTTCGAGGGCGAACCCATCGCATGCGCGCCGGGAGCGAGTGTCGCTGCGGCCCTCATCGCCACCGGCAAGAACGCCTGGCGTGAGACCCGCACGGGTGCAAGCCGCGGCCTGTTCTGCGGCATCGGCGTCTGCTTCGACTGCCTCGTCGACATCGACGGCGAATCGGGCCAGCGCGCCTGCATGATCCCGCTCGCTGATGGCATGGACGTGCGCGGGGCAACGGGCCCCGGGGCGACCGAGCACCCCTCGGGCACCGTTGGAACCGATTCGCGGGAGGCGGGTGACGCAGCATGAGCGGCGCAGAGACTTCAGAGCTGCGATCCACAGCGGCAGCCCCGCGCTTCGACGTTGCCGTCGTCGGGGCTGGACCCGCGGGCCTCGCCGCTGCGGCGGCCGCCGCAGCGGGCGGTGCTCGGGTCGCCGTAATCGACTCCGCTGAGCAGCCCGGCGGCCAGTACTGGCGGCACCGCTCCGAAGCCGCGGGTGTCACCGACGGCGGCGAGTACCACCACGGCTGGCGGGAATACCTCTCGCTCCGCGCCCGCTTCGACGCGGGCATCGCGGCTGGCACGATCCACTACTTTGCCTCGACCTCTGTGTGGATGGCCCGGGCGCTCTCCACCCTTCCCGAAACCAGCTTCGCGCTCGAGCTCGCCCCCGCTCACGGCGGGGGTCGGAGCGCGGTGCCAACGCTCCGCGCCACAACGCTCGTGCTCGCGACCGGCGGCTACGACCGGCAGCTCCCCGTACCCGGCTGGCAGCTCCCCGGAGTCATGGCCGCGGGCGGCATTCAGGCCTTCGTCAAACAGAACGGCATGCTGCCCGGCAAGCGCTTCGTCATCGCGGGAACCGGCCCCTTCCTGTTACCGGTTGCCGCGAACATCACGCAGGCCGGCGGCTCGGTTGCCGCCGTGCTCGAATCTGCGTCGCTCATGGGTTGGATCCCCCGCGCGCACCGCGCCGCCGGAGTCCCCTCTAAAGCACTCGAGGGCGCAGGCTACGTCGCGGCATTCGTGAAGCACCGGGTCCCCTACCGGATCCGCACCGTCATCACCGAGATTCTCGGCCCCGACCATGTCACCGGCGTCCGCACCGCGAAGGTTCGTGCCGACGGATCGATCCTCTCAGGCAGCGAACGCGAGATCACCGGTGTCGACGGCGTCGGGCTCGGCTGGGGCTTCACGCCGCAGCTGGAACTCCCCGTGCAGTTGGGCGTGCAGACCCGCGTTGACGTCGACGGCTCGCTCGTCGGCGTCGTCGCCGAGGCGGGCCGTTCCTCGGTTGCCGGCCTGTTCCTCGCGGGTGAGGTCACCGGCGTCGGCGGAGCTCCGCTATCGGTGCTCGAAGGGGAGATCGCGGGCCGCGCCGCGGCGGGCGATGCCACCGGCACGACCGCGTCGCTCACCGGCGCTGAGCGGCGAACGCTCGCCCGCAACCGATCCTTCGCCGAAGCAATGCACCTCGCGCACCCCGTGCCCGCAGGCTGGGCGGATCGCCTCACCCCCGACACCACCGTGTGCCGCTGCGAGGAGGTGACCGTGGGCGAGATCGGGCACGCCCACGACGACCTCGCCGCACACGACCTCCGCACCGAGAAGGGCCTCACCCGTGCCGGGATGGGCTGGTGTCAGGGGCGCGTCTGCGGCTTCGCGGTGTCGTGCCTGTCTGCCGGGGCCGGCGCTGTTGGCGGCGAGGCGATGCCCTCCGCGGGTGACGCCGCGGTCTCACTGGCACAGTCGGCGAAGCGCCCGCTTGCGCAGCCGCTCCCCCTCAGCGCGCTGCGCAACCTGGACTAGTGCGCGCGGCGCTCCCCAGCCCTTATCGCTCCGGCTTCTCCTCCTCTGCGCCGCTTCTGCGCGTCGTCTGCGCGTCGTCTGCGCGTCGTCTGCGCCGCTTCTGCGCCTCCCCGACGTCCTCCCAGTCCCTATTTATTCAGACTGAGCCCTACCAGTGCCCCACGAGGCTCGGCAAGGATTACACGGGGTTGAATAGCCGGCAGCACGTCCTACTAGGCTCGCCGCGCTGCCTCGAGAGTAGGCACGTGCGGAAGAAACTGTCAGCGATCGATAGCATTTCTGCCCCGCGGCCCTGGGTCGGCCCCGCGCTAAGCGCTAGGCCGACCCAGCGCTACGCTCCGAGGTACGCCTCGATAACGCGGGGATCCTCCGCAAGCTCCGATGCCGGCCCCTGCAGTGTCACGCGCCCCGATTCGAGCACGTAGGCCCGGTCGGCGATCTTCAGCGCCGCTTTTGCGTTCTGTTCAACGAGCAACACGGTCGTGCCTTCCTGGTTCACCGCCCGGATGATGTCCATCACCTGTTTCACGATGAGCGGTGCGAGCCCCATCGAGGGCTCGTCGAGGAGGAGGAGCTTCGGCCCGCCAACGAGCGCGCGCCCGAGGGCAAGCATCTGCTGCTCGCCGCCCGACAGCGTGCCTCCCTGCTGATCGCGCCGCTCGGCGAGTCTCGGCATGAGCTCGTAGGCGTGGTCGGCTCGGGACGCGATGAGCTTCTGGTCCTTCACCAGATACCCGCCGAGCAGCAGGTTCTCGTGGACCGTCATCGTCGAAAAAATGCGACGTCCTTCGGGAATGTGCAGCAGGCCGGCACCGACCATATCCCACGGCTGCAGCTTCGCGAGGTCCATGTCACCCCAGGTGACGCTGCCACTCTTCGCCCGCACGAGGCCGGAGATCATCGACAGCGTCGAGGTCTTGCCGGCGCCGTTGTTGCCGAGCAGCGACACGATCTCGCCCTCGTTGACTTCCAGGCTGAGGTTCCGCAGCGCGTGCACCCGGTTGTAGTACAGCTCAACATTCTCGAGTACGAGCGTGCTCATTCCTCTTCCTCTCCGAGGTATGCGGCGATAACCAGCGGGTTGTTCTTAACCTGCTCGGGGGTACCGTCTGCAATCTCTTTCCCGTAGTTCAGCACGACGACGCGCTCGGAGATCTCCATCACGAGGCCCATGTCATGTTCGATGAGCACAATGCTCACCCCGATGTCGCGGATCCTGCGGATGAGCCCCATCAGCTCGTTCTTCTCGTTGTGGTTGAGGCCTGCTCCCGGCTCGTCGAGCAACAGCAGCTTGGGCTGTGTGGCAAGCGCCCTGGCGATCTCGACCCGACGCTGCTCACCGTAGGGGAGCTGCGTGACGAGTAGCTCGTCGTCGGCCCGGAAGCCGACAAAGTCGAGCCAGCCACGCGCATCCTCGGTGCACTGCGCCTCGCTGCGCTTGTAGCGCGGCGTGTGCAGCATTGCGTCGAAGACGTTTTGCCCGAGGTGCGAGTGCATTCCGGTTTTCACGTTTTCGAGCACGCTCATGTCCGAGAACAGTCGCACGTTCTGGAAGGTGCGCGCCATCCCGCGCGTCGTAATGTACGACGGCTTGCGCCGGGTCACGGGCTCGCCGTCAAACACGACCGTTCCCTCGTTCGGGCGGTAGAAGCCGGAGATGCAGTTAAACGCACTCGTCTTCCCGGCACCGTTGGGCCCAATGACGGACACGCTCTCTCCCTCGTGCACCGAGAAGCTCAGCCCGGCGACGGCCTTAATTCCGCCGAAGGAGACCGCGAGGTCTTGCACTTCGAGGAGCACGGGCCGCGAATCAGTCGGGGCCGTGCTCTGCCCGGCAACGGGTGCCGGTGTCTGGGTGGTGGTCATCGCGTTCCCTCCTGATCCGGTTCTGCTGCAGTGTGCGGATCGGCATCGTCGTGCACCTCACCGGCGTAGTCGTCGTCGACGCCCACCACTCCGACAGTCGCCGTCGGCGGGATCTCGGGGATCTCACGCTTCTTCAGGAACGGCAGCACGGCGTTCGCCGGCCAGATGCCCTGTGGCCTGAAGATCATGGCGACGACAAGGAGCACACCGAACAACAGGAAGCGCCATTCGGAGAACTCCCGGAGGAACTCCGGAGCGAGCGACACGAACAGCGCACCGATGATGACGCCCGGTGTGGATCCCATGCCGCCGAGGACGACGGCCATGAGCACGAGCGCGGAGTAGAGGAACTCGAAACTGTTCGGCGAGATCGCCGACAGATGCCCGGCCATGAGGGTGCCAGCGAAGCCGCCCCACACCGCTCCGATGATGTACGCGGCGAGCTTCGTCGTATAGCCGTTGATGCCCATCGCTTCGCTGACGTCCTCGTCGTCGCGCACGGATTTCCAGGCCCGGCCGAGCTTGCCCTTGCCGAGCCGGGCGACGGCGACAACCGCGAGGCCGATGCCGACGATGAGCACGAAGTAGTAGAAGAGGATCTTCGGCCCGAAGTGGATGCCGCCGATCTCGAGGCCGTCCGCGAACGACCATCCGAAGAAGGACCAGGTGGGGATGCCGTGGATGCCCGAGGGGCCGCCGGTGATCTTCAGGTTGTTCGCGGTGATGCGGATGATCTCGCCGAAGCCGAGGGTGACGATCGCGAGATAGTCGGAGCGTAGCCGCAGTGTCGGCCCGCCGATGACGATGCCCGCGATGATGCAGGCGATGACCACGAACGGGATCGTCTCGAGCATCGACAGCCCAAACTGGGTGGTGAGGATGCCACTCGTATATGCCCCAACCGCCATGAAGGCGATGTAGCCGAGGTCCAGGAGCCCGGCGTACCCAACGACGACGTTGAGGCCCATCGCGAGCACGATGTAGATCATCGCCGATGTGAGGATCGAGATGAGGTACGGCGTTGCCGTGATGAAGGGCAGCGCGAGGGCCGCGATAAACAGCACCGCACCGACGATCTTCATGAACCGCTCAGGGGCGAGCAGCCCGGTTATTGGCGCTGGCCGCTGGATGAACGGCTTGGGCGCCACGAGGCGCGGAACCGATGTCTTTGCCATGTGGATCACACCCTTTCAACCACGCGCTCACCGAGCAAGCCGGTGGGGCGGAACACGAGGAACAGAATGAGGAAGCCGAACGCGAAGACATCGCGCCATTGGCCGCCGAACCACGACGTGCCAAATGACTCAAGCAGGCCGAGCACGATCCCGCCGAGCATGGCCCCGTAGAGGTTGCCGATGCCGCCAATCACGGCTGCGGTGAACGCCTTCAACCCGATCACGAACCCCATGAGGAAGTCGATGGTGCCGTAGTACGCAGCGGCCATCACCCCCGCGGCGCCTGCGAGCGCCGAGCCGATGAAGAACGTGCGCGAGATGACGCGGTTCACGTTGACGCCCATGAGCAGGGCAGCTTTCTGGTCGAGGGCGATCGCGCGCATCGCGCGGCCCTCTCGTGAGTGCATAACGTAGCGCTGCAGCCCGAACATGAGGATCGCAGCGACGAACATAAGGACGATCTGCGGCATGGTGACGCGCGCACCCAAGATCTCGAGCGGTTCCCCCTGGAGGCGGATCGGGAACACGAGCGGGCTCGCGCCGAAGATCTGGCGCACCGCATACTCGAGGGTGAACGAAACCCCGACAGCGGTAATGAGTGCCGCGAGGCGTGGGCTCGTGCGGAGTGGCCGGTAGGCGATCCGCTCGATGGCGACCCCAATGCCGCCCGTGAGCAGCATCGTAATCAGCAGCACGAGGAGGAGGACAGGGATTGAGCCGAGGCCGAACAGCCCCGTGAATCCGCCGAGGACGACGAATGCGAGGAATGAACCGAGCATGTAGAGATCGCCGTGAGCAAAGTTCAGCAGCTTAATGATGCCGTAGACCATGCTGTAACCGAGGGCGACGAGAGCGTAGAACGAGCCAACGAAGAGCCCGTTCCAAATGAGTTGGAACACAGGTGAACCTCTCTGCGACGTTGAGGAGGGGTTGGAGGGGAGGGTGATCGGCTGAGCTGGACCCTCAGCCGATCACCGCTGGGCCCCTAGGACAGGTCGTCGGAAAGGATGAACGCGCCCTTCTCGCCGGTGGGCGAGACGATGACGAATCCGCCACCCTCGCGCGAGCCGTCGGCTGCGAAGGTCAGGTCGCCTGACAGGAGCGGGAAGCCCTTCATGCCTGCGAGTGCCCCGTTCACCGCTTCGGCGTCGGTGCCGCCAGCCTCTTCCATTGCGGCTGCGATGACCTTGACTGCCTCGTAGGTCTGCATCGAGTAGGGGCCGGGGTCGGCCTTCGCGAGCTCAGTGTAGGCCGCGACCCACTTGTCGCCGCCCTCGAGCATGTCTGGGGTGCGCGTGAAGGTGCCGAAGACGTTGTCGATCGCGGGCCCCGCGATCGCCGCGAGCTGTGCATCCACGGAACCGTCACCCACGAGCACGACGCCGTCGTACCCGGAGGCACGCAGCTGGTCGATGAGCAGCCCGCCGGCCTGGTAGTAGCCGGTCCAGTAGATGAAGTCCGGGCTCACCCCGAGCACACTGTTGATGTTCGCCGCGAAGTCCTTCTCGTCGGGGTTGACCGACTCGCGCTTCACGATGTTCAGGCTGCCGGCCTGCTCTTCGAACGAGTTCGCGAGGTCGACGGAGTAGTCGGTGTTGTCGTCGATGAGGACGACGTTCTTGGAACCGAGCTTCTCGGCGTATGCGATCGCGGCGGCGGCCTGCTGGGTGCCGGTGCCGTTGATGAGAAACGCCCCCTGGTCAACAAGCTTGGTCGAGTTCGCTGCGGGGATGACCATCGGCACCCCTGCTCCCTCGAACACCGGGAGGGTCGGGAGAGTCGCACCCGAGCAGTAGCCACCGACGGAGCCGTGCACGCCGGCGCTCACGAGCTTGTTTGCGGCCGAGACCGCCTGAGTTGCGTCGCAGCCGTCGTCTTCGGTGACGAGCTCGAGGTCGCGGCCATCGACCCCGCCCTCGGCGTTGATCTCGTCGATGGCGAGCTGCGCACCGAACTTCATGTAGTCGCCGAAGGCGGCCTCAGAACCGGAGAATGGGGCGAGCATGCCGAGTTTGATCGGGCCATCGCTCGATCCACCGCCGTCACCACCCGCGAGCCCACCAGAGCATCCGGTCAGCACCAGTGCAGCCGTGGCCGCAATCGCACCGAACGTCGCCAGTCTCCGCACACGTGAGTTAGAACGTGAAATCATTGACGATTCCTTCCAATCATTCATCATTGAATATTGAGCGGGAGATGCGTGCTGCGCCACAAGGACCGTCATTGGTCATAGGTCGCGACGCTCGCAGGCCCCGTCAGTGCAATGTTACTGATTTAGTGGAAGAGCGCAAACAATCTAGGTCACGATTCCGAAACGGTCTCGGAGTCGCCCTGAGATATATCGGGTGGATTTACTCCGAGATACGCAGTCGCGCTTCGAGTGTTCCAATCGTGAGATACTCCACGATCTCGACCTGTTCCCCAGGCGTGAGCTCCGTCTGCTGACCGAAAGCGTCATAGACGAAGACGCCATTCGTTGACTGCAGATCCTCGACCGTCCAGACGTCACCTGCGCGACGCAACCGCGCGTGTGACTTCGAGAGCGTGCGGGTCGCGTCATGAACCACGAGCACGTCTGATTCGTCGACCGCGACAGGCTTCCGCCCCAGCACGATGTCGTCTGACAGGAGTTCGTGTGTCTGCCCGTCGGGCAGCTCGAGCACCCAATGAGTGCGGCGCGAAACGACGACCGTGCGGTCAAAATCGTCGTCCACGGGCGAGGTGTCTGTGGCGGGCGCCGGGCGCGCGACCGGTGTTGAGACGACCTTCGGCGCGGGCCGAACCGGGGCGACGACCTCGGCGTCTTGCACTGGCGCTACGGCGGGAATGGCAACGGGCACGGGCACGACAACGGGTTCAGGCTGCGACTCCCGCGCAGGCTCGGGCTCAGCGGTGACGAGAGGATCCGGTGCTGCGACGTGATCCGGTGCTGTGACGTGATCCGGTGCCGCGACCTGCTCCGGTGCCGCGGTGGGCTCCGGTTCTTCCGCAACGGGGGCGGACTGAGCAACGGGCGCGGGCTGAGCAACGGGGACGGGCTGGACAGCGGGCGCAGGCGCCGCGGCAGGTGCGGGCTGTGGCCAGGAGAACGGCCGCAGATCCTGCCCATTCCCGAAGGAAGTTTCCCGTGCGGGGAGTTCCTCCCCAGCAAGTCGCAAGAAGTTGCCCTCGGTGGTCTTCCCAAATCCCCACGGGTTGTTCTGGGGCAGCGGGGCCGGGGCCGCAATCCCGGGGCTCACTGCGCCCGGCATTGCCGGGACCGCCGGCACTGCTGGAGCCGCTGCTTCATCGCTGTCCGGAGCGATCGGGGCCTGGTGCTCGATTGACGATGCAGGTGCCGAGGGGCGAACCTGCGGCTCCTCCGAGCCGGGTGCTGCGGGCCGCAACCCCGGCACTGGTGGCATCGTAAAGCTGCCCTGCGTAGGCGCAGAGACCTGCTGCGTTGGCTGCAGCAGCGGATAGACCTGGCCGTCCGCCCCGTACTCGACGAGCCCGGCGCCGCCCGGAACCGCGCCGTAGCCGCCGTCCTGCACGCGACTGCCGAGAAGTGTCGCCCACAGGGGCGGAAGCAGCGCCCCGAGCACCGTCATCCCGGTGGTCTCGCCGTGTTCGCGGTTGATGCGATGCATCGTGAGAATCGACATCACGTAGGTGATGATCGACAGCCCAGGGATGACCGAGAAGATGGCGGTCCATCCGGGAAGGCCGGCGCGCTCGATAAGCCGCCATTGGTTCCAGACGGGGATCCATCCGTGCACGGCTGGGAGCCCAATCAGCGGGAACAGGCGGGCGAGCGCCCACAAGTACCATACGTAGACCGCCACACCGACGAGCGACCAGATACCAAAGATGGCAATGATGGCCCCGCTAAATCCTGGGAATCCTAAACCGTCGGACATGTGCTCCTCGCCTCTACCAGCAATCTCCTGATGCAGATAACGCTACCTTGCGCACAACGCTTCCGTGAACGGGCTACGGCAGCAGCTGCCCGACGATCCACCACACACCGGCGACGGCAACGGCGGAGACACCAACCCCACCCACGAACGCGATGAGCCCGAACCTGCGGTTCATGCTCGCGATCGACGGCAGTTCGGTTCGTGCAGCCACCGGGAGTTCGTAGCCCGCAGGAGGGTCACCAATTGACTGCGCGGAGACCGATCCGCGGCGGAGCTCCCCCGTATTCTCCGTGCGCCGTCCGTACATGACCGGGATGCTGGATCGCACGCCCTCACGCGGGCGCGCATCCTCGGAGACGGGGAACGGCGAGGCGGGCGCCCGGAGCCGGGAGTCGATGGGGCGCTTGAACAGTTGCGCACGCAGCTCGGGCGACAGTTCATCGAGTGGTTCAGGCACCGCAGCGCCGGGCTGCGTAGCCCTGCCGGGGCCTGGCGCGGTCGCCGTGTCCTCAACGTCCCCCATCGGTTCGTCGCCCGTGCTCACTCGCTCACCCCCGACGCGTGCTGTGCAGGCGGGTTTCGCCGCGGCCTGGTCGCCGTGATCGTCTTGTCCGAATCGGTGACGCCGTGTGCTCCGGTCGCTGAGCCGACGTGCCAGGTACGGCCTCCAACCAATGATGTCGACCACGATCACGGTGATATTGTCGCGGCCACCCGCATCGTTAGCGCGCTGCACAAGCTCCGCGGCGACCGCGTCTGCTCGCCCACCCATAGTGAGCACTGCACGGATCTCCTCGTCCTCAAGCTCGGTTGTCAGCCCGTCCGAGCACACGAGCAGTCGGGTGCCCGTCTCGACCGGGAGCAGCCATGAGTCTGCCGTCGAATCGCTCGAGCCAAGCGCACGAGTGATGATGTTGCGGGGTGGGAGCGGGGCTCCCGCGTCGCTCCGGCGCGTCTCTTCGGCAAGCGAGTGATCGACGGTAATCTGCTGCAGCTCGGAGCCGCGGTGCATGTACACGCGAGAGTCACCGATGTTCAGCACGAGCCAGTGCAGCTCACCCTCGTGTTCGACGAGCATGGCCCCGGACAGTGTGCACCCGGCTCCCCGTTCCCGGCCGGCAGCCACCTCGGCGACCGCAATCCGAGCCGCGTTCAGGGTTTCGCCCGCCGCAGGGACACTCGTGGGGCGTCCAGCCACAATGCCGTCAGCAAATGCGGCGAGCGCGGCCCGACTCGCGAGGTCACCGGCTTCGTGCCCGCCCATCCCGTCTGCGACCAGAAAGCAGGGAGTTGCGGCGAGGACCGAGTCCTCATTCACTTGCCGTTTTCGCCCCACGTCACTCAGCGTCGCGAAATCAAGCTCGACGCTGTTCATGAGCGGGCTCCTCTGGTTCGGGCTCGGGTTGTGGATCGGATATTCCTCGGGATGGCTCGAGCGAACGAGCCGAGCCAATAGCGGGATCGCAGCCTCCCCAAGAACCCCACCTGTTCGTCCCGCTCACTCAGCTGCACTCGTACCACCTTCCACAGGTGGTCGACGGTCTCAGAAGAGACCCCCTCGCGAGCGTACACTGCCTGATCGACAGTGGTGGCGATCCACACGCCACGTTCAGTGCTCAGGCCGGCCGGTTGCAGTGCGAGTGCGACGTCGGTTCGGCTTCCAGCAGCCGGGACGTTCGCACCGGAATCGGCGTATCCGTCGAGCAGCTCCTGCCATGCGCCAAGCGCGCGCAGCTCCGGCAGCTCCTGCCGGTTGCGTGCCGCACGCCGCGCGCGTTTCACGAGCGGAATGAATAGGGCTGCGAGTGCGAGCAGCGCGAGCGCAGCCGCGCCGAGCCCGACGACCCGCAGCACGGGCCACAGGCGCGACTCTCGCTCGGGCTCGGGTTCTTCCCGGTCGCTCCCGTCCTCGTTCGAGGATCCGACTGGCGGATCGCTCTCGCTTGCGTCGCGTTCTTCCGGAGTGGTCGGGAATTCGGGGAGCTGCTCGCCCTTTTCGACGAGCAGCGGGGGCACGGCGATCTGAGGTGAGACGTCGATCGGTGCCCACACCCCGTCAGCGCCGCGTGCCTCGATCCACGCGGACACGTGTTGGCCCTCGCACCGCGTGCTGCACGCGGGGATACCGGGCACGCCTGCCGCTTCATCGCCGAGACGGACGCCGACAACCACCCGGGAGTCGAATCCGAGGGCGCGCGCGACGAGGGCAGCGGCGGCGGCGAACTGCTCATCGTCGCCGATCGCTGCGACAAGTTCATCGTCACCGGCGCGATCACCCGCTGCGTCCTGCTGCTCGATGAGCTGAGTGAAGAGCTGTTCGATCCGTGCGATCGAGTGGCCGCCTGGGCTCGATACGAATCGGGCCGGCGCGTCCTCGCCGAGCTCGGTCAGCCAGGCCCGCTCTCCCTCGCCGTCGGTGAGGGAGTGACTGAGGTAGCCGCGCGCCCGGAGGCGGTCGATCGCGGTGGCAAGCCCGCTGGCAGACGGGGCGACACCTTGCAGTTCGAGCCAACGCTCAAGCTGTGGCAGCACGTCAGCTTCCAGCAGTGGGCGTTCACTCGCAGGCTCGGCGTCGAGCACCGGATCCGTTGCGGCGCTGACGGTTGCGGTGAAGGCGTCTGCGGCCCGCAGCCCGCTCGCGGTGGGAACGGCGACAGCGGCTCCCGTCTCACGGTTGACGTAGAAGCTGTCGGCCAGCGCGGCGGCACGCGGACCGGCGAAGGCCGGCGGAGCGGCAAGCGGCGCTGCAATCGGCACCCACACCCCCGAGTAGCCGGAGCCGATGGTGACGCTGAGGTCGGTGGGAGCTGTCACGTTGGGGCCACTGGGGAACCGGGTAAAGCGGCCGGCGCCGGCCGGCTCACCCACGAAGAAATCAACGCCGTCGTATCCGTCGAGCACCGCCAGTCGCAGCCGCGCGGGGAGCGTTCCCGTCGATTGCACCGTAAACAGGTCACTGTCCAGGGCATCGTCGCGTTTCCATTGCCGGTAGTCGGCGAGTGGGCTGACCTGTTCGCGAACGACAACTTCGGGGTCGATGCTGTCGCGCGGCACCACGCGGGTGTTCCCCGCGAGCGTCGGCGCGACAATCATTCCTGTGGTTGCTGCAACGGCAACAACGAGCAGCGCGGCCCCGCCGCGCGCGAGCGCGTTTCGGCGTACCGCTCCGCGTCCCGTCGGGTCGGTCGAGGTAGCCGCACGGGCGGCTCGGCCTCGCCGTAGCGCGGCTCGACGATCCCTCCCAGCCGTCCACCCCATCCACACGGCCGTCGCCCCGAACGCTGCCGCCCAGAGGGCAAGCTCCCGCGGCGCGGTCAGGGTGACAGGCCCGAGGACACGGGGATCGCTCACGGCGGAGGATCCGAACACTGTGCCGAACACGACCGGCGCGAGCAGCGGAAGTGAGGCGACCACGGCGGCGCGCGATCCGCGCAGCGCCAGGGCGGTCGCGGTCGCAACGACGGTGAACACGAGCACAGCGAACGGCACGAGCACTGTTTGATACGTGCCGACGGGCAGCGTGAGGGTGAGGAGCTGCTTCCAGCCGAGCGCGATCGCCGCAATGCCATCGCCGTAGCCCCGCAACACCACAGCGACGCCGGACTCGGCGATCCCGTCGAAGGTCTGCGGCACCGCGGCGGGCACCACGAACACGAGCAGCACGACGGCGAGGCCGACAAGGGTGAGTGCGCCCCAGCGCCACCGCGCCCCAGCCCACACGACCGCATAGGCGCTGACCGCAGCGATGCCTGCGACGGGCCAGAGTTGCGGTGTCTCATAGATGGGCCAGGCAGCACCGACCCCGAGCAGGATCGCGCACGCAGCGAGCAGCGCGGCTCCGGCCGAGCGGCGCCCAAACCCGGCGGTCTGGCGTGCCAGGCGACGGCTCACAGTAGCCCTCCGCGCATCTGCAGCTGCGGAAGGTCACCGAGTGCCCCAGCCGTGAAGTACAGGGATCCGTCAGCGAGGCGGGCGGCCGGCTCGGCGAGGATCTCACAGCGCACCACTGCGACCGCGACATCGGTCGGGAATGTCGCGACAGTTCGACGCAGGCGGGTGATGTCCGGCATTGAGCCGGTCACGATTGTCACGACGGAAAGTGGCCTGCGCGATTCGGCAAGGCTCCTCGCCAGCCATTCGATCGGCGGCGGCTCTTCGACGGCGGTGAGCTCTGCCCACGCGTCGAGGAGATGCTGCACCGTGCGTGACGGCAGCTCCGCGAGCCCGTCCGGGGAGGACTTCGTGCGCCCGGGCAACCAGCCGGCTGCCGTGGCGATGAAGCGCTCGCGTCCTTCCCTGACCGCCTGCAGCGAGACAGAGGCGGCGATACTCACCCCGAGCTCGAACTCCGTTTCGCTCGCGTATGAGGCGAGATCGGAGTCGAACAGCACGGCGGCCCGCGCGGTCTGCGATTCCTCGTACTGACGCACCATGAGCGTCCCGCTCTTCGCGGTCGACTTCCAGTGGACGTGGCGGAGGGCGTCACCCGGGAGGTACTCGCGCACCGCGTGGAAGGACAAATCTGAGTCGGTGATCCGAGTGCTCGGCGCCCCCTCGAGGTCACGCACCATCCCGGCGGACCCGGGGGGCAGGGCAACGGTCTGAGGGTGGACCCGCACGAGGTGGGTGTCACGCCAGGTCACCTCGCGACGGAGCAGCCCAAGCGGATCGCGGCGTGCCAGCGTCAACGGACCGACTTCGATCACGCCGCGCTTGGCCGCATCGACCGCGACGGGCAGATCCGCCGTGCCGCGGCCAGCGATAAACGGTACGGCAACCTCGCGCAGTGCATCGCCGACCGGCAGCTCTGCCCTAGCCGGCAGCGCAGGGCGCCTGCTCGAGTTCTCAATATGCACATGAACGTCCACGGCAGACCCCGCCACAACGCGGATCCGATCGACGGAGATCCGCACGAGGTAGGCGCGGTTCCCAAGCAGAAACGGCAGCGCAATCACCAGCAGCAGCCCAAAGACCAGCGCAATGAACCAGGCTTCGATCCACCCGTAGCCGATGCCGAGCGCCGCGCCGAGCACTGTCGCGGCCAGCGCCAGCCAGCCCGCGGGGGTGACGGTCTGTGTGGCACGACTTGCCGCACTGCGCGCCCGCGTCCTGGTCCGCCGCCACCACCGGCGAGCGCGCGAGCGACGTGACGCCTGCGAGACAGGCCCCGCTGTCTGGCCGCGCGTGGTGTGCTCCCCGAACCGGGTGGTGCCGTGCGTCTGCGTTCGGCTCCACCCGCCCCGGTCGGGGGCTCGGGAGGTATCGGTGTTCACGCCGCGCCGTTCTCCTTGGGCAAGGGAATATCAAGCAGGATCCGCCCGATGATGTCTTCGGGCGTGACACCGTCGAACTCGGCCTCTGGCTCGAGCACCAGCCGGTGGGCCAGGGTCACGAGGGCGAGGTCGCGCACGTCATCCGGGGTCACGAAATGCCTGCCGTGCGCGGTCGCCCACGCCGAGGCCATACGGACGAGCGCGACGGCACCGCGCACGCTCGCGCCCAACCGAACCTCGCTCGCCCTGCGCGTCGCCTCAACGATGCGGACCGCATAATCGGCAACGACCGTCCCCACGTGGGGGCGCCGGGCAAACTGTTGCGCCTGCGTGATCATCTCGGTCGTGACCACCGGGCGGATCTGTTCCCGGTCGGCGCGGGCGCCCTGCAAGATGCGCAGCATGGCCGCATCGTCGGGGTAGCCGATGGCGGTCTTGATGCTGAAGCGATCGAGCTGCGCCTCAGGCAGCCGGTACGTGCCGGCCTGCTCGATGGGGTTTTGTGTGGCGATCACGATGAACGGGGTACCCACCTCGTGCGTTTTACCGTCAACGGTGACCTGCCCCTCTTCCATCACCTCGAGCAGCGCTGACTGCGTCTTCGGGCTCGCACGGTTGAGCTCGTCGGCGAGCACAACGTTCGCGAAGATCGGGCCGGCGTGAAACTCGAACGAGCTGCTGCGTTGGTCAAACACCGACACCCCGGTCACGTCGCCCGGCAATAGGTCTGGCGTGAACTGGATCCGCGAGCTTGTCCCCTGAATGACCTGGCCGAGCGCACGCGCGAGCGCCGTCTTGCCGGTACCGGGCACGTCTTCGAGGAGCACGTGGCCGCCGGCGAGCACGCTCGTGAGCACCAGCTCGACGACACGTCGCTTGCCGTGAACAACCTGTTCGATCGCGTCGGCACACGCATCGAATACCTGCGCCACCCACAGCGCCTGCTCGGGGGTGATCGTGTCGGAGGCGGTGGACTGCGGGGCTGCGGTATCGGGGCTCATTGCTTCCTTCGGGGTCGTGCGTGCGGGTGGGGATGGTGGATCGCACCTACGGCGCTCCCGCGCTAGGGCGATGCACAGACCGCTCCTGTGAACGTTACCGGGTTCCAGCTCGTGTTCGGCCAGGCAAGCTGCAGGTCCTGCCCGTCCACGGTGAAGCTCGGGGCGCTGGGCCCGGTTCCCTCGACCTGGAACAGGCCGGCGAGGTCGCCCGTTGCTGGAACACACTCGCCGATCTGCGTGATTCGCACGCCGGTCGGGCCGCTATCTCGCGGGCCAACCGGGACATCCGCAGAGCAGCGCCCAGCGCTCGGGTCGCCAACGCACTGCTTCACCGTGAGGCCGCCGCCGATGGGCGCCGTCGATAGCGCATCGACATCGCCGTTACTGAAGTAGAGGCGCGCGGATCCGTGCGTCCCGGAGAGCTCGGGCTGCGCAACGAGGCGCGTGTACTCCCTGACGCGGCCGCTCCCCGACGCGTCGGGCGCGACAAGGTACCCCTGGCTCACGCTCGGCGCCTCCGGCGCCCCGCCCACCCACACGCTGCCGAGCTGCACAGTGGTCGAACCGAACTCGCTCTTCGCACACATCACGCCGCTGTACTCGGCGAACCTCGTCAGCCCTCCAAACTCTGGCGAGGCCTGGGAGCATCGGGGTCGACCTGCCCCGTCGCGGGCCAAACCGAAGCTGTATTCGACCGCGGAGGCATAGTTTGGCCCCCAGCCGTCGAACTGCACCGTCGCCGAGCCGCCACCCGAGCTGTCGGGCACGATTGTCGCCGAACCTGCCTGTGGCGCAGCGCCGACGACCGCGGAGGCGGTGCCCGCGGCGCCCTGGCTTCCGCCCGCGTACCCCGGGGGCATCTCCGGGTCTTCCGGGATCACCGAGAAGTTGCGTTTACCTGGCTCGACCACGTGCACGCTCTTCCGGCCCACCTCAACTGGCGCGGCGCCGTCGACACGCAGCAGGAACCTGCGAGCTGCGTCAGAGCCTGAGATCCGCAGTTCCACCTTGCCCTGCTCAGCGGAGGTGTTGTTCTTGTCGCGGATCGGGGTCGCTTCGACCGTCGGCGCGGAGGGCGGCGCATACGCCCACGTCACCGCACCGTTCGCGGTCTGATCCGAGGCTCCAACGCTATTGACCGCGCGCGCGAAATACGATTGCTGGTTCGCTTTACCAGGCGTCAGGCCGTTCACCGTGCACGTGGCGGTGCTGCCGGACACCGAGCAGCTGCCCGCTCCCCCGCCACCGCTCGGCACCAGCTCAACCCCACTCACCGCGGGGTGCGCGGACTGTGGGTTGAGCGCCACTGTCAGGGTGACGCTGCTCGCGGTCGCGCCGGTTGCGGTGATACTCGCCGGTGAGCGTGGCACGCCCTGCGCATCGAGTTCAATACTGCCCTCGCCCGTGCGGCCCTGCGCGTCACGCACCGTGTAGCCAATGGTGCACTGCCCGCCGGGTCCACGATTATCAGGCCAACTCACCGCGACCCCACGGTCACCCGCGCGGCGCACGTTTGCGACGGAGCATGATGCAGCGTTCACCGTGTCGAGTTTCAACCCGCCGCCGCGCTTCCCCGCGAACGGATCATATTCTCCCGAGGCGCCAATCACGTCGGTCGCGCAGCTGCTCCCGACGGTGCAGCGCAGGTCAACGGTTGCCCCGCGCGGCGTATCCCGCGGCACCTCGCCGACTCGCAGCACGAGCGGTGCCTGGGATTCGCCGGCGCCGGTGACCGCAACCGTGAGTCGCTGCTGGTTACTCGGTACCGCATCCGCACGCGCCTCAACCGAAACCGTCGCGCCGGAGGTGGTCACTGTGAATTGCGAACTCGATCCTGTGACCGTGAAGCGCAGTTTCGACAGGTCCCCCGTGCGGTTGCCCTCCCAACGCACCATATCCGCGAGGTCAATCGACTCGCTCGCGCCAGGCGCCACCGTGCGCGTGAGCGACTCCAGCGCGACGACAGGCTGCCGTGGCACGACGGTGACGGGGACGGGGAGTGATGTCCAAGTGCTTTGGCCTGCGAGCCGCACGTCGATCACGCAGACGTCTGACCACGGGGCCTCGGCGCCCGCCGTGTAGCGGATCCTCCCTATCGACGTCGCCTCGCACGTCGCTCCCGTCCGCCCGACCGCCAACAGCCCCTGGCGGAGCTCAACACGATCCCCCGCTCCCGTGTCCACGAGCGCGGCAACATCGGCATCGACCGACTTGTTCTCATCGACCGTGAGCGGCTCGAGCCCGGGCCGCAGCGTGAGCCGGAGTTCATCGAGCGGTGGCACGATGAGGAACCCGTAGCTCGAAACCTCCGTGCCAGCGGCGTCAGCCCCGCTGAGCTTGAAGGGGACGAGGTCTCCCTCAGGCTTATAGCTCCCCAGGATTCTGCCGCCCTTCACCTGGTAGCCGGCTTTCGCCCCCTCCCAGATGCTGAGTTTGAGGGCGGAAACGTCGCCCGCTGCCCATCGCACCTTGTCGGTGACCACGTCAACGCCGGTACCGGCAAGGTCGGCGCGGTCGCGCACACTCATGACGGTGTCGGTAACCGCGGGGGCCTGCGTCCCAACCCTGTCCGAGGTCTGGACGAGGATCAGGCCGTCTGCGGTACTCGATGAGGCACGTGACTGCACGGTGTACTTATACGAGACCGTGCCAGGCTCGGGCCCCGCCTGCACCGCAATCCGTCCGCGAGTGAGTTCCGAGAGGTCGATACGCGCCGCAGCACGTGCGTACTCCGGATGGGCCTTTCCGCCGGGGAGATTGGGCTCGACGCTCAGGATCTTGAGCGTGCCGCCTGCAGGATCAACGTCGTTGTCGAGGGGCGAGATCACGACCGGCTTCGTCGCGCCGAGCACCACGCGTACGTAATCGCTCGACACCACCGGCGCACCGGTGTCGAGTTGCTCGGCGATGATGACCCGAAGCGTCGCACTGCCCGAGCCACCGAAGCCGTCGTGCACGGAATAGTTCACCGTGTGCAGGCCGGGTTCTGCCTCACCGCTCGCGGTCACGGCGATCGCGTTGCCACCCGCCGTGATGCTCGCAGCGACGTGGGAGTCGTCGCCCTGCGTCACCCCAGAAAGACGGACCCGGTCGCCGTCGGGATCCACCCCAGACAGGGGCACGCGCGCCTCGGCGACAGCCCCCGGGGCGAGCCGGACGGTCAGCTCCCGGGGAACAGGATCCGCGTTCGCGCCCTTCGGGAGCACCCGCACGGTGACCGTCCCGGTGTCGCTGGACTCCGGCGAAGAAGCCCCGTAGGTTGTGTAGCTCAGCTGGTAGGTGCCGGCCTTCTCCGGGGCGAGATAGCGCAGGGTGCTTCCTGAGGCGAAGGCGAGCTCACCCTTCGCGCCCGAGCCCGTGATCTCCGGGTGCAGCACCAGCCGCTCGCCAGGCGCGGAGACGTCGTTGTCGAGCACGCGGATATCAACCACGTCCCCGGCGCGGACGGTCGCTGTGTCAGCCACGGCGACCGCACCGCCCTGCCCAGACTCCGGCACCTGGAAGACTGTCAGTCGCCCGGTTGCCTGCGCGTCGCCCTCGGTCACACGAATGTCGGCGGCCCCGATCCTGCCGGCGCCACCGTCTGCGGTGCTGCCAGCGACCCGCACCTTCGCGTGGTCGATGACTTCGGCCCTGAGCTGGCCGTCGACGACGGTGGCGCTCGAGACGACGAGGGCCCGGGACGACGCCCCGGGAATGGCGTTGAGGATCTCAACCGTCGAGTCAGCTGATGGTCGCACAAACGCGCGCAGCGGCGGTAGGGCGAGTGGCGCGGTGCTGGGTGTCGCAGTGATGCGCGCCACCCCAGTGAGTTCAGCTCCGGTACCGACGTCGGTGACGGCGACAGAGAGTAACGCCTGGCCGGGGCTTGCGGCGGTGATCTCAACGGTGCCCTCGGCGGGACGTACCGTTGCGCGCACCCGATCGCTGCCGCTCACGACGGTGACATCTGACACGGTGAATGAGCCCGATCCTCCCGACACTCGAGTCAGCACATCGAGCGCTGTCGTTTCACCAACGTGCACGGTGCTCGCGACTCCGGTGAAGCGGGCGAGGGCGTTCGGCAGCACTGAGACCTGTAGGTCGCGTGATTGCTCGGCGCCACGCGCATCCCGCACCAGCACACGCAGCATCACCTCTGAAGCGCCAGCGTTCGGATCAAGGTGCTTGACGGCGAGCCTGCCGTCCGCTGTCACCATCGCGCGTGCGGGATCTTCTGGCCTGACCATCTCGACACCCGCGAGGAACATCGGGTCGCCCTCGGGGTCGACCCATCCCTCAAGGATCGGATACACAAGCGTGCCGCCGGGAGCGAGCTCTGGCACCGCCCACTCGCGTTGGCAGCCCGCGACGGGGCACCACTCCGGCGCGGTATTCACCTTGTCATCAGCGACCGTGAGTGTCACCGTCGCCGGCTGTGACTCGAGCGAACCGTCCGTCACCCGATAGCTGAACGTTGCTGAGCCGGTTGCGCCCTCAGCGGGTCGCACCATGAGTGACTGGGCGTCGGGCAGCAACTCAATGGTGCCGAACTCCGCTGCGAGCGGAGATTCCCCCAGCGACTCGGGCACAATCGTGAGCACATCGCGCTTGTTCGCGTCGTAGTCGTTGAGCATCACCTGCAACTGTGACGGTTCACCTCGGCGCACGCCGAATGCGTCGTCCTGCGCAACCGGCGCGATCTGCTCAGTGACTTCCTCGACGACGACGGTGCCTCGGTCTTCCTTCGGCGGGTCAGAGATGGTCCACTGCGACAGCGGGATCAGCCGTCCCTCGGGAATCGTCCACAGCATTCCACTGCGCTTCTCTCCGAGCACGGTGCGCTCACCGTTCGTAAAGAACGTCGGCTCTGGATCGCCGATGCTCCCCGCCGCCGCGTCGAAGGTCAACGGGGTAAGTGCGCTCGCGGTATCGGTGCCGCTCCGCCAGAGCATCCCCTCGGTTTGGTCCACCCAGGCAGCAACTCGGACACGCTCTGCGAAGCTCGGGCGTGCTGGGGTGCCCGAGGCCTCAACGATACGTTCGGGGTCGCCCGTCGCCGGCACGCGCCAGAGGCCGGAGGTATCAGCAATCAGCGCCGCCGTTCCCCCGCCGGCACCGGCACCGTCGCCGTCACCGCTCCATTGCAGCCTCGGCGAGCCAGCAAACTCGACGGTCTGCACGGCGCCACCCTCGCGGAAGACCCGTCCCTTCGCTGGGTCGAGCAGCACCCATTCGCCCGACACAAGTGCGAGTTCGGGTTGCTCAATCCCTGCGGCAGACTCGGGGAGCGTTTCTTCCGAGCCGACGAAGCGCTCGGCCGACGCATCGTACCGCCAGAGCGTGGCGTCGCCAGCCGAGAACACCGCGACCCTGCCCCGAGCATCAATTGCGGCTGCGTCAGCCGTGAATGCTCCGGCCTCCGTATCGCCCGATGCGAGCGGATCGATCAACTGCAGCGACCCGACGCTCTCCCCGACGTACACGCGGCCGCTCTCAGTGCGCACAAGCAGGTGGTCGCCCGCGCCCAGGACGTCGCGCGTCCCGTCTGGCAGCGCCGCGGCTTCAGCACCCTCGACCGCTGGAAGCGCTGCCCGAGTCTCATCGCCAGTCGGAGCGGGAATGCGTTCGGTCTCGTCGACGCCGCTGGCGTCGTCAGACAGGTCCTTCGGGCTCGCCGCATCCACCGGCCATGCCTGCCCGTTGCCGTGGCTCAGGACAATACTGTCGGCACCGCGCTGCACGACGCCGCTCGGCTCGCTCACCTTTCGGACGGTATCGATCTCGCCCGTCTGGGTGTTCACCCTGGCGTACTGGCCGGCATCGCGCGCGACCCACACGCTTGGCTCGGCACGTGGCGTCTCACGGGAGTCGAAGCCGCTCGAGACCACAGCGACCGTGACAACAACCGCAACCGTCGCGATCCCCGCGATCCAGCCCCGTGCGCGCCCTGTCAGCCGTGATCGTTGCCCGGTGGGGTGGCGGTTCATAGTCCGCCGCCAACCGTCGCCCACAGAACAGCACCGACCGTCGCGGTCACTGCGACACCAATACCGGCCCCAATGAGCCCGGCAGTGAGTGCCGATAGCGGCGCCCGGTCGTGCACCAGTCCGTCACGGTCTGTGCCGCGTTGCTCGGCGAGCGCACGCGCACGCGCCTCAGCGCGGGACGGCTGGCCAACGGAACTCACCACGGGGCCGCGAGTTCCCGCGGGAATCTGCTCCACACGTGGCAGCCACGCCTCCGCAACAATCTCGAGCGGCGTCACCTCAAAGCCGTAAGCGCGTTGCAGGCCCTGCAGTGCCTCGCCGAACTCAAGCATTGACGCGTACCGGTCACCGGGAGATCGCTGCAGCGCCCTCGCGATGACCTCGTCGAAGCGCCCATACCCCTGCGCCCCCGGGACCGGCGTGTACACGGCTTTGGTGATGCGATCCGCAAGTTTCGATCGCGTGTTCAAGGCACGATCTGGAAGCTCAAACGGCGAGCGGCCGGCCGCAAACGTATACAGCGTCGCGCCGAGCGACCACACTTCAGTCGCCACCGATCCGCTGACACTCAGGCCGAGCACCTCAGGTGCCGACCACGGGATCGACATGGCGACCTCCGCTTCCTCGGGCTGGCCGCGCTTGGTGACGTAGGCAATACCGAAGTCGGCAAGCACGGGCCGGCCGAGCGTCGTCAGCAACACGTTCGACGGCTTGATGTCACGGTGCAGCACACCTGCGCGGTGCGCTGTTTCGAGCGCGCCTGCGATGCGAACACCGGCGTCGAGCACATCGGACAACTGCGCGGGCGAGCCTTTGGTCAGCGCCCCCATCGAGGCAGGGCAGTACTCCATCGCGATGTAGGGCGAACCGTCGAGCGAAATACTGGCCTGGTAGATCGTGACAATCGAAGGGTGACTCGACAGCCGCGCCATCACGTCTGCCTCGCCCTCGAATACCTCGCGAAGTCGCGCGGCATCGGGGCCACCGTGCCCAGCCTCAAGCACTTTTACGGCGACCGATCGGCGCGGCATATCCTGCTCGTACAGGTGCACCTGGGCGAAGCCGCCGGAGCCCAATGGGCGCATGTACGAAAAGCCCGGGATCCCGGGCGGTCGAAGATGCTGCTGCTCACTCATCGCGCAACTTCACCACACGCGCACCAGCGCGGGCAAAGAGATGAGCGACAGACATAGAACTATCCTACGCAGAACACGCGGAGGCCTGCCCATCGGGCACGACTTTGTGCATAACTCGCCTACAAGCCTGCGAAGTGTCTATGCGATGGCAAGCTGCAGGACATCGACCAGCAATGTAATAGGCCCCCACCGCGCACGCGGAGGGGGCCTACTACTCAGAGCACGAAGCTCCGTTTCGCGGAACTTACATGCCGGAAACGTCGAGCGGAATGCCAGGACCGAAGGTGGTCGAGACAGCGCCCTTGAGCACGTACTTGCCCTTTGCCGATGACGGCTTCAGGCGGATGATCTCGTCGAGAACCGACGTGATGTTGTCGTTGAGCTGCTCTTCGGTGAACGAAGCCTTGCCAACAATGAAGTGCACGTTGGAGTGCTTGTCGACGCGGAACTCGATCTTGCCGCCCTTGATGTCGGTGACAGCCTTAGCGGTGTCCATCGTGACGGTGCCGGTCTTCGGGTTCGGCATGAGGCCGCGGGGGCCAAGTACCTTACCGAGACGACCGACCTTGCCCATGAGCTCGGGGGTCGCGACAGCCGAATCGAAATCGGTGTAGCCAGCGGCCACCTTCTCGATGAGCTCGTCGCCGCCGACCTCGTCAGCGCCGGCAGCAATAGCTGCTTCAGCTGCTGCACCGTTCGCGAACACGATGACGCGAGCGGTCTTGCCGGTGCCGTGGGGGAGGTTCACGGTGCCGCGAACCATCTGATCGGCCTTACGGGGGTCCACGCCAAGACGGACTGCAACCTCAACGGTCGAGTCGGTCTTTGCCGAACCGGTCTCCTTCGCAAGGGCGATTGCCTCTGCGGGAGTGTAGAACTTGTCTGCCTGAATCTTCTCGGCAGCGGCGCGGTACGCCTTCGACTTCTGTGCCATGTTCGTACCCTTACTCGACCGTGATGCCCATGGAGCGAGCGGTGCCCGCGATGATCTTCGCTGCTGCGTCGATGTCGTTCGCGTTCAGGTCAGCCTGCTTCTGCTCGGCGATCTGACGAACCTGCTCAGCGGTAACCTTCGCAACCTTAACGGTGTGCGGGGTGCCGGAGCCCTTCTGGACGCCAGCAGCCTTCTTGAGGAGCTCCGCCGCCGGCGGGGTCTTCAGGATGAAGGTGAACGAGCGATCCTCGTAGACAGTGATCTCAACAGGAACCACGTTGCCACGCTGCGACTCGGTGGCCGCGTTGTACGCCTTGCAGAATTCCATGATGTTGACGCCGTGCTGACCCAGCGCAGGACCCACGGGGGGTGCCGGGTTGGCGGCGCCGGCTGCGATCTGAAGCTTGATCAGACCGGTAACCTTCTTGGCTTTTGCCATGATTGTTTCCTTTCGCCGAACGAATGCGTGTGCACTCGTTCTCCCGCCTCGCCGGCCGTTCCGGCGCGCGGTGATGTTCCGCCCGCGCGCGGGGCGCGAGCACAAACCTCAATAGCTTACCCGATGCGCGCCGCGCGCGCATCCCGAGCGACGCCCAAGACTGTACGGAGTGCAGCAGGAAGTGATGCAGCAACGAAAACGGGGCGACCCGCGTTTCGCGGATCACCCCGTACTTCTCACTACCTGTGCTCGAGCCGCCTATCGGATTTGAACCGATGACCTGTTCTTTACGAGGGAACTGCTCTACCCCTGAGCTAAGGCGGCCTGGTGCGATTTGCATCGCACACAAGCGAAAACTCTAGCACGAAAGCGGACGCAAGATTGCACGTCCGCCACCGCGCCTAGCTGCAGGTTACGCCGCTCGTTGGAACAGTCCCGTCGAGCAGGTAGCTCTCGACGACCTCATTCACGCAGGCGTTCTGTCCGTACGCGGTGTGCCCCTCGCCCTCGAAACGCAGCAGCACCCCGCTTTCGAGCTGTTCGGCGAGCGATTCGGCCCAGCGATATGGCGTCGCGGGGTCTCCGGTAGTGCCGACGACGAGGATGGGGTCAGCCCCAGCCGCGCGCACGGGCGCGCGCTCCTCGACCCCCTTGTGCGGCCAGCCGGCGCAGGACACATCGCCGAAGCCCTGGAACCTGCCGATGGTCGGCGCGATCCGCTCAAGCTCCGCAGCTTGCTCGCGCATGCGCTCGGGGTTGACCTCGTTCGGGTAGTCCAGACAGTTAATTGCTTGGAACGCCTCGGTCGAGTTGTCGAGGTACTCGCCGTCGAGTCTGCCGTAGTAGGAGTCTGCAAGCGCGAATGCGATGTCGGGGTCACCGTCGGCGACGCTCTCGAACAGCGAATTCAAGTAGCCCCAGTTTGACTCGGCGTAGAGCGGGGTGATGATCGCTGTGAGCATCGTCGATGCCGAGAGGATACGGCCATCCGAGCCTTCGAGCGCGGCGTTGTCCACCTCGTCGAGCAGCTCGCTAACCTTGCCCATCGCGAAGTCGACGCTGCCGGACAACGGGCAGTCCTGCGAGCCGAGACACGCGGTCACATAGCTGCGCAACGCGAGCTCAAATCCGAGCGTCTGCTCGCGGATGACGTCCGCTTCGGTCGCCGTCGGGTCGAGCACGCCATCGAGGACGAGGCGCCCGGCACGCTCCGGGAACGTTTCTGCGTATCGGGCACCGATGTGGGTGCCGTACGAATAGCCGAGATAGTTCAAATGCTCGTCGCCCACGAGCTGCCGAAGCATGTCGAGGTCGTGGACCGTCGACAGGGTGTCCACATGGGCGAGGAGTTCGCCGGTGTTCTCGCTGCAGGCCGCACCGAATTCCTGCGAGGATGCGACCGCTTCCTCGATCCACTGTGTACTCCCGCGCTCCGCCGAGCTGTCGCTCACCCCGAACAGATACTCGTCCATTTCAGCCGCGTCGAGGCAGCTCACCGCGCTCGACGAGCCAACGCCGCGCGGGTCCCAACCGATAACGTCAAAATCGCGCTGAATTGGCTTGCCCACGGCGGCGTCGATCGCGTTGCGCACATAGTCGGCGCCCGATGCGCCCGGCCCGCCGGGGTTCACGAACAGCGTGCCGATCGGATCCCCGCTCGTCGCAGGCTGCTTCACCATGTGCAGACGGATCGTTTCGCCACCTGGCTCATCCCAGTCGAGTGGGGCATGGACATCTGCGCACTCGAATCCGTCACCGCAATCTGTCCAGTTCGGTGTCTGGGCACCGAAGCCATCGGCAACGGGTTGCGCGGGGAGCTCGAGCTCCACTTCGACGGGCGTGGCTGGGTTCGGATCAAACAACCGCCAGACGCCAGTCAGCGAGACGACAAGTCCAATCACCACGAGGATGACCCCGATGACGACCACCCAACGCCGCCACCGCTTCTTCGGGCGGTAGGCGTCGCTGTCTGTGTTGTGTGGCTCTTCGTAGAGCTCTGGCGCCGTCACGAGCTCAGCACCCGGTTGTCGGCCATCACAATCCGCGCGAACAGCGCCTCAAGCACGAGCCCAGGCGTAATCGCGCGGGCGAGCCGCCCACGAGCCTCCTCGGTGGCAGAGACCACAGCGAGAGCCTGCTCCGGGTTCCACCGTTCCGCGAGATCCCGAATCGCTGCACCAGATTCCGCGTTCACAAGCTGCGGAAGCGTCGCACCCGCAGCGGCGGGTGCCTCGTCGGCGCCTTGCCCAACGGCTCCGAGCGTCGTGAGCAGCACGTCGCGGTAGAGCGAGAGTAGATCAGTGAGGATTCGGTCGATCCCGTCGCGGAGGCTGCGCTTGCGGCGGCGCTCCTGATCTTCCTCAAGCGCTTTCACCTGTGAGCGAAGCTTCGGTGGGATTGCAGCCCCCGGGGCGAGGCCCAGGTTGCGCATAGCGTCTGCACGCTCCCCAGCGTCGAGCTGCTCCGTGAGCGCATCGGCGTCGGCCTGCGCGATCGCGACGAGCGACGCCGCGACCGCCATCGCGTCACCGAGCGTGGTCGCGCCGAGCGCCCCGGTGATTGAGCGTTCCCGGCGATCCATCGCTTCCGGGTCACTCGCAAGCCGCCTGGCCATCCCGATGTGGCTCTGCGCGAGCCGGGCTGCCCGCTCAGCGAGCTGCGGCTCGATGCCGTCGCGTTCGGCGAGCAGTCGCGCCACATCGGCGACGCTCGGTGTCACCAGCCGCACCGATCTCGTGCGTGAGCGGATCGTCGGCAACAGGTCTGCCTCACTCGGCGCGCAGAGCACCCAAATCGTGCGCTCCGGCGGCTCCTCGATGGCCTTGAGTAGCACGTTCGAGGTGTGCTCCGTCATGCGATCCGCATCCTCGATGACGATGACGCGATAGCGGCCCTCGCTCGGGGAATAGTGCGCCGTCGTCACGATCTCGCGTGCGCTATCGATGCGAATCACCGCGGCCTGCGTCGTGAGCGCCGCGAAATCGGGGTGCGTGCGCCCACGCACCTGGGCGTAGACGCGATCCCGGTCTGCCTCCTCGCGCGCGATCAACGCCGCGGCGAAGCGGTAAGCAAGGTTCGAACGCCCCGAACCGGGCGGCCCCGTGATGAGCCACGCGTGCGCCGGCGCCCCGTCTTGCTCTGCCGCACGCGACAGCGCCTCCACGGCCGCTGGCTGGCCGACGATTTCCGCCCAAAAACTCATGCCGCAAGGCTACCGTCTACCGCTGACGGCTGGACTGGCAATGCGCTTGGGCTCCTGCTGGGCCCGCGCCCAGCCCCCAGGCCCCGGGCACCAGGCCCCAGGCCCGCACCCCAGGCCCCAGGCCCCAGGCCCCAGGCCCCAGGCCCCAGGCCCCAGGCCCCACCCCAGCCCGAAGATCTGGAATATCCCAAACATATTGCGCAACCTCGCAAAACTGGCATAGCAATGGTCAATCCCAGACCTACACGCGCACTCTAGCAGCGCGCTCTAGCCGCGCAGATCCACGTATGCAGCTTCGCCAGGCGTCACCGTCGCAGCCCCGGCACTGAGCTCTGCGGCGAGCGTCGCAAGCGCGGCCACCTCCTCTTCGGCGACCGCGAAGCGCTGCAGCACGGCCGCGCCATACTCTGCTTCACCCACCGTGAAACCCCGTCGCCTGGCTTCAGCCTCGATTTGGGCGGCAACTTCATAGCTGGAGGCAACAGCGACCTCGGTGCGCAGCCCGCGCCGCACCCGTTCAGCCTCAAGCACCGCACCGGGAACCGGGGCGCGGTAGGCACGCGTGAGCCCGCCAGCGCCGAGCAGCACCCCGCCGAAATACCTGGTCACGACCGCGACGACGTCGCTAAGCCCCGCCGAGACGAGGGCATCGAGCATCGGAGCGCCGGCCGTACCGCCCGGCTCGCCGTCATCGTTCGAGCGCTGCACCCGGCCGTCCGACCCGAGCACGAAGGCGGAGCAGTGGTGGCGTGCCCGCGGATGCTCGGCGCGCACCTCGGCGCTGACCGCGCGTGCGGCATCCTCCGAGTCGACCCGGTCGAGGCGCGTGAGAAAGCGGGAGCGGGAGATCTCGATCTCGGTGTCGACCTGCCCCGCGATCGTCTCGTACTCAGCTGCCATGCCTCTATGGTGTCACGCCAGCACGCCCCACGTCTCAGCCCGTCGCGTTACGATCAGAGGGTGACCTCAGTACGTGTGGACAGTTGGGTGTGGGCCGTGAGGCTCGCGAAGACCCGCAGTCAGGCGACGGCCGCGTGCCGCGCCGGGCACGTGCGCGTGAACGATGCGCCGGCGAAAGCGTCGCAGCCCGTGCGGGTCGGCGACATCGTACGCACGCGGCTCCACGCCATCGAGCGCATCTACCGGGTGACGGGCCTCGCCACGCGGCGGGGCAGCGCGACCGAGGCCGCCGCTCATTTCGAAGACCTCACTCCCCCGGCTCCGCCGCGGGTGGAGCGTCCGATGACGGTGTACCGCGATCCAGGCACGGGCCGCCCCACGAAGCGCGACCGCCGCGAACTCGAGAAGCTCCGCGGGCGGGATCAGTTCGAACGGCCGGACGACGAGTGAGCGGGGCTGGGATCCGCACCACGGAAACGCCCCCAGTCCTCGCGCGTGAAGCCGAAGACTGGCGCGCCCGCGAGACCTCGCACCAGGCTCGCGCGGAGGGGCTCACCGCTGCGCACCGCGAGCGCAGGCGGCGCGGTGAGACGCACCCGATCGAAGATTTCCTCTTCACGTACTACCCGTTCAAGCCGGCCGAGCTGCGCAAGTGGCATCCGGGTGCCGGGGTGGCGCTCGCCGACGCGCAGGATCGCGCGGGCTGGCGCTACTATGCGGTCGATGCGCGCGATACCGCCACGGTGGATCTCGCGGCGTTCTTCGCGGCCCGCGCCCAGACCGTCGACTACGTTGAACGGCTGCTCGCCGCAACACTCGAGCACACGCCTCAGTTCGGGTGCTTCGGGCTGCACGAGTGGGCGATGGTCTACCGGCTCACCCCGGACGAGCTCCGGCACACACGGCTGCCGCTGCGCATCGGGCACGCAGCAACCGACGCGGTCGTTGAGTCGCACACGATCGGCTGCAGCCACTTCGACGCCTACCGATTCTTCACGCCGGCAGCCGAGCCGCTCAACCGGCTCGCGCCGACGCGCGAGAACCAGCCCGAGATGGAGCAGTCGGGATGCCTGCACGCCGGCATGGACATCTACAAGTGGGTGACGAAACTCGGGCCGATCGTGCCGGGTGATCTGTTGCTTGACGCCTTCGAGTTCGCTCGCGACATCCGCTTCGTCGATATGCAGGCTTCGCCCTACGACGTTGCCGGGTATGTTGACCATCTTGGTGTGCCGCTAGACCCTATCCCGATCGAGACGACCGTCGGCAAGCAGGAGTATGTGCGCAGGCAGCGCGCCTTTGCTGCGCGGGGCAACCTGCTGCGTGAGCGCGTGCTCGACGCGATCGCGATCGCGCGCGCGGCACTCCCGCAGGCTGGCTAGGGCCGCCCGCCTGGCCCGGCACCTGCCCCGGCACCTCCCCCGCCACCCACCACAGCGCTCAGAGGACATGACTTCGGCGAGGTCAGGAGCCGTCAACGGTTGAGCACTCCTGACCTCGCTGAAGTCATGTCCGTTCGGCGCCGAGGCCTAAGGCGGGGAGCCTGGGCCTAGGGCGGGGAGCCTGGGCCTAGGGCGGGGGGCACGGGGCATGGCGGGCTGGCTAGTGCCTCGCGAGGATTGACGCGTGGTCCGTGCCCGCGGGGAGCACTCCGTAGTCGATGCCACGGTCCTCACCGAGGCGTGCCCCGATGAACGCCTCGGCGCGTGCCGAGGGCGCGTACCGAAGCATGAGCCCGGCCTGAAGCGCGAGCCCCATCGTGCCGACGAGCCGCCTGGCACCGGCCTGGGCGACGTCAACGGGTGCGCCGGCGATGTCTGCGAGTCCCCGCTGCACCTGTGCGCGCAGCGCGTCGAACCGGGCGTCGACCCCAGCGGCGAGCGCGAGCTCGGCGTCGAAGGCGGCGATGCTCTCCGGCTCACGGGTGAGCGCGCGGAGCACGTCAAGCGCGATCACGTTGCCCGAGCCCTCCCAGATCGCGCTGACCGGCTGCTCCCGATACCGCATCGCGAGCGGGAAGTCTTCCGTGTACCCGTTCCCGCCCAGGCACTCCATCGCCTCGTATGCGTGGGCCGGGCCGCGCTTGCAGATCCGGTACTTTGCGACCGCTGTTGCCAGCCTGCGGAAGGACTGCTCCTGCGCGTCAGCGCCGTCCTCGTGTGCTGCGGCGAGCCGCATGGCGAGCAGTGTCGAGGCCTCGGATTCGAGGGCGAGGTCGGTGACGACGCCAGTCATCGCTGGCTGATCGACGAGCATGCGGCCGAAGGCTGCGCGGTGCCGCACGTGCCAGAGCGCCTCGGCAACGGCTTGACGCATGCCTGCGGCGGTGCCGAGCACGCAGTCGAGCCTGGTGCGGGCGACCATCTCGATGATGGTGCGCACGCCACGGCCCGGCTCGCCAACCGGCATGGCGACGGTGCCATCGAGTTCGATCTCGCTCGAGGCGTTTGATTTGTTGCCGAGCTTGTTCTTCAGTCGCTGCACGCGGAACTCGTTGCGGGTGCCGTCCTCGAGGATGCGCGGCACGAAGAAGCAGCTGATCCGCCCCTCCGGATCGTTCCCCTCGCGTGCGAGCACGAGAAAGGCGTCAGACATGGGCGCCGAGCAGAACCACTTGTGTCCCGTGAGTAGCGCGCCGCCCTCGACGCGCGTTGCGACGGTCTCGTTGACACGGACGTCAGAGCCACCCTGCTTCTCGGTCATGGCCATCCCCATGAGCACGCCGGGCTTCTCTCCCGGGGTGCGGAGCGTGCCGTCGTACTCGGTGCCAAAGAGGCGCGGCAGCCAGGTTTCAGCGAGATCGGGGGCGTGCTGCAGCGCGGGCACCGCCGCGTGCGTCATCGAGATGGGGCAGGCGTGCCCTGGCTCGATCTGCGCGAACAGCGAGAAGCTGGCGGCGCGGGCGACGTGCGCGCCCGAGCGCGGAGCCGCCCACGCTGACGTGTGTGCGCCTGCGCGCGTCGCCGCCCCGATGATGCGGTGATACGAAGGGTGGTAGCGCACCTCGTCGATGCGGTTGCCACGGTGGTCGAAGTTCACGAGCTCGGGGGTTTCAGCGTTTGCCAGGCGGGCGTCCTCTTGGAACTCGGCGGTGCCGACGTGCGCACCGGCCGCAATGAGTGCCGCGGTCGCCCAGCCTGCTCCGAACTCCTCCACGGCCTCGCGAAGCACGGGAAACTCGAGGTATTCGTTCACGCCGGTCCGCTCGGGCGGCTGATTGCGCACGGTGTGCGTGCGACCGACGGGCGCGGGGCGCAGGATCGTGTGAGGTTCGGTGACGGGAATCGTGGTTGACATCGGTGTCTCCTTCGAACAATTGGTGGTGCGGGTCTGTGGCGCGCTACCTCGGGTAGGCGCGGGCCGGAGTCGGCCGGGGTGCGACTGCGAAGCCGGCGAGGCGCTGCGTGGCGGAAACGATCTCGTCGAGCACTGCGCGAGTTTCGGCGCCGTCAGCTGAGGTCGCGTCCACGGGTGGGGAGAGCGGCCGAATGAACGCCTCGCCGAGCGCGCCGACAATTGCCGGGGCGATGAGGTCGAGGCGCTGCTCGGGCAGGGATCCCTCGGCCATGCCGTCGGCGAGGATCTCGGTGACGGTCGCTGCGTATGCGCGACGGAAAATGAGGCGTTCGCGCTCTACAGCCACGTCTGCTGGCTCGAACAGCAGCGCCATCGCGAGGGTGCGTCCGCGCAGCGCACGCTCGCCGAACGCGCGCACGAGCATCGCGATGCGGTCGCGGGCAGGCACAGCGCGCCGCTCTGCCGCGCCAAAGCCGACCGCCGCGCGCACCACGTCGAGCTCGATACCGGCGGCGCGGTCAAAGATCGCCGCCGTGAGCGCGAGCTTTTCGGGGAAGTAGGTGTAAACCGTTCCGGTGGATACTCCGGCGCGCCGCGCGACCTCCGCGACCGTTGCTGCCGCGAACCCGTGCGCTGCGACGAGCTGCACCCCGGCGCTGACGAGGGCCGCACTGCGGGCGGCACGATGCTGTTCAGTGCGTTCGGTGCTGCGGTAGGCCATGAACACTTCCCCTCCGTGAGTGGGTGCCACCTGGTCGCGGTGAGCGAGAAGTTCGCAGACGGAGCTTCCCTGAACAATTGAATCATGATTCAATTGTTTGCGATAGGGCCACACCTGTCGAACAACAGCTACGCACCCCGCAACACCGACGTTGATTTTGGAGGAGCTATGGATCTCAGCAGCATGCTTGAAAACACCGCCCGAAGATTTCCCACCAACGAAGCACTCGTCGCAGGCGATCGCAGGTACACGTTCCCCGGCCTCGTGGAACAGTCGAAACGCGCGGCGCGCGTGTTTCGGGACGCCGGCCTCAGCCGCGGCGCCCACGTACCGGTGGTCATGCTCAACACGCCAGGGTTCGTCTTCGCGGCCTTCGGCCTGTGGCGGGCCGCACTGGTGCTCGCGCCGATGAACCACAAACTCACCTCGCCCGAGCTGCGCTTCCTCGTCACACACAGCGGCGCGGAGGTCGGCGTTGTTGACGCGACCCTGCTGGCGACCGCCCAAGCCGCAGCACCCGGCGTGCGCTGGCTCGTCACCGAGGCCGCGGCGTTTCCCGATATCGACGTGGATCCGAGCGACGACTTCGATGCGCTGCTCGCCGAGGCGGAGCCTTGGGAGGGTGAGCCGGTAACGGGCGCCGACACCGCCCAGTTGCTGTACACCTCGGGCACGACCAGCGACCCGAAGGGCTGCCTGCACTCACACCACGGCATCACGACCGTTGCCCTGTACTGCACCGCCGACAACCACTTCAACGAGAGCGACCGCTTTCTCATCGCCATGCCGATCTGGCACGCGGCTCCGCTCAACGACTGGTTCATCCCGATGATGCTCGTCGGCGGCACCGCGGTGCTGCTGCGCGAATACCAGCCGATTGAGTTCCTCCGCACCATCGAACGCGAACGCGTGACCTCGTTCTTCGGGCCGGCGATCTCCTACCTCGCCCCGATCCAGGCGGCTCAGGCGGGAGGTCTCGACTGGACATCCTTCGACCTGACGAGCGTGCGGTTGTGGCTTGCGGGCGGCGCACCCATCCCGGAGGACACGATCCGCGTCATGCAGGCCGCCTACCCCGATGCCGGGTTCAAACAGGTCTACGGCATGACCGAGATGGGGCCGGTGGGCATGGCGCTCGAACCGGCGGATCAGGCACTCAAGGCCGGCTCCATCGGCCGCTCCGGCATGACCGGCGTGGACATGCGGCTGGTCACCCGCGCCGGCGCGGACGCCCAGTCAGGACAAACCGGGGAGATCTGGCTGCGCTCGGACACGCGCATGACCGGATACCTGAACAACCCGGAGGCAACCGAGCGCGCCTTCGAGGGCGACTGGTACCGCACGGGCGACCTCGCGAAGATCGACGACGACGGGTACCTGTTCATCGCCGACCGCATCAACGACACGATCATCTCCGGCGGTGAGAACGTGTACACGCTCGAGGTTGAAAATGCCGCACGCGAGCACCCTGGCATCGCCGACGCCGCGACCGTCGGGCGGCCGCACGCCGAGTGGGGCGAGACTGTCGTCGTCTTCGTCGTCCCCGCTGCCGACGGCGCACCGAGCACCGAGGAGCTGCGCGAGTTCCTCAGCGGCAGGCTCGCGAAGTACAAGATTCCGCGCGACCTCATCGAGATCGCGGAACTCCCGCGGAATCCGTCTGGCAAGGTCTTGAAACACCGCTTGCGCGCGCTCGCCAGGGAGGTCGCGGCGGACGCCTAAGGCAGGCGTGGGTGCGCCTCGGCCGATGCGACGGCCGCCGACTAAAACAGCGTGGGCGCGGGCACTCCGGGCACGGCCACGGCGGCCGCGAGCCCGCCGCCCCGGGTCGATTCGAGCTGCACGGCACCCCGCGCGCCGGCCGCTGCGATCGGCGGGTAGGGATCGCGGCTGCGCGTACCCCCGCTGAACTCGAGCCCGTACTTGCGCATGAGTGGCCGGATGCGCGCGGCGAGCGCCAGCCGATAGGCCTGTGTCGCCTTGCTTGATGCGCCGGGATAGAGCGAGCGGTATGCGGGGAGCAGTTCTGGATACTCACGCTCAAGCCACGCGAAGAACCACGGCCGCACGTGCGAACGCAGGTGCAGCGCTCCGTACATCACGGAGCGAGCCCCCGCCTCGCGGATGTCGCGGAGCAGCGCGTCGAGCTGGGCTGGGCTGTCGGTGAGGTGCGGCAGCACCGGCATCACGAAGACGTCGATCTCGAAGCCAGTAGCGCGGGCGGCCGCAACCGTGTCGAGCCGTGCCCGAGTGCTCGGGGTTCCCGGCTCGATGGACTGTTGCAACGCCGGGTCGCCGACGGCGATGGACATCGCGAGCTCCACGGGCACCCGATCTGCGGCCTCAGCGAGCACGGGCAGGTCGCGTCGGAGCAGCGTGCCCTTCGTGAGAATCGAGATCGGGGTATCGCGCTGGGCGAGCGTCTCGATAATGCCGGGGAGCAATCGGTAGCGCCCTTCGGCGCGCTGGTACGGGTCCGTGTTCGTGCCGAGCGCGACCATCTCGCGCGACCAGGAAGGCCTCGCAAGCTCGCGCGCGAGCACCTCTGCCACGTTGACTTTCACGACGATCTGCGAATCGAAGTCTTGTCCGGCGTCGAAGTCGAGGTAGCGGTGCGAACCGCGCGCGAAGCAATAGACGCAGGCATGCGAACAACCCCGATAGGGGTTGATAGTCCACGAGAACGGCATGGCCGAACCAGCCGGCACCCGGTTCAGCGCGCTCTTGGCGAGCACCTCGTGAAACACGGCGCCAGCGAACTCGGGCGTGCGCACCGTTCGGAGGTGCCCCGGCATGGCCGCGACCTCGCTAAGCTCGAGGCCCGGAAGCGTCGCCGATGCAGTCGCCGCGGCGGCCGATACCTGCGCGACCGCACCCGAGCCCGAACCACCGCCAACTTGCCGGTTCGCTACGCCCTGCCCGCTCCACCTCATGCAGCTATTCGAACATATGTTCGAATGAATTGCAAGCGTTTTCACTCGGCTGGCCCCGCCGCCGCAGCGACACCGCCTCACCCACAGAACGTCAGCGGCGCTTGCCGCGGATCGCGCGCAGCGCCCCCAGGATGGCCACGAGATCCACGACCTCCTGCAGCCACGCGCCAGCGATCGCGGGGAGGAACCCGAAGGCGGCGACGAGCATGAGGCCGACGCTCACCGCGATCCCCATCCAGATGCTCTCGAGTGCGATGCGCACCGTGTCCTTGCCGATCCGCACCGCGGTCGCGACCCCATCGAAGCGGTCGAAGCGGTTCACGACGTCGGCCGATTCGCTCGCAGCGGTGGAGCCGCGGGCACCCATCGCAAACCCCACGTCGGCAGCGGCAAGCACCGGCGCATCATTGAGGCCATCGCCGACCATCATGAGCGGCCTGGGCTGCATTGCGGTGACGATCCGCACCTTGTCGACTGGGCTCGACTCGGCGTGCACCTCGTCGATGCCCGCCTGCGAAGCCATCACGTTCGCGGTGGCCGCGACATCGCCCGTGACCATGGCAAAGTTTGTGAGACCGAGCTCACGCAGCTCGGCGAGCACCGCTGGGATTTCGGGCCGCAGCTCGTCGCGCATCACGAGCACTCCCGCGAAACGGTCGTCGAGGGAGACGTAGATCGCGAGCTCCCCTGCCCCGATGTCGGCGCGCTCGAGATCCGGCGCCGCCTCGGCAACCCAGGAGGGCTTACCGACGCGCACGGTGCCGGCCTCGACGACGGCCTCGACACCGTTCGTCGCGCTCTCCTCCGCACTGTCGACAGGGAGCAGCGCGATGCCGCGCGCCTTCACCGATTCGACGACTGCGCTCGCGAGCACGTGCGAGGAGTAGACCTCGGCACTCGCTGCAAGCTGCAGCAACTGCTCCTCGGTAAAGCCCTCGGCCGGGTGGACGGCGCGCGGCGCGGGACGGCCCGTCGTGAGCGTGCCGGTCTTGTCGAACGCGACGGAGCGCACCTTTGCGAGCTGCTCAAGCGTCCCGCCACCCTTCACGATGAGGCCTTCCTTCGCCGCACGACTCATGCCGCCGAGAAACGCGACGGGCGCTGCGATGAGCAGCGGACACGGGGTCGCAACGACGAGCACTTCGGCAAAGCGCACGGGGTCCCCGCTCGCCCACCACGCGATGCCAGCGATCACGAGCGCAATCACGGTGAAGGGGACCGCGTAGCGGTCTGCGATCCGCACGGTCTTCGCGCGGCTCCCCTGCGCCTGCTCGACGAGGTCGACGATCTGCTGGTACTTGCTGTCGCGCGCGGTGGCCGCGGCGCGCATGATGATCGCGCTGGATCCGTTTACCACGCCGCTCGCGATGCGCTCGTCCCGTGCGCGCGTGACCGGCAGGCTCTCTCCCGTGAGCGAAGATGCGTCGAACTCTGCAGAATCCGAGAGCAGGATCGCGTCGACCGGCACGAGCTCGCCGGGGCGCACAAGCAGCCGATCGCCCTTCAGGATCTCGCCGACGGGCACGGTCTCGCTCCGCTCGTCGCCGAGTTCGCCGCTCGCTGGTGCGGATCCGGCGCCCGCGCCCACTGGCGCGGTGAGCAGCCGGGTCGCCTGCTGCGGTGCACGCTTGAGCAGCGCGGTAAGCTCGCGCTTCGACCGATTCTCGGCGTAATCTTCGAGGGCCTCGCCGCCGGTGATCATGAGCACGACGATGAGGGCGGCCCACACCTCGCCGACGCTCACCGCGGCGACGATCGCGATGACCGCGAGGATGTCGAGACCGGCGTGTCCGCGCATGAGCTGGCGCACCATCCCGTAGGCCTGCCAGGCTGCGATGCACAGCGCGTAGCCGCCAACGAGCCAGGGCGCCACACCGCGTGCGGGGGTCGCGAGGAGCGAGAGCCCCACGATGGCGACAACGATCGTGAGCGCAACGGCGGGGTACGCCTTGGTCCACCGCAGCAGTGTGTTCATAGCCCTTATCTTGCACCCTCATAGGGATGCGGGGCAATGGTGAGCGGTGCCGCCCCAGGCGCGGCTACGCCTCGTCGCGCGAGTCCGCAGCGATCGCCGTGTGGTGCTGAATGACCTCGGCAACCACGAAGTTGAACCACTTCTCGGCGAACTCCGGATCGAGGTGCGCGTCCTCAGCGAGGCTTCGCAGGCGAGCGATCTGCCGCGCCTCGCGAGCGGGGTCAGACGGCGGCATATCAAAGTCGGCCTTGAGCTGCCCGACCTCCTGAGTGCATCGGAAGCGCTCGGCAAGCATGTGCACGAGCGCAGCATCGATGTTGTCGATGCTCGAACGCAGGCGTCCGAGCCGCTCCTCAGGGGTCAAGCCACTCATCTGATTCCCTCTCAGCTCAGCAGGTCGTGGAGTACGACAACCTGCTCGCGCTCCGGGCCAACGCCGACCGCGGAGAATCGCGCGCCGCTCATCGCTTCGAGCGCAACGATGTAGTCCTGCGCGTTCTTCGGCAGATCCTCGAACGTGCGGCATCCCGTAATGTCCTCGTCCCAGCCAGGAAACTCCTGGTAGATGGGCTTCGCGTGGTGGAAGTCCGACTGGTTCACCGGCATCTCGTCGTGACGCACGCCGTTCACGTCGTACGCGACGCACACCGGGATCGACTTGATGCCCGACAGCACGTCGAGCTTCGTCAGCACGAAGTCGGTGACACCGTTGATGCGCGCTGCGTAGCGGGCCATCGGCGCGTCGTACCAGCCACAGCGACGGGCACGACCGGTGGTCACGCCGAACTCGCCACCCTGCGTCTGCAGGAACTCGCCCATCTCGTCGAAGAGCTCAGTCGGGAAGGGCCCCGAGCCGACGCGGGTGGTGTATGCCTTGATCACCGCAATGATGCGGTCGATCTGGTGCGGCGGAACGCCCGAACCCGTCGAAGCGCCACCGGAGGTCGCGTTCGAGCTCGTGACGAACGGGTACGTGCCGTGGTCGATGTCGAGCATCGTTGCCTGGCCCGCCTCGTACAGCACGGTCTTGTCGTCAGCGAGTGCGTTGTGGAGCAGCAGCCCGGTGTCGCACACCATCGGCTCGAGCAGCTCGCGGTAGGCGAGCAGGTCGTTCACAACCTCGTCGGCGTCGATCGCGCGGCGGTTGTAGATCTTGACGAGCACCTGGTTCTTGAAGTCGAGCGCTGCCTCGACCTTCTGCCGCAGGATGCCCTCGTCGAAGATGTCCTGGATACGGATCCCGACGCGGTTGATCTTGTCGGCGTAAGCGGGGCCAATGCCGCGACCGGTCGTGCCGATCTGGCGCTTCCCAAGGAAGCGCTCGGTGACCTTGTCGAGCGTGCGGTGGTACTCGGTGATGACGTGCGCGTTCGCGCTCACCTTCAGCTTTGAGACGTCGACGCCGCGCTCCTTGAGCGCGTCGAGCTCGAGCTTCAACACCGCGAGGTCGACGACGACACCGTTCGCAATGACGGGCACAACGCCCGGGGTGAGGATGCCGGATGGCAGCAGGTGAAGCGCATACTTCTGGTCGCCAATGACGACCGTGTGGCCGGCGTTGTTACCGCCGTTGAACTTCACGACGTAGTCGACACGGCTCCCGAGCAGGTCGGTCGCCCGACCCTTCCCCTCATCGCCCCATTGGGCACCGGTGATCAGTACAGCGGGCATCTCAGCCCCTTCCTTCGCACTAGGCAGATACCGAGCCAGTCTAGCGGAGCGGTGGATCCCATGCCCCGGCGGGCACAAAACGGCGCCCAGCGGCACGCAAAGATGCCGCTGGGCGCCGTCTATTTGGGGCCTATGCCTCTGCGAAGTGCGAGGACAGGAACCAACGATCCTTATCAAGCTGCTGCGCGACCGCAATCGCGATGTCCTGGCTCACCGGATCAACGTTCTCAAGCCCCTCGATGGCGCGGTAGACGGTCTCGAGAGTGGCGTCGAGCTGCGCAACCATCTCGCGGACGGTGACCTTTGCCTGCTGGAATCCGTGGCTGAGCTCGGGATTCGTCGCGCGCGCGGCGACGGTAGTGATGCGCGCGTCGATCGGGAGCCCAAGCGCCACGATCCGCTCGGCAACCGTGTCGGTCGCATTCTGCGCATTCTCAACGATCACGTCGAGAAACTCGTGCACACCGACGAAGTTCATGCCGCGCACATGCCAGTGCGCCTGCTTGGCGTTTACGTGGAGCGCGGTGAGATCGTGCACCACTGGGCTGAGGTACTGGGCGACTCCGCTCGGGCGATTCATGTCTCCCTGCGCGGCCGGGATACGGGCTTCTTGCATTGTCATACTGGCTTCCCTCTCTCTCGGGAGCGCCCGTACGTGCTGGGCACTCGGTACACCTCAGGGTACGCGGTGGACCTGGAAGCCGCACTAAGAATTCGATGTGGTTTTGCCCTGGGCTGGCTAGGCTTGGGCCCATCTGCGCTGCCCGGCCCACTGAGCGCTGTCTGCCGACAAGGGGAACCATGACCGATAAACGCCTCGTCATCGGAGGAGCGTCCGGCTTCCTCGGCTCTCGACTGCGCAGCGAACTTACGGCCGACGGCTGGCAGGTATCGACGATCGGCCGCAACGGGGCCGACGCGACGTGGGACGATCCGGCCGCGATCCGCCGACTCGTGGACGGCGCAGACGCGGTGATCGGGCTCGCGGGCAAGAGCGTCGACTGCCGCTACCACGACGCGAATCGCAACGAGATCCTGCGCTCGCGCGTGGACACGACGCGCGCGCTCGCGGAAGCGATCGGTGCGAGTGAGCATCCGCCCGCGGTCTGGCTGAACGCGAGCACGGCGACGATCTACCGGCACGCGATCGATCGCCCGCAGACCGAGAGCACCGGCGAGCTCGGCAGCGGCTTCTCCGTCGACATCGCCCGCAACTGGGAACGCGAGTTCTTCGCCCCCGACCTGCCGGGCACCCGCCGGGTCGCGCTGCGGATCGCCATCGCACTCGGCGACGGCCCGGCAACGAACATGCTGTTCCGTCTTGCCAGGCTCGGCGTCGGTGGCCCGCAGTTCGACGGCCCCTGGTTCCCGCACCGCCGCTACCGCGGCATCGGGCCCGATCCCACGCAGCCCACAGGGCCGGGGTGGCATCGCACCCGCGGTAGGCAACGCTTCAGCTGGGTACACGTCGACGATGTCGTCGGGGCGGTACGCTTCGTGCTCGACACCGATTCGCTCACGGGGCCGGTGAACGTCGCGTCGCCCGGCGCGAGCGACAACCGTACCGTCATGCGTTCGATCCGTCGCACCGTCGGCGCATGGTTCGGGCTGCCCGCGTTCCGCTGGATGCTCGAACCCGCGACCTGGGTGCTGCGCACCGAGTCCGAAATGGTGCTGAAGAGCCGCTGGGTTGCCTCCGAAAAGTTGCTCGCAGCCGGGTACACGTTCACGTGGCCAGAACTCGAGCCCGCCCTGCGAGACGTCTACGCTCGGCGGCGAGCGAACGGTGCGCGGCGCGGCCTCGGCAGGAGCCGGGGCTAACCGGTCGCTGCGCCAGATCAGGGGTACGGTGGTTTCGTGCCTCCCCGTCGGAAATACCCCACCAAGCGGTCAGCTGCGACCAGCGCACGCTACGCGAAGCGGCGCCAGAACCGGCTTGCGCGCGTCGACAACGACCTCACCGACGACCAGTGGCAGAGCTTGCTCGAGGCCTGGGGTGGGTGTGCATACTGCCAGGGCGACGGGGCAGCGCTCCAGCGCGACTGTGTACAACCGGTGTCCCGCGGCGGGCGCTACACGCTCGGCAACGTGGTGCCCGCGTGCGCATCGTGCAATGCGAGCAAGCACAACACCGAGGTGACCGGCTGGCTCAGACGCAAGAAGCTCGACGAACGCGCGTTCTTACTGCGGCACGCGACAATCTTGCAGCAGCTCCTTCCCGACGAGGAAGAGCCGGCCGCGCAGGACGATACGCCCGCAGCGGCGCCCGACGTCACGACCTAAGGGACGTTAGCGCGCCGCTTCGATCTCGGTGATCGCGGTCGCGTCGGCGCCGTTGAGGAACTCGGTGAGGCGCTCGACCTCGCCCACCTCGCCAATCGCTTCGGCGCCACGACGCAGCGCATACAGTGCGCGCAGCACGCCCCGATTGGGTTCGTGAGACCACGGCACCGGCCCCGCACCGCGCCAGCCCGACTTGCGCAGCGTGTCGAGGCCGCGATGGTAACCGACGCGCGCGAACGCGTACGCCTCGATCTCGCGCCCCTCGGCAGCGGCGGCATCAGAGAGCTCCCCCCAGGCGAGCGGGGACTCAGGGTGCTCGCGCACCACCGACTCAGGGTCGCGCCCTGCGGCGAGCGCCGCCGTCACCTCC
>NZ_LOHP01000047.1 GCF_001482305.1 Leucobacter sp. G161
GTAGCTCCGCGATCGCTGCCGCCCAGGTGTCGGGGTCGTCTCCTGACACGAGCACGCCGGTCTCGCCGTCGATGACGGCCTCTCGCAGCCCGCCCACGGCGCGAGCGATCACGGGGACACCGCTGGCCGCCGCTTCGAGAGCAACGAGGCCAAACGTCTCGGTCTGCGAGGGAACGAGCACGAGGCTCGCACGGCGGATCCGCTTCGCGAGTTCGGGGCGAGGCAGCGCGCCGTCGAACGCGGTCGTCCCGAGCACCCCCAGTCGAGCAGCCTGGTCGTGCAGGCCACGCGCGTAGTCGTCGCCGTCCGGTGGTGACGCACCGATAATGCGCAGGCTCGGACGTTCCGCAGCTGGGATCGCTGCGACCGCGGCGATAGCGAGGTCGAATGCTTTGAGCGGGTGCAGCCGGCCAACCGTCAACACCTCCGCGAGGCCCCCGTCGCGCAGCCACTCGGCGCGCTCCCGACACTCGTCCTGCGAGCACGGCCGGAAGAGCTCCGCGTCGACGCCGAGCGGGACGACGAGCACTCGTGCGGGGTCGCCGCCGAGATCCGCAACGATCTCGCGTCGCTCGGCCTCGCTCACCGCCACCAGCAGATCCGCTTCGCGCGCAAGCCACCGCTCCCCCGGCAGCCGGCCAGGAGATTCGGGCCGCTCCCCCGGCTGTGCCGAAGCCTCGGCGACCGCGATCGAGTGGAAGCTCTGTACGAGCGGCACCCCGGCCCGCCGTGCGACGGGCAGCGCGGCGATCCCAGAAAACCAGTGCTCTGCGTGCAACAGGTCAACCGGCGCATGCGCGAGCACCCCGGCGAGCGCGGTCTCGAACGCGGGAAGCACCGACTCGTGGTCGCCCTTCGCGAGCAGCCGTGCCGGGCCTGCGTCGAGGTGGATGACGGTGAGGCCGGGTGCGAGCTCAACAACCTCGGCGGCCGTCTCGTCCGCCCGCCGTGTGAAGATTCGCACCGTGTGCCCAGCGCGGGCGAGCGCATGCGCCTGCGCCCGCACGACCACGTTCATGCCACCGGCGTCCTTCGTACCCGGCACGTCGAGCGGCGAGGTGTGGAGCATGACGAAGCCAATGCGCAGTCGCTGCGTTTCCCCGATAACACCCATCATACGAGCGTATCCCCTAGTTCGGCGGGGTGAGTCCCGACGCGACCGCGAGATCCTGCCAGGACATGCCCGTGCCCTTGAAGACGTTCGGGCGCTGCGGGTCGCGCGCGATGTCGCCGCGCACGAGCGCGGCGAGGCCCTGCAGCGCATCCATGTCGAGATTGCCCTCGGCAGCAGCCATGATGACGTCGCCGGCCTCCCGCAGCGCGGTCTCATGGTCTTCGACGACGACAAGCGACCGCCCCATGAGGTCGCCTGGCAGCTCGCGCCGGTCGGCCTCGTGAGAGCCCATTGCCGCGACGCACGCGCCGTCCTTGATGAGTGTGCCGTCGAACACCGGATCCTGCGCAGACGTCGCGCAGAGCACGATGTCTGCGTCCGCAACATCGCCAGGTACGCCCAGGGTCGCGGTGATGCCGAGCTCCGCGAGCTGCGCAATCGCGGGCGCGGTGCGCTCCGGGTTGCGTCCGACGAGCCGAATGTCGGTGAGGTCGCGAATCTTGGTGAACGCAACCACGTGGTCGACGGCCTGCGGGCCGCTGCCGAATACGACAAGCCGGGTCGCCTCGGGAGCCGCGAGCCTGTCAACAGCGACCGCGGTCGTCGCGGGCGTGCGGATCACGGTGAGCGCCGATCCGTCGACGAGCAGCTGCGGGGTCAGTGTCGCAGCATCCATGAGCAGGTAGAGCGCCTGGATACGCGGCAGCCCCTGTGCCGGGTTGTCCGGCGACACCGATGCAATCTTCACGCCCACCGACTGGCCCAGGCTTGACGGCATGAGCAGCAGATGTCCTGCCCCCGCGTCGACCGACTGTCGTGCCGGGTCATCGGCAGGGTTGAACCCCTCAAGCAGTGCGCGCTCGATGAGCCCGCGCGCGGTGTCGGGGTTGATCTGCGCGCGCACCTCGGCGGCGGAGAGGAACGGGAGTCCGGTCGGGGCAATCATGAGGGTTTCCTTCGTGTTAGAACCGGTCGGCGGAGATGCCGCGGAGCTGCTCCGGGCGTGCCACGCCGGTCGCCAGCTCAGCGATGAGCTTGCCCGTCGTCGGGGCGAGGCTGATCCCGAGCATAACGTGCCCGGTCGCGACGAGCACGTTGGGGTGCTTCGAGAGCGGGCCGATAATTGGCACCCCGTCCGGGGTCATCGGCCGCAGCCCGGTCCAGGGCTCGGGCGCCCGTTCCAGGTCGGGCCAGCCCTCGAAGTACGAGTTCACGCCAGTGAGGATCCCGCCGGCGCGGCGCGGTTTGATCGACTCGTCGAGCCCGCCGAAGCCCATGGTGCCCGCGAGACGGACCCGGTCGTTGAGCGGTGTGATCGCGACCTTCGCCTCCGCGAGATACATCGGCTTCGTCGGCCCGCCAGCCACGATCGGAAAATCGTAGCCGTAGCCCTTGCCAGACTGCAGCGGGATGCGTGCGCCGATGCCGCGCAGCACCTCGTTACTCCAAGCGCCGGCCGCGACAACGATCTTGTCGGCGCGCAGCGTCTCCGCCCCGACGCGCACGGTGACCTCGCCACCCGCGCCCTGCTCGAGTGCTGCGGCGGTGCCGAGGCGGATCTCGACGCCGAGCTTGCGGCAGGCGTCCGCGAGCCCGTGCACGAACGAGCCGGGGTCGACCGAGCGATCCCCGCGTGACTCGATGCCGGCGACAACGTTGTCCGAGAGCTCCGGCAGATGCCCGCGCAGATCCTGCTCGGTCATGTGCCGCCACGAGAACCCGGGCAGCTTCCCGTCGAGCAGCTCGAGCTCACGGACCCGGCCGTCGACGTGGCTCGCGTCGGTGAAGAGCATCGCGAGCGGCTCCTGGTGCTGCTCAAACTCGACGCCCTCGGCGGCGAGCTCGTCAAAGTCGGACAGCGCGGTCGCGCTGAGCCCGGCGAGCACCGCCGACCCCTCGCGGAACTTCGCGTCCGTGCAGCTCCGCAGCATGCGCAGCATGAAGCCGATGAAGCTCGGCTTCAGCGACGGCGTGACGTACAGCGGGCTGTCCGGCTGCACCATCCACCTCATCGCCTGCAGCATCATGCCCGGGGCGGGCACGGGCGTCGACATGCTCGGAATGAGCCAGCCGGCGTTGTGCCCCGACGCCTTCGCCGCGAGCGGGGCCTCGTCAATGACGGTGACCTCACAACCCGACTTCCGGAGGTAATAGGCGGAGGCGAGGCCGACAGCGCCGGCCCCGATCACGATCACGCGGGTCATTCGGTGGGTACGCCTTTCGCTACGGGGTGCGCAGAAACGGAGTCTTCGTCAATGACGGAGATGTGTGCGGTGCGGTCAATTGCGGGCTCGCCCTTCGCGCGGCCAATGAGGTAGCCGATGACGCCGCCGAGAATTGCCGGCAGGATCCAGCCGCCGTTATCGGCGAACATCGGCAGCCAAGCAAAGGCGGCGTTGAGCTCGTCGACGAGGAAGCCCGCGGCCTTGACCGCGTCGAGGATTGCGATCGCGCCAGCACCGATCGTGGCTCCGATGTACACGGCCCTGCGGCCGCCGAAGAAGCGGTCGAAGAGTGCGAGCACGATGAGGGTCATGCCCAGCGGATACAGCAGGAACAGGATCGGCAGCGCGGCCGAGAGCACCGCCTGCAGACCGAAGTTCGCGAACACGAGGCCGGCAGCCGCGTGGATCCACACCCAGGTCTTATACGACACCTTCGGGAAGCGCTTCGCGAAGAAGTCGGCGACCGCGGTGAGGCAGGCGACGAGCGTCGTGATGCCGGTGAGGAAGATCACGAGGCCGATCATCAGCACACCCGGGTAGCCGAGCAGGGTGCGCGCGGCTTCCGAAATGACGGTGCCGCCGTTGTCGGGGCGGCCGATCGAGTCGACGCTCGATCCGCCGATCCACGCGAGCGAAATGTGCAGCAGCGCGAGGCCAATGATCGTGATGATGCCGGCCTTGAGGAACGTCATCGAGATGCCCTTGCGGCTCGAAATGCCCTGGCCGCGGATCGACTGGATGAAGACGCCGGCGAACACGAGGGCTGCGAGCGCATCCATCGTGAGGTATCCCTCGGTGAAGCCCTTGATGAAGGCACCGTCGCGGTACGGGTCGACTGCGTCGTGCAGCTCACCCATCGGCGTAACAATCGACTTCACGACGATCACGATGAGCAGCACCGAGAAGATCGGGGTAATCACCTTGCCAACGCGGTCGACAAGCTTCGACGGGGTGAGCGACAGGTAGACGCCAAGCAGCGTGAAGATCACGGAGAAGATGAGCAGCGCCCACGGGCCCTGCGTCAGCCCCTCGCCGAGGATCGGCTTCACCGAGATTTCGTAGACCACTGAGGTGGTGCGCGGGTTCACGTACAGCGGCCCGAGCGCGAGGAACAGCAGTAGGCAGAAGATGAACGAGAACGCGGGGTGCACGCGCGATGCGAGCTGCTCGACGGTGCCGCCCGCCATGGTGAGCGCGATGATCGCGAGCAGCACGAGGCCGACGCCGGTCACGAGGAATCCCGTCATCGGGATCCACATCTCGTTGCCGGCGGCCTGTCCGACCATCGGGGCGAAGATCGTATTGCCTGCGCCGAGGAACATCGCAAAGAGCAGCAGCCCCAGCGCGAGCATCTGGAACGGTGAAAGCTTCTTGTCGCCGGTCATCGCTGGCAGCCGTTCGCCAGGCACGTGATGTGCGGCGTGAAAGTCGTGAGTTGCACGGTCTCCTCCTTGAGGTGGCAAAAATAGGTGCGGGGCGCGAGCGCTCCCGCACGTCGGCTTAATCAAAGCACGTTCAGCCCAGCCCGCGCACCGTGCAAGGTGGCAAATATTTGCGCCTATCATTATCACTATGCACGAACCCTTCGATCGCATTGGCCCGCTCGCTGCCGAACCCCGAACCGCGGTGGGGCTCGAGGAGCTCGTCGCCGCGCTCGATTCCGCGGTACGCGAGGTCGTGCTGCCCCGCCCGGGCGCGAACCCGAGTATCGGCACAGTCGCACTCATCGAACCCTCAGACCTCACCCCGCAACCCTGGGCCGCACCGCACGCAGACCTCGTGCTCTTCGTCGGCGTCGACGCTGACCTCGTTGAGCGGTGGCTCACCGCGCACACGCAGTACCGTTCGCCCGAACGGCCCCTCGCGCTCATGCTCAGGGAAGACACCGATTCCGAGGCCATCAGGGCCGCGGCGGGCAAGGCCCAGATCGCGCTCGTCGTCGTCGATCAGCTCGCACGTTGGGACGTGCTGCTGGCTGCCATGTCGCGCCGCCTCGACCGCGCGCAGCTCCGCGCAGCGGCCACCATCGGCGCCGGCGCCAGCTCGACATTTAGCGACCTCTCGGAGCTCGCATCGGTGATCGCCGAGGGCGCAGGCGGCATGGTGACCATCGAGCGGCCAGACTCGAGCGTGCTCGCGTATTCCCCCTCTGACGGCACCGCCGACGACCTCCGCATTCGCGCGATCCTCGGCCGCGAGGCGCCGGCGGACTCCATGCGGTTGCTCAATGAGTGGGGCGTGATGCGCACGATCCAGACCTCGCGCGAGGTGGTCTCGGTGCCAGCGCATGCCGCGCTCGGCATGCGCCCCAGGCTCGTCACCGGGATTCACTCGCCCTCGGGGAAATTCATCGGCTCGATTTGGCTGCAGGAGGGAGCGCACGGGTTCAGTAGCGACGCGGCGACGATCGTCCGCGGTGGCGCGGGCGCTGCCGCGCGCGTGCTTACCAGGGACGCGGACGCGCCCTCCGCCGCTGAGATGATGCTGCAGCGCGTCTTCGGGGAACACGGTGGCGTCGACGCGGGCACCGCGGCCGCGTTCCTCGAACTCCCGGACTTCGGCGACGCAGCAGTTATCGCCGTCACCCCGTCCCGCACCGACGACCGAGCGGGCCAGGAGGCAATGGCCGAGATTGCGCGCATGCTCCGACTCCACGTCGGTGCGTTCGCGCCCCAGGCCCGCTTCGTACTCATGGGGTCGCGGGCGTACGCCCTCCTCCCCCAGCTCCAACACCCGCACCGCCTCGAGGAGTGGGCGGAGCAGCTTGTGACGCGATTCGATCCACACCCGAAGCTCGCTGGCACCCCGCTCCACCTCGCGCTCGTCGCCCCGGTCGAGGGCTTCGAGCAGGTCGCGGGGGCGCGGGCCGAGGCCGACCGCGTCCTCGACGCCACGCGCGACAGCGACACCCGGGTGACGTCGTTCCGCGCATCGCGGACCTCCGTGCTCCTGCGGGAGGCCGTGCACCTACTCAGCGAGCGGCCTGAGCTCGTCGATCCGCGCATCGCGACACTCGCAGACTACGACCGCCGCTTCGACGCCGACCTCCTCATGACGCTCGACACCTACATCGACGCCGGCTGCAACGCGCGGGAGGCTGCGCGTCTCCTCGACGTGCACCCGAATACGCTGAGATACCGGGTGAGCCGAGCGCAGGAACTCACCGGCTTCGACCTCGCACGGTCCGAGGACCGGCTCCTCGTCGCGCTGCAGCTCGCGATGCGCAGCCGCCTGACCTCATCTGTTCGGGCACGGGGAGCCGCCGTTATGGAGCCACCACTGTGAGCTCGACATCGGGCCAAGCAACGCTCGCTGAGAGCCACCGCGCCGCTGCCGACATCTGTGTATCGTAGGTAACAATCGTGTGCGCCGCCATGCCGATAGCCAGCCCTAAGTGCAGGGCATCCAGAGACTTGACATGGCACCCAATCAACTGGGCACGCCGGACAACGCGATCGTCGATAGTCGCGACCCGGGGAACACCGTCCCAGAGCTCTGCGACCGCGGATCGCAGCTGGGCCGCTAGTTGCCTATTGCCGCTGAGGTGTTCGCGGACCGCAATGCGTTCACATTCGAGCGCGTTGAGATTGCTGAGAACGATACGGTCCCACATGGAGTGGGTGTCGAAGTACTCACTGATCCGCTGGCTTGAGTCATGGTTCGAATCTAGGAGCCGTACGAGCGCGGACGTGTCGACGTAGATCATCAGTAGGTTTCGGCCTCCCGTGTCTCACGCAGCACCTCGGCGGGCCTCCCGCCCATGGGTCTCCGTGCGGCTGCGAACCGCTCGCGGGCCGTTCGCGACTGTGCAGCGACTTCCTCCTCTGCCTGCAGAAGTGCGAGCAACTCACGCGCGGCTTCGACGTTGGCGGGGACGATGTAACTCTGGATTCTCCCGGATTTGCCGAACGTCACTGGCGTGACAAGAACACCATCACGTGACGCACGTAAGATCTGCCCCGAACGTTGGTGTACTTCGCGGGCTGAGACAGGTTTCGCCATGTGTTGCATTCGAACCTCCGGCATGTTGTCCTGACGATTTTACCATCGAGAGGTTGAACGCGTGGGGCCGTCTACACACTCGGGAGGCGGTCGTCAGGAGCGCTCACCACAGCTCAGCCGTCACCGAGCAGGTCGAACAGCTTCAGCGCAAGCGAGATCTCCATCCCGTTCACAGGCTCTCCGCCGCGCTCCTGCTCGAACCGGGCAACCCGCTGCCTGACGGTGTTGCGGTGCAGCCCGAGCACCTCGGCGGTCTTCGAGGAGTTCTCCCCCGTCGCGTAGAACGTGGCGAGCGTCTCGCGCAGGGCGGCGTGCTGCTCGCCGCTGGCCGCAACGGGGCCGAGGATCTCGTGCGTCCAGGTGATCGCGCTCTTCGGGTCGTGCATGAGCAGCGACAGGAACCCGACGTCGGGGTCGCTGAACGCGACGAGCTGCGATTCGCGGAAGCGCTGCGCGCCGAGCGCCACGAGCCGAGCTTTCGTTGCCTGTTCGTGGCTGCGCCGAAAGCCGGCGACACCGTGCGCCGGCACACCAATGGCGACGCGAATGTTGTTCGCCTCCTCCGATTCGGCAAGCTTCGCTACCCGCGCGAGCGTCTCGGCGGAGAGGTCAAGCGTCGGGGTCGCGACCCACGCCCACGCCGTCATCCGGTCGGCCGCGGTGATGAGCGGGGGCTTCGGGGAGCCGAGAATCGCGGCGATTCGGCGAAGCAGCTGGTCGATCTGGCGCTGCTCGTCGGTATCGGAGGTGTCGAACTCGAGCCACGCGATGAGGGCGACGTGGTGCTGCTCGAGGGAGTACTTCGTGCGGGATTCGAAGCCCGCCGCAGAGATCGGCTCACCGCGCAGCGTCTTGAGCACGGCGGCGGCGTTCGTGACCGCTCGCGCCGTCCACCACTTCGCCTGCTCGGCGACATACACGTCGGTGACGTACTGGAGCATCCAGTCGATGTAGTTGTGGATGACGTCCGTGATCCACCGCACGAGGTTCATCTGCTGGTCTTTGTCTTCGAGCCCGAGGCCGTCGACGACGTCGATCCCGCGCCGGACGACAAGCGATTGTCCGAGGTAGTAGGCCCGCGTGAGCGAGCCGAGCTGCACGTCTTGCTGCGCGAGGCGCATCGCGTACTCGACGGCGGCCGTGCTCGGCTGCACCGATTCGATCGCTATGTCGTTCGTCAGGATGTGGCCGATGGTCCACACGTTTCCGTCGACGCTGGCGCGCAACATCTGGATCATCTGCGCATCCTTGTCGAGCCCCGACACCCGCTCCGACAGCAGGTCGGTCATCTCCTCGACAATCTGCGGGGTCATCTCTTGGATGATGTGCCCGACCCGCACGATGAGCTCGCGCATCTCGCGGTCGTGCTCGGCGCTCTCCGGCCTGCTCATGCGGTCACCGTCTCGAGCGGAGTGCGGCTGCCTCGCGCAAGCACGCTGAGCGCGCGGTTCGCCGCATTGAAGCCGCCCATGCCGTGGATCCCCGGGCCGGGAGGCGTCGCCGCAGAGCACAGGTAGACGCCGGAGACCCCGGTGTCATAGGGCTGCGCGCTGAGTCGGGGCCCGAGGAGGAACTGCAGCGGCGATTTTGCACCCGTGAGGATGTCGCCACCGATGAAGTTCGGATTTTCGGTTTCACTCTCGGCCGGCGTGCGCGCGCTCAGCGCGACGATCCGCTCGCGGAAGCCGGGCGCAAAGCGCTCGATCTGCGCGATGATCGCCTCGGTTGCGTCGCCCGTGTAGCCGTTGGGCACGTGTGCGTAGGCGTAGATCGGGTGGATGGAGCCATTTGCGCGCGACGGATCGGCCGCCGCCTGCTGCCCGACGAGCACGAAGGGCCGCTCGGGCATCTGCCCGGCAGCCACCTGTTTCTCGGTGGCGATGATCTCTTCTGCCGTGCCGCCAGCGTGCACGGTGCCCGCATGCGCGAGCTCGGGGTCGCGCCACGGGATCCCGCCGTCGACGGCGAAATCGACCTTGAACGCGGCAGGGCCCGGCTTGAATGAGCGGTACGCGCGGCGCGCGCCCTGCGGCTGCTGCTCGGCGAGGATGCTCGCTGCGGCCCGCGGGTGCACGTCGAGGATCGTAATGTCCCGCGGCGGCAGTTCGTGCAGTCTGGTCACGAGCGTTCCGGTCTCAAACTTCACCCCCATGCCGCGGAGCATGGCGACGAGCGCGTCGGTGAAGCGGCCGGTGCCGCCCTCGACGACGGGCCAGCCCACGGCGTGCCCCGCGATGATGATGCCCGCGCCGATGCCGGTCACGAGCGGGAGGGTGAGCGGCTGCAACGCATGGGCAGCGACCCCCATAAACAGGGCGCGTGCGCGCTCCTCACGGAAGAGCTTCCCGACGAGGGCCGGCGGGGGCCCGGCAACGAGCCCCATCCTGGCGAGCAGCAGCGGGTGCCTCGGCACCCGGAGCATCGGCGACATGATGACGCCGGAGAGCCTGTCGAAGGCGCGGGACGATGGCCCGAACGCCGCTTCCCAGCGCGCACCGTCGCGGCCGAGGCCCGCCGCGGTCTCGGCAACGGAGGTGCGCAGGATCCCGGGCTCGCCCCGGTCGAGCGGGTGCCCGGCATCGATCGGCGCGTAGGCCCACCGCACGCCCATCGCCTGCAGGTCGAGGGTGTGAAAGAACGCCGATCCGGGAGCCATCGGGTGCACGGCCGCGCAGTGATCCTGCACGAGCCCCGCGAGGGGGGACTCGACCGAGCGAGCGCCCCCTCCGAGCTGATCCGCGGCCTCAACGACGGTGACGTCGACGCCCGCGCGGGCGAGCACGGTCGCGGCAGCGAGCCCGTTCGGCCCGCTACCAACTACGACCGCTGTGGTCATCGCTCCCGTACCTCCACAAGCACCTCTGATTCCGCCACGAACTGATTCAGCGCCGCGGTATCAACCCCGAGCACCGCTGCGTCTGGCCCAACAATATCGGTTGCGGTGAAGCGCAGCTGCTCGAACTCGGGCGACCGCCAGGTGACCGTCAGCGGGATCGGGCCGTTCGGCAGCCACGGCTGCTCGGAGACGGCATCCTTCACCTGCCAACGCCCAGTCTCGACGACGCCGAGCGCTGCGTCGATGATCTTGTAGTTCTGGTGCCCGCGCCACAGCGCCTCGGACTCCACCCAGGCAACGATGAACTCGCCCGGCTCGAACTGCGCCTGCTCCTGGATCGCTTCGATGAGCCCCTCGTCGTGCAGGTGCCCCTCACCGAAGTTGAAGCCGAGCATCGCGTTGCAGCCGAACTCGGCCTCGCGCACGCGGCGGTGATTGATGTCTGGCACCCGATCCAGCAGCACGGAGAACAGCCCGCGCCCCTGGCTGTGCAGCGACCGCCAGCCAATCGTCATCTGGAGGAACGTCTCCGCGAGCGGGTACGGCAGCCCCATGGTCTGCAGCTGCTCGATCTGGTCCGTTGTCGGGCGGTACACCCGGCGCAGCTTCTGCTCGGCGTCCGGGTGGATCGCCCAGAGCGCCGACGCCCAGTTGCCGCCGTACTGGCGCAGCGATGCAAGGAACGACACCTTATCGGGGCGGATCGAGCCGAAGATCACGAAGAACAGCGGGATCGCGATCACCGCGAACGGCAGCCACGGCTGCGACATGTCGAACACGCTGAAGCCGGCCGAGTTCGGGTAGCCGATGAAGAAGATGAGGGCGCAGATGGCGAACAGCATGTTCCACTCGAGCGGAACCGCGAGCGGGAACGTCGAGATGATGAACAGGCAGAAGCCCACCATGAGCAGCGTCGCGAGCGTCACCGTGAGCTGGCCGCCAAACGACGAGCCGACGACGAACAGCATCACGAGGGGAGCCCCGATCTCGACGATCGTGCCGAGCACGTGCGCGATGAGGTGTGCGGGGCGGCTCGGCCGGAGGTCTGCCCCGTCGAAGTCCTTGTACATCGACTTCTTCAGCCAGCGCGGCGGCCAGAACGGGGTGTTGCTGAGCATCGGCGGGATGACGAGGCTGAAGTGCCGGTTGAGCTTCGAGAAGCCTGCACCGACCCAAACCGTGACGAGGAAGATCTTCAGCGCGATGATCATGTCTGTCACCTCGAAGAAGCCAGGGAACACGATGAAGAACACGATCGGCAGCAGGTACTGCTCCGCGCGGGCCGCGAGGAAGATCGTCTTGTCACGCAGACCGATGAGCAGCAACAACACCACGGCAAACACGAGCGGCGTCGTCTGGATGAGCTGGAAGCTCTCGGCGTGCTGGGAGAGCCAGGTCGGTACGCCGTTCGCGGGGTCGGTGAGGAACACCTGGAACCGGCCGAGAGCGGGCAGGGATGCTGCCGTCTGTCCCGGCGAGAAGAGTGCGATGCCCATCGCGAACAGGAATCCGAAGTACAAGAACACGTCGAAGACGGTACGGCGGTTGCCGCCCGTGAACGGGATCCACTTGTACGGGCGCATCTTGATGGTTCCGGGACGCGCCCAGAACAGGATCCCCCCGGTGAGTGGGCCGAACTTTCCGGCGAGCGGCCCCCAGGAGCCCGCGACGCCGATTGCGTCGAGCAGCATCGTCATGACGAGCAGCTTCTGGTACACGATGGGGTTCATCCACCACGAGCCCGGGTCGAGCGGATTGAGCTGCGAGGTCAGCGTGACGAGCAGCAGGCCGCCGATGAGCCAGGCGCCGAATACCTTCGCGAGGTACAGCACCGAGATGTTTTTGGCCGCGCCGAAACCCCACTCTGCCCACTGGGCAGTGAGGACTTTCAGGCGCTCCTGCAGCGGGCGCTGGATGAACGTTTCCGGTTCCACATTGGGGAACCGATTATCTGTAAAACCCATGACAACTCCTTTGGTGACAGGTTTTCTGGCGAACTACGGGTGGTGTGCGGCGTGTTTTGGGTGCCGCAAGGAAGGGCGTCACCCGGGCGTTCGCCGGGGACCCCTGTGTGAGTGGCGGGGCGCCGCTAGACGCTCACCGCCACGGGCTGAACTGCGGCGACCGGCGCGGTGCGCCGCCGCAGTTCGGGTTTGTCGATCTTGCCGACCGGATTACGTGGCAGGTCCGCAACGATCTCCAGGCGAGCAGGCACCTTAATCTTCATGAGCCCAGCAGCGCAGTGCGCGAGCAGTTCCTCGCTGCTGACGCTCGCCCCGGGCTGCGGCAAGACGTACGCGACCGGCACCTCGCCGAGGGACGCGTGGACGGCACCGACGACGGCAGACTCGAGCACGGCTGGGTGCTGGGCGAGGTGGGCCTCGATCTCCTTCGGGTACAGGTTTTCGCCCCCGCGAATGATCATGTCCTTGATGCGATCCACAATCTTGAGGTAGCCATCCCCGTCGAGCACACCGACGTCACCGGTGCGAAGCCAGCCGTCAACGATGGTCTCTGCGGTCGCGTCGGGCCTGCCGAAATAGCCGCGCATAACGGTTGGGCCGCTGATCCAGACCTCGCCGCGCTCCCCCGTCGGCACTGCCGCTCCGAGCGAATCCACGAGCTTGATCTGTTGGCCGGCGATGGCCGGGCCGACAGTGCCGAGCTTGTGCGGGCCGCGCAGCGGAATGCATGCCGATGCGCAGGTCGATTCGGTGAGGCCGTAGCCCTCAATGATGTGCAATCCGAAGCGGTCGCCGCTGAGTTGCAGCAGCTCTGCCGACACGGGGGCCGCGCCGCAGATCACAAAGCGCACCGAACCGAAGTCGGGCTGCTGCTCGGCGGGGAGTTCGACGAGTCGCGCGAGGATCGCCGGAACCACCGAGAAGTACGTGGGTTGGAACCTGGCGACTGCGTCAACCAATACCGCGGGAGTGAACCGCTGCATCACCACGGTGGACCCGCCGACGAGTATCGGTGCGAGCCAGCTCACGCAGATCGCGTTCACGTGGAACATCGGTAGCACCACCAGCGCACGATCCACCGCGGTGAGCTCGAGGTGCTCCGCCAGCCCGCTCGTCATGGCGTGGAGGTTGGCGTGGTCGAGCATAACGCCCTTCGGTTGTCCTGTGGAGCCGCTCGTGTAGATGAGCAACGCGAGCTGCGAGGGCGGGGTGACCGGTGTCGGGACCGTGCCGCTGGCGCTCGTCCGCATCGCGGAGACATCGAGGCGAGTCACATCCAGAGGCGTGTCCGCGGGGAGCACCTCGGCGGAGGTGAGCAGCAGCTTCGTCGTCGAGTCGGCGAGCTGGTACTGCAGTTCGCGGCCCGTGAAAGTGGTGTTGATGGGTGTGGCTACGGCACCGAGCAGCCACGCCCCGAGGATGCCGAGCAGCAGTTCGACGCTGTTCTCCAGCATGATCCCGACGACGTCGCCCTCGCCGATGCCGGCCTCCGCGAACTGCTCCGCGGTAGCGCGGGCACGAGCGTCGACCTCTTGATAGGTCAGCATGCCGCGCTCGTCGCCGAGGCATTCGTGGCGTGTGCCAGCTGCGGGAGATTCCCAGAGTAGGTGTTTCAGCCTCATTGCCATCCTTTCCCAGTGGTCCTCAATGACCGGTTTCCGGGGTGCACTCGCAATGCTACGAGGCAGATTCTGGGCCGTCCTTGCCGTTGTTGGCCCAGCTCTGCGCGCACAGTGTGCAGTTTGCATATGCGCGCGCGAGCAGTCAGATGTGCGGCACTTTTGGGGCGACTACGATTACGCTCACCGTCACACCCCGAGGAGAGTTTGCACCGTGTCCCACACGCCCTTCTTCCGCACCCCGAGCGCCCGCAGGGCGATCCTCCCCCTCGCGGTCGCTGCAACCCTCACATTGCTCGCAGGGTGCGCCGCTGAGCCTCCCGCTCCCACCCCCACACCGGCACCCCCGACGCCCTCGTCCGAGCCGAGCGCGCCGGCAACGCCAGACCCGCAGGCGAACGCGGATCTCGCCGCGGCGATCGCCGCGAACGACGGGCCCGCGACACTGTCAGCGATCGAGCGCGGAGCCGACATCGAGTTGCGCGGCGAGGGCGGAATGACCCCACTCATCGCGGCGACCAAAGCAGGCGCCGTCGCAGCGGCCACGGCGCTCATCGAGGCCGGCGCCAACGTGAACACGCAAGACGACATCCAGGACAGCGCCTACCTGTACGCTGGGGCCGAAGGCTATGCAGAGATCCTCGCGCTCACGCTCACGCACGGAGCTGACCTCGCGAGCACGAACCGGTTTGGCGGCACCGCGCTCATTCCTGCCGGCGAGCACGGCCATGTTGGTGTGACGAAGCTGCTGCTCGAGGCAGGCATCGATCCCGACCACGTCAACGACCTCGGCTGGACCGCGCTCCAAGAAGCGGTGCTCCTCGGAACCGACGGGCCGGAGCATCAGGAGACCGTGCGGCTGCTGCTCGCAGGCGGTGCAGACCCTGATCTTCGCGACGGCGAGGGCAACACCCCGCTCGCAAATGCCGAGGCGCGTGGCTCGTGGGCGCTGGCGGAGCTCATTCGCGGTGCGGGCGGCGGGTACTAGGGGGCGACGTCAGCTCCCGAGCATGCCGCGTCGAATGAGTTCGCCGTGCGGGTCATTCCCCGTGACGAGCCGCCCACGAAGATAGGTGCTGCGCACCACACCCGACAGCGCTCTGCCGGCGTACGGCGTGATCGGGTTCTTGTGATGGAGCTTGGCGGGGTCAACAACGAACGCGTCGTCAGCAGCAAAGATGACGAAGTCGGCATCATTCCCCGGCGCGATCATCCCTTTGCCGGTGAGACCGACGTTCGCGGCAGGCTTGGTCGACATCCACGAGATGACCTGTTCGAGCGACACACCGCGGTGACGGGCCTCGGTCCAAATCACCGGGAGCTCGAGCTGCAGCGAGGACACCCCGCCCCACGCCACCGCGAAGTCACCGTTCTCGGGGTCCTTGAGTTCGGGGGTGGACGGCGAGTGGTCAGAGGCAATGTAGTCGATCGTTCCATCGAGCAGCCCCTCCCACAGCAGCTCACGGTTGTGCGCCTCCCGGATTGGCGGGCAGCATTTGTAGGCGGTTCCGCCCGCGGGGATCTCCTCTGCGGTCAATGCGAGGTAGTGGGGGCACGTCTCGACGGTCAGCCGCACACCGTCACGTTTCGCTGAGCGAATCATCGGCAGGGCGTCGGATGACGACAGGTGCAGAATGTGCGCCCGTGCCCCCGTCCAGCGTGCACGCTCGATCACCTCCGAGATCGCAAGGTTCTCGGCTCCGCGCGGCCGGGAGTGGAGGAAGCGGTCGTACACGTCCCCCTCGGGTGACGGGGCGCGGTCAATCGCGCGCGAGTCCTCAGCGTGCACAATGAGCATCGCGTCGTAGGTGAGCAGTTCACGCATGACTGCTTCCATCTCGTCAGCGTCGAGAGGTGGAAATTCGTCGACACCCGAGTGCAGCAAGAAGCACTTGAATCCGAACACACCGGCGTCGTGGAGCCCACGCAGGTCGCCAATGCTGCCGGGAATCGCGCCACCCCAGAATCCGACGTCGACGTGAGACTGCGGCGCAGCCACCTCTCGCTTCGCTTGCAGCCCCGCGACGTTCACGGTCGGGGGGATGCTGTTCAGCGGCATGTCAACGATGGTCGTCACCCCGCCAGCAGCAGCCGCACGCGTCGCCGAGTCGAAGCCCTCCCACTCAGTACGGCCCGGCTCGTTCACGTGCACGTGCGTGTCAACGAGCCCGGGGATGAGTGTCTCATCATCGCCGAGGTCGATCGTTTCCTTGCCCACCAGGCCGTTGCCCAATGGTTCGAGCGCAATGATCCGGCCGTTGCGCACTCCGACCTCACGCGGCCGGATCCCCGACGTTGTGACGACGCGCTCACCCCGAATGACGAGGTCGAAGGCATCATGCTGGGGCTGGGTATCAGTGGCGTTGGTCACGGGGACTCCATCGTCGATTCTGCGGTGCGTCTCATCCGGAAACACGGTGAGCACCCCCTTATTATGGCGTGTTGATCGCGTCGGCTGGCTGCTTGAGCAGGATCGTCGCGGTGGGGGCATCCTCTGGGCATTCAGCCAGCTCTTCGAACTCGTTGATCGCGTCGATCGACGTGCCACTCATCGAGATGTTCGTGATCCGTTCGAGGATGACCTCGACGACCACGGGAACTTGGAACTCACTCATGAGATCCTTCGCGCGGATCAACGCCGCTCCCAGATCCTCGACCTCGCGCACACGAATCGCCTTACAGCCGAGCCCCTCGGCGACCTTGATGTGGTCGACGCCGTACCCCTCCGTTTCCGGGCTGTTGACGTTGTCGAACGCAAGCGAGACGTGGTAATCCATTTCGAAGCCGCGCTGCGCCTGGCGAATGAGACCGAGATACGAGTTGTTGACGACGACATGAATGTACGGCAGTTTGAACTGGGCGCCGACCGCAAGCTCTTCGATCATGAACTGGAAGTCGTAGTCCCCTGACAGCGCGACAACCGGCGTGTGCGGGTCGGCGACGACCACCCCGAGGGCGGCCGGCAGCGTCCACCCGAGCGGCCCGGCCTGCCCGCAGTTGATCCAGTGCCGCGGCTTGTAGACGTGGAGCATCTGGGCACCGGCAATCTGCGACAGCCCGATGGTGGTGACGTACCTGGTGTCGCGCCCGAAGGCCTTGTTCATCTCCTGGTACACGCGCTGCGGTTTGATGGGCACGTTGTCGAAGTTCGTCTTGCGTTGCAGCGTTCCCTTGCGGTCCTGCGTCTCGGTGACCCACGCGCTGCGATCGGGCAGCGTGCCTGCGGCCCTGCGCTCGAGTGCGGCCGCTAAGAGGCCGTCGATCGCCGCCCCGGCATCGGACACGATGCCGAGATCCGGCGAGAACACCCGCCCGATCTGCGTGGGCTCGATGTCGATGTGCACGAACTTGCGCCCGGCCGTGTAGACGTCGAGGTCGCCCGTGTGGCGGTTCGCCCACCGGTTGCCGAGCCCGATCACGAGGTCGCTCGCGAGGAGGTTCTCATTCCCGTAGCGGTGCTGGGTCTGCAGCCCGACCATGCCAGCCATCAGTCGGTGATCGTCGGGAATGGTGCCCCAGCCCATCAGGGTGGGGATGACCGGGATGTCAAGCGCTTCGGCGAGCTCAACGAACGCGTCCGAGGCGTTCGCGTTGATAATGCCCCCGCCGGCAACGATCACCGGTCGTTCTGCTGCGTCAAGCATGGCAAGCACGGTGTCGATCTGGGCCTTGCTCGCGGCAGGTCGGGCGATCGGCAGCGGCTCATAGAGATCGATATCGAACTCGATCATGGTCTGCTGCACGTCGATGGGCAGGTCAATGAGTACGGGGCCCGGTCGACCCGACCGCATGAGGTAGAAGGCCTGCTGGAACGTTCCGGGAACCTGCCCAGCCTCGAGCACAGTCTTCGCCATCTTCGTCACTGGTTTCGCGATTGAGGCGATGTCGACGGCCTGGAAATCTTCCTTGTCGAGCTTGGCCACCGGCGCCTGGCCCGTGATGCACAAGATCGGGATCGAATCGGCGGCTGCCGAATACATGCCGGTGATCATGTCGGTGCCGGCGGGGCCAGACGTACCGACGCAGATCCCAATGTTCCCCGGCTGTGCTCGGGTGTACCCCTCAGCCATGTGCGAGGCACCCTCGACGTGCCTGGCGAGCACGTGTTTGATGCCGCCGTGCGCACGCATCGCGGAATAGAACGGGTTAATAGCGGCGCCCGGGAGGCCAAAAGCCTGCGTCGCGCCTTCCTTTTCGAGGATGAGGACCGCTGCATCAACAGCGCGCATCTGTGCCATGAGGTGAATCCTTTGTGAGACTGGGACACAACGAGTGTGCCGTCGAGGCGGGGCTTCGTTGCCCCTGGGTTATGCCGGGGCCGGTGCGACAGAAGTGTGAGTTCTAACGGTAGGGTTCGCACCGGCTCCGGGGTCTAGTGTCAGGCGCGCGTCGAGCGGCCCGAGAGTTCTTCGACGAGGAGGAGCAGCGCCGAGTGGTCGAGTGAGCCGTAGCCCTTCGCGCGGGCCGCCGCCATAATCTGAGCGGTCGCTGCGCCGAGCGGAATATGCACGCCCGCCTCGCGCGCGGCGCTCGTCACGATGCCGAGATCCTTGTGGTGCAGGTCGATCCGGAATCCCGGATCAAATTCGCGAGCTCGCATTGAGGCCCCCTTGCGCTCAAAGATTGTGTTTCCGGCGAGTCCGCCGGCGAGGACCGCAAATGCTGCCTCGGTGTCGACGCCGTGTGCTTCGAGGAACACGAGCGACTCGGCGACAAGTTGAATGGTGCCGGCGACGATGAGCTGGTTCGCAGCTTTCACGGTCTGACCTGAGCCGGCGGGGCCGACGTGCACGATGGTGGTGCCGACCGCCTCAAGAATCGGGCGGAGCTCGGCGACGTCGGCGGCATCGCCGCCGACCATGATCGAGAGCACGCCTTCGACCGCTCCCGCTTCGCCGCCGGAAACGGGCGCGTCGACGGCGCGAATACCACTCGCTGCGGCGTCGGCCGCGAGCCGCGCGGAGACATCCGGCCGGATCGATGAGAAGTCGACCCAGACGGAGCCCGCCTTGGCGTTCGCGAAGATGCCGTCTGGGCCACTCACGACAGCTTCAACGTCTGGGGAGTCCGGCACCATCGTCAGGATGACGTCCGCCGCAGCGACTGCCTCCGCGACCGAGGCGGCCCCGTTGCCACCAGCCGCAACGAGCGCATCAATCTTTGGCTGACTGCGGTTGTATCCGGTGACGGAGTAGCCAGCAGCCAGAAGGTTCTTTGCCATGGGGAGGCCCATGATTCCGAGGCCAATGAAGGCGATATTCGACATGTTCTGCCTTTCTCAGTGTGTGGGAGACGCGGGGTCTATCCGAAGTTCTTGGTCCAGGCGAACGGATCATCCGTGGCCTGCTTGTACTCGAGGCCGATATGGCCGGCATAGCCGAGTTCACGGCTTCTCGCGATCCAGCGCGCGAGCGGCAGGTCGCCGGTGCCCGGCTCACCGCGCCCTGGTGCGTCAGCAATCTGAATGTGTCCGAAGTCTGCTGCGTGCTGTTCGATGACAGCGGCAACATCGTCACCGTTGACCGCAAGGTGATAGAAATCTGCGAGCAGCTTGACGTTGTCGACGTCGAGCTTGGCAATGACTTCGAGGGCCTGCGCAGCGGTGGTGATGGGGTAGCCGGGGGCCCCCGAGACGGGCTCGAGCAGCACGACTCCGCCGATGCGCGCGACGCCCTCGGCCGCCGCCGTGAGGTTCTTCAGCGCCAGTTCGTCTTGCGCCTCGGCGGCGTGCTCGGCCTGCCGCAGCCCATACAGCGCGTTGAATGCGCGGGTGCCGAGGCGCTCGCCGATACCAACGACAACGTCGATGTTGTCCTTGAATTCGCCGCACCGCCCCTTCCAGGAGACGAGACCGCGGTCGCCCGCGGGCATGTCACCCGCAAAGAAGTTCAGCCCCGTGAGCTGCACGCCCGCGTCTTCAATCGCACGCACGAAGGCATCGACCTCGGCGTCAGCCGGAACGGCCTCCGCGAACGGCCACCAAAACTCCACCGCATCAAACCCAGCCGCTTTGACCGCAGCCGGGCGCTCAAGCAGTGGCAGCTCCGTGAGGAGGATGGATGCGTTGACGGTGTACAACATGTGATCAACCTGACTTCCTTGTGCAGGGCGAATCGCTTCGCCGATCGCGACTTCCGTTTCGCTTCTGCTCTCGATTAGAACTTTCACGATGTGGAAGAAAACTTCTATGTTATGGAATTATCGTAGTTCGCCGATCCGGCGATGTCAATGGCGAACGCGCAGTTTCCTCACGACACAACAGCGCCGGGCCGACCCCTGAACTACGGAGTCGGCCCGGCGCAGTGATGCAGCGAACTCAGAGTTCGATCTGGCGGTTCACATCCTTGTACAGCAGGTAGCGGAACTTCCCCGGGCCGCCCGCATAGCAAGCCTGCGGACAGAAGGCTCGCAGCGAGAAGTAATCGCCGGCCTGCAGCTCCACCCAGTCGTCGTTGAGGCGGTAGACCGCATTCCCCTCGAGCACGTAGATGCCGTGCTCCATGACGTGAGTTTCCAGGAATGGGATCTTCGCCCCGGGCTCAAATGTCACGACGGTCACGTGCATGTCGTACGCAAGGTCGTCGGGATCGAAGAATCGCGTAGTCGACCACCGACCGTCAGTCCCCTCCATAGCGCCCGGTGTGATGTCGCCCTCGTTCCCGATGAGCGTGCGAGGCGTCAGCCCAGCAACAGGCTCATATCGCTTTCGGAACCAGTGAAACTGTCCGGCGACCTCGCCCGTATTGCGTAGCTTCCAGGGGGTGCCCGCGGGAAGAAACCCGTAGCCACCGGGGCTCAGCGAGTGGTCCTCACCGTCAACCCAGAGCGTGAACTCGCCCGACAGCACAAAGATGAAGCCCTCGACCTCGGCCTGCGGCTCGGGCGCATCCGATCCGCCGCCGGGCTCAACCTCAAGAATCGCTTGGGCAAACGTCGTTGCACCTCCCGCGACCGGTCGATTGAGAATCCACGACCGCGTCTTTTCCCAGCCGGGGTAGAAGCTCGTGACGATGTCTCGCATGACCGAGCCGGGAATGACGGTGTACGCATTCTTGACGATCGCTGCAGAGCCCAGGGAGTCGGTCTGCGGCGGCATCGTTGCATCGACCGTTGCGTAGCTAGGCGAATTCATCGTTCCTCATTTCCTTCGTTCGTGGTGGCGACGCCGCTCTGGCCGCGCCTCGGGTAGGCAATTTCCAACAGTGCCTGCGGGCTGATACCGACAGTGTCGGCAAGCTCAGCCTGCGAGACTGCCCCTGATTGCAGGCCTCTCGCGAGGAACGCTGCGAGCGGCCTCGCGGTCGCTGGTTCGTCGAGGAAGCCTTCGGTGTTTTGCTCGACGTAGTTTCGCAGGCGCGTCGACACCTCGGTGACGCCATGCCTGAAAAAGGCATAGCTCGCGGCAAACCGGCTCGGGAGATGCGCGGGGTGCAGATCCCAGCCCTGATAGTAGGCACGCTCAAGCGATCGCCGCACGAGCCGCCCGTGCAGCTGCCACGTCGGCACCGGGCTCGCACTGTCTCCCGCAGGGATCACGTTGGTCGAGCCGTCAGACAGGCGCACACCCGTACCAGCCACCGCGACCTGCATGACCTCCTTGGCGAAGTCAGCCGCGGGGTGTTCGAGCGACTGCTGCGCCGCTGCAACACCCAGCGAAGCGGAATAGTCATAGGTGCCGTAGTGCAGCCCGGAGATCCTGCCAGCGCCGCGGCGCAGAAAGCGAGCGATCGGCAATGTTCCGTCAGCCGCGATAATCACCTGCGGCGTCTCAATCTGCACCTCAAATCGCAACTGCCCTGGGGCGAGCCCGAGGTCCTGTTCCAGCCGCTCAACGAGCATCACCATGACGTGCACCTGCTCGACCGTTGACACCTTCGGCAGCGTCAGGATGAACCCCGCGGGCTGTTCACCAGCACCGATCTCCTCGACGAGCGCCGTCAAGAACAGGTCGAGGGTGCGCATGCCGCGCGTTCGCGTATCTGCTTCGAAACACTTAAATCGGATCCCCACGTACGGTGGCGCGCTCCCGGCCGCGAGATCCGCAGCGAGCGTCCGAGCAGCTGTGACCGCCGCCTCATCCTCGGCTTCGTCGCCGCGGTCACCGAATCCATCTTCAAAGTCGATCCGCAGATCCTCGATGGGTTCAGTCGCGAGCTTCTCGCGCACACGGTCAATAACCGCGTCACGCTCACCCGTGGGCAGCTCGAGCGCATCGGCGAGCGCCGCGTACCCACCGGCTGTCGCGACGTACTCCTCCGCCCGTCGCCCCCACTCCTGCGCGATCCCGACGCGGTAGTGCTGCGCCGGGATATACACAGTGTGGATCGGTTGGCGTGCGCCATCATCACCCGGGTAGGCGGTTTCGAGCAGCTGATCCGTGGGAGTCAGCCATTCAGTTGCAACCTCGAAATCACGCTCCGTGAACGTCGTCCGAAACGGTTCAGCCACTGTTACCTCCAACTCGCTCGCGGCATGCCGGGAGCGTATGAAACGACGCGTACTCTTCGATGAGAACGCTTCCATTCTCGCGCATTGCGATCTCCGCCATCGTCTCGGACCCGCGCTAGTTGCCGGCCGGCGCTGCGGCTGAGGCGCGCGCAGTCTCGACGATTGCCGCCGCGACGTCTCGGGTTACCTTGCGATCAAACACACTCGGAATGATGAAGCTCGGGTTGAGCTCCTCGTCCGAGACGTTCTGGCTGATGGCCCGTGCTGCGGCGACGAGCATCTCATCCGTAATATCCGAGACGCCTGCGTCGAGCAGCCCACGGAAGACACCGGGGAAGGCAAGCACGTTATTGATCTGGTTCGGGTAGTCGCTGCGGCCCGTCGCAACGACGGCCGCGTGCTGACCCGCAACGGCAGGATCGATTTCAGGGTCGGGGTTCGCGAGCGCAAACACGATCGCGTCAGACGCCATGCTCTGCACGTCCGCTGCGGTGAGCACATCCGGCGCAGACACGCCAATGAACACGTCGGCGCCGCGGACCGCGTCAGACAGCGTGCCGGTCACGTTCTCGGGGTTCGTGTGCTCGGCGATCCACTTGCGGTGCGGATCGCTGTGCTCGTGGTCGCGCGCGACGATGCCCGCGCGGCCAGCCGCGACGATGTGCGTCACACCGGAGGCCTGGAGCAGCTGGATGATCGCGTTGCCTGCGGCGCCAACACCCGAGACGGCCACGCGGATGTCTTCGATCCGCTTGCCGACCACGCGCAGCGCGTTGTTCAGGGCAGCGAGCACGACGATCGCGGTTCCGTGCTGGTCATCGTGGAACACGGGAATGTCGAGTTCCTCGCGGAGCCGCGCCTCGATTTCGAAGCAGCGCGGTGCCGAGATGTCCTCAAGGTTCACGCCGCCGTAGACGGGCGCGATCGCTTTGACGATCATGACGATCTCTTCGACGTCCTTCGTATCCAGGCACACGGGCCAGGCGTCGACGTCTGCGAACTGCTTGAACAACGCTGCCTTGCCCTCCATCACCGGCAGCGCGGCCTCGGGGCCAATGTCTCCGAGCCCAAGCACCGCCGTGCCGTCGGTGACGACGGCGATCGTGTTGCGCTTCACCGTGAGGTTTCGTGCGAGCGAGCGGTCTTCGGCGATAGCCTTCGAGACCCGCGCAACACCTGGGGTGTAGGCACGTGAGAGATCGTCACGGTTGCGCAGCTCGAGCTTCGGGACGACCTCGAGCTTGCCTCCCAAGTGAATGAGGAAGGTGCGGTCGCTCACATGCTCGACCTCGACGCCGGACACCGCGTTCAGCGCCGCAGTCACTTCGTCAACGTGGGCTGGTGACGAGGTGTTCGCGGTCATATCGATCACCATGGATTCGGGATGCGATTCCACGACGTCCACTCCGGTGATCTGCGCGCCGGCCGCGCCTGCGGCTGCGACGATTTCGCTGGTGACCGTGTAGCCAGACGGGGTCTTGAGCCTGATGGTCACGGAATAGCCGGGACTGGGAGTTGCCATGATGATCCTCCTCGATCTGCAAACGTTTGTGGGCGAGTGCCCGAACCACAACTTCCACGATGTGGATATATATTTCTGTTGTGTGGAATAATAGTACGACTCGGTGACGCCCCTGGCAAGCACTATTCGCTGACGGACCCCGCACTGCACCGTGCCCCTGATGCCCGGTATGACGTCCCCGTGCACAAAGCACCCCCGCCGGGTACTGTGAACGCAACAGCAAACACGAAGGAATACCCCATGGCATCTCAGACTCAGGGCGGCGTACAGTCCGTGGAACGCGCGTTTGACCTCCTCGAGGTGCTGACTGACGCCGGCGGTGCGCTCTCGCTGAGCGACCTCGCAGACCGCTGCGCACTGCCGCTGCCAACGATCCACCGCCTGGCAAAGACCCTCACCGGTCGCGGATACATTCGTCAGCTGGGCGACCGGCGCTATGCCCTCGGTACCCGGCTGATGCGGTTCGGTGACGGCGCAAGCACACAGCTCGGGGTCTTTGCGCGGCCGCAGCTGGCCGCCCTGGTCTCCGAGCTTGAGGAGTCCGCAAATATGGCCGTTCGTGAGGCCGACCAGGTCCTCTATATTGCGCAGGTCCCGTCGCCACACACGATGCGCATGTTCACCGAGGTCGGCAAACGCGCACCCATGCACAACACTGGTGTTGGCAAGGCCATCCTGTCGCAGCTCGACGAGCGCACCGTGCGGAGCATCGTGACGCAGGCTGGCATGCCTCGCGCAACAGAGAAGAGCATCGGCTCGATCGAGGTGCTGCTGCCCGAGCTGGAGCGCATTCGCGAGCGCGGCTACGCCATCGACGACAACGAGCAGGAAATTGGGGTGCGCTGCTTCGCCGTCGCCGTCCCGAACGCTCCCACCCCGATGGCAATCTCGGTCTCCGGGCCGACGTCTCGAGTCGACGAGGCGTTCGGGCTGCGCGCGGTGCCGCTGCTGCAGCGCGCCGCACGCACGATCTCGGAGTCGTTCACGCAGTGATCCGCGAGGCCGCGCACGCGTAGGCGTGCCAGCCCCACGGCACCACATTCAGGCGTCGCCGCCCGCGCTCCCGGTCGTGCCCGCGGTCACGTCCGCCAAGCGATACCGCTCTGCGGCGTCACGCGCGGTGCCGCCCGGCAGCACGCTGTCGAGTTCGAGCCCCTCGAGTGTGCGCACCACGATTGACTCAACATCGACGCGGAAGTATCTCCGGGCCGCGGCCCGCGTGTCCGAGAACCCGAAGCCATCAGTCCCCAGCGAGAGGAACCGGCCCGGACTGTATTGCGCAATCTGGTCTTGCACCTGACGCATGTAGTCGCTCACGGCGATAACGGGGCCTCCGCTGCCCTCACGCAACCGTTGCGTGACGTATGGCTCACGCGCCGCCTCGCCCGAGAGCACTGCCTCGTCTGCGAGCATCGCGTCACGCCTGAGTTCCGTCCACGAGGTGACGGACCAGACATCAGCAGCAACGCCCCAGTCGGCTGCAAGGAGCCGCTGCGCCTCGATCGCCCACGGCACCGCCACTCCAGAAGCAAGGATCTGCGCGGGATGGACACCCGCGTCCGCTTTCGCGACGCGATGCATCCCGCGGAGGATCCCGGCTGCGTCGACATCAGCTGGCTCTGCCGGTTGCACGATGGGCTCGTTGTACACCGTCAGGTAGTACATGACGTTCGGGTCGGGGTGCTCGCCGCCATACATCCGCGCGAACCCATCGCGCACGATGTGTGCGAGTTCGTACCCGTAGGCGGCGTCATAGCTGATGACCGCGGGGTTCGTCGCAGCCAGCAGCGGCGAGTGCCCGTCACCGTGCTGCAATCCTTCGCCCTGCAGGGTGGTGCGCCCTGCGGTTGCGCCGATGACGAACCCGCGCGCCATCTGGTCGCCCGCCGCCCAGAACGAGTCGCCCGTGCGTTGGAACCCGAACATCGAGTAGAAGACATACACCGGGATCAGCGGTTCGCCGTGCGTGGCGTAGGCGCTGCCTGCCGCAGTGAACGCCGCAACCGCGCCGGCCTCGTTGATCCCGACGTGCAGGATCTGGCCGGAGGTCGACTCCTTGTATGCAAGCAGCAGCTCGCGGTCAACGGACATGTACGTGTGCCCCTGCGGGTTATAGATCTTGGCCGTCGGGAAGTACGCGTCCATACCAAACGTGCGCGCCTCATCAGGGATGATCGGCACGACACGATGCCCCATTCCCGTATCGCGCAGCAGCTCACGCAGGATGCGCGCGAAGGCCATCGTCGTTGCAGCCTGCTGCTTCCCCGACCCCTTGCGGGCAAGCGCGTAGGCGCTCTCATCAGGCACGGGAATCTGCGTGTACTTCGACCGCCGCTCAGGCACCGGACCGCCGAGTGCCCTGCGCCGTTCGAGCATGTACTCGAGCTCGGGAGAACCCGGCTCGGGGCGGAAGTACGGCGGCGCGTAGACATCCTGCTCGAGCGCTGCATCGGTGATGGGGATCCGCAGCAGATCCCGAAAGTCCATGAGGTCCTTCGAGGTGAGTTTCTTCATCTGGTGCGACGCCATGCGGCCCTCGAAGCTCGGGCCGAGCTTGTACCCCTTCACGGTTTTCACCAGGAGCACTGTCGGCTGTCCGCGATGCTCGCTCGCGGCCTTAAACGCCGAATACAGCTTGCGGTAGTCGTGGCCACCGCGTCGCAGGTTCCACACCTGCTCGTCGCTATAGTCGGCGACGAGTTTCGCGGTACGGGGGTCCCGGCCGAAAAAGTGGTCACGGACGAAGGCCCCGGACTCAGCCTTGTATGTCTGAAAGTCGCCGTCTGGCGTCGCGTTCATGAGGTCAACGAGCGCACGGTCATGATCGACCGCAAGCAGGTCGTCCCATTCGCGCCCCCACAGCACCTTGATGACGTTCCAGCCAGCGCCCCGGAAGAAGCCCTCGAGCTCCTGCACGATCTTCCCGTTGCCTCGCACTGGCCCATCAAGCCGCTGCAGATTGCAGTTGATGACAAAGTTCAGGTTGTCGAGACCGTCGTTCGCCGCGAGCTGCAGCATGCCGCGCGACTCCGGCTCGTCCATCTCGCCGTCGCCGAGAAACGCCCACACCTGCTGCTCGGAGGTGTCCTTGATGCCGCGGGCCGCGAGGTAGCGGTTCGACTGGGCCTGGTAGATCGCGTTCATGGGCCCCAGCCCCATGGACACCGTCGGGTACTCCCAGTAGTCAGGGAGGAGTCGCGGGTGCGGGTAGCTCGGGAGCCCGTGTCCCGCCCGGGATCGCTCCTGCCGGAACCCGTCCATGTGGGCCTCAGTGAGCCGGCCCTCTACGAATGACCTGGCATACATTCCCGGGGACGCGTGCCCCTGGAAGAACACCTGGTCTCCGCCCGAGGGATGATCCTTCCCGCGGAAGAAATGGTTGAATCCGGTCTCGTAAATCGTCGCCGCACCCGCGTAGGTCGCGATGTGACCGCCGACGCCGATCTCAGGGCGTTGGGCGCGGTGCACCATGACGGCTGCGTTCCACCGAATCCAGGCGCGGTAGCGGCGTTCAGCGGCCTCATCGCCAGGGTAGTCGGCGTCGGCCGAAGCAGGGATAGTGTTCACGTAGTCCGTGGTGATGGAGCCGGCGTCGGGTAGTCCCGGATCGCCAACACGCTCCCTCATTTCACTGAGGAGCGCGGTAGCACGTTCGGTGCCGCGCGCAGCGACAAGACCATCAATCGATTCAATCCACTCCGCTGTTTCCTCAGCGTCGAGATCAACGTGGTCTGCTGCAGCCGGCTGTTGCGCGTCCCGCTCCATGGTGCGGAGACGGAACCGCTGCGGTGGTGTGTCGGAGGAGGTATACACGACTACTCATTTCATTCAAGACGCGAGGCGGAGGGCGGGGACGCCCCGCCCTCCGCCTCGCGTGCAGCTACTTCTGGGTGTTCACGTTTCCCGTGTCAGGCCGGACACGGTCGACCGTGGGAATGTGCAACGACGATGTGACGTCGCCGGTCTCGTCGATTCGCTCCACCGGCACCTCAACGCCGTCCTTCGAGTAGAGCTTGCCGCCGACGAAGGTATCGCCGTCCTCGAGCGCGCGGATCTCGTCCTCGCGCACCATGCGCGGCGGGCTTGCGGCGAACGCATTTTTGTTTCGCGATTTCCCAAACTGAATCTCATTGAAAATGATGTTCAGAATGATCGCCATGATCGCGGCCGAAGAAATCCCGGAGTGGAAGATGACCTCGAACCAGTTGGGGAACTGGCTGTAGATGTCAGGCTTCACGATGGGGAGCATGCCAAACGCGAGGCTCGTGGCAACGATGATGAGGTTCATGTTGTCCCTGTACGAGACCTTCGACAGCGTTCGAATCCCTGAGGCAGCGACCGAGCCGAAGAGCACGATACCGGCCCCACCGAGCACCTCCATCGGGATCGCTCCCGCGACGCGTCCCATGATCGGCAGCAGGCCGAGGATGACGAGGATCCCGCCACCGGCGGTGACGACGAACCTGCTCCGGACGCCGGTGATCGCAACCAGCCCAACGTTCTGCGCGAAGGCAGACTGCGTGAACGAGTTGAAGATCGGCGACACGATGCTCGCGATCATGTCAGCGCGCAGCCCGTTCGCGATGCGCTTCGAGTTCACCTTCGACCCGGTGATCTCACCGACCGCGAGGATGTCAGCCGCCGTCTCCGTGAGGATCACGAGCACCACGATGAACATCGACACCGTTGAGGCAACGTGGAACTCCGGCCACCCGAAAGCAAACGGTGTGGGAAGCGCGAAGATCTCGCCCTCGAGGACCCCCGAGAAGTCCGCGATCCCCATCGGAATCGCGACGATCGTGCCGACGACAAGACCGACGAGCACCGCCAGCCGGGCGAGCATGCCCTGGCCGAGTTTGCTGCAGACGATCACGATGAGGAGGGTGAGCGCTGCGAGCCCGATCCCCTTCATCGAACCGTAGTCATCGGCCGATGCATTGCCGCCCATAATCCAGTTTCCGGCGACGGGCATGAGTGTCAGCCCGATGGAGGTGATGACCACACCGGTGACCACTGGCGGGAAAAAGCGGATGATCTGTGCGAAGAACGGCGTGATGATGAAACCGAGTATCGAGGCGAGCAGCACTGCGCCAAAGATCTCGTTGATGGTTCCGCCGCCGGCGACAATCGCCGACATCGTCGACACGGATGCGAACGAGACGCCCTGCACCAGTGGCAGTTTCGAGCCAAAGAAGGGGATCCCGACGCTCTGCAGAATCGTGGCGAGACCGCCGATAAACAGACAGCAGGCGATGAGCATGCCGATTTGATCCGGCGTCGCGCCGATGGCGCTTCCGATGATGAGCGGTGGCGCGATGATCCCGCCGTACATCGTGAGTACGTGTTGCAGCCCGTAGGCGATCGTGCGCCCCAGCGGCAGGCGCTCGTTTTCTGGTTCACCCTCAACATTGATGGTGCCGGGGAACTCCCCCGTACGTGTTTTCCTCATTGCTGACCTCCTCGTCGGCATGATGGCGTGTAGGAATCGTGTGCCTGAAGCGGGGCGGCCACCCTACAAGCCGCCCCGCCACGACGCGCTAGATAAAGGCGGGAACGCCCTTCCAGATCTTGTCCGTGTCGCCGAGGGACTCGCGGCGGAGCGTTCCCTCGATCAGGCCATACGGGCTGTGCGCAGCCCAGAAGACCTCGTTGTCGTTCTCCATCTCGTATGGCGTGAAATCGACGACGAAGTGGTGGAGATTCGGCATCGAGAATTTGATCTCATCGATCTCGGGATGCGCTTCCATGACTGCCTTACCCATGAGGTACTGCGTCTCCTGGAGCGCTCGTGAGTAGTGGTTCGTGAACGTCTCGAGCAGGATCTTCTTGACCGAATCAAACGTCGCGTTGAAGTCGACATCGACAGTGTTGTAGAGCCAGCGCGCAGTGACGCTCGTCGCAAGGATGCGGTCAGTGGTCTCGGCCAGCGTCGTGTACTGGTCGACCGGGAACCCGACGAAGCCCGACTGCGTCGTCTTCAGCACCGACAGGTCCTGGAGACCGGAGATGACGTACTTCGAATCGCCATCAATCTTCACGACGGCCGTGCGAGTTTCACCGCCCGATCCACCGCGGTAGAACGAGTGGTCGTGGCCCTTGCCATCGACCTCGATCCGGTCCCAGCTCACCTGCCGTGCGCCCCAGCGGCCGCCCGAGACCCACTCGAAGTCGTCGACGAAGTGCTGACCGAGCCGAAGCAGGAAGTCCTCGGGGGACCCGACGCCGGCCTTCGCAAACGCAAACACCGTGTTCTTCTGGGTGTCTGTCGGCACGACGTGCTCGTTGTTGCCCTCGTAGTACGCGGAGGCAAAGTCGCCGTGCAGCTGCGAGACGACCGTGAGGTCTTCGATGGTGTGACGGTCGCCGTCCTTGGTGACGCGCACCAGGTGGTTTTCGGCTTTGCCGAACTGATTTTCGCCAAGCACAATGTTGGAATGTGACATATCTACTTAACTCCCTCGGTAGGTTGAATATGCGAACGGGCTGAGAAGAACAGGGACGTGGTAGTGCGGTTCCCCGTGACGCACCGTGAAGTGGATCGTGACGACCGGATAGAACGTCGGCGTATTGATGCGCTCGAAGTAGGGCGCCACCGCGAAGTGGAGGCTGTACGCACCGGGCGCGAGTGATTCCGGGCCGAGTTCGCCGATGCGCCCGTCGGCGTCAGTCACGCCGGTCGCGAGTTCTCGCCCAGCGGCGTCAAACAGCTTCACGTCAATCCCTGCGGCGGGGCTGCCGAGCGCGGCATCGAGAACGTGGGTGGTGATGAGACTCATCCTTCAAGCACTCCTCTCAGTCGAAGAAGCGCGATCTGCCTGAGCTGTTCGATCGCCTCCTCAGTTTCTTGATCATCAGAATTGTTGAGTCGGCGGTTGAGTTCGGTCAGGATCTCGTTCGCCCCTCGGCCTGCTGCACGGATGAGGAACACTCGGCCGAACCGCTGCTCGTACGCTCGGTTCCCAGCGAGCATCTGTGAGCCGGAGACGCTGTTCAGCCCGACTCCGGCCTGCTCGTTGCGCGACATCGTCGCTTCCGAGGTGGTCCCTGCGGCCTGGTCGCCGATGCGGGGGTGGTGGGCGAGCGCATGCTCGAGATCTGCTGCGGTCCAGCCCGCCGCGGCATCGGCCGCCCTGGCGAGAGCGTCCTCGACGGAGGCGTACGGCCTCCCGTCGACGACGGCTTTCACCCATTCATCATTGTCAACGCAGGGCCGAACGAGCCCAGCAGCCGCTCCCGGATCAAGGGCATTAAACGATGCAAGCGACATTGCCTACCTTTAATTTCGTATTGTGGAAATTTAATTCCGTGCTTTGATATTGGTAGCTAAGCACACCAAGCTAGCTGCCGACAAGCTCAATTTCGTACTTTCACAGAGAGCGGGGCCGGATCTCCATGCCACAGCAGCAAACCAACAACGCTCCCACCGCCGTCATCACCGGTGCGGGCACCGGTATCGGCGCCGCGGTGGCCCGGGAACTCTCACGCAACGGCTGGCAGCTCGCCCTCATCGGCCGCAACCACGCCACTCTCGAGGCGACGCGGAACAGTCTGCACGCCCCCGACCTCGCCCTCACGAGCCCTGCCGACATCACCCAAGCGGACGAGGTCACCGCGGCGTTCGCGGCGGTGCTCGACCGCTTCGGGAGGATCGACCTCCTCTTCAACAACGCCGGCATTCCCGGACCAACAGGCAGGATCGACGAGATCACCGTTGCTGACTGGGAGGACACCCTGCGGGTCAATCTCACGGGAACCTTTCTGTGCGCTGCAGCAGCGTTCTCCGCCATGAGTACACAGGTTCCACAGGGAGGTCGCATCATCAACAATGGCTCAATCGCAGCGCGCACTCCGAGGCCGCACGCCGCCGCGTACGCAGTCGCCAAGCACGGCATTGCCGGGCTCAGCAAGTCGATCGCGTTAGACGGCCGCGCACTCGGCATCACCTGCACCCAGCTCGACATCGGCAACGCCGCAACCGAGCTCCTGACTGGCTTCGGCAGCGATGCAGGCTCACTACAGCCCGACGGGAGCCGACTCAGGGAGCCCTCGTTTCCACCCGAGCACGTTGCCCGCATGGTTGCGGGAATTGCGGCCCTCGACCCGAGGACCGCAGTGCCCGAGCTCGTGATCACGGCGGCGGGCATGCCGTACGACGGTCGGGGTTAAGCCCCGAGTGACTCCCTGAGACGCCCCACGTGCCCCTGGGGGTCGACGTTGTATTCAGCGGAGAGGATGCGGCCCTCCGCGTCGAGCACAAACGTGGATCGGATCGCGCCGACCATGGCGGTACCGCCCACCACCTTTTCGCCCCAGGCGCCGAGCGCCTTCGCTGCAGCATGGTCCGGGTCACTCAGCAGCGCAAAACCGAGGGATTCCTCCGCCGAGAAGCGCGCCAGCGTTTCGATGTCGTCGCCTGAGACCCCAACGACCTGGTAGCCGGCCGCCGCGAGACTGCCCAGGTTGTCTCGGAAATCGCATGCCTCCGTGGTGCACCCCGGAGTAAAGGCGGCTGGGTAGAAGTACAGCACTGTTGCGGTTCCCCGAAAGCTCTCGAGGGAGACGGGTGCCCCATCGAGCCCGACGAATTCGACGTTCGCTGGAACGTCCCCCGGCTGCAGCCGGGCCTGTGTAGCGGTCATCATTGTCCACCTTTCACGCACCGACTCGCGGCGCAGTCAATTACCCAGTTTCCACCAAGCGGAAAAAGTATTCCAAAGTGTGCTTCACGGTATCAGCTAGCCAGCACCGGCTCAAGACCCGAAACGCTGCTATCTGGGATGTCCACTGCCGCGAACCCGAAGCCTGTGTGCCAGCGGTAGACTCGCGCCTGTGATTCAACGCGAAGGGATGCCATGCCAGTAATCGCCATTCTCGCAGTTCTGCTCGTGGTCTACGTGCTCCGGATCGTCATCGGGCTGTTCACAAAACCGCTGGCGACGCTCGCGCGTATCGGTAGCCTGCTATGTAATCTACTCGGGCTTATCGCGCTCACGTTGTTCGGGTTTGGCGTTGCCTACCAACTGGAGTGGAGCGAAGTTCCGATCGAACTTGGCATCACCGTTAGCGCGGGCGCCGGGGTGCTCCTATTCTTCGCGCTATCGGCTTGGTTCACGAGATCGCGGCGGCGCTCAGAACTCCGGAAGCTACAGCGCGACTACGACGCCGTGCTACGCAGCGAGGACCGCAGAAACCAGCGCTAGATCCGCCACCGCTCACCTGCATGAGACCGCCCTGTGCCGACCATACGCCGAACCCTGTTGTGCACAACGTCACCCTGTCAGCCTCGATAACGCAGTGATGACAGCCCGCACGCCAACGTCCTGCTCAGCGCTTCGCCGTACCACCGCGAGCAAGCTCCGCGACTGCTCAGGCGGCAGCGCAACATAGGTTCCGGATCCACGCAGCAGCTCGGGCGTCAACGCCGGAATGAACGCGGCCGCAGCACCCGACGCAACGAACGAGCACTGCACTACGACGTCAGAGGTCTCGTGCGCCACGAGGGGTTCGAACCCGAGCAGATGGCAGAACGATTCGGCCCAGGCACGGGCGGGGCTCCCCTTAGCTTCGAACACCCACGGCCGATCAGCAAGCCAGCGCGGATCGCCGCTGTATCCCCAACCCATGGGCACACCGAGCAGCATGGGGTCCCTGCCGAGCGCTGTCTCCTGCAGCTCCGGGTGCGGTCCGGTAGTCTGCCCGGGATAGCGCTCGACAACCGCTACGTCGATCTCGCGCGATCGCAGCGCCGGGAGTGAGTGCTCGGGTTCGGCCTGCAGACACTGCACGCGTAAATGCGGCGTCTGCTCCCCCAGCTGCGCCAACAGCTTCGGGAAGTACGCGAGGCAACCGGTCTGGAACGAGGCGACCGACACCGTTCCTCGCACCTCGTCCCGCGTGGCCGCGAGCGCCGAGCGGATCTCTTCCCAGTTTTCGAGCAGTTGTGGGCCGCGCTGCACGAGCAACTCTCCCGCCGCAGTCAGACGCAACAGCCGTCCGTGCGGCTCGAGCAGCGGCGTGCCGAGCTCATCCGCGAGCCGTTCGAGCTGCTGCGACACCGCCGACGTGCTGTACTGCGAGGTCTGGGCGACAGCCGCGATCGTACCCAGGCGCGCAAAATCAAGAAACGTCTGCAGCCTCCGAAAGTCCGACACTCTACTCTCCCAAATTTGCGGGCATAATCATCCCATATTATCCGCTTTTATCGGATGGACTTCGTTGCCAGACTGCAAGCATGTACACCTCAGCATCAATCTTCCTGAACCCCAATGCCCGGCATGCCCGGCTCGCCCGTCCAGCCAGTGATATCCAGGCCTTCCACCGTGGCCTGCCCGGATATGCACCGACCCCGCTCGTTGATCTCCCCGACATCGCCAGTGAACTTCACCTCGGCCGCGTTCTCATCAAGGACGAATCGTCGCGTCTTGGTCTGCCCGCGTTCAAAGTGCTCGGCGCATCATACGCAATCGCGCGCGCTCTCTCCGAACGCTGGGGCAGCGACCGAACGATGTCGCTCGCAGAGCTGCAGGCTGCGACGTCTGCTCACCCCCCGGTCACGCTGTTCGCCGCGACAGACGGGAACCATGGCCGCGCGGTCGCACACACTGCGAGATTGATCGGCATCCCCTGCCAGGTATTCTATCCCGACTCGCTCACTGACTCTGCGATGGCAGCAATTGCCTCGGAAGGCCCGGCGACCCAGGGGCTCCCGCTCCCCTACGACGATGTCGTGGCCGCGATGCGGGCCGCTGCCGAGGCGTTCGGTCCTGAGGCGCTCATCATCCAGGACACCGCTTGGGACGGCTACCGTGAAATCCCGGGTTGGATCGTCGACGGATACAGCACAATGCTCATGGAACTCGACGTTCAACTGGCGGCGACTGGCGCTGACGCGGTTGATCTTGTCCTCGCGCCGGCCGGCGTCGGCTCGCTCGCGCAGGCGATCGTCGCCCATTTCCGGACCGGCGATAGTACGCCGCCGGCCGTAGCGGTCGTCGAACCCGTCGCCGCGCCCACGATCTTCCACGCCCTCACCGTCGGTAAGCCTGAGCCCATCGAAACCGGAACAACAGTCATGCTTGGTCTCAATTGCGGGACCCCATCGGATCTCGCTTGGCCCGTGCTGCGCGCAGGGACTGATGTGTCCGTACTCGTTGAGGACGAGGATGCGCGCGACGCCGTCGAAACTCTGCACCGTTCAGGGGTCGACGCGGGCCCGTGCGGCGCCTCCACCCTCGCCGGTCTTTGGCGCGTCATAGCTGGGGCGCGCGAGGAGCTACAGCTCAACGAACGGAGCACGGTCGTGCTGTTCAATACCGAAAGTCTGAGCGCAAACCCACTATGACTCGCGTAGAGGCTGATCCCGGGCACCGTCCGGGATCAGCCCCTGGACTGGCAGTTAGCTGACCGAAATATTCAGATCAGCAATGAGCTCCGTCGCCCCGCTCAGATCACCAAGCAGCCCGCCCGCAACGATCGCACGCAGCAGCTCCGGCTCCTGGGCATCGTCGACGAGCGCGGTATCCCACACAGCGTCGAGTGATTCGCGGCTCAGCGCAAGCACCCCGTTCGCGTCGGCGAGAACAAGATACCCTGACTCAACACTCACCCCACCGCACACGATCGGCACTCCGATGCCACCACCACCAGCCCCGAGTAGCTTCGTCGTCAGTACGCTCGTACCGCGGGCGTAGACGGGCACACCGATGCGTGTGAGTTCGTCAATGTCGGTCACGACCCCGTCGACGATGACGCCGGCCGCGCCGCGCACTTTGAGCTGAGTCGCAACAACTTCACCGAGCGGCGCATGGAGCCGATCGCCTCCGGTGTCGATGACCATCACCTGACCGGGCAGAATCATTCCCGCAGCATGATGGAGCGCAGTCGAGTCTGTGGCCGTCGTTCGCACGGTCACGGCCGGCCCGACGATTGACCGCCCCGAAGACACGAGACACCGAATCTCGGGGTCCACGAAGCCCTCCTCGAGGTAGTGACCGAGCGTGGGAAAACTCAGCGCTGCGATGCTCTCGACCGTTTCGGCGGGCAGCGTGGGTGGGACCCCTCGTACTGTCACCCTCATTGCATCAGTCCTTCTTCTTTGTCGTTATCTGTGGCCGTCGGCGGCCCCTGCTCTGGCGCGTAACCGTTCTTCGTCTTTGGTGATCCGGGCTGTCGCCGAAGCGCCCGACGCATTTTCGTGAGCCTGCGCGACGTCACGAGCGCTGCCTCTGGGTTGACATGGCCCAGAGCCAACACGAGCGCATCAATCGCAACCATTGAGGGGAGATTCTCACCGGTAAGCCCACCTGCAGAGCTCGCAGTGCGCAGCACACAGTCAACTCGATCGACATAGGCGTCACGATACTTATCGGTGAATAACAGGGTCGTGACGCCCCGTCGGCGCGCCTCAGCAAAGGCCACGTCGAGTTCGCTGAACTCACGACCTGGCGCGAAGGCCACCAGCAGGTCTCCTTCTCGTAGGCTCAGCAGCGCGTCCGCAAACGCAAACCCCATACCCTGTGCGGTACGCGCCAAGACGCCCTGCCGCAGCAGCTTCGTTGTGAGGTACTCGGCGGAAACCGACGAGACCCCAACGCCGTACGCATGCACGGTGGTTGCGGCGCTCACCATGCGCGCCGCACGCGAGAACGCTTCAGTTTCCAGATAGCTTCGCGAGGTCGCCAGCCGTTCTCTGGCCTCCTCGAACACGATGTCGAGGAGGCTGCTGTGTGACTCACGTTTCGTCACCGTGAGCTTCGTCGAAAGCCGATTGGTCGGGTGCACCGTCAGCGCGCGCTGCGACCCGAGCGCACGGCGCAGCTCAGGCCAGCCGTTGTAGCCAAGCGAACGTGCGGTGCGTACGACGGTCATGTCGCTCGCGCCGAGCGTCTCCCCGACTTGGACGGCGCTCATCAGCAGGGCCTGTGCTGGCTGCTCAGCAATGTACTTCGCCACCTTCGTCTCGCCGGCCGTCAGCTGCGGGAGCCGTTCTTGGATTCGCGCAAGCACGTCACCGGGGTTGTCGAGCTGCGGTTCCTGTTCCTCCCCACTCACGATTGCACCGGTGCAGACGCATTGTCAGCCGCCCGAGCACGCCGCAGCAGGTTCCGTAGCACCCTGAACGTCGGTTTCAGCAGGTGATAGCCTTCGTGGGCGACGCCCGGAACGAGATCGACAGTCACCTCGTTACCGTTGCGCCGCAGCGACTCAGCGAGCGCTTCCAGCCTCACAATACGTGTCACCCCGGCAGCGTTAACCCCGGGAATGTACACACGATGCCCCGGCTGCACCGAGATCTCCCACGTCGCGGTGTCTTCGTCGCCAACGATGAGGTTCGCAGGCACCCGAGCGACAGCTACCGGATCGAACGGGCGACCAAACGTCTGCTCGAGTGCCGCCACGCCTGCTGGCCAGGGCAGCGTCTGATCGCACAGGGTAACGACGCCCGGCGAGACGATGGAAACTCCGAAGAGCCGCTCGGGGTAGGCGTATAGGAAGCGGTGTGTGAAGTGACCACCGCCCGAGAACCCTGTGAGGAAGAACGTGGCGAAGTCCTGCCGGTAGGCTTCCTCGAGTTCGCGCACCATGTCGAGCAATACGAGGTCGTAACGTGCATCTTCGGAGACAAGGTACTTGTAGGCGTCAAGGTCTCCCTGCTCTCCGATCCCAGCCGGGAAGAGCGGCACAAGCACGAAACACTGCTCGGCCTCAGCGAATTCGATGAACTCGTTGCGAAGCCGCGTCGCGTCGCGGCCCGTCCCATGAATGGCGACAATGAGGGGGTAGTCCTTCGGTTCCGCCTCGTCGTAGCTTTCCGGGACGTATAGGCAGTACGAAAATCGCTGGTCCAGCCGACTCGCGAACACAGTTGTCGCCCCAAACTGGTAGAACGAGAGCCGCTTTCCGTTAGTAGTAGGCCTCATGCTGTCTCCTTCGTTGCTGCTGTCATCGGTGACCCAGTGGGCGTATCGTCCGCAAACCCGAACAGGTGGTACTCGTGCCTGGACGGAGGGCCGCTCGCAACCCAGATCTGGCCGCGAGCGGGTTCAGCGATCACCGAGGTTACCGTCATATTTCGATCCTCCTCGTCGATCTCGCGCGCATCGTCCTCAGGGTAAATCGAGAGCTCATTTCCAACATCACTGCGGTCGCGCAACAGCTCCGCGATCCCCGTAGGATCAAGCCCGCTCTCGCTCGCCATGATCGACCCGGTAAGCCGCCGGTAGCGAATCTGCGAGTTCTCCAGGAACGGATTCGCCTCGTGCTGCGAGAGATGTTCATTGAGATAGTGGTTCGCGTGAGTCAAGAATCCGTGTTCGGCAGCAATCGCTACCATCTCATCAGAGGTATTCTCGAGGTCAACAGCGTTCCCTGCTGCATCGAGCATGATGACGTTGCGCGACGACGCGCGGTGCAACTCGCGCAGCGCTGCCTCGGCCTCGTGAACAGTGGAGTTGCGAAGCGCGACGCGGGTGTAGAGGTACCGGGGAAAGCCGTCACGCCAGCTGGCACAGTGCAGGTAGTTGCCAAAGACTCCGAGCCCCGCGTTATTGATGCCGATGTACGAGATTTGACCGGCGGGAATAACCATGAGGAGTTCCGGTTCGTCCTCGACACTCAGCCGGACGACCGTCATCAGGTCGTGGTACATGGCGGGAAGGTCAGCATTCTGTCCGACAAAGCCCCGCCCCTCAGCCCCGCGCTCGGGCTGAATCGCAAAGGTCGTGCACTCCTGCTCGGCGCCATGCCGACCAACGAGCTGAACAAACACCTCGGCCCGGAGCTGCAGGAGGAACGCCGCGCCGAGCGAGATCCCAGCCCCCTCGGCGAGCCCGCGAATCTCTTCGTCAAGCCCGGCCGAGACCGCGCGAATACCCTCCCGGTAGCCGAGTGCAGCAGCTTCGGCCTGCACGATAGAGATGCCTTGGCGATCAAATCGGCGCTGCAGTCGTTCGAGGTGCAGCAGAATCTTGGGCTGCAGCGCATCGCCGTGTTGTTTGCCGACCTCGAAATGCGTGCCAGAGAAGTGGTGGAAAGGGAAGTTGTCGGTCACAGATGAGTCCTTTCGGAACGGTAGAAAGAGTGTGCTGGTGTTCACCGAGCGAGCCGGGCAAGCCGATCCCGCTGCTTCGCGCGCGCGATCGTCGGGTTCGCGATCGGCACGGCATCGATGAGTGCCCTGGTGTAGCTGTCCTGGGGGTTACTGATCACTGCTGCCGTGCCTCCGGCTTCAACGATCCGACCCTTGTTGAGGACGATGATGCGGGACGCGAGCTTGCGCGCCGTCGCGAGGTCGTGCGTAATGAAGAGCATTGAGAGGCCCTCGTCTTCGTTGAGTTCTTGGAGCACCTGCGCCACCTGGGCCTGGATCGAGACGTCGAGTGAGGCAAGCGCCTCGTCTGCGACGAGCAGTTTGGGCCTGGCGGCAAGCGCTCGGGCAATGCCAACGCGCTGTCGTTGCCCACCCGAGAGTTCGGCAGGCAGCCGGTCATACATGTCGCCGCCAAGGCGCACCCTGCTGAGCAGTGAACGGGCAACATCGTGGCGTTCAGCCGCGGGCAGGTCGCCCGTGATCTTCAGCGCTTCCGCGACGGCATCCCCAATACGCATTCGCGGGTTGAGCGACGAGTACGGGTCTTGGAAAACCATTTGATAGTTGTGCCGGTGCGCGCGACTCTCGCTGCCCTTCAGAGCGTGTATATCCTGCCCCTCGAAGCGCACCTGGCCTGCGGCGGGCTTGAGCATGCCGAGCAGGAGACGGCCGATCGTCGATTTACCTGAACCGCTCTCACCGACGAGGGCGATGATCTCGCCCCGCCCGATCGTGAAGCTCACATCGTGCACGGCGAGCTGTGGCTCGATCGCGCGGGAAAACAGTGCGCGGCGTCGCGGATAGGCGTAACTCAGGTGGTCGACCGTGACGAGTGGATCTGTGGCGTTCATCGCGTATTTCCTTCCGTCTCAGTGTCTGCGTCGAACAGCGTCGGCGTCGCCGCCAACAGCTGCTGGGTGTAGTCGTGCTCAGGATGAAAGAAGATCTCGTCGGCGGTACCGGATTCAACAAGTCTGCCGTTGCGCAGCACCGCGACGCGGTCAGCGAGGCCGGCCACGACACCGAGGTCGTGGGTGATCCACATCACCGTCATGTCAAGCTCCCGACGGAGCGTTGCAATGAGGTCGAGGATCTGCTGCTGGATGGTGACGTCGAGCGCGGTCGTTGGCTCATCAGCGATGAGCACTTTCGGTCCACAGCTGAGTGCAAGCGCAATCATGACGCGCTGTCGCTGGCCGCCAGAAAACTCGTGCGGGTAGCTTCGGAGCCGCGCAGCCGCGTCGGGGATACCCACCTGTTCGAGCAACTCGACCGTGCGCTGCTTCGCTTGTGCGGTGCTGAGCTTGCGATGGGCGCGCAACACGAGCTCGAACTGTTGTTGCAGGTTGAGAGTGGGGTTGAGCGCCGCCATTGCGTCTTGCGGCACGAGCGCGATCTCGCTCCCGTTCAGTCGCCGTCGCGCCTTCGCGTCCAGGTTCAGGAGGCTCTGTCCTTCGAGCCGAACATCGCCACCGAGCACGCTGATGCCGGGAGGGAGGAGGCCCATGACGGCGAGCATGCTCAGGGTTTTTCCGGAACCGCTCTCACCGACGAGTGCGGTCGCACTGCCCTCGTCAACGGCGATCGATACGCCGTCAACCAGCACCTTGCCTGTCGATTCAAACCCGATGGTGAGATTTGCTATTTCAAGCATGGGGGTGCTCATGCTGCGTGCTCCTTTCGTCCCTGAATGGCCTTGTTGAGGCCCTCCCCTATGAAGTTCACTGAGAGGATGACCAGGAAGATCATGACGCCGGGGAAGAACCCGCGCCACCACTGCCCGCCGCTAATGACAGCACGCTGGGCCTCCTCGAGCAGCCCGCCCCATGTCGCTTGCGGCGCTTGAAAGCCAAGCCCAAGGAACGAGAGCGCAGACTCGGTGAGCACAGCAGAGGCGATCCCGAGCGTTGCCGCGACAAAGATCGGCGCGAGCGCGTTCGGCAAGATGTGGGCTGCGATGAGCCGCAGATCGGTCGCACCGAGCCCCCGAGCTGCCTGCACGAAATCAGCCTTCTTCAGGCTCAGAATGCTCGCGCGCAAGAGGCGCGCAGTCGTCATCCAGCTAAACGCCGAGATCGCGAGAATGATCGAAGTGAAGCCTGGGCCGATGAGCGCGACGAGCAAAATCACAACGAAAAGCGCAGGCATCGAGTAGAACACATCGGCGATCCGCATGAGGAGATTGTCAACCCACCCGCCGAAATAGCCGGCGATAGCGCCAACAACGATGCCGAGCGTGATGGCGACGCCGACCGCAATGAGTGCGACAGTAATCGTGAGCCGGCCGCCGTCGAGCACACGCGCAAGTACGTCTCGTCCGAGTTCGTCAGTGCCCATGAGGTGCACGAGCGAGGGCGCCTGGCCCTTCGCTGAAAGATCGATCTGTTCGGGGGTGAACGACACGACGAGCGGCCCGACAAATACGAACAGCAGCAGGGCGACGAACGTGATTAGGCCGATTCTTGCGGGGATGCTCCGCCAGAACAGTGCCGTGAATCCCGACGCGGCGGGCCGCGCAACGCGCACGACCTGAGTTTTGGGAGCGGTGATCCTATTCATAGCTGATCCTTGGGTCGAGGCGGCTGTACACGACATCCGCGAAGAGGTTGGCGAGCAGCACTAGCAGGGCGGCAATCATGAGAATTCCGAGGAGCACCGGGTAGTCACGCATGTCGGCGGATTCAACAAATAGGCGCCCCATCCCGGGCAATCCAAAGATCGTCTCGGTCACCACCGCGCCGAGGAAAAGCTCAGGGAGCATGAGCACCGCAATTGTGACGACGGGGAGGGAAGCATTCTTCAGCACATGGCTACGAATGACTGTGGACTCTGGCAGGCCGCTGGCACGGGCCGACCGCACGAAATCCTTGTCGAGAACTTCGATGACCGAAGAGCGGACGTGGCGGGCGAGCCCGGCGATCGACACGAGTACGAGGGAGAGCACCGGGAGCACGAGATGCTTCGCCAGATCAAGTGCCGCTCCGACCCCGTCGTGGGACGCGCGAAGGTCACGAAGCCCGGAACTTGGCAGCCAACCGAGGCTGTAAGAGAAGATGAAGATGAGCATCAGTGCAAGCCAGAATCCTGGTACTGCGAGACCCGCGTAAGTGAGTCCCGTCGCGAGATGGTCGAACCAGCCGTCCTTGCGAATACCCGAGTTCACTCCGATGAGCAATGCGAACAACAGCGAGAACGCAAACGCGGTCAACGTGAGGAGCAGGGTGGTCGGTACGCGCTCCCCAATCACACTGAGCACGGGTCGCCCGGTGAGGTACGAACTCCCCCAATCGCCTGTAACGACACCCTTGAGCCAGGTGAAGTATTGCAGCACGATCGGATCGTCTAGGCCGTACCGGCCGCGCAACCGTTCGAGTTGCGCGGCCGTTGCGGTGGAGGCTCCGCCCTCCCCCATCGACATCGGGCCGCCGGGTGTCATCTGCATAAGCAGAAACACCAGCACACTTATGCCAAGCAGTAGTGGAATCGACTGCAGAAGTCGACGCAGTAGGTACGAAGCCATCGGGGTTACTTGTCCGTTCCCGCGAATGCCCAGTTGACGGAGCTCGTGGTGTCCCACGGCCCATTCCAGGCATCGTCAGTGACACCACTGAGATTCGATGACCACGCCCATGCGGTGGGGGCAGCGTAGATCGGGATCGCTGGGCGCTCTGCAGCAAAGAGCGCGTTCGCTGAGTGCACTGCTTCGGCGCGCGCCTTGGGGTCCATCTCGGAGGCGACAGTCGCGACAAGCGCGTCGTACTCCGGGTTGCTCCACCATGCGTACGAGTACCCCGCTGATTCGGGCCCACTCGGGATGCTCTGCGTCTCAAACTCCACCATCCACTCGGTGGGGTCCGGCAACTTGCCTGCTCGCGACATCATAATGTCGTAGCTGCCGGTTGACAGCAGGCCGCCGTCTTTCGCGTCACCGAACATGAGGTTCGATGGCACGTTCTCGATGATGGTCTCGATGCCAACCTCCTTCAGGTTCTGTTGGATGACCTGCTGGTAGAGGGCACGCACTTCGTCACCGCTGATGGTCTGGAACTTGACTGACGCGCGTACGCCGTCTTTAGCGCGCACCCCGTCGTTGCCGAGCTCCCAGCCTGCACTCTCGAGCACCTTCTGGGCTTGCTTCGGGTCGTAGGGCGCGGTCTTCGTGAGTTCACCGCCGACGCCCGCGTACACGAGCGAATTGCTGAGCGTGCCGAACCCGCCGAGCACGTCGTTGAGCACGCCTTCACGGTCGATGGCCAAGTCAATGGCCTCGCGAACCGCGGCATCACCGAGCACGGGATGCGGCGTTCCCAGCTGGCCCTTTTCGGAGTTGTTCAGCCAGAGCCACTCGACGTGTCCAGTGCTCGTTGGCTTCTCGTTGAGCACGATCGGGGCGCCCGCGTCGACGGCCTCAGCCACCTCATCGAGATCGCCTGCGGTCATCCCAAACACGAGGTCGAAGTCTCCGCGGGTGAACCCGTTGACCGCCGTAGTGAGGTCGGGATTGATCTTCACGGTCACGCCGTCGAGCTTCGGCTGCTGGTCGGCACGCCAGTAATGTTCGTTGCGCACGAAGGTGATCTCATCGCCCGAGATCCATTCCGAGATCTTGAATGGGCCTGTTCCCGTTGGCTCACGTAGCTCAGGGTCGTCTGCTGCGATGTTCGGGCCATCAAAGCGATGCTTCGGGAGCACCTGTTTGAACAGGTTGAGGTAGTTCGGCTGCGTCTGCATGAATGTCACCGCGATGGTGTGCGGATCGACGACCTCGTATGAGGCAATCGAGCTGTACTCGGTGTCGAGAATGGCGAGCGTGTCAGGCTGCTTCGTGACATCGATGGTGAAGGCGAGGTCCGCTGACGTGAAAGGTTCACCGTCTGACCATGTGATGCCCTCGTGGAGCGGGTAGGTGACAGTCAGCCCGTCCTCGCTGATCAGGCCGTTCTCCTTCGTCGGGAGCTCTGCAGCAAGGTTCGGCACCCGCTCTCCGGTATCAAGCGTTGTGAACAGCGACTCCACGGCGAACGCGTACGTCAGGTTCGCTCCGCTCTGAGTGCTGAACAAGGGGCTCAGCATGCCGGGTTCCTGCGTGAGTGCGACGACTGCAATTCCGCCGGTTTGCGTCGCTGGGGCGTCTGCCGCTGGCGAAGAACATCCCGCCAGCACGAGCGCCGCGGCGAACCCCACCGCCGCTGCTTGTATCGCTCTCGCCTTTCGGGGAGAGCCGTTCGTGTGTTTCAAGGCTCCATTACCTTTCCTGCTTCGTCTACCGGCCGAGGCCGGTAGACCCCCGAGCAACCCTCGGGGAAGCTGAACATTGTGATGTTGTGCGTCTCCACATTGATGCTTATGTGGAGGTCATCATCTTATGGTCCGGCAGCAGTACCAAGAAAGACGCGGAAGTATCAATGTTGTGAGATTTACGAAGTAGCACTATTTCCGCCTCAGAAACCACGGATATCGAAATCTGAGCGGTTTTCTTCTGCCCTCCGCAGCCAGAATGATTGCCGCTCCCGCGGGTCTTTTTCGCCCCGGGCCACGCACTTCACGATCGGAGTCACCTTGAAAATCGCCGCCGGCCAGTTCGCGCCAACATCGAACGTCCAGTCCAACCTCGCCACCATTGAGGCGCTCGCCAGCGAGGCTGCAGCAGCCGCAGTGGCGCTCCTGGTGCTTCCGGAGGAAGCGATGGCCTCAACAGGCCTCATTGATGGTTCGCTCGCCCCCGTCGCAAACGAGCACTGGTCAACGTTCAGCGACGGTCTCACACGCATCGCGGCCGCGCACAGCATCGCCCTCGTCGCGTCGGGCCTCGAACCGAGTGGTTACGACCGCCCCTACAACACGATGCTCGCTGTCGATTCCACCGGCGAGGTCGCCGGCCGCTACCGGAAACTGCATCTCTACGATGCGTTCGCTTACCAGGAGTCCGCACGGATCATGCCCGGTAACGAGTTGCCGCCAGTGGTGAGCCTGGCGGGCCGCGCTGTCGGGCTCGTGAACTGCTACGACATCAGGTTCCCGGAGCTCACCCGTTCACTCATCGACGCCGGTGCTGAGATCATTGCCGTGGCTGCTGCGTGGATGACGGGTCGAGGCAAAGAAGACCATTGGGAGACGCTGCTCCGGGCACGCGCCATCGAAAACACAGTGTGGGTCGCCGCAAGCAGCAGTGCTGCTCCGGAATGCGTTGCGGGCAGCAAAGTCATTGATCCGTTGGGAATCGTCGTTGCCGACGCAGGCGAAACTGATACCGGGTGGTGCGCTGCGCAGGCAACCGCAGGTCGCGTCGCGCAGGTGCGCTCGGTGCTGCCGGCCCTCGCCAACCGGCGCATCGCCCTGCACTGCGCAGTCACCCCGAAACTCTTCATGAAGGCAGCGGTGAATGGAGGGCGCGAACTCAGCGAGACTCCGCACGTAGCTCTCACGCCGGAGGGTATCGCTGCCGAAGCTGTGGCTGCGGTCCGACAGGGCGCTGATGTTGTCCACGCACACGCACGTACACCAGACGGCGGCCAGACGATCGCTCCAGAGCACATTGCAGCCATGGTCCGGGCCGTGCGCGAGCACGACCCGCGCATCATCGTCGGCACCACAACGGGGCTCTGGACCTGCGAGGGCCACGCCGACCGGATGGCGCAGATCCGTTCGTGGCCTGAAGAATGGCTCCCCGATTTCGCATCGGTCGCCTTCTGCGAAGAGGGTGCAGCCGAGGCGGCTCAAGCAGTCGTCGACCGCGGCATGACCCTCGAGAGCGCGGTGTGGTCTCTCGATGATGTGCCAGCGTTGCTCGCTTCGCCAACACTCCACGACAACGTGCGTGTGCTCATCGAGCCGCTTGCCGAGGACCCCGCAGAGGCCATCAGAGACTGTCGGGCGATGGCCTCGGCGCTGCGGGCCGGCGGCGTGACTGCGCCCCTCCTGTACCACGGGCTTGAGGGTACGACTTGGCCGGTGGTACGCGCCGCGATTGAAGACGGTGCCGAGGTGCGCGTCGGCATCGAGGACGTGATCACTAACGAGGACGGAAAGCTCGCAACTAACGCGCAGCAGGTCGACGAGGCGCTGCGGATCTACGAGGAGATCTTCTCAACACGGTAGCGACGTGGGTCCCCGCCCAGTCTCTGAGCCGGGCGGGGCCAACCCTTGGAATACACTGTCCCAAGCAGAGTCGCGAGGAGGGGGAGCGGTGATCGATCAGCACGATGCATCAATCCTCGCAATACTTGGCCGCGACGGCCGCACCCCCTATACCGCGATCGCGGCGCAGCTCGACCTCAGCGAGGGCACTGTCCGTAACCGGGTGCACCGTTTGTTGCAGAGCGGCCTGCTCGTCATCGTCGCACTCTGTAACCCGCTCTCCCTTGGAATGCAGGCGTTGCGGCTCTTCATCACTGTCGATCACCCAGCCCGCGTCGAAACTGTATGTCTCGAACTCGCGCAGCTCGCACACACCAATCGCGTCTCATCGGGCACCGGCTCAAAAGAGGTCTACGTCGAGCTCACTTGCTCCACGCTTGCCGAAGCGCAGCGGGTGCTCGACACGGTGCGCTGCATCGACGGGGTCGCAGAGATGCAAACCTCGATCCTCACCCGCTTTGAAAAGGATCATTCGTGGCGCGGGCTCCGCGGGGGCAGTGGGCAACGGTCTGTTCCCGGGAGAGGATGAGGCGCGTCAGTCTCCCCAGACGTAGGAGTCTTTCACGATCTCACCGGTGCGCATCGACTCGATGCGCCGCACCCCTTCGTAAGCGGGCAACTCGATCTTCACGAAGCGCTGGAATGCGCTGAGGTTCTGAAATACAACGTCAAGGAACAGGTCTGCGGCACCAACCGATTCGGCTACGAGTCGCACCTCTGGCAACGCCGCGAGCTGACTCGCAAGCGAGGCTGTGGCCCCGCCAACGACCTGCACTGCAATGTGTCCTTCCACGGTTCCAACCGAGTGGAGGTCTGCGAGACCGACGACCTGCAAAATGCCCAGCTCAGACAGCCTGGCAAACCGGGAGCGTACCGTTGACTCGCTCACCTCGAGCTCCGCAGCGATCTGGCGGAACGGCCGCCGCCCGTTCTCCCGCAACAAATCGATGATCTTGCGATCGATGCCGTCCGCGACCTGCATTTCCACTCGGTGCCCTCCTCCATGCTTCGATCATGCTGACCTAACACATCAGCTCGTGACACCAGTTAATCGTGTTTCGCTAACAGGACAATGCTCGTATGCGCTAAATCCACCCCTGCTGCCACGCCTGCTCGGCCGCATCCCGCCGGTTTGCAGCTCCGAGCTTGGTCATCGCCGCTGAGAGGTAGTTGCGCACCGTGCCCGTCGACAGAAACAGCGCCTCGGCAATGTCCTGCACGCTCGACGAGGTGCGGGTCACCCGCAGCACGTCGAGCTCGCGTTCCGTGAGCGGACAGCGTTCAGCGGTGAGTGCAGCGGCAGCAATCTCCGGGTCAATGTAACGCTTGCCAGCTGCGACATCGCGGATCACGTCAGCGAGTTCGCCGGCGGGCATTGACTTCGGCACGAAGCCAGATATGCGGGCAGCCAGCGCCCTGCGGAGCACCCCGGGCCGCGCATGCCTGGTCACGATGATCACCCGAACCTCGGGAGCTTCGGCGATGATCTTTTCGGCGGCCTCGATGCCGTCGGCGCGGGGCATTTCGAGGTCGAGCAGGCACACATCGGGCAGCAGTCCGAGCGTGAGCTCCGCCGCCATCACCCCGTCATCGGCTCCGGCAACGATCTCGATGTCGGGCTCGAGCCCCAGCAGCGCTTCGAGCGCTCCTCGAATGAGCTGCTCGTCGTCGGCGATGAGCAGACGGATCGGCGCCTGCCGCGGCATCTCTCCCTGCGGTGTTCCAAAGCTCACTGTGCTCCCCCTTCTCCATCCCCCACGGACTCCGGCACCCACACGGTGAGGGTGAATGTCGCCGCCCCGGCCTCGTCTTGCTCGCCAAGCTCCGTGGCGAGCGTGCCGCCGACCTCAGCCAGGCGCGCGCGAAGCCCAGCGACTCCGCTCCCAGCGGGGCGGGCGTGCAGCGCGGCTGCTTCGCCGACCCCGTTATTGGTCACGGTCAGTGTCACCCCGCCGCGAACGGCCGCCAGCACGATCGATGCCCGAGTCGCCTCACTGTGCCGCAGAATGTTCGTGGTCGCTTCCCGCACCACGAACGCAAGCGTGCGCCGCGCTTCGAGGCTCGAGGGCATCGCCGCGATCTCAAGCGTGCAGGCAGCTCCCGACAGCGTGAGTACTTCACTCGCGTTCTCGAGTTCGTTCCGCAGTTCGACGTCGCGCAGCCCGGAGACGAGCGTGCGGGTCTCCTCCATCGCTTCCTTCGCGATGAGGCGGATCTCGCCGGCCTGACCTGCGGCGTACTCCGGCTTCATGGCGAGCGTGCGCTCGACGAGCTCTGCTTTGAGCGCGATCACCTGCAGGTGATGCCCCTGGATGTCGTGCAGATCGGCGGCAAACCGCAGCCGCTCCTGGGTGACCGCGAGCTCCGCTGCGAGGTGTCGGGCCTCGTCGAGCCGCGCGACCACGCGCCAGAACCACAGGCTCGAGATGAGCATGAGGGGCAGCGCTGCGCTGTACACCGCGATGAGCACCGTGGCCGCGCTCCGCTCCGTTTCTCCCCGCGCTTCCCCAAACCAGCCGGACAGCACAAGCGGCACCAGCATGAGCGCGAGCGACGCGAAAATGATCCACCAGCGCAGCCGCTTGCTCGCGACCAACGCGAACAGTACGCCTGAGAACCACAGCTGAACGGCCGCGAAGAACGCACCCTCGCTCACGACGAACGCCGTCGCCCAAGAAATGACCGCCGGCGCGAACAGCGCGATCGTCCATCCAATGTGAGGAAGCCCGCTGCCCGAATCGGAGCGCAAGAACCAGCAGTAGCGGATCCTCGTCGCGGCTGCCGCGACACTCAGCAGCACGAGCACGAGCATCGTCTTCGAGCGAGTGTCTGCAAAGCGCGACAGCAAGTCGCTGATGATGAGCAGGTCGAGCAGCACATACAAGGCCACGATCGAGCCCAGCGTGTAGTTCCACGTCGCATTCACCCCGGCAAAGGGTGCGGGCGCGTTCGAATGGGCAGACATGAGTGTCAGCATACGGGCAGATTCGGGCGCAGAACGCCCCAGCGGGGAGCGTCCGCGAGACCTGTGACAAATGTCACGGGTGACCGGTGCAGATCCTCACCGCGATGCATGACGTGGCGGCACTACTGCGGCGAGCGCGCTCACGAAATCATTGGACTATCGCAGCATTCCGGTGTTGCCCACACACCGTGATCCACGTCCCACGAAAGGCAGTCATGATCGACACGCTCCAGGATTTCACCGCTTCGTTCCCCGAGTTTCTGCAGTGGCTCGGGGTGATGATCATCGCGGCGATACCGTTCGTCGAATCGTACTTCGGCTCAGCCGTCGGCGTGATCATCGGCGTCAACCCTGCGATCGCAGTGGGTGCGGCGATCATCGGCAACATCATCTCGATGCTCGTCTTCGTGCTGTCGGCGCACGGAATCCGCTCGAAGGCGACCCAGGGCAGGGCGCCGAAAGAGCTCAGCCCGAGCCGTGCAAAGCTCAAGGCGCGCTTCGACCGCTACGGCGTGCCCGGTGTGAGCCTGCTCGGGCAGCTGTTCCTCCCGAGCCAGATCACCTCGGCCGCAATGGTATCGTTCGGCGCACCAAAGAACCAGGTGATCCTCTGGCAGATCATCTCGATCATCATGTGGGGCATCATCTTCGGCGTGCTGGCATCGCTCGGACTCTCGGCGCTCCAGCGCTAATCGGGGAGCTCGCAGGGCCCGGGGTGAGCGTGCGCTCGCCCCGGGCCCTGCCGTCTGCGCCCCGCCACGCTGAACGTTCAGTACTCTTCAGTACGGTCAGCGCCCCCAGGTCCACGGTGCTGCGGCGAACTCGCGAGCACGCCTCACGCTCGGGCCTGCGTTCCACCGCACGAGAGGCGATATCCTCGGAAACGGCACTGAACGTTGCTTAACCCTTTCGGTGTCCCGTGTAATGGGCTGAGAACACGTCAGCGGTGACCGGCGAGAAAACTCGCCGCGAAGGGGGCAATGATGCCAGGCAGCATCCACGAAGCGGAGGGACGACCCGCTCGGGTCTCCGCCGCCGCAGTGGCGCGCGCCTCAGGAGTGTCCCCCGCGTCCGTGAGTTACGTCATGAACGGCAGGCCCGGCGTCTCCGACGAAACCCGCCGCCACGTTGTGCAGGTCGCCAACGAGCTCGGTTTCCGTCCCTCCGGGAAGAACGCGGGCCGCGATCCGCTGCTCACCCGCGTGGTCGGACTCATCCTCCCGAACATCGTGAACCAGATGTACACCGGGTGGGCGCAGCACATTATTAGCGCCACCGCGGCCAAGGGCTTCGAGGTCTTCGTGGCCACGACCCAGGACGATCCTGAGGCGCTGGCCCAGGTCGCCGGAACCCTTGCCGCCCGCAACGTCGACGGCGTCATCATCGCCGCCGCGCTCCGCGAGGATTCGCGCGCCCTGCGCACGCTCCGTCACAACCGGATCCCCTACGTCTGTCTGTCCCGGCGCTCCGATCACCTGCCAGGCGACTTCGTTGGCATCGACGACGATGCCGCGGCGACCGAGCTTATGCGCCACGTACTCGACCATGGGTACCGTGACATCGCGACAGTCATCGGGCCGAGGTTCTCCACCGCTTCCCTCGCGCGCGAACAGGCCTTCGTGCGAACCGCCCAGGCCGCCGGAGTGACCGTGACCGGTGCGTGGAAGGTGAGCACCCGCTTGAACGCCGACGGCGGGCGGATCGCCGCGGAGCAACTGCTCGGTTCGGATCACCCGCCGCGCGCCATCGTCTGCGGCTCCGACGAGATCGCGATCGGGGTGATGGAGCACGCGCTCTCCCTCGGGCTGCGCATCCCCGAAGACATCGCAGTTGTCGGCAGCGACGGCACTCCGCACAGTCGGTCGAGGCTCATCGGGCTGACGACGATCGTGCAGCCGGTCAAGGAGATGGCCGAGCGATCCTTCGCGCTCCTCCTCGACCAGATCACCCACCCGAGAACAACGTTTACTCACTCGGTGTGCGAACACCGACTCCACCTCGGCCGCACCTGCGGCTGCCAACCAGACACAGCCGTCTAACCGCCGGTTTCTTAGTCCAGGGCGCCAAGCCCGGTCTTGCCGTGCCCCGATCAGAAAGCAGCCCCATGTCCAGCACCGTTTCCGCCCCCAAGATGCGGTCACCAGAGCAGATCAACCGGGTCATTTTCCGGCGCATCATGCCCCTGCTGATCGCCGCATACGTGATGGCCTTCATTGACCGCACGAACATCGGGATGGCCAAAGACCGGCTCGAGATCGACGTCGGCATCTCAGCCGCGTCGTACGGCATCGGCGCCGGCCTGTTCTTCCTCACCTACGCACTCTCAGAGATCCCGTCGAACCTCATCATGCACAAGGTCGGAGCGAGGTTCTGGATCGTGCGCATCATGGTCACCTGGGGGCTCCTCTCCGCCGCCATGATGTTCGTGCAGGGCGAGTGGAGCTTCTATATTCTGCGCATGCTGCTCGGCGTCGCTGAGGCCGGCCTCTTCCCTGGCGTGATCTACTTCATCACGCAGTGGTTCATGGTGAAGGATCGTGCGAAGGCGAACGGCATGTTCCTGCTCGGCGTCTCAGTCGCCAACATCATCGGCGCCCCGCTCGCAGGCGTGCTTCTCAACCTCGACGGTGTTGCCGGTCTGCACGGCTGGCAGTGGATGTTCCTCTTGGAGGGCCTGCCCTCGTGCTTCCTCGCGATCTTCATCTGGAAGTTCCTGCCGAACAAACCCACCGAGGCCAAGTTCCTCACGAAGGAAGAGGCTGAGGATCTCGAGGCACGCATCCTCGCGGAGGAGCTCGCAGGAGCCCAAGCCTCCGGCAACTCGAAGCTGCGGCATGTCCTCAAGGACAAGCAGATCCTGCTCGTCGTCGCCATCTACTTCACCCACCAGATCGCCGTCTATGCGCTGAGCTTCTTCCTGCCCTCGATCATCGGCAGCTACGGGACGCTGAGCACGATCCAGATCGGACTACTCACCTCGGTGCCGTGGATCTTCTCCGCCGTCGGCGCGCTCCTGCTACCGCGCCTCGCGACCACCGCAACCCGTTCCCGGATGATCGCGACGACGACCATGGTCGGCATCGTGGCCGGCTTCACACTGGGCGCGCTCGGCGGCCCGCTCCTCGGCATGCTCGGTTTCTGCCTCGCGGCGTTCAACTTCTTCGCGCTGCAGCCGATCCTGTTCACCTACCCGGCGACGCGGCTCTCCGGCGCCGCACTCGCCGGCGGCATCGCCTTCGTGAACACGATCGGCCTGCTCGGCGGCTTCCTCGGCCCGTACATCATGGGCTTCATGGAGGGCCTCACCGGCAGCAAGGTCGCCGGCCTCTGGTTTGTGGTCGCGATGTGTGTCATCGGTGCCGTACTCACGCGCTTCCTCAAGCGTGGCGCCGAGAACCCCGCAGCGTCAGCCGTCGCGCCGCACTAGCGGCCACCTCCGTCATCCACGCAGTTCAGTAGAAAGTGACCCCTCGCATGACCACCAACAGACTCGACCTCACCGGAACCCGCGTTCTCGTCACTGCGGGGGCGGCCGGCATCGGCCTCGCGATCGCCACCGAGTTCCGCGCGCTCGGCGCACGCGTCCTCGTGACCGATATCAACAGCGACGCAGTGCACGCGGCGCAGGCCGCTGGCTTCGCTGCCGCCGTGAGTGACGTCTCCGACGAGCCCCAGGTGGTTGCCCTGGCCGAGCAGGTCACGGCGGAGCTCGGCGGGCTCGACGTGCTGGTAAATAACGCCGGGATCGCCGGGCCAACCGGCCCCATCGAGAGCCTCGATTCGGCGGCCTGGCGTGCCACCTTCGACGTCAACGTCCACGGACAGTTCTACTGCATCAAGCACCTGCTGCCGCTGCTGCGGGAATCGGCCGATGCGAGCATCATCAACCTCGCGTCCGCCGCCGGACGGCTCGGCATGGCCGGCCGGAGCCCATACTCGGCGTCGAAGTGGGCGGTGGTCGGACTCACCAAGACGCTCGCGATCGAGCTCGGGTCGGAGGGGATCCGCGTGAACGCGATCTGCCCTGGCGCGGTGAATGGGCCCCGCATCCAGTCAGTGATCGAGGCGAAGGCTGACATGCTCGGACAGTCCGTCGAAGAGGTGTCCGCGCTGTACCACGGGCAGTCGTCGCTGAACCGGCTCGTCGAAGCACAGGACATCGCCGACATGGCCGTGTTCCTCGCGAGCCCCCTCGCACGCATGATCAACGGCCAGGCCATGGCCATCGACGGCAACACCGAAAAGCTGTACTGACCCGGTCCCGCACCTGAGATCCGCCAACCACTCCCCGTAAAGGAACCCGATTCATGGCAACCGCTCGCAAAGTCATCATCACCTCCGCCGTCACCGGCGCGATCCACACGCCCTCGATGTCACCGCATCTCCCGGTCACGGCCGACGAGATCGCTGACGCCGCTATTGGGGCCGCCGAGGCTGGCGCGGCGATCGTCCACATGCACGCGCGGCACCCGGAAGATGGTCGGCCCTCACAGGATCCCGCGCACTTCGAACCGATCCTCGCCAGGCTCAAGGCGAACACCGACGCCGTCATCAACATCACCACCGGCGGCTCCCCGCACATGACTGTCGAGGAGCGGATGCGCCCCGTCATGGCGTTCTCCCCCGAACTCGCCTCACTGAACATGGGCTCCATGAACTTCGGGCTGTACCCGATGCTCGACCGCTTCTCCGAGTTCACCCACGAGTGGGAGCGGCAGGGCCTCGAGAACTCGCGCGACCTAGTGTTCAAGAACACCTTCGCCGACATCGAACGCATCCTCGAGATCGGCAACGCGAACGATACCCGATTCGAGTTCGAGTGCTATGACATCTCGCACCTGAACAACCTCGCGCACTTCCACGCGCGAGGGCTCGCCAGGGGTCCGTTGTTCGTGCAATCGGTGTTCGGTTTGCTCGGCGGTATCGGCGGGCACCCCGAAGACCTCATGCACATGCGCCGCACCGCCGACCGGCTCTTCGGTGAGGCCTACGAGTGGTCGATCCTGGGTGCGGGGCGCAACCAGCTGCCGCTCGCCACCATCGGCTCCGCCATGGGATCGCACGTGCGCGTCGGGCTCGAGGATTCGCTCTGGATCGGGCCTGGCCAGCTTGCCGTGTCGAACGCCGAGCAGGTCTCCCGCATCCGCACCATCCTCGAGGCGCTGAACTTCGAGGTCGCGACGCCCGACGAGGCGCGCGAGATGCTGCAGCTCAAGGGCAGAGACAAGGTCGGCTTCTAGCCCCAGGGGCGCCTCCCAGAAGCTCACGCCACCGGCGAAGCCGCAGCGGCCCCGCTACTCCCCGAGCAGCTCGCACAGCCTGAGCGCGAGCGAGATCTCGAGGCTGTTCTGCGGCCGTGACCCGCGCTCCAGCTCGAACCTCCCGACCCGCTGGCGCACGGTGTTGCGGTGCAGACCCAGCTCCTCAGCAGTGCGCGAAATGTTCCCGCCCGTCGCGTAGTAGGTGGCGAGCGTCTCACGCATCGCGGCGTTCCCCTCGCCGCTGGCCGCAACCGGGCCGAGCACATTCCTCGTCCAGGTCGCCGCACCGCGGGAGTCGTGCATGATGAGCGACAGAATGCCGACGTCGGGGTCGCTGAATGCGACGAGTCGTTCTTCTCGATACCGCTGCGTGCCGAGGGCGACGAGTCTCGCCTTCGCGGCTTGTTCGTGGCTCTGCCGGAACCCCGCGATGCCGTGGCCGGGAGAGCCGACGGCGACGCGAATGTTCCGCGCGTCCTCCGAGGCGGCGAGGGTGTCAATGCGCGCGAGCGTCGCGGCATCGAGTTCGCCCGACGGGATCGTCGCCCACGCCCAGGCGGTCGAGGGGTCGGAGGCGGTGATGAGCGGGGGCCGCGTTGACCGCACGAGCGAGGCCATGCGGCGCAGCAGCTGGTCGACGCGCTGCTGGTCCTCGGTGTCGTTGGTTTCGAGTTCGAGCCAGGCGATGAACGCGATGTGCTGCTGCTCGAGCTGGTATTTCGTGCGCGACTCGAAGCCCGCGACCGAGATCGCCTCGCCGCGCAGCACCTTCATCACCGCGGCCGCGTTCGTCACCGCGCGCGCCGTCCACCAGCGCGACTGCTCGGCGACGTGCACCTTCGTCACGTACTGCAGGATCCAATCGAAGTAGTCGTGCGTCACCTCGGTGACGAGCCGCACGAGATTCATCTGGAGCTCTTTGTCCTCGAGCTCGAGCTGATCCACCGCGTCGATTCCGCGCCGCACGCACATGGCCTGGCCGAGATAGTAGGCGTGGGTGAGCGAGCCGAGCGGAATGTCGCGCTGCGCCAGGCGGATCGCGTACTCGACCGCGCCCGTGTTCGGCTGCATCGAGTCGACTCCGATGTCGTTGGTGAGCACGTGCCCGAGGGTCCACACGTTGCCGTCGATGCTCGCGTGCAGGATCTCGATGAGTTGCGCGTCTTGCGCGAGGCCCGCGACGCGCTCGGCAAGCAGCTCCGTCATGTCCTCAACAATCTGGGGAGCCATCGCCTGCAGCTTCCGCCCGGCCTGCGCGACGAGTTCGCGCATCTGCACGTCGGTTCCGACTGGACTCATGGGGCATACACCTCGATCTTCGGAGCGCTTCCCTGCGCCAGGTACCTGAGCGCACGCTGCGCGGAGTTAAATCCTCCCATGCCGTGGATGCCCGGGCCGGGAGGCGTGGCGGCCGAGCACAGGTAGACGCCGGGAATGCCGGTGTCGTAGGGCTGCGCGTTGAGCCGGGGGCCGAGGAGAAACTGCAGCGGCGATTTTGCACCCGTGAGAATGTCGCCGCCAATGAAGTTCTCGTTCTCGGCGGCGCTCTCGGCTGGCGTGCGCGTGCTCAGGGCAACGATCCGCTCCCTGAAGCCGGGCGCAAAGCGCTCGATCTGCGCGATGATCGCCTCGGTCGCGTCGCCCGGGTACCCGGTTGGCACGTGTGCGTAGGCGTAGATCGGGTGGATGGAGCCGTTTGCCCGCGACGGATCGGCCGCCGCCTGTTGACCGACGAGTACGAAGGGCCGCTCGGGCATCTGCCCGGCAGCGACCTGGCCCTCGACCGCGATAATTTCCTCGGCGGTGCCGCCGAGGTGCACGGTGCCGGCCTGCGCGATCTCGGGGTCGCGCCACGGGATCCCGCCGTCGACGGCGAAATCGACCTTGAACGCGGCAGGGCCAGGCTTGAACGAACGGTACGCGCGGCGCGCGCCCTGCGGCTGCTGCTCGGCGAGGATGCTCGCTGCGGCCCGCGGGTGCACGTCGAGGATCGTGATGTCGCGCGGCGGCAGCTCGTAGAGCCGGTTGACCCGCACCCCGGTCTCGAATTTCACGCCGAGGCCGTGCAGCAGCCGGATGTGTGCGTCCGTGAATCGCCCGGTGCCGCCCTCAACGACGGGCCAGCCCACGGCGTGCCCGGCAATGATGATGCCGGCCCCGATGCCGGTCACGAGCGGCAACGTCAGTGGCTGCAGCGCGTGCGCAGCGACCCCCATGAACAGGGCGCGTGCACGCTCCTCACGGAAGAACTTGCCGACGAGTGCCGGCGGGGGCCCGGCAACGAGCCCCATCCTGGCGAGCAACAGCGGGTGCCTCGGGACCCGGAGCATCGGCGACATGATCACCGGAGACAGTCGGCCGAACTCGCGAGCGAGCGGTCCGAAGGCTGCTTCCCAACGCGCGCCGTCGCGCCCGAGCCCGGCCGCGGTGTCCCGCACCGACGTACGCAGCAGCCCGGGCTCACCGCGCTCCAGCGGGTGCGCGGCGTCGATCGGGGCGTACGCCCACCTCACCCCCATCGCTTTGAGGTCGAGCGTCTGGAAGAAGGGGGACGCCGGAGCCATCGGGTGCACGGCCGCGCAGTGATCCTGTACGAGCCCCGCGAGGGGGGACTCGACCGAGCGAGCTCCCCCTCCGAGCTGGTTCGCGGCTTCGACGACGGTGACGTCAACGCCGGCGCGGGCGAGCACGGTCGCGGCAGCGAGCCCGTTCGGCCCGCTGCCGACGATGACCGCGGTCGTCATCGCTTGACGACCTCCACGAGCGTCTCCGACTCGGCGACGAACTGGTTCAGCGCCTGCGTGTTCACGCCGAGCGTGACCGCGTCGTCCTCGGGTTCGGGCAGCGCGTCCGGGCCGACAATGTCGGTCGCGGTGAACTGCAGCTTCTCGAACTCGGGTGAGCGCCAGGTGACGGTGAGCGGGATCGGCCCCTCCGGCAGCCACGGCTGCGCCTCGGCGGCGTCCTTCACCTGCCAGCGACCGGTCTCGACGACCCCGAGCGCCGCGTCGATCATCTTGTAGTTCTGGAAGCCGCGCCACAGCGCCTCCGACTCGGCCCAGGCGACGATAAACTCGCCCGGTTCGAACTGCGCCTGCTCTTGGATCGCGGCGATGAGCTCCTCGTTGTGGAAGTGACCCTCGCCGAAGTTGAAGCCGATCATCGCGTTGCAGGCGAACTCGCCCTCGCGCACCCGGCGGTGGTCGACGTCTGGCACGTTCTTCAGCAGGATCGAGAACAGCCCGCGGCCCTGGGTGTGCAGCGCACGCCACGCGAGCGACATTTCGAAGAATGCCTCCGCCTGGATATACGGCATGCCCATCGCCTGGAACTGGTCGATCTGATCCTTCGTCGGGCGGAAGACGCGGTGCAGCTTCTTCTCGGCGTCGGGGTGGATCGCCCAGACGCCTGTCGCCCAGTTGCCACCGTACTGGCGGAGCGCTGCGAGGAACGACACCTTGTCGGGGCGGATCGATCCGAAGATCACGAAGAACAGCGGCACGGCGATGACGGCGAACGGCATCCACGGCTGCGACATGTCGAACACGCTGAAGCCGGCCGAGTTCGGGTAGCCGATGAAGAACACGACCGCGCAGATCGCGAACACCAGGTTCCACTCGAGGGGAACCGCGACCGGGAAGGTCGAGATGATGAAGAAGCAGAACCCGACCATGAGGAGCGTGGCGAGGGTCACCGTGAGCTGCCCGCCGAAGGCGTTGCCGGCGACGAAGAGCATGACGAGCGGCGCCCCTATCTCGACGATGGTGCCGAGGCCGTGCGCGAGGAGGTGCGCGAAGCCGCTCGGCAGCAGGTTGTCGTTGTCAAAGTCCTTGAAGGTTGCCTTCTTCAGCCAGCGCGGCGGCCAGAACGGGGTGTTGCCCATCATCGGCGGGATCACGGGGCTGAAGTGTCGGTTGAGCTTCGAGAAGCCCGCGCCCACCCACACCGCGATGAGGAAGATCTTGATTGCGATGATCATGTCACTCACCTCGAAGAAATTCGGGGCAACGATGAAGAATACGATCGGCAACGCGTACTGCTCCGAACGCGCGGCGAGGAAGATGATCTTGTCGCGCAACCCGATGAGCAGCAGGAAGGACAGGGCGAGGATCAGCGGGGTCGTCTGGATGAGCAGGAAGCTGTCGGCGTTCTGCGCGAGCCAGCTCGGCATGCCGTTCGCGGGGTCGGCGAGGAACGCCTGGAACCTGGCGAGCGCTGGCAGGGACGCCGCGGTCTGGCCGGGCGACAGCAGCGCGGTCGCCAGCGAGAACAGGAAGCCCCAGTACAGGAAGATGTCGACGAGCGTGCGGCGGTTGCCACCGGTGAACGGGATCCACTTGTACGGGCTCATCTTGATCGTGCCGGGCCTCGACCAGAACAGGATTCCTCCCGTGTATGGACCGAACTTCCCGGCGAGCGGACCCCACGATCCACCCACGCCGATGGAGTCGAGCAGCATCGCGAGCACCACAAACTTTTGGTACACGATCGGGTTCGTCCACCATGAGGTGACCTCGAGCGGATTGAGGTGTGAGGTGAGGGTGATGAGCACAGCTCCGCCGAGCAGGAACCCGCCAAACAGCTTCACGAGATACATCACGGAGACCTTGCGCGCGGCGCCGAAGCCCCACTCGCCCCACTCCTTCGAGACAAATTTCAACCGGTTTTGCAGCGGACTGCGAATGAATGCTTCCGGATCCGTATTCGGCATCCGTGGCTGGCTATAACCCATGACAACTCCCTTGGTGACAGGTATTTTTGGCAGACGAAGACTGGGCGTGTGGCGCGTTCGGGCACCACACGTCAGGGGTGTCACGCAGCACACGGCCGCGGGCCCCACAAGACGGAGGGTGAGCTGCGTCGCTAGACGCCGACCACCTGACGAGACGCACGGGCGAGCGGCGCGCGTCGCAGCCGCTCCTCGGGCGGGGACATGCCACCGGCTGGGTACGGCCGGAGTACATCGGCGAGGTCGGGGTGTATCGGGGACCGCCGCGCAAACACGGTGCTCCCGCCGACGGTGAGCGGAGCCAGCCAGGCGGCGCACAACTCCGGAATTCCGGTCCAGGGGCGATCCACAACCTCGCGTGATCCCTGTTCCAGACCAGCGCGCTCGGCCGTCGTGGCAGCCAGCGCGTTCAGGTGCGCGTGATCGAGCAGGATGCCCTCAGGCAAGCGGCGAGTGCGGGTGAAGTCCATCATTTCTCCCGCGCTGGCGTAGCTACGCAGGGCGAACTGGGCGGCCGGAGTCTGCGGGTGGCGTGGCGCCCCGAGCGCGCGCTGCCGCATCTCCCTGGTCAGCACGACGGGCAGCCCCGAGCCGAGCACCGCTGCCCGCGCAGCGTCATCGGTGAGCAGGATCTTCGCTTCGGCATCACCGATCTGGAAGTACAGCTCGTGCTCGCTCGTCGCAGGATCGAGTGGAGCCGCGACGGCCCCGACCAGCCAGCTCGCGAGAACCCCGATCACGAATTCAATGCCGCTATCGAGCAGCACGCCGACGACATCGCCGGCGATGATGCCACGCTCCGTCAACTGTTCGGCAAATGCCTGCGACAGCGTTTCGACGGCATCGTAGCTCAGCATCCGGGTCTCGTCCCCGAGACAGTCACGGGCGGTGCCAGCGGCGGGAGATTCCCAAAGCAGGTGCTGCAGCGTCATTGCTGTCCTTTCCGAGACGGTCATCGGTGACCGTGCCTCCGTAATAGAGGCAATGCTACGAGCAGTCTGCGAGCAAAGGATGGCCGTTGTTGGCCCAGCTCATTTCCTCAGATGTACAAGTTTGGATCGGTCTCGCGTTTCTCACCAGTCGCTGGGCGCGTAGTCCTTCAGGAAGCAGCCGTACAGGTCCTCGCCAGCCTCACCGCGCACGACGGGATCGTAGACGCGCGCTGCGCCGTCGACGAGGTCGAGCGGGGCATGGAACCCTTCCTCGGCCATGCGCACCTTCGTGAAGTGGGGGCGCTCGTCGGTGATCCACCCGGTATCGACCGCGGTCATGAGGATGCCGTCGGTCTCAAACATCTCCTCGGCGCTCGTGCGCGTGAGCATGTTGAGCGCGGCCTTCGCCATGTTTGTGTGCGGGTGTCCGGGGCCCTTGTATCGCCGCGAGAACACCCCCTCCATCGCGGAAACGTTGACGATGTAGGTTCGCCGCGCTGGCGAAGCCTGCATCGCTGCCCGCAGCCGACTGATGAGAATGAAGGGCGCGGTCGAATTGCACAGCTGCACCTCGAGCATTTCGATCGGGTCCACCTCTTGCACGTGCTGCACCCAGCTGTTCACGTGCGTCTCGTCAGGTACGAGACCACCAGCGTCGATCGCGGAGCCGTCAGCGTGTTTCTCGAGCGACGAGGATCCGGGCGCCATCGCAAGCGCCGTCAGGTCGCTCGCGGTGAGACTCTGCGCGAAGCCGGCAGCGGTCCCAGCCGCGATCGTTCCGTCGAGTGCCGCCGCAGATACCGCGTCGAGCGCCACCGCGCCTCCGGCGCCGACCGAGGATTGCAGCGCGCGCGGGTGCAGCTCGGCCGGATGCCCGAGCGTTTCCGTTTCGGGGAACACCCCGGCGGGCAGCGGCTGCGACTCGGCGTCGGCGAGCAGGGAGTACGAGCCAGGCGACCGGCGCACGGTCTGTGCCGCATTGTTGATGAGGATGTCGAGCGGCCCGCGGGCCGCGACCGAGTCGGCGAGCGCGATGACCTGCGAGGGATCGCGCAGGTCGATGCCGACGATGCGGAGCCTGTCGATCCAGTCAGCCGAATCCGGGAGCGACGCGAACCTGCGTGCGGCGTCGCGCGGGAACCGTGTCGTGATGGTCGTGTGCGCACCGTCACGGAGCAGCCTGAGCGCGATGTGCATGCCGATCTTCGCGCGCCCGGCCAGTGAGCAAGGCCCGCTTGCCGGTGAGGTCGGTGCGGGCGTCGCGCTTGCTGTGGTTGAACTCGGCGCAGCTCGGGCAGAGCTGATGATAGAACGCCTCAACCTGCGTGTACGGTTCCTTGCAGACGTAGCAGGCCTGCGGCTTGCGCAGCTCGCCGACGAACCGCGCCTCGGAGGTCGCGGCGAGATCCAGGCCGCGGGTCTCGTCGTCGATCCGGTCGGGTGCTCCCGTCGCGGTCGCCTCAATGACCGCGCGGTTCGCATCGGCGATGTCGTTGCGCTTGTGCCTGCGGCGCTCGCGCTTCGCCGACTTGTACATCGCCGAGGTCGCCTGCCGCACCGCAATCACGTCGGGGTGCTCCGACGGCAGCTCGTGCACCCGGCCGATGACGCGCAGCGCGGTCGCAAGATCAGCGGGGTCAATCGGGCTTGGCACAGGCTGGGTCCCGGAGGGCGCATCGGTCATTGCGCCAATTTTACGCTAGTCGGCTGCGACCGCCGATCAGGTGAGCGGCGCCACCCCGAGGGCCTCCGCGAGCAGCTCGTGGGAACGGTTGCGATCTGTCGGGTCGGGGATCATGTTCTGCACCATCACCTCGTCTGCGCCGCTCTCCTCGACCATCTGTTCAAGGGTCTCGCGCACCTGCGCAGGGCTTCCCGCGACAAGCCTCGGCCACTCCCCACCGACGATGCTCGTGGGCTGATCGCGCTCGGCCTGCGTGAGCTCGGCGTGCGCGATGCCGGCCGCTGGCACCTTCGTCGCAAAGTCGCCGCGGCTGATGCGCGCGTAGTACGCCTTCGGCGAGCTCACGAGTCGTGCGGCCTCGGCTGGGGTCTCCCCGACGGTGACATTCACCGCGAGAATCGCACGTGGCGCCGCGAGCTCTGTCGCCCCCGGCTGGAACTGTTCACGATAGTGGCGAAGCGCAGGCGCTGCTCCGGCTGGGTTGATGAAGCCAGCGAAGGTGTAGCCGATGCCGAGCCCGGCCGCGAGATTCGATCCGGTCGGGCTGGATCCGAGCAGCCAGGTGTGTGGGACCTCCGGCACCGACGGGAGCAGCGTGGTGCTCGCGAAGGGGTGCTCAGGTGGGAAGCCGCCGGTGAGCCAGGCGACGGTCTCTGCGACCTGCTGCGGGTGGTCGGGCTGGGCCGGCGCCTGCCGATTCTGCTGCAGCGCAAGGTCAAGGACGGGGCCCGCGGTTGCCCGCCCCATTCCGAGGTCGACGCGCCCCGGGTACATCGCTTCGAGCTGTTTGAACATCTCGGCGACTTTGAACGGACTGTAGTGATTCATGAGGACCGCCCCGGAGCCGACACGAATGGATGTGGTCTGTGCGCCGACCGCGGCGATGAGGAGCTCCGGGTGGTGAGAAGCGCCCATCGTGCTCGCGTGGTGCTCGGCAAACCAGATCCGGTGATACCCCAAGCGCTCAACGTGCTGGGCGAATGCCACCGAGTCGGCGAGCGCCTGCGTCTCGCTCGTATCGGGGGCGACAACCCCCAGGTCAACCACTGACAGCCTCATCGTGTTCCCTCGTCGCGTCGGGCGTGAGAACACTGGGCAGGTCGATTCCCAGTTTTCATCACGCACACGCGAATAACGCTACATCCGCAAACTGCAAACTGTGTGACTGTCGAGCGAATACCCCATTGCGCGATGGGGAGACCTTCTGATAATTGTTCGTCTACTGGGTCCCGTTGACGTGCACGACGGTGAGATGGATCTCTGCTGCGGAAAGCCCGTGCGCGGCGAGGAGCGTTTCAATCGCGAGGTGGACTCGCTCGAGCGTCTCGACGCTACTCACGGCCGCGCGCACGCCGAGCGCCGCCGTGACGCGCGGGCCCTCAGGAGTGAGTTCGAGCCGCACGAGCGGATCCGCACCACGGGATCCGCGCACGAGATCCGCACCCGCGCCGACCAGCTTCGCCACGGTCGACCCGGTCCGAAAGAGCGCGGTGACGCCCGGAACCGCGCGGATCGAGCCTTCGATCTCGGTCGCGAGCTGGTGTTCAGGTGCCTCGGTCATTGTCCATTCTCTGTCTGTCTGGGTGTGTATTGAATATCCTGAATGACGACGTCTACCGCAGTGACGTTCAGTGTGGTGTGAGCTGTGAGGTGTGCTCGGATCTGAGTTCGAACCTGCTCTGCGAGTTCAGCAATCGAAGCGCCGAACGGGACGCTCATTTCCGCGCGTACCCGGACAGGCTCCCCCACCTGCGTGACGTCGCCCTCAAGGGTGCATTTGCCGAGCAGCGCCCCGGGCACCGCTCGCTCTGCACTGCGGATGAGACCGCGCACGGCTCCCTCGGTGATGCCGGCGTCGGCGTTGGGAGCCGCCGATGCGATGGGAATGCGTCGACCGGCTCGGGCGTCGAGCGTAATGTCGGTGAGAATGCGCTGTACCCAGAGCTCGTCTGCCTCCGGCTCCGCGGCGGTATCCGCGGCTAAGAGCTGAGGCGTCAGGCCTCTGAGCCGCTCGAGCGCGTCGAGTGCGATCTGGCAGCCGGCCGACTCGTCAATTAACGGGTCTGCCGGCAAGCGGCCCGCCTCGAGGTATTCGGAGAGCTCCTCGATGGTGTGTCCATCAAGATCTTCGGGACCTAACCCGAGGAGCCTGCGATGTTCATGTGCGTTCACCGCCACTCCTCCATTCGAACAATAATGTCTTTGCGTGCGCGTGCGAGCTGCCCGCGCACGGTGGAAACGGAAATGCCGAGTTCCTCAGCAATCTCCTCGTAGCTATACTCTCCGATCTCCCGCAGCACCCAGCACTGGCGCTGGCCCACGGGTAACTCTTTGAGCGCTTCTCCCAGTGCTGCAACTCCCGCGCTGGCTTCGGCCTGGCGCGGAGGATCGGTGCGGTCTGGGGCTGAGACGTCGAGCTCTTCGACGTCAGCGTGTGGCCGCGTCGCGCGGATGCGATCGATCGCTTTGCGGCTGGTGATCCGCATCAGCCAGCTCTTCACCCGGTCAGGCTCTTCAAGCGTTGCTAGTTGCTCCCAGGCGGTAATAAAGGCGTCTTGGACGACATCATCGAGCTCCGCTGTCCCAGGAAGAATTCGGCGAGCGTAGGCACGCATCATGGGCGTGTACCTGCGCACCAGCACCGCGAAGGCCGCGGTGTCTCCGTCTGTGGCTCGACCCACAAGAATCCGGTCATCTGCAGATTCGAGGGTGTTTCTACCGTGGTCGTCATTCATCCGTCGCTCCCTTGCTCGAAGGGTCCCTCCGGTTGGAGGGGCTGGGGACAGCTGCGATGCCGCCCCCAGCCTTCATCCTCGTTCCGCAGGCCACAACCCGCGAGCCTTTTCACCAGTCGTTAGTTCTCTGTTTTCCGGCCGGTAACCATTCCATAGATGAGCAGCACGATGATCGAGCCGCCAATCGCGAGCGCCCACGTGGAGAGGTTGAAGAACCCCTGCAGGCTGACGTTGAAGATCAGCCCGCCGAGCCATCCGCCGAGCATCGCGCCGATGACGCCGAGCAACAGTGTGACGAACCAGGATCCGCCGTGCTTCCCGGGGAGGATGAGTTTTGCGATGGCCCCGGCGATGAGTCCGAGGAGGAGAAAGCTGAAAAATCCCATTGGTATGTCTTTCTGTCGATGATGTGTGTCGGGAGGGTGGGGCGGAGATCGCTCCGCCCCACGTGCCCCGGCTACTTCTTAAAGGCGTCCTTGACGTCTTCGACGGCGCCCTTGGCCTCGCCCTTGACCTTGTCGGCCTTGCCCTCGGCAACGAGCTTGTCGTTGTCGGTCAGCTTGCCGACGGTCTCCTTCACCTGTCCGGAGACTTTGTCGGCTGCGGCCTTGATCTTGTCTTCTGCGCTCATGTGCTTCCCCTTTGTTTGGTCCCCGAGGTTCGGGAACTGAGTTGTGTGTAGCGTGTGTCGAAGGCTAGTTGCTGAGTAGCTGCTTCCGGGCCTTCTTAACGGAACGTTGAGCATTCTTGGCCCGCTTCCGCCTGGCCTTCTTCGCTTCCGGGCTCGTCCACAGACGCTCAATCTGGTGGCGAAGGTCCTCGTAGTTTTTCCCGCGAGACTTCGCCGATTCAACGCCTACCCAGTAGGTTGCGGTCGCAATGATCGCAACGATGAACAGGTTCTTCCACATCGTGCTTCCCCCCTTTCCGTCAGTCGTGTCCGAATGAACTACTGCACCCGCGACTTGTCGGCGGCAAGTCTCGACCGAACACCCGAGCGAATCGAGACGAAGGCCGGGCTTTCGCGGCCGGTCAACAGCGCGAGATTGTCGATGAGCGTAGTGACGAGCGTGGCGACCTCGACAGGCGAAGTGTTCTGCCGCGGGGTCACGCTCACGTGCAGCACGTCCTCGCCCTGCACCCGACCCGCGCTCACGCGCGAGGCGAGAATCTCGTCGTGCCTGGCAAGTGAGTCGGTGAGCGCATCCGCTGCAAAGCTGTGGCTGATGGTCACGGCGCCCACAGTCCCGCCTTCCGCCTCGGCACGCGTGACGGTGGTGCTTCGACCACCGCCGAGCCGTGCGATGATCACGACCGCGATCACCACGAGTGCGAGCAGCACCGCGAGCGCTGCAACGGCGAGCCAGCTCACCGTCGTCGACTCGTGCAGGCGGGTGCTCGTTTCGGTGTCTCGGAGCCAGGCCTGCGCATTCGTCATCCCCGTCTGCCAGAGATCTGCGGCAGACGGCCAGACGATTGCGGCAAACACGGCCCCTCCGGCTGCGAGCAACACGGCTCCGACGACGAACAGCACCGCGCGGTTCACTCCACGATTGGTGGCATTCACCTCGCACCTCCCTGCTCGGCCGTGCGCTGGATCCGAGCACGTACCCGGACCGCGGGACGGAGCCCGTAGCCCGCGAGTTCCGCCTCGGCGATGGCGCGAACCTGGGCACTGTCGATCTCTTGACCGGGCTCAGGGCGCACCGTCACATCCGCGCTGCGGTGTCCGATCCCAACGGTCGCACCGTCCTTCGACAGGTCAAGCTCTCGCCTGACCCGCTCGGCGACCGCAGAGGCGATCACGCCGTTATCGACGACGACCGCGTGATCCGCATCACCCAGCTGGTGCTTGGAGCGCAGCCCGGGTGCAATCGCGAGCGCGATGAGGATCAACCCGATCACCGCGACGATCGCGGCGCCCGCGCCGATCCCTGCCGCTGACTCGTTCGTCGGCAGGTCGACGAGCCATGCGAACGCGTCACCGGGGGCGACGAGTAGCGGCTGTGCTCCCAAGAGCTGCAGCACGATCTCGATAAAGGCGTACACCGCAACGGCCGCCGCCAGCACGAGCACGATGACGGCCAGAGCGGTGCGCGGCGAGTGCATTTCCCTGCGCACAACTCGTGTGAGTACTGCGTTGGTCATCTATCTCACCCGCTTTCGCTCCGGAATGATCGCGCCGGTCACGGTGACCGACACGCGTCGAATGTCGCGCCCGGTCAGCCGGGCCAGCTCGTGCGCGAGGGCGACCTGCATCGTTCGCACGCGCTCGAGGATCGGCGTCTCGGCACGAATCGCCTCGCTCTGTTCCAGCCCGGGGATCGGCAGCTTGGTCGCGATGCGGACGTTGAGACCGCCACCCCACTCGGCGATGTCGACGTTCACGTCACCTCGCGGGCCCCCGCCAGGTCAGCGGAGGCCTCCCTGACTGCTTTCTCGAGCGCTTTCGGGCGGACGCGCACGGCGCCCCGTACCGCGGGCGTGGGGTCGACCGTCGCGTGGCTGGGTGCTCCAACGGTCGCGGCACTCATGACGAGGTTCGCCTGCCGGTGAAGACCCCCGCGAGTGCACGCACGTCGAGCTCACCGGACAGCATGCGCCCGACGATCGCGCCGATCCCCATGAGGAGTGCGACGAGCAGGAAGCCCCAGAAACCGAAGATGAGCCCGGCGAAGGCCAGCACTGCGCCGGCCAGCGCCCCGGTCACTGTGGCGCTCATGAGACGCGCGACTCGGCGTCGTCGTCGGAATCGTCGCTCGGCAGGTGCACGTCGTTCACATCGACGTTGACCTCGACAACCTCGAGCCCGACCATGCGGCTGATGGCACCTGCGACCGCGCTGCGCACGTTCTCGGCGACATCCTGAATGGGTGCGGGGTAGTCCACGACGATGGTGATGTCGGCCGCGGCCTGGGTCTCCCCGACCTCAACCTTCACGCCCTGCGTGAGGTCGGTCGCGTTGACTGCGTCGCGCAGCGCGCCGAGCGCACGTGCGCCGCCGCCGCCGAGGGCGTAGACACCGGAGACCTCGCGGGCTGCGATGCCGGCGATCTTCGCGACAACGCCCTCGGCGACCGTGGTGCGGCCAGCCGATGCCGAATCGTCAGTCGATGTGGATGCAGACCTCACGCGATCTACGCGCGATGAGGGCGCGGTGGCCTGTGCCACGCGTTGCGCTGGCGAGCCAGTCTCAGCAGCTGCAGCAGTTGTGTTCTTCTCTTCGGTAGCCATCAGAAGTACCTCCACTTGTGGTGGCACGGCCAGTACGGCCGTGCCGTCGTAACGAGCGAAGAACGTCGCTCTATAAGTGGGTCGTTCCCAGCTCCAGATTCGTCACAAACTCTTTGCCAAAGCCTGGGAGACACCTGAGTTTCACGCTTGTGTAGTCGGTCCGAGAACCCTGTGAAACCTGAGTGAACTGCGCACGTGGCACATTGCCTTGATCCGTGGGCAGTCCCTAGGCCTCCGAAGCGAGCGGTATCTGCAGCTCGCTCGTGAAGTACCGCTCGCTCGAGTCGACCGGGTCAACGAACCGAAGTTCGCTGGCCAAGAGCTGAAGCGGAGTACTGAAATCATCGATCGCGACATCCTGATTCACGGGATACAGCGGATCACCCTCGATGGGGATGCCCAGACCACTCAGGTGGATCCGCAGCTGATGCGTCTTCCCTGTTCTCGGCGTGAGTCGGTAGACCCCGCGCGGCTCGCGGTCACCAAAGTGTGCCTGCTCGGCAGCGCTGAGCTCGCGCTCGAACTCGACGAGCGACTCCGAATTCGGTGCAGCGTCGGCAATGACCTCGGCCTGCATGATGCCCCGCTGCTTGAAGATATGGTTCCGCACCGTCATCGGCAGCTCAAGCCCGTCGCGGATCGGCGCGACCGCGCGATACGTCTTCGTCACCTCGCCGTCCTGGAACAGGGACTGGTAGGCACCCCGCCAGCGGCGTTCGGTCGACAGCAGCAGCAGGCCAGAGGTCACCCGGTCAAGCCGGTGCATCGGGGTGAGTTCGGGCAGGCCAAGCTCGTGCCGCATCCGCACGACGACACTCTCGCGGACGTGCATGCCACGCGGAATGGTTGACAGGAACGCCGGCTTGTCGACGACAACAATGCGGTCATCGCGGAACAGCACCCGAACGCGACCCGGCACCGGCGCCTCCTCGGGGAGGTCACGGTAGAACCAGACGAACACGTTCGGGCGGAACGGATCCGCCGCGAGCACGGGCGCCCCCGACTCCGTGACGAAGCGGCCCTCGGCAATGAATGCATCAACGTCGACGTGCTTCCCGACGCGGTGGTGCAGCCAGTCACGCATGAGCGGCCAGTCGATGCGCGGCTCGCCCTCTCGCGCCGCCGAACTCAGCCATGCGGCATCGAGGCCGAGGCGCTGGGGCAACGGAGAACGCGGAGGCATCAGATCATTCTACCGACCGCGTATCCCCCGCTTCCCAAGCGTCAGCTACGAGCAGTTGCCGCAGACACCAGACAGCGCCATGAGCATGAAGCAGTTCGGGCACACCGGCTGCACGCGCTCCTGCACGACGGGCCTCTTCACCTTCGGTTCGGCCTTCGGCTTCGCGACACGCTTCCCGCGGACAGGCTTCACGGGGCCACGCTCGGCTGCAAGTTCCTCCGCCTCGATAATCGGCCCGCGCCCGCCAACCGGGTGGTCCACTGCCCAGGTGCCGGGCTTGCGCTTACTCTCCCAGCGCTCCGCCTCGGTGCCGACGACCGCGATGATCTCTTCCTCCGTCTGGAAACCGACGGTGTATCCCTTGCGCACACAGATGTCTGGGGCCTCGTCCGACCGCACGACAGTGATACCGCCGTCTGCACGCAGGAGCCGCTCAATCGGCATCCGGTTGAGCAGTGTGCGCAGGAACACCCGGTTCTCGACCGGCGCGCGACGGTGCACGAGGGCCTCATCCAGCGATCCGTATCGGTTCAGCGGAGAATCGTTCGATGCCAACAGATCCATAGTGTGTGCCCTCCCAGGTGTGTGCGGGCCCAAAACGTGCCACCCACCAGTATCCCGTACTTGGGCGCGCAGGGTTCCCCACGCCAGCCCCGCCACCGAATGCGCGAAGCCGCCGGGAGCGTCATCAGTCACCGTCCGTGTGTAACCGGGTGCGCAGGAAGGCGTACTGCCCCGCGAAGAACCCCCGCGACACGGAAGCCTGCGGCACGAACCCGTCAAACGCATGCCACGCCCCCGGAACTTCTACGAGTTCGCAGGTCACGCCAGCCGCACGAAGTCGCCTCGCGTAGTCCCGGCTCTCGCCGAGGAAGAGGTCGTTGGTCCCGACGCCGATCCATGTCGGCGCCACCCCTGCAAGGGAGGTCGCGCGGGCCGGCACTGCCAGGTCCGCGTCCGCGCCACCGAGATACGCCGCCCACGCGAAGTCATTGCTGCGGTGCTCCCACAGTCGAAAGTTGTGCTCGTTCCGGGGCCGCTCGGTCCGGTCGTCGAGCATCGGATACAGCAGGAGCTGCGCGGCAAGATCCGGATCGCCCTCGTCACGCATCCGCAACGCGAGCGCCGCAGCGAGCCCGCCGCCCGCGCTCGCCCCACCGATCGCGACCCGTCCCGGGTCGATCCCGGGGAGCGCACGCAGCGCACGCACCCCCGCGAGACAGTCGTCGAGTGCCGCGGGGTAGGGATATTCAGGGGCCTTACGGTACGAGACCGCTGCCACCACCGCGCCCGTCGCCTCCGCCATCTCGGTGCAGCGCTCACGGTCCTGCTGCACGTCGCCGGCAACGTAGCCGCCGCCGTGAATCCAGAACACCGCCGGCTGCAACTCCGTGCGGGGTACGCTCGGCCAAAACAGGGTGAGGCTTGCCGTCGGCGAGACGCGCACCGGCGTCGGACCGCGCCGCGAGAAGCCACGCAGTGCCCGCGTGATGACACGCTGCGGGCGGAGGGTCCAACGGTTGGTCAGGTGGCGAGGCAACCACCGCGCTGCGGCGGCGAGCTCGGGGTGGATCGGAATCGCCGAAACCCGTTGAGGCGCGGCGGCGCTCTCCTGCGGGTCGAGATCGACCTCCGTCATGAGCGCCTCCAGCGACGGTCAGGCAACACCTTCGAGCACTCCCATTCTTCACTGGGGCGCCGGTGAGCGCAACGGCCCGCAGCTCCACCCCTAGTTCTGCACACCCGCAGCGATGCGCTCGCGCACCTCGTCGAGATAGATCCGCAGCGCCCGTTCCGCCCACTGTGGCGTGCACTCATCGCGCACCACAACGTGGAGCGTCAGCCCGTCTACAAAGGCGTGCAGCTGGTCCACAAGATCCTCCGACGACGAACCTAGCCAGGCCGCCACGTCGTGACACACTGTGCGAATATACGCGTTCGCACGCGCCCGTACGGGCTGGAGATCAACGTCCGCAACCGCTGCCATTTCGAGGGCAAGCCAGACGATCGCTTCCGTGTGTTTTTCGCCGTCCACTGGCATGAGTTCGAGCAGGGCGTTCTCGCCCCAGTGCGCATCCTCGGGGAGCGCGACAACGCGCTCCTGCAGACGTTCGAGCACCGCCGAAATCGCGCGCTCCCTAACACTGCTCTGCGTGGGGAACGAATAACGCAGCGAGCTGGGCGCCAGATCGGCCTCTTTCGCCACACTGCGCACGGTGAGCGCCGTCATCCCTTCGCGGGCAATCACCCGCCAGGAAGCCTCAACGACCGCTCGGTCTCGGGCCTCGTGATCGAGCTGTCTCGCCATGGCTTTATTCTCGCACAGCTGTGCTACTATCTCAATTCGCACAAGTGTGCGACTATTCAAGTGGGGTGTCCCACACCGGCCGAGAGGACAACGATGTCAACACCAGCAACACCACCAACAATCGAGACGAGGTCGATCGACTACGTCCCGCGAGCCGAACGCCGCGGCAAAGTCTGGCATCAAGGCCCGTTCTGGTTCACCGGCAACTTCGTCATCCTCACCATGCTCGTTGGCTTCACCGGCCCGAGCATGGGCCTCAGCGTCCCCTGGACCGTCCTCGCCATCGTTCTCGGCGCAGGATCGGGCACATTCTTTATGGCGTTCCACGCCAATCAGGGCCCGCGCATGGGCCTGCCGCAAATGATCCAGTCACGCGCCCAGTTCGGATCACGCGGCGCGATCATCCCCTTCATCGCAACCGTGTTTGTCTACGTCGGTTTCATGGTGTTCGACACCATCATCGGCACTCAAGGGATCCAGACCGTCGCTCCCGGCGGCGAATTCTTCTGGTATCCGGTACTCATCATCGTCTCAATCGTGATCGCGATCGTCGGGCATGACCTGCTCCACATCGTGCAGCGGTGGCTCACCTATGTTCTCATCGTGGTGTTCGGAATCGTCACCGTGCTCGCAATCTTCGTGCTCCCGACGGCCGCGGGAGCTCCGGGTCTCAGCGCGGGGTGGGACACCGCCGGATTCTTCGTGCAGCTCTCGCTCGCGGCAGGCTTCAACCTCAGCTACTCCGTCTACGTATCCGATTACTCCCGCTACCTGCCCGAGAATGCGCCCGCCGGCAAACTCATCGGCTGGACCTACGCCGGCGCAGCTGGCTCAGCGATCTGGCTCATGTCGCTCGGGGCAGTCCTCAGCAGCAAGATTCCCAACGTCGACGGTATCCCAGCGCTCCAGCAGACCGGCGATCTGCTGTTTCCAGGTTTTGGCACCGTTGTTGTGCTTGTCGGCTCAGTCGCGCTCATCACGATCATGGGAGTCAACGCCTACGGCGCCATGCTCACGGGCATCAGCGCTGTCGATGGCTTCAAGCGGATGCGTCCGACCGTCACCCTGCGCGTCGTGAGCCTCACGATTGTCGGTCTCCTCACCCTCATCGTCGCGCTGTCGATTCCCGACGACTACCTCGACAGCTTCAATTCCTTCGTCACCCTCATGCTGTACTTCCTCGTGCCTTGGACCGCAGTGAACCTTGTCGACTTCTATCTCGTTCGGCATGGCCGCTACGCGATCACCGAGATCTTCAACCCGAATGGTGTGTACGGCCGCTGGGCATGGCGCGGGCTCGTGTCGTACGCGGCAGGATTCATCGTCGCTATCCCATTCTTCTCGCTGCCCGTGTACACCGGCCCTGTCGCTCAGGCGCTCGGCGGGGCAGATCTCTCATTCGTTCCGGCGATCATCGTTTCCGGCGGCCTGTACTACGTCCTCACACGGAGCCAAGACCGCTCGGGCGAGGAAGCAGCGATCGTGCGCAGCGAACGCACACTCGAGGGCGGTCACTAGCCCCGTCACGTACCACACCGTCCCAGATCCACCCGCCCAACTGGCCTTCAACCAACCACCCCATGCAAGGAGACCCGGTGACGCTTCACACCGTTGCAATCATTCAGTACCCGCCTGCGGTCCTCGACCTCGCGGCCTCGCTCTCGCGTGCCGTCGATCACGTGACCGAGGCGGCCGACGCCGGTGCGAAGCTCATCGTGTTTCCCGAAACATGGTTGACGTGCTACCCGGCCTGGGCCTTTGGCATGGCCGGGTGGGATGACGCCACAGCTCGCCACTGGCACGCGCGCCTCCTTGCGGAGAGCCCCGTGCTTGGCGCCCCTACAGACGCCGAAGATGCGCTCGGTGCTCTCCGTGCTGTTGCAGCCAACCGACAGGTGACAGTGGTGATGGGCCTGAACGAGCGTGCCCCGCGAGGGGGCACGCTCTACAACAGCCTTGTGACGATCGGCCCGGACGGCTCAACGCTCAACGTCCACCGGAAGCTGGTCCCCACCCACTCCGAGCGAATCATTTGGGGAGCAGGTGACGCGGCAGGACTTCGTGCTGTCGATACCCCCGTCGGTCGGCTTGGCGGGCTCGTGTGCTGGGAGCATTGGATGCCGCTCGCCCGGCAGACGCTGCACGCAAGCGGCGAGCAAATCCACGTCGCGGCATGGCCAGAGACCAGCGAGATCCACCTCATCGCGGCGCGGAGCTACGCATTCGAAGGCCGATGCTTCGTGCTGTCAGCCGGACTATTCCTCGCCGTCGAAGACATCCCCGAAGCGCTTCGCGAAGCGTTCCGTATCGGCGTCGGCCCGAACGCGCCCGCCACCGGGCTGCTCTTCGACGGAGGCTCCTCAGTCATCGGCCCCGACGGGAACTGGGTCGTAGAGCCTGTCCGGGGTACGCCGGGCATCGTCCTCGCACGTATCGACCTGAGCGCCGTGGATCGCGCACACCACGATTTGGATGTCGTCGGTCACTCTGCGCGAAACGACGTGTTCGAGCTTCGGGTCGACGCCCGCCGGCGCGAGGGCGTGATTCTGCGCGAGGACTAGCGCTCTGCCCCGCCCGCGCGATCGGCTGGACTGCGGAACGCTATCCGAGCGCGCCGAGCCGGTAGCCGCGGCCGCGCACGGTCTCGATGAGATCCTTGTCGGTCTTCCGCCGGAGGTAGTGCACGTAGGTCTCGACGGTCGTCTCGCTCTCCCCCTGGGCGAACACGCGCGCGAGGAGTTCCTCACGGGAGAACGTGCGCCCCGGCTCTGCGGCGAGCGCCGCGAGCAGGGCGGTCTCGGTGCCGGTGAGGAGCACGCTGCCCGCGTAGGGCGATTGGATGCGTTGGTCTTCGGGCGAGAATTCCCAGCCGCCAATGTCGTAGCGCGGCCCACCGCCGTCGTAGCGCCGGGTGAGGGCGCGAAGCCTGGCATTGAGCTCCTCAAATTCGAAGGGCTTCACCAGGTAGTCGTTCGCGCCGGCGTCGAGGCCTTCGACTTTGTCGTGCAGTTCGCCGAGCGCGGTGAGGACGAGGATCGGTGTCTCGATCCGCCGGCTCCGCAGCTCGCGGATCCACGTCTCGCCGCTCACGCCCGGCAGCCCTCGGTCGACGATCATGACGTCCACGTGCCGCGCAGCGATCGCCTCGGCGGCTACCTCGGCGCTGGGCACGAGTTCGACCTCCCACTCGGCCGAGAGCACGTCGCGCATGATCGGGCCGAGACGCGGATCGTCTTCGACGATGAGGAGTCGCAGCATCAGCGCGCCTCCCCGGCGTCTGCGACGGGCAGCACGAGTTCAAACTCGGTGCCGTCGGGTGCGGAGCTGACGACGCGCACCTCCCCGCCGTGCGCAGCGCAGAGTTCGCGCACGAGGGCGAGACCGATCCCGCGGCTCGTGCGCGACGCGCCTCGCTGCGTCTGCGGTGGCGTGCCCTGCGCGAAGCGGTCGAAGATGCGCTCGGGGGTGATCCCTTGGATCCCGCTCCCCTGGTCGCGCACGGTCACCAGCGCTGCTCCGTCTCGGGTGGACCCAACGATCGAGACGGCGCTTCCCTCGGGTGAGTGGTCAATTGCGTTATCGACGAGCGCAACGAGGCAGCGCCGCAACACGCTCGCGGGGACCGCGACCGACACGGCCTCGCTCTCGTGGGTGACGGTCACCCCGAACTGTCGGGCAACACCACCGAGATCCTGCGCGACACCGGCCACCGTGTCCGCGAGCGCCGCGGTCCCCTCGCGAGGCGCGCCCCCGGAGGCCGACGTGAGCATCGCGTCGATCACCTCGGCCATGATCCGCGCGTCCTGTCGCAGCTCTGCGAGCACCCGCTGGCGCGAGTCTCCCGCAGGCGTGAGCGCCGCGAGTTGCTGGGCGCGGGCGTCAATCACCGCGAGCGGCGTGCGCAGTTCGTGGCTCACGTCCGCGACAAAGCGACGCTGTAGCCGGAACGCCTCATCGAGCGGGTACACCGCACGCCTGGCGATGAGCCTGGCCGCGAGGCCCGCGCAGATGACGGCGCCCGTGGCGAGCAGTGCCGTCGCGAGAATGAGCTCGCCGGGGTCGAGCCGCACTTCGATTTCACGTGGCTGCGGCTGCTTGTTTGCTTCGCCCGGGGTGGTCTGCCACAGTACGAACGCGAGGATCACCGCCCCGCCGATCACCACGAGCGCCGCGCAGACGGCCATGACCTGCCACCCGATCTTCGAAGCCGACCGGCGATAGGCCAGCTCGTCGGGCAACGGGTGGGAACGTCCGCGAGATTGTGCCATCTCAAGCCTCCTTGTTCCGAGCCCGTCCAACGACCCCGCGTACCAGTGTTGTCTCCACTGTCGCACGATTCCACCGCCCCGGCTACGCAACCGCGACACGACCTTCCGCGAGTTCCGCCGTTGCTGCCTCCCGAACGCACGCGAGTACAACACCCATCGCGATGAGCAGCGACAGCAGGGACGTGCCGCCCGCGGAAATGAACGGCAGCGGCACCCCGAGCACCGGGATAAACCCGAGCACGACCGCGATGTTCGCGATCATCTGGCCGGTAATCCAGACGGTCATGCCGCCGAGCACCGAGCGCGCGAACGGGGTCTGGCAGTACGCCATGAGTCCCATCAGCACGACAGCAAGCACGACGAATGCGAGAATCACGGTCATCGCACCGATGAACCCGAGCTCTTCCCCGAGGATCGCGAACACGAAATCGTTCTCCGCTTCGGGGAGCCAGTGCCACTTCGCCGTCGAGTTGCCGACACCCACCCCCAACAGGCCCCCGTTCGCGAGCGCCCAGAATCCGTTGAGCGTCTGCCAGCATCCGGCGTATGCGTGCTCCGCATCGGCAAGACAGTCAACCTCAAAGAAGTGCATGATGCGCACCACCCGGTTGGGCTTCATGAGCGTCATCGTGGCGATCCCGATCGCTGCAACGCCGGCGATGCCTGCGAGGATCCGCAACCGCACCTGCGAGAAGTAGAGGCACCCGAACACGAGCAGCGCAAGGATGACGAGCGTGCCGAGATCGCCGCCGAGGATGTTAATGAACATCGACGCCGCAACCACCGGAAGAATTGGCACGACAACGTGCATCCAGTTGTCGAGCAGCCGCCACTTGGTCGCGATCACCGACGACACCCAGACGAGCAGCACACACTTCATGAACTCGGCTGGCTGCATCGAAATCGGCCCGAGACGCAACCAGTTGCGGTTGCCTCCCGCTTCGTATCCGAGCGGCGAGTAAACGAGTACCTGCAGCACAAACCCGATGAGCAGCAGCAGCCAGGAGTAGCGCCGCAGCAGCGCCGTCGGCACCCGACTCACCCCAAACATCAGGCCGATCCCGAGCATCGCGTAGCCTCCCTGCCGCAGCACGCCCTCGAGCGGGTGCCGCCCAGCCGAAATCGCGACGACCTGGCTCGCGGACTGCACCATGAGCACGCCCACCGCGACGAGCAGCAGCACGACACTGAGCAGCACAATCGTGAGCCGCCGGAGCCGCCCGGGCTGCGTCGGGACTACCGGAGCCCGCTTCCCCGACTCCGCTCCGAGGAACACCGTCTGCTGTCGCACTGCGTCGTCACGCTCAATTCACGCAGGGGATGGATCCCGCCTGAATGGGTTCCTCCCAGGAGTCATAGCGTGCGGTGCCAGGCAGCTGCGCGCTCTCGTCGGTCTCGTCGACTGCCTCGGGTGCTGCGGCATCGGCGTCCGCTTCGTTCCACTCGCCCGCGGCCTCGTCGCCCGTTGCCTCGGCACCGGCACCGTCCTCCTCGGGGGCATCGAAGTAGCTGCCGTCGAGCACCGACGCGACGATGCCCTGGATCTCCTCGACATCGACGATGTTCACCTCCGCACCGTCAACCGTTTCGAAGTCGATGATGGGCAGGGTGATGAAGTGCGCGCCGGTCTGCGACACCTCGTGGGCGATCCGCATGAACCCGAGCACGTCAAAGTCGGCGTCGAGAGCGACGTGCTTCTGCGTCACGTCGACGAGGGACCACACCGTTTTCGGGTTCATCAGGGTGCTCTTCTGCCGAAGCTTGTCGGCAAGCGAACCCAGGAACGCCTGCTGGCGCCTCGACCGGTCGAGGTCGGTGAGGAACGGCCCGTCGAAGCCGGTGTCGCGCCGCTGCCGCACGAAGCTCATCGCCTGCTGAGCGTCAATCTCCTGCACGCCGGCATCAAAATCCGCACCCGAATAGGTGTCCTGAGTCGCCTGGTTCAGGCACACCGTGACCGGTGCGACGGCCTGAGTGACGTGATAAAACCCACCCATCGTCATCTCCACGAAGTGGTCGATGCGCACGTCGCCGAGAAAATGGGAGACGGTCTCGATCTGGGCCTGCCTGCCCGCAGCGCGAGCCTGCTGGTAGATCTCCTGGTCTGTCAGCTCGCCCTCGTTCTGCCACACAAGTTCATTGAGCTGTTCCTGCATCGCCAGGCCATACGCCTCTTTGATCTTCGAATACCCCACGCCGAGTGGTGCCCCTGGGATCTCGACGTAGTCGTCGCGCGGAATCGAGATGCCGACGGTCTTCGAGCGGTCCTCGGGAATGTGCAGCAGCATGAGCACATTCGCGTTGTACCCTCCGTCGTCCGCACCACCGGCATGGAGCGCCTCATACACCCCGTCTGGCAGTGGGTTTCCGTTCTGATCGACGCGGCTATCCATCCCCATAATCAAGATGTTCTGTTCCCCGGGGTCCGCGGCCACGATGTGCTCGACCTGCGGCAGCACAAAGTCCGAGCGGACGATACCGTCGTTCACCGTGTGGAACGCAAACGCCAGAGCGGCCGCGCTCAGGCCCAGCACCACCACAACCGTGCTCGCGATAACGAGCGTCAGGCGTTTGCGACGGCGCCGACTCATGCGAGGCCGGCCCGTCGGTGCCGGGTTCTCGGGGATCGGGGTGTTGCGCATAGCGGTCTTCCATTCGTTGCTGCGGTGACGGACACGATCGTTCTAGGTTCTCGCGGTCGCACCAAGGAAGCTCCAAGGAATCGGCGGGCGCGCGTCGCGCCTCACGACGCGATGTACAGTGAGGTCTGATGAATAGCGTTGAGATGCCCGAGGATCAGCCGAGAAAGTTCGGAGCGCTCCGCGACCGCCGCACCGGACCGTACATCGCGGGCGGCGCGCTGTCGATGATGGCGGACAACGTCGAGCACGTCCTCGCCTACTGGGTGCTCTGGCAGACCTTCCACTCCCCGTGGCTGGTGGGGTTTCAGATTGTGAGCCACTGGCTGCCGTACCTGCTGTTCTCGGTGGCTGCCGGCGCGCTTGCCGAACGCTTCGACCCGCGGCGCGTCATTCAGGTCGGGCAGGCACTCTTCATGGCGGTGTCCGCAACCTGGGGCATCCTGTTCCTCACCGGCTCCCTCGAACTCTGGCACGCCTGCGTGCTCCTCGTGCTGCACGGCATCGCGGGGTGCCTGTGGATGCCCGCAGAGCAGCTGCTCCTCTACAAGTTCGCCGGCCCCAAGGAGCTGCCGGGTGCGATCCGCATGAACGCCACCTTCCGCTCCCTCGCGTTCCTCGCCGGCCCCGTTGTCGGCTCCGCGCTGCTGCTCAGCATCGGCCCGGCCGCGGGAATGTTCGTGAACATCCTGTTCTATCTCCCGCTGACCGTGTTCTTGTGGTTCGTGAAGCTCGACCGCCATGACACCGAAAAGCAGCAGGACGGAACGGCGGCTCCGCGTGCATCCGAGAAGCGGATGACCTTCTTCTCAGCGTTCGGTGTGCTCCGCACGATCCGCAACGACCGCCAGCTCCTCGGCATGATCCTGCTCTCGGCGCTGAGCGCGGCAACCATCGGCGCGGTGATCCAGAATGCGATGCCGGAGTTCGCCGAGGGCCTCGGCGCAGGCTCAGCCGGGCTCGCATACGGCGTGCTGCTGTTTGCAAACGGCGCGGGCGGCGTGATCGGCGGGTTCTTGCTCGAAGCGACCGGCAGGGTGCCGACCACCGCCCGCACCGCGGTCATCGCGGCAACGATCCTCGGCATCACGACGATCGTGTTCGCGACGAGTTCCGTCTACCCGATCGCCGTGGTTGCACTACTCATCGGCGGCGTCGCCCGCATCACCGCCGACGCGACCGAGATGAGCATCGTGCAACTCCGGGCTCCCGACGACCAGCGCGGCAGGGTGATCGGCGCCTACACGATGTTCGGACCGGGCATGATGACGTTCAGCGGGCTCACCGTTGCCGTACTCGGCTCGCTCTTCGGCCTCCGTGGTTCCGTGCTGTTCGGGGGCATCGTGCTCACCGTCGGCGCCGTCGTGCTCGGCTTCTTCATTCTGCGCGGCGAGCGGAGATCGAAGGCGGCAGGCGAAGCGTAGGCCGCGCCCCTAGATCGACAGCCCGCCGTCGACGGTGAGCACGTCGCCCGTGATGTAGCCAGCCTCGTCAGACGCGAGGAACCCAATCGCGGGCGCAATCTCCGCCGGCTCCGCGAAACGTCCGAGCGGGATCTGGGCTTCGAGCTCGGCGTAGCGTTCAGCGGGAATCGACGCGACCATGCGGGTCGCCGCGTTCGGCGAGATCGCATTCACGGTGATCCCAAAACGCGCGAGCTCGCGCGCCGCGGTCTTCGTGAACCCGATGATGCCCGCCTTCGCGGTCGAATAGTTCGTCTGTCCGGGGTTACCGTGCAACCCGGCGTAGGAGGTGACGTTGATGATCCGCCCGCTGCCCTGCGCGCGCATGTGTGGGACGACCGCGCGCGAGAACCGGAACGTGCCGCCGGTGTGGGTCGCGAGCACGGCCTCCCAATCCTCGTCCTCCGCCTTCCACAGCATCCGGTCACGGAGGATCCCGGCGTTGTTCACGAGCACATCGACGCGACCCGTCGCCTCAACGACCTCCGCAATGGCAGCGTTCACCTGCTCACTGTTCGTCACGTCGGCCTGGATTGTGCGCGCGCCGGTATCGGCGGCTGCCGCGGCCAGCGCTTCAGGGTCGAAGTCGACGATGAACGTGTCGGCTCCCCAACCGGTGAAGGCGCGCGCGACCTCGAGGCCGATGCCGCGGGCGGCGCCCGTGATGACGACGGTGCGGCCGGTGTAGTTAAACGTGAGTGTTGACATGTGGTGACTCCTGGTGCTGCGCCGAACGGGTGGTTCGGCAAGGTGGCTGCGGTCGGGTTAGATGAGGGTGTCGTCGAGGTCGACGAGCTGGCGATCCTGCGATGCGAGTAGCTCGAAGTCGGCGTCGACGCGCGGCAGCACGTGCGTAATGAAGAATCGCACGGTCGCCCGCTTCTCGGCAGCGAACGCTGCCGAAGTGATCCCGAGAGCCGTAAGCTGGTCGAGGAACAGCCACGCGACGACGATGTCGCCGGCGGCTTCGAGGTAGTGTGCGGCGTTCGCGAGCGCGGTCGGGGCGTCCCCGTCGGCCCAGAGCTGCTGGGTGACGCGCTCGAGCCTGTCGATCCGATCGGCCACCAGCCCCGTGAGTTCCGGCTCGATCGGGGCCGTCTCTGCGCAGGTTGCACGCATCCGGCCGAGGAGATCCGCGAAGCCCGCGCCGTCCTCGAGCAGCACCTTTCTGCCGAGCAGGTCAAGCGCCTGAATGCCATGGGTGCCCTCGTGGATCGGGTTGAGCCTGTTGTCGCGGTAGAACTGCTCAAGCGGGAAGTCGCGCACGTAGCCGCTGCCACCCAGCACCTGGATCGCGAGATCGTTCGCGGCGAGGCCCCACTGCGACGACCAGCTCTTCGCAATCGGCGTGAGCACCTCAAGCAGGAGCTTCAGTGCGGCGCTCTTCGCCTGGTCCGTCTCGGCCTCGCTCTCGTCGAGGAGCTTGCCCGCGTAGAGGATGAGCGCTGTGCCACCCTGCGCATATGCCTTCGCAAGCATGAGCATGCGTCGCACGTCGGGGTGCCGGATGATCGGCACCGGCGGGTTGGAGGGATCCTTCGACCCGAGCTCCCGGCCCTGCACTCTGCCGCGCGCGTAGTCGCGTGCGTGGAGGAAGCCGGTCATGCCCAGAGCAACCGCAGACGCGCCAACACCGATCCGCGCCTCGTTCATCATGAGGAACATGTAGTGCAGCCCGCGCCCGGCCTCGCCAATGAGATACCCGACCGCGCCAGCTTCCTCGCCGACCGGGAAGTGCCCTGAACCGTACGAGAGCGCGGTGTTCACCGTTCCGCGGTAGCCCATCTTGTGGTTGATGCCGACCAGAGCAACGTCGTTGCGCTCGGTGACCGCTCCAGGATCGCCGAGCCACTTCGGCACGATAAAGAGCGACAGGCCCTTCACGCCCGGCCCGCCAGTCCGAGCGAGTACGAGGTGCACGATGTTCTCGGAGAGTTCATGGTCACCTCCCGAGATCCACATCTTGTCACCGCGGATCCGGTAGGTGCCGTCCGCCGACTCGGTCGCGCTCGTCGTGAGATCACCGAGCGAGGATCCGACGCCGGGCTCGGAGAGGTTCATCGTGCCAAACCAGCTCCCGTCGAGCATGGGCGGAAGGAACTTCGCCGCGAGCTCCGCAGAGGCGTGCTGCCGGATGAGATTCGCCGCCGCGGTCGTGAGCAGCGGGTAGGAGACCGTGCCGACGTTTGCAGCCTGGAACCACATGAATGCGGCGCGGTAAACGACGCTCGGCACCTGGAAACCACCGTGATCCGCATCCATCGTCGCGCCAAGAAACCCGGCCTCCGCAAACGCGTCGAGCGCGACAGAGACCTCGGGGATGAGCTCGACCTTGCCGTCGACGAGCTTGGGTTCGTTGAGGTCACCCTTTCGGCTATGCGGCTCGAAGTACTCTTCGGCGAGCTCGCGTGCGAGATCCGTGAGGCCCTCGAACGTGTCGCGGTTGTGATCCGCGAAGCGCTCGTAGCGGCTCAGCGATTCGACGTCGAGCCAGTCATACAGGCAAAAATCTTGCTCGGCCGCGTCCAAAATGAGAGATCTCTTGTGCTCCACACTCAGCTCCTGTCGTGTAACCCCTGTGTCACCACACTCACCCTACACAAAAGTAAACATGACGTCACTTTTATGTTTCCCGCTGCGCCGCGGCCACGCTTCGAGGACGCTTGGCTACGCTGGCTCGTGTGCCCGCGGGGACGGGCGCGGGGATCTATCGACGAAATGAGTCAGCAGTGACGCAGCCACTCCGTGAGGGCCGACCGGGTACCGAACCGGGATCATCGACGCCCTCGCCGCCTTCGCCACTGCCAGCAACCGCCAAGGGGCGCGACACTCGGGCCCGGATCATGGCCTCCGCCGAATCCCTGTTCGCAGAACGCGGGTACGCGAACGTACGCGTCGCCGACATCACTGCGGCAGCGGGCCTCACCACCGGGGCCTTCTACCGCTACTTCACTGACAAGCACGAACTCACTCTCGAACTACTCCGCGACCTCACTGTCGAGATCTTCGAGTTCATCCGGGTACCGCTCGACGCCGACAACCTCGTCGACTCGGTGACAGAATCCACGCAGAAATACTTCGAGTTCTACGAGCGCCACCGAGCACTCTTCGGGGTGCTCGTCGAACTCTCACAGTCCGACACCGAGGTTGCCGAGATTTGGACAACCTCGCGGCGGGCCTTCTACTCCCGCATCACCGGGTCGCTCTCACGCGCAACGATCGCAGAACACATCCGCGCGGACGTCAACCTCAGCCTCGCCGCCGAGATGCTCGGCAGCATGACCGAGTTCTACGCGTTTCAGCGCTTCGTACTCCGCGACACCGCGATCGCCTCGCAGCCACTCGAAGAGGCGAGTCGAACGCTCGCAACCATCTGGCTGTCGGGAATCTCGGCCGGTGGGTCGATGTCAGCAGTTGTTGTTCCTCGGTAGCAGCAGGCGGGTGTAAATGCTTCGGTTCTAGGGTCGTGGCCAACGAATTTCGAAGCCGGTCCGATCCGACAAAACTTGCTGAGATACGGTGGATTGCTCAGCGATCGGTGGCCGCAAGAGCACCGCTTCGACGAGCGGCACGGCACCGACGTCGCGATGCAGCCACAGCCATCTCAGGTAGCCGGGGTCGGCTCATCGCCAACGTCCTGCTCGTCTCCGATGGCATCCATTGATTGCAGCACAGCTTCTGGCAGTCGTGTTGTTCGTGCGAGACTTCGGGTGAATGCCTCCCACTCTTTGAGGGATCGCTGAAGCTGGGGAGAAAGGGCCACGTCAGTTCCCACGGGCTTCCAGTTCCGAGGCACCTGACGAGCCATCTCGATCGCGGACCTCATTGCCGGAGATACGCCAAGATCCCCTAGGTTCGCCATGACGATCTCCGGAACTCTAGCCGCTGAGAGAAGCCTTCTCCGAGACTCCTCAGAGCCCTGAGACGCAGTCAGAACGCGCAACATTTCCGTGGCGGCTCCTGCATGAGCAAATGCTTCGCTCAGACGTTCCATCGTGGCCCGGTTCTGGAGGAGCATGCTCGATATGGCTTGGCTAGATATGTCTTCCCACACGTGGTTTCCCGTTGCGCGTCGAGCGACCCTCCGCCCAAGATCCTCAAGCTCATCAATAATCGCGCTCGCGCACCAGATTTGGTCCCGTTTCCGGTTCGTGAGCGGGCGCAAGATTGCTGCTGCAACAAGGCTCTCTATGGCACTGTAGACGGCTGAAGTTGACCCCCCGACAGCCTCTTCAATGTGCTCGGCCGTGAAAAACGGCTGGTTGGGAAGCTCTTCGATAATCCTCCGAGCAGCGCTCCCTGTTCGTGGCGTTCGTCCCGTATGTGCCAAGTATTCAGCGGTCCATTCGTCGGGCAGCTCGGCTAATCTCCGCGCAGACCTTTCAGACTCCCGTGCGGCAGTTCGGGCGGCAACGACGAAGGCACGAATAATGGGGCCAGCGTCGCCCTCCCTGTACGCCGAGAGCACGTTGAAGTACGTCTCTCGTTTCGCAACAAGGACAGACGCGAGTGGCACCACCACGCGAGAGGTAATCCCCCGTCTTCTCAGAATCGTGTTTACTAGCGCTCTGCTAATGCGCCCGTTCCCATCCGTAAATGGATGGATTGATTCGAATTGCGCGTGAGCCACCGCCGCTTGGACGAGAACGGGGACATCGTCTCGGTTCGCAAACTCAAACAGATCTGCCAGGTAACCCTCAACTGTCTTAGGGGGAGGCGGCACATACGTCGCGTCGCGCGGCGAGTAGTCGGAGCCCTCGATCCAGTTCTGCATATCGCGCAATCGTCCCGCGTATATTGCCTCCGCAGGATCATCAGCCATGAGGGTTCGGTGGGCAATCAGTACGTTCTCGAGTGTGAGCAAGCCCCCTGCCCCGGCCGATGAGATGAGCGATTCGAGGGCCTTTGCAGAGGCAACCATCGAGTTCGCCGATTCGTTGGCTCGATACCCGTGAGCAGCACGCGCATAGTCTTCTAACGATGCTTCAACGTTCTCGATTTTCGAGGAAGCGACAGACTCCGCTCGCAACAGCAGCAGCGACAGCGCGGTGAGGCTCTCCCCGTGCGACGAGTCGAGCCGCGCAATAGCCGCAATTGCGTCGTCCGCCTGCGCGGAGAGCACGGACGGCACCCGCGGTTCATAGTCGCTGATTTTCGGCGGGAGACTGACGGTCACTTCTCGCTTCATGCGATCCTCGCGTGAGCCACCCTTCTGCGATTGCTGCCACGGAACGACTCGTTCTCCGTGCGGATCAACGTCAACCCGATACGGGGCGCTCTCATCGCCCGCTGCCACGCGAGACTCATCGACGTTCATCGGGCCGCTCCTAACTGGAATACCTCTCGTCCTATTCCAGCTTAAGCGGATAAGTCGGAATAGCGGCACCGTTATTCCGGCTTACGGACGCTACGGGCTCGGCTCCGCCCGAGGAGCGGCAGTCCGTCCTGCATCAGCAGCGCTCCAACGCAACCCAACCTTGCGGTGCGATCTCACCCGGCTGGTTCGTCGTCGATTTCGCGCGCGAAGAGATCGAGGGCCCGAAGGATCCCCTGCGCCACGATTCCGCGCAGCAGCGGTGGCACAACGATCCCGCCGTCACGCTCCTCCGCGAAGCCGTATTCCAGGAGGAGTCGTATACGGCGAGTGGCACCTTGGCGTACCTGGGCAGGCTGCGGCCTGCCGCCGTTGAAGGCGATGTGGGCTCCGAACGCCCCGGCTTCGACCGGGGCGTTCGGGCGTTCCCGGTACCCGCTGGGCTGCAGCAGTTCTGGCGCCCGCTGCAGCACCTCCTCCAGCACGTGCATCGTGCCGTCGGAGGCCCAGCCGTCCTCGGCATGCAGCCCATCGGTGAGCATCTCGGCAACGAGAGCGGCGCACAGGCGCGTGACGGTCTCATCGCCTAGCCACTCGCCACGTTCCTGGGACATCGCCGGGCCCGGCCGCACCCGAGTCGCCGTCACCTCGATGACCCCGGCAACTTGCAGCGCGATCCACCAGTGTCCGAGGGCGGGCACGCCCCACATACTGCGGGCATAGATGCGCGGCGGCGGCTGGGCGCCGGGAACTGGATCGTGAGCTGCGAGCCCTGCGGCCTCCCCGCCGCGGGGTCCTGACGACACTCGCACCACTCCCTTCGCCTCGATCCCAAGCATGGCTGCCACCTCCGCGATATCGCCCTGCCGGACAGCACGCGCGGCTGTCGTGTGTCTGGAGGGGCCGATCCACCGCAACAGTGCGCGCACAGCGACCACCGGCCGCAGCCCCACGAGGGCGTTCCGCAGGTCCTCGACGGGGATCGCCTGCGCTTCGTCGATTGCGTCGAACACCTGGGACAGTTCGGAAGAATCGACCCCCAAGCCGTCGGGGAACAACGCGTGTGCAGCCGCCCAATCGGCGGAATGTGGATCCACCTCACGAAGTCGATAGTGCACGTAGCTGTGCAGCGCGTAGTGGCAACTCGCCGAGTCAATCTCGTTAGGCATTGCGGCAATAACGGCGAGGAGCGCCGCGTAGTCCGTCGGCACCTGCAGCCGCAGCCCCTCGGCCTCGGGCGAGGCGGCGAGGGCTGCCAGTCGCTCCGCGAGTTCGGCCGCGTGTGGATCCCCGAGCCGCACGAGCGACAGCTCAAAGTCCAGGAGCTCGTCGCTGCCAGTGCCCGTCGGTGGAACCAGCCCGTCCGCTGCAGGGCCAGGAGGCGCTGTCCCCGACAAACGGGCAAACGCCAAGGCGTGGTCAACATGTTCGAGCCTTGCGAGCGTGAGAATCAAACTCGCAGCGAGCAGCATGACACCGTCACGCAGCAGCTCGATCCCGTATCTGTCGAGCATCGGGCGCAGCAACGCGAACGCCCGCCCAGAAGCCGCCATTGGCTGGAGCTCAGCCGCGACCTCACGCGCCTCGCTCGCGAAGGGCACGAGCGGCAACCCAGATAGCGCTCGGGCGTAGTGGCCAGCTTCGAGCCAGGCGTCGACGAGCCCCAGGCACTCGCCGATCACATGAGCATCGGATGGGCGATCAGCGATCGGCTCGCCGACAATCGAGTCGAGGACACGTTGCGCCTGGAGGCCGTACTCGCGATCGGGAATCGCAAGCTGTTCGGTGAACTCCAGGAGCGCCGCGAATACCCGCTCGCGGTCCCTCCCGACAGGGGTGAAGCGGGCGAGGCGGCGGACATCTGGGCCTTCGAAAGCGGCATCTAGAGCATTCATAATCTGGAAGTATTTGCGGCCTTCCTGAATACCCGACCATCACATTTGCGACAAGTGTGTGATACGCGTCGATGCGGCGCACCGCTCCACACCGGGTGACCGAGGAACCCCGCGCTCTGTGGGGAACGCTCGACGCGGCGCACCGCCCGCTCGCGCGTGCAATCTGTCGCCGCGAGAGCGCCAGGGGATCACTCTCTCGTGTATTCGCATGTCCCGGAGCCTCGGGAAGGGGCCGCTGCCGAGCGGGAACCAACGCCCCGCGACTCGGCTATCTGCGTTCAGGCAGCTACCGAGATTTCCGCAGCTCCGCGGTCTGTGTGAGGAGCTTGATCGACTCACTCAGGGAGTACCCGAGTTCATCCACAAGTACGGCGAGGTACGCCTCCGCGGCCTCGTCGGCCAGCACGTCACGCGGGGGTGGCGGCCCCACGACAAAGGTCCCTCGTCTGCCCCGGGTCGCGAGCACACCTTTCATCTCGAGGTGGCTGTACGCGCGAGCGACCGTTCCGGGCGCCGCGCCGAGATCGGCGGCGAGCAGGCGCACGGTGGGCAGGCGGTCGCCAGGAGCCAGCTCCCCGGTTTCGATCTCGCGGAGGATCCCCACAATCAGTTGTTCGTACACCGGCATCGGACTTGCCGAGTTCACCTCAAGCATCTTGGTGCTCCCGGCGCCCCGCCCACAGTCGCTGCGTCACCTCGCGGGTGCCGCCTACCCGAAAGGCGTTGCCGAACATGGTGATGCAGACGATGACGAACACGACCACTGCGAGAAACGCGAACAGGCTGGCCCCGGTGTCGTCGTAGCCTCCGCCGCCCGCGAAGAAGAACGCCGAGAGGGGATACAGCGAGATATACAGCGCGGCCGCAGCGCTCGTTCCCGCCAGCCCCAAGAGCGCTCGAACCGCTTCGGCCCTGGAGAGGTCAGCAGAGAAAATTCCGAAGCCACTCACGGCGCGAACGCTGCGCCGCGCGAGAGTCACGGACAGCGCAATCGCGACGAGATAGATGAGCACGCCGACGGCCACCGCAGTGAAGCTCAACACAGCAAGGGTTCTGGGCACTGCGCCGCGCAGTAGGGCAATCACTACGACCACGTTCGCGACGAGCGTGAGTGTCAAGAACACGGCCGGGGCGACGAGAGCAGAGCGAGATGCATACTCGGCGACGCCGGGACGCCTCATCCTCACCACCGCCACCTGCGCGGGCCGGGCAGTGAGCGCCGCCGAGCGAACGCCCGCGTGGAGCGAGACCACGACAGCCATCACAATTTGAGCGACCACCAGTGCCAGCAGGAGGTGCGTTGCCGAGACGTTCATGACCACCATCTCGGGAGGGATGCCGCCGCGGGAGGCGATCCAGATCTCGATGACGGCAACGGCGATGACCACCGCTACAACCACCAGGCGATCGCGAACGACCAAAGACCGCAACAACTCGGAGCGTTCTTCGCCGGTTGCCGACGGCCCGTCTGCGGTAAGCCTCGTCAACGCAGTCTGAGTCCTCGCGGAGCCGCTCCCCCAGAGAAACGGCCGGGAAGCCAGGAGGGTCAGCACCAGCACGGGCAGGTAGAGCATCTCCATTGGCAGAACTCCCTCGGTAGCTTCGTTTGCAGCCCTTGGTCGTCAAGAACTCGTTTGTTCATTCTGCATTGATACAAACAGAACTGTCAAGCTGTCGCTCACCTCAGGCCGACACGATCTCACCATTTGCGGGCAGTGCCCCGTCAAATACGATGGGCACCGCGGCGGCACGCAATGCGTCAGGGCCATCCATCGCTTGCAGATGCAGGTGCGGCTCGGTGCTATTGCCCGAGTTTCCGCAGGCAGCGAGCACCTCTCCGGATCGGACGGCCTGTCCCGGGCGGGCACGGACACTGTGCTGCCGAAGATGGCACAGGGCTACGATGACGCCACCCACATCCATGAGAATGTAATTCCCAGCGAGCGCCGGCCAACCGCCAGCTGCGCGGCGACCCTGGGCAAGCGCATAGCCGACGGAGGGGAGACCTCGGTAGGCGGAGTGGTCGGGTTCGTCATCGCGCATGGCAACGATAGTCCCCTCTCGCGGGGAAAGGATCTCCCGCCCAAAACCGGGGAAGCTCTCCGGCGGCTCAGGCCGCACGAGCGAACGTAGGGTGATCGGCGCCGAGCGGCCCGTCTCTGAGAGGGGCACGAAGTCAATGGCGTGCGAGGTCGCGAACGAGCTCGTACCGTGACTCGGCACCCGGTTGGCCGGGCTGTTCTGCACGAGCCAGGTCCCGGAGAACGGGTACGCGAGGCTTAAGACATTGCGCACGACAACACCTCCTGCATCGCAGTCTGGTCGCTCATGATGCCTCCCCGTGCGCCCGAGAGACCTGACCGCCTGCCCACCGAGCAAGCGGTTCACTGAGTCCCGAGTTCCACCGTGTCACGGTTCGGGCGAAAGCTCTACAGCCGCTCGCCTTGCGCAACACCTGCAACGAGTACGCCATGGCGGAGGCCCAACCCGTAAAGATTCCTGACAAATTCGCCTTGACGACGCACACACACCCCACGCCACTACGAATAGTGAAAACGTGCCTGAAGCGCCACTCTGCTTGGCCGATCTACGGCTCTTCACAATTGAGGTGAAGACATGAGCGCCCAATAAGAGCCAGTGACGAGCCCAGTCGCCCGGAATGCCGCCGCGCTTGCATCCTGCAACCCCCGTTTTATCCTTTCCGACCCGTGTTCCACCCTCGCAATAGTCGGTCTGAATAAATAGGGTCGGAGAGGATTCGAGGGCCGGCTCCCCCGAGCCTCACAGCCGCCTAGCGAGCCGTGCCGCCCAGCCCCACCTTCGGCTTCGCCCACGACCTGCCGCTGGTGTCCTTCAAGATGTCGTACTCGACGTCGACGTGCGGCTCGATCGCGCTGTACTTGTCGTTCGGTGCGCCGATGATGAGCTGGAACCCGAGGCCCCGCCACGCACCGATCGCGCGCTTCGTGAAGTGCGCGTCGGCCTTGATGAGGGCCTCATCGAGGAAGACGGGGGCGTAGCGCGGCCGCTCAGAGCCTGCATCACCGAGCTGGTAGCGCAGCGCCGCACCGACGATAAACGCGATGAGCTCCTGGGATTCGCCACCGGACTTCTCGCCGATGTGGTCGAAGAGCGCCGCGTGCTGCCCTGTCTCGGCATGCACCTTCTCGGCGCTCACGCGCACGTGGTTGCGCACGTCGACGAGCTCGGCGAAGTCGGGCGCTGAGCGGCGGATCCGCCCGATGAACTTCTTCATCCGTTCGTATGCCTGCTCGCGATCCGCATCGTTCTCTGCCGAGGCGATGAGTGAGCGCACCTCGCGCAGCTCGGCCCGGAATCGCCGACGGGCTTCGGACTGGTTCTCGCGCGGGGTGATCTGCAGCCGGTGTTCGTCGTCGTAGAACGGCAGATCACGCATGATCGCGTTGATCGGCTCGATGCGCTCCTTGATTTCGCGCAGCGACCGGCTGAGCGTCGAGTCGAGGTTGGTGAGGTCGTTGCCCGAGAGCTTGAGCAGGCTGTGCTTCCACTCGGTTTCGAGCTCGTGCAGTCCGCTCGTCTCGAGCTCTTCGAGGATCCGCTCGAAGTCCTTCAGCGACGAGTCCGGGTCGGCGCGGAGGTTCGGGTTCGGCCAGCTCTCGAGGAAGCTTTCGAGCGCGCGCTTCAGGTGATCGCGCTGCTCTTCGAGGGTGTCCTGCGCGGTCGCCTGGTCGTCGGCGAGCAGCTTGGAGGCGCTGAGGAACGCCGCGTCGAAGCTCGCGAGGGTCTCGCTCTTGCTCCGCTCGCGGGCGGTCTCTGGCGCGCTGAAGCGCTCATCGAGGTAGGCGGCTTGCGCCTCGGTGAGCTCGCGCTCGGCGTCTTCCGCGTCGTCGATGGCCTGCTGGGCGGTGTCGACCTCATCGGTGACGTCGGCCCAGCGTGCGGCGATCCGCTCCTGCTGCTCCTCTGCGCGGCCGACGAGCTTCTGCAGCCCCTCGTGCTTGAGCTTGAGGCCCGCAATCTGTTCGTTCAGCGACTCGATTTCGGGGCTGCCGGTGACGAGCTCACTGACGATCCGCTCCCAGTTGGCCAGCTCCGCTTCGAGGCTCGCAACGTCAATCTGCTCCCAGCTGAGCTCGCTCACCTTCAGGTAGGCGGCGTGCTTCGCGTCGAGCGCGTCGAGGCCCGATGCGGCCTCGCGTTCGGCCCGCTCGGCGGCGAGGATCTGCGCCTCAAGGTTCGTGAGCTGCTCGGTGAGATCCGCGAGCCTGAGCTGGTTGGAGAATCCGAGCACGTTCTGCTTGCCGTGACCGCCGTGCGCACCGCGCGCGCCCTGCGACATCTGCCCGGAGATCGTGATCGCCATCGCGTGCTTCGACAGCGTGGCCGCGTCGTCGATGCAGGCGAAGCCGAAGCGGTCAGCGAGGCGCCCTTCGAGCCACCCTGTGAACGGGGTGTCGCGCACGTCGAGCCGGCCGGGAAGGCCAGCGGGATCGAGGCGGGCCGTCCTGCGCAGCCCGGTCGGCACGCCCTCGTAGCGTAGGCGGGTCGGCATGCGGAGTTCGTTGATCGCGGCCCGGAACACGGGCAGCAGCCCGTCGTCGATGAGCAGCGTCGTCGCGAAGCCGCCGAGGGCGAGGTTGAACGCCTCCCGCCAGGGCTCGAACTCGGTGCGCACCTCGACGAGCTCGCCGACGAACGGCAGCTCCTCGGGGGTAAGCCCGGCTGCGCGCGCGAGCACCTCGCGCGCCTCGTGCAGGTGGCTCGGAATGTTGCCGCGCAGGCCGGCAGCTCGGCCGCGCTCTGCGGTGAGCTCAGCGACCTGAGCTCGGAGCGCATTGGTCGCGCCGCGGGCATCGGCGTAGCCGTCGCGCACGCTCGCCTTCGATTTCGGATCCGCGAGGGCTTTTTGCGCGCGGGCCACGAGGGCGCGGAACGCCTTCTCGGTCGTCACTTCCTCGCCGAGCTCCGCAGCGGCTTCGTCGAATCGACGCCTGGCCTCGCGGACGATCGCCAGCCGCTTCTCGACGATCGACAGGTCGCGCTCGGCGCGCTCGATGCGGTCACCACCCGAGTTGCGGAGCACCTCGATGAGCCCGTCGCGCTCAGCCTCCACGGCCGACGCGAGCGCCTGCTGCGTACGCACCTCCTGGTCGGCGTTCGCCTTCTCCTGCTGGAGTTCCGCCTCGACGTCACGCAGCAGCGAGAGCCTGCGGGTGTTCCGCCAGAGCGCCGAGAGCGACGTGGGGTCTGCAAAACGGCCGATCTCGTCGATGAGTCGGAGCTGATCGGCTGCGGCGGTGATCCTGCCACGCATGTCGCGGATCGGGCTCAGCGCGCGCACCTGCCGCTGCGCGGTGACCATGCGCAGGCGCGTCTCTTCGAGCTCGTCGAAGTGCGCGACGACGGCGTCGGCGGTGCCGAGGGTGTCTGGCTCCTCAAGCACCATCCGCTTGTAGAGTTCGTCGACCGTGGTGATCTGCTGGCCCGCCTGAATGCGCGCGAGCAGGCTCATCGCCTTCGATCCGGCACCGGATGCCCCGATGCCGAGCACGGCGTGCATCTTCGCCGAGAACTCCCGGTCGGTGGAGAAGGTTTCGAGCCCCGCGGCCTTCACTGCGGAGTCGCTCAGGCGCTGACCGGCAGCGGCTTCGAGCGCCGCGAGATCGAGCGGCCCGTCGCAGGTCGCGCGCACGCGCACCGTGTCCTCGATGATGCGCGCGGTCGCCGGAATGTACCAGGCCCGCACGGCCGTGAACTGCGAACCGTCGTGGTCGGTCCAGGTCATCGCGATCGCGGTCCAGGTGTCCTCCCCGTCACCGCGCAGCACGCGCACGTGCGTGCCCTCGTCAGTGCGGGACTCGTCGAGCTTGCCGCGGCCGTACGAGAGAATGTTGCGCTGCTCCTCGCCGCGCGAGCGCCCCGAGACGCCGCCGTTCGAGGCACCGTTGAAGGGGGTCGTGTGCGGCATCATGAGCGCGATGTACGCGTCCATCAGGGTTGACTTGCCGGAGCCCGATCCGCCACAGAACAGCGTCGCGTTCGGCGAGAACTTCACGCGGTGCGCGCCGTCGTAGCCGCCCCAGTTCACGAGCTGCAGCTCGTCGGCGACCCACTGCTGCCCGCGGGAGGCGGCAGGGATCAGTCCAAACAGTGTGTCGAGCATGGTCATGCTGATGCGCCCTCGTGATCCTGTTCAGTGGTGTCTTGCTCGGCGGTGTCTTGCTCGGCGGTGTCGGTGGGATCTGGATCCGCTACCGTCTGCGCCGGAGCCGCCGCCTGCGCCGAAGCAGCCGGAGCGGTCTGCTCGCGCAGCCAGCCCTGCAGTTCGCGCAGCCGGTCCGCGCTCAGCACGACCTCGACGAGCGGGGTAATCGTGAAGCGTCCCTCGGTCTCTTCCTCAACGATGCCCTCCTGGCGGAGCCGGCCGAGCGCGCTGCGCACGGTCTTCTGCCTGGCCGCAGGGCTGCCCTCCTGCTCGTTGAAGTAGCTGAGCACGGTCTGCTCGATCTCTTCGACGTCGATCCGCACGGCGAGCTCCCCCGCCGTTGACTCGCGCTGGTACACGGTGCGGAGGTAAACGAGCACGAGCGTCTCTGCCCGGTTGTAGGACTCGTCGCGCAGCAGCACGGGCACCTCGAGCTCCTCCGAGCGCACCTGCTGCTTGTAGGCGACACCGCGCTCGGGGTCGACGATGAGCCGCACGAACAGGTCGTGCAGCCGCGATTCGATGACCTGCTGATTCTCGAGCAGCACCGCCCACTCGTCGCTGTGCTTTTCTGCGAAGATAACGCGGCGCTGCAGCAGCCGCACGAGCACGCGGCGCACGGCCGGTTCGAGCACGCCGCGATCCCCCGCGAAGTATTCCTCGGGGTCGTTCTCCATCGCGACGGGCGCGACGAAGGGAGCCCCGGCGGTGCCGGGTGCGTCGGCGTCGGGTGCCTCGGTATCGGGCGCTTCGGTGTCGCGCACTTCAGCTGCGGTCTGGTCAGTCATGCGTGTCATCTTTCAGTGTGCGCGCGGTCACCGCGCCGAAGGCGAACTGGCGGGTGGTCCCGTCGGGACGCAGGGCCTCGACGACGGAGACCTCGCCGCTTTCGGTGAGGCCGTTGCGGTGTGCAATTTCGAGGAGGCCGAGCAGGTCGGCCGGGCGGCGGTTCTCGTCGCTGTCGATCCCAGAGAAGGCCTCGGCGAGATCAAAGTGGTCGCCAGCGATGCCCGCGACGTAGTCCTCAAGCTCGGAGTAGTTCGGGCCGCCCCACGCGCGCGTATCGGCATCGACGAACTCTGCGCGCTCGGCAGCCTCGCGGGCGGCACTCAGCGGCACGGGAGTGTTCGGCGGGCGCGGATCGCTCACGGTCTGCCTGAGGTGGCCGATGCCTGCGGTCGGGAGGCTCCGCAGTGGATCGATGCGATCCCCCGCCTTCGACTCCGGCACCCACGCCTGCAGGCCAGCCATGACGCTGCGCAGCAGGTGATCGACCTCGCGGTCGCGGATCGGATCGTGCGTGCGCACCTGCGTCGTGATGACGTGTGAGGCGCGGCGCTGCGCACCGAGCACCTCCTCGACACCCTGTTCGACGCGCTTCGCGATCGCGCGCAGGTCGTTCCGCTGCTCCGCGCTCATGTGGCGTGTGAAGGGCTTCCCGAGGAGGTTCTGCAGCTGCTCGGTGAGGTTGTCGATGTGTTCGGGATCGCCGATGAGTTCGAGCGCGCCCGCGAAGGCGCGCCCCTCCGGCGTCGCCTCCATGACGTGCTCGCCGCGGTGCAGGTACTCGCGGAGCACCTCGCCCGCGGGGCGCTCGTCGCGGCGCAGCTGGGCCAGGACGTCGCGCTGCATCGCGTTGATCGACTCGGCGACGCGCACGAAGTCGGCCGGCAGCTCGCGCGACAGGTGCAGCACGTTCTCGGTGTCTTCAAGCAGCTGATCGTCGTCAATGGGGTCGAGCTCGCCGTCTTCGGCCTCGATCCGCTCGATCATCGCGATCTCGGCGTCGAGCGCCGCCCGTTCCTCGCGGAGCCTCGCGAGCCTGATCTGCGGGTCGGTCTCGGCGCTCTGCGTGAGCTGCTCGACCGATTCGAGGAGCGTCCGCACGCGCGACCGCGACACCTTCGCGCGGCCGCCGCCAGCACGGCCGGCGACCTCGAGCGCCCCGACAGCCTGCGCCGACAGCTTGTACAGCTCAACGCCGTCGTGGATCTGCGGCACGAGCCAGCCGACGCGCGCCCAGTAGCGGCAGATGTCGCGGCCCGAACCGTTCGGCAGTGTCCTGTCGCCGAGGTCGTAGCCCGCGGCCCGCAGCTCCTCGACGAAGGTGCCCACCTCGACGTGCGCGTCGGCGATCGGTACGCTCGGCCGCTCGGCGGAGAACATCACCGAGAGCACCGACACCACGAAGGGTGCATACCTACCGTGCAGCAGGTCAAGCGTCGGGTTCTTGAACGCTGCCACCGCACGCTGATACGCGGTCTCTGCTCTCGAACTTGTCACCGATCAAGGATAGCGGGCTGCGGGGTGCTCGTCGGGCGCGGCGGACGGGCCTGTCCGCCGAACATCGCGGAGCAGCCCACGCGCCGTTGAACGAGGAAGGAGCCTCGGACTAAACCCTCCGAGAGCAGATCGTTCAGCATGGTTTGGCGCAAAACTATGAAACAGCTCCCAATCTGGATAAAACCCTTACTCATTACCCCTTAGTGTGCAAGCATTCTATCCATGAGGGCGATCACCGAAAGCTTGCCATCCACATTCACTACCGAGACGGCGCGACAACACGGCGTGCATCCGCGCGTGCTGTATTGCTGGCGAGATGAGGGCGAAGTGGTGGAGCTCTCTCGCGGTGTATTCCGTCGCTCCGATGCACCGCCTGCGTCACACCCAGATGAGCTGGCAGTCGCGTACCGCGCACCGCGCGCAATTATGTGCTGCGTGTCGGCTGCCGCTCTCCATGGACTCACTGACGAGATGCCAGCTTCGGTGCAGATCGCAGTGCCCAAGCGTTCCCACACCCCCGTGATCACCTACCCCCCGGTCACAGTGTTCCGATTCGACGAGGCAACATTTGAGCTTGGCCTCTCGTCGTTTGAAGCAGGCCCGGGCGAGGCGGTGCGGATCTACGACGCAACACGCACCGTCGTCGACCTGATGCGCTTCCGTCACCGATTCGGTGAACCACTCGCGCACACGGCCCTGAATCGATACCTGGATTCTGCCGGAGCGCAGCCCGCGCTACTCCTGGACTTTGCGGAAGCGCTCAGCGTATTCGGGCCGGTACGTGCTGCCCTAGACGTCGCGAGCGCCCGATGACTCGGCCAACCCGAGACAGCGCTGCGGGCCGCGCGTACCTGGACCTCCAGAATCGCGCCCGGCGAGAGAACCGCGGCACGCAAGAGCTCCTGACGATGTACGTTGTTGAACGGTGGCTGGCCCGACTGGCCCATTCTCCTTACGTGGACGATTTCGTACTCAAGGGCGGCATGCTGTTGGCGTCATTCGGTGCCCGTCGTCCGACCGTCGATGCGGACGCGCTGGCGAGAAACATGGCCGCTGACGAGACCACCGTTGCAGGCCGTGTCGCAGAGATCGCTGCGCTCGAAAGCGCAGACGACGGCATCGAGTTTTTGCCGGACACCGTCGCGACCACAGTGATTCGTGACGACGCACTCTATTCCGGTGTCCGGGTGACCATGTGGGCGCAGCTAGCAACCGCCAGGCTGAAGCTGCAGCTGGACATCAACTTTGGGGATCCAGTGACACCGGCACCTCGCTTGGTCCAGCTGCCGGCGCTCCGGCCCGATACCAAACCTATCCACATACTTGGCTACCCAATCGAAACCGTATTGGCGGAGAAGTTAGTCACCGCGATAGACCTGAGGCGTGCCAATACACGCGTGCGAGACTTCGTCGACATTCATATTCTCACTGGTACGCAGCGCGTGCGCTGCGGCTCAGTTCGTGCGGCCATCGAGGCGACCGCCGCCTTTCGGGGCGTCGCGCTGACGCCCTTCTCGCAAGCAACCGTGGGGCTCGGAGCGCTCCGAGCAAAGACATATGCCGCGTATCGCAACGGCCTGGGTACGGCAGCTCAAACTCTCCCCTCGCAGTTCGTCGAGACGATTTCCGACATTGCGGCGTTCATTGATCCCGCGATGGACGGGCTCGATGGAGCGGCAGAATGGAATCCCCCGGTGCGACAGTGGGAGCTCGAGTGAACGACTCGCGCCCTCGCCCTCCACCCGCCCGGTACCACTCAACCGCGATCTGGAGCCGGTCACGGAGCCCTAGCTTCACGAGCACGCGGCTCACGTAGCGCCGCACCGATGTCGGTTCGACCACCATGCGTTCCGCGATCTCCGCGTTCGAGAGGCCATCCGCGATCAGTCTCACGAGCTCGCGCTCGCGCGGCGTGAGACCGGTGAAGAGGGCAACCGCTCGCTGCTGACTCGCTGGCGATGGCGTCAACGGGGTTCCCCGCTCAATGACCTGCCGCGTGATTCGTGGGGTGAGGATCGCGTCACCGGCTGCAACGGCACGAACGGCACGAACGAGTTCTTGACTGCGAACATCCTTGAGGAGGAATCCCGAGGCACCTGCGGCGAGCGCCCCAAAGGCGTAGGCGTCTTCGTCGTAGGTCGTGAGCACGATGACTTTCGTGGCCGGGTGGGCATGGATCAGCTGCCTGGTCGTCTCGATGCCGTCAAGGTTGGGCATGCGCACGTCCATCAGCACGATGTCTGGCTGCGGCAGTCTCTGCTGGATTCGGTCGGTGAGGATCGCGAGTGCTTCGACGCCGTCACGGGCCTCCGCGACGACCTGAATTGCGGGATCGCGCCGCAGCATGAGCTGAAAGCCGCGGCGCGCATACGGCTGGTCGTCGACGAGCATCACACGCAAGTCTGTGTGCGCCCCGGTCATGGCCGGGCCCGACTACCTGGCCGAACCGCCGCCCTGCGAGCAGCCACTTCGTCAGTCCGCGATGCTGTCCGGTGCATGGCGGGCACGCTCGCGCGCACCTCCCAGGTTGCAGACTCGGCCCACCCATATGTGAGTGTTCCCCCGCTGGCTTCCACTCGGGAGCGCAGCAGCAGCAGCCCGGTTCCGGGGGCGGCACCGGGTTGGTCAGCGTTCGACGAACCCGTGCTCGTGTTTCGCACCACGACAACGAGCTCCTCGGGGAGGTGCTTCCAGGTCACCGCTACTTCGCGGGGAGCATCGCTATGCCGCATGGCATTCGTGAGTGCCTCTCGAGTGATCGTGAAGCACAGGTGGGCCAGCCCAGGATCGGCCGCCCGCTCCCCAGCTTCCACAAACAGCACCAAGAGCCCGAGCGAACGCGACTGCTCAACGAGCGCTGCTGCCTGCTCCCAAGCATCGAGATCCCCACTACCAGGCAACGGGTCCCCCTGCCACGGCGTCCCGGCACGGTCAGCGCTCTCCGCCAGAGCCCGCACCGCTTGCCGCGTCTCAGCAAGGCTCTCCCGCGCAACGGCATTGATCCCCTGAAGCGCCTCCTCCGTTTCGGCGTCTGCCGTTATCCCGATCAGCCCCTCGCTCAGGGCGATGATGCTCGTGAGTTTGTGCCCGACACTGTCGTGGAGTTCCGCAGCGATCTGCGACCGAGTTTCTGCGAGGTCGCGCTGCCGGGTCAGGCTCTCGGCGTGCTGCGTGCCGATGAGGGCTTGCCGCTGCGAGCGCTGCCACCCCCGATGCGACCGTGCCGCGATCCCGACGGCCGCGGCAGCGAGCACGACGCTCAACAGCCCGAGGTACTCCGCGAGGAACGTGCCCGGCGAGCTGAACAGGGCGGCGCTCACCGTTGTCGCGAGCAGCACCGCGGCTCCCGCCAGCGCGAGTTTTGCAGCTCGAAGCCGGGAGGTCGCCGCGAACACCGCAAACAGCACGGGGAAAAGCACCGCGTCCTGCAGTGAGACCAGTGCTGCTGCGACGAGTGCCGCACACTCGAGGATCAGCACGCTCATGGGGAACCGCGGTGCCCAGGCCAGCACAACCGCTGCAGCGATCCCGCCCGCCCCGACGATCACCGATCCTGTGATTGTCTGAGTGATCTCGGCGGTGTTCCCGCCGGGCCTGAAGAGCAGCATCGCGACCAGCAGCGACTGGTAGACACTGCACACGAGCACGGCGACCATCGCTCCCGTGCTGGGGCGCTCGGGAGCGCGGCTCGTATATGAGAGCCACTCCCGCACAGCGAAGCGAGCGCCGAGCACCGGCGCTGCACATTGCTGAGTTGCGGGCGGGGGCATGCGCGGGGTTCCTGGGGTCGGTACTGCCGGTCTATCCGTCACGAATTCGTACGGCAACCCTACGCCGCTCGCAGTGCGAAGGCTACGTCGCGGGCCAGCCACGGCCCGATCCGCCACCGCTGCACCACGAACAGTACCGCCCAGCACACCAGCACCGCTGCCCCGATTTCTGCCCAGGGAACCACCAGCACCGGCGAGCCAAGCAGCCGAGCCGAGCCGAGTGCCATGACCAGGCCGGCTCCCGCGACGGGGATGCACGCCAGGGCTCCGGTGCAGATGGCGAGCAGCACACTCTGCCAGTGGATCATCGCGGTCACCTGCGACGGGGCCGCACCCGCGGCGCGGAGCACTCCTTGGTCACGGCCCGCGTTGCGCCCAGAGAGCGTGATCACCGCGACACTCGTGAGCAGGGCGACGACGGCAAAGAGGCCGATCATTACCGCGGTATCAACGTAGTTGGGTGTGCCCAGTTCGAAGCCCGCCGCTGCGACGAGAACTTCGTAGGTGCGTAATACCGTCAACAGCATCCCCGCCGTTCCGATCGCGGCGGCGAGCGGTGCAATGATGTGTGCGTTGCCGGTGTTCCTGGCGCGTGCAGATCTCGCAGCGAACCGCCCGATCGGGCTCGCGCCGAGCGCCAAGCGACCGCCGTCGATGAGGATCGCGGTCGCCGCAGGCCCGATTGCATAGCTCGCGAGTGCTGCTAAGAGGCCCACGAGCATTGCCGTGTTTACTGCTGCCCCGGCTGCGCTGCCAAAGCCTGTCGTTTCGGGTCCGGTGACCACGCCAACCACGAGGATCCCGGCTACTGCGAAGAGGCCGACCCCGGCAAGCCAACGCGGCCACCCAGGACCGCGACGCGAAAGCGTCGATTCCCGCACAGCCTCAAGCGGTTCCACTCGGGCGGCCCGCCGCGACGGCCCGGCAGCGCCGAGCAGGCAGGTTCCCACGGCGATGACCAATGCCGCAACCCAAGCAAGCGGCGACGGCGTAAACGGTGGCGGTTCGAACGGAGCCGTGCCAGCGGGGAAGCTGAGCGCGGCCATCTGGTTGAACAGGGGCACCGCTACGTAGCTCAGTCCGATCGAGAGGAGCGAACCGGGGAGCGCGCCGAGCAGGCTCGCGATGCCAACCAGCGCCCAGAGGCTGCCCCTGACTTGGCGCGGGCTCGCGCCAAGTAGGCGCCACTGCGCGAAGGTGCCGCGCGTGCGCTCCACGGTCGCTGCCCCCACAATCGTGAGCGAAAACAGGGTAAGCAGAGCGACGAACACGTAGATGGTGAGCGACACCGCCCCGAACTCCGCCGGGTCCAGGCCTGCGCGGGCCGCCGCCGCAGCGAACCCGCCGCTCGTTGTCCAGACAAACTGGTTCGCACAGGCCCCAATCAGCGTCGAGAGCACGCCAACGACCACGATGATCGGGAGCCAACTCGAAAAGTCGCTGCGAAAGATCCGCGCCACATGCCCGAACATCGTTAGGCCTCCCCGATTTCACCCGCGGCGGCCACAGGGCCTCGCATCCCGGCGAGAACATCGGTCGCTGAGAGTCTTCCGCTGACCTCAGCCACCCGCCCGTCTCGCATAAAGACGACCCGGTCTGCGCGTGCCGCTGCGTCGACGTCGTGCGTGACCATGACTACGTTGGTGCCACCAGTCGCGAGATCACGGAGGACGTCAAGCACCAGGAGCGTGTTGCCCGTGTCCAGCGCCCCGGTCGGTTCGTCAGCATAGATCACCTCAGGCCGCAACAGCATTGCCCGGCACAGCGCGACCCGTTGCTGCTCACCGCCCGATAACGTGGCCGCCAGGACACGGCGCTGCTGTCGCAGACTAAACGTAGCAAGCAAGGATTCCATGTGCGGCCGGTCAGTCTTGCTGCCAGCGAGTGAGACCGGCAGTGCAACGTTCTCTTCGACCGTCAGGTAGGAGACGAGGTTGTACTGCTGAAACACGAATCCCACGCGCTCGCGCAGCGCCACCGCTCGCTGCTGCCTCGAGAGCGCGTATACGTCAATACCGCTCACCCACACGTTCCCCGCATTTGGCTTATCGAGCCCGCTCAGACAGTACATGAGCGAGGATTTGCCGGCCCCACTCGGACCGACGATCGCGGTGAGCTGGCCGGGCGGAAGGCTGACCGAACAGTCTTCGAGCACGCGCGTTCCGGGTGCCGCGGCGGTGCCCGTATACCGGCTCACGCCAGCCGCTTGCACCCATCCGGCGGAATCTTGCGTTGCGTTCATGTGCACCTTCTTGGTCTCGGTGCAGGGGTCGCTGCACTCAGACCAGGAGACACTGAGAGGCCCTCGCGCCGCTGAGGTGAGAGCGAAATTGTCATCTGAGGCGGACAGTTTTCCACGCGCGCGGCGCAGTTGGGCCACATTCCCAAACCCACGACTTTAGTAAGGTGGTTTATAGTATGGTCCTTAAGTAAATGCATTGCGGGTCGACCCGCACCCCAGAAAGGAATCCGATGTCTGTCATCGAAATGGTTGAGTTCACCACCCACCCAGGCACCACGACCGAGAGCCTCGAAACCGCGCTCCTAGCACTCGACGACGAGCTCGCGAGCCTCGGCGGGCTCGAGTCTCGCGAGCTGTTCCGCGTAGACGGTGCCGAGAACGCCTGGCTACTCGACTACCGCTGGGCCTCCCTCGAGACCGCGCAACGCTCCATGGGGGCAGTCAGCGAGAGCGCGGCGTTCGGTTCACTGATGGCCCTCGTGGCCTCGCCAGAGACGATGAAGCTCACCTACGGGGTCCCCGCGGCGGCCTAGCGCCGGGCCGCGGCGCGCCGACCCCTACCGTCGGCGCGCCGCATGCCGCACTAAATCGGGGCCCTGCTACACCCGCCCCCAGCTAGACCGGGCGCACGCAGGAACACTGCAGAGCAACGAGCGTGCCCTCGGCGGTCGCAACTTCGTGGTGTTCGTGCTGCGGATCCTCGTCGAAGGCACGGGCGTGAGCGCGCGGGCCAGCATGCCGGTGCGGCGCAGCGTCGGCGCGCTCGGGAGCCGCGTCGACCGCACCCTGCCCCGCCGCCGCATCGTCCACCGGCGCGACAACCTCAAGCCCCGGCTCCGGCCGCCAAAGCGCGACCGCCGCGACTGCGCCGATGATGGCGAGGCCGGCGAGGATCCACCACGCGGTGAGGAAGCCGGCGCTCGTCGCCACCCAGCCCGCGATCGGGTAGGTGACGAGCCAGGCAAGGTGCGAGAGCGAGAACTGCGCCGCGAACACCTCCGGGATCGCGTTCGGTTCGACCGACCCACGCAGCACCCTGCCCGTAGGGGTAATGATCATCGCCATGCCGCCACCAATGACAGCCCACACGACCGCGGTGAGCGGCCAGCTCACGAGCTCCGCGAGGGCGAGCGCGACGGCCCCGACAACCGCGACGAGCAACACCGACGCGCCGGTGAGCATCACCCTGCGGTCGGCCACTTTGCCGAGCAGCCGCGGCACGATGAGCGCGACGATGAGGGTGCCGCCGCCCGAAGCGGCCTGCATCCAGGCGACGTCAGACTGTCCGCCGCCGAGCGCGTCACGCACGAAGTTCACGGTGTTCACAACAACGATGGATCCCGCCGCGGCGACCACGAGGTTGAGCGCCATGACGCCGCGCAGTCTGGGCGTACGGAAGAAGGTGCGCACGCCGGAGGCCACTCGATCCCACGCCCCGGAGTGCGCACTGGGTCGCGCGTTCGGGATCCGCGTCGAGAGCACCAAGACCGCCGAGAGCGCGAAACCGACCGCAGTGCCGACGAACAGCACGTTGAACGTCATGAAGGTCAGCGCGACCGCGGCGAGCACGGGGCTCAGCAGGCTCTCCATTGTGGTGGCGACCTGCGAGGCGGCGAGCGCCTTCGTGTAGTTCTCCTCATCGGTGACGATGTCGGGGATCACCGCCTGGAACGTCGGAGTGAATGCCGCCGAGGCGGACTGCAGTAGCGCAATGAGCACGTAGATCTGCCAGATCTCGGTGACGGACGGCAGCATGAGCACGACGCCGGCGCGCACGACGTCGAGCAGCACGAGGAACATGCGGCGCGGCAGCCGGTCGACGTAGGCCGCGGCAAGCGGCGCGATCACGACGTACATCACCATCTTGATGGTGAGTGCGGTGCCGAGGACGGCGCCGGCGCTCGGGCCCGCGAGCTCGTAGGCGAGGAGGCCGAGCGCGACGGTGGCGAGGCCGGTGCCGAAGAGCGCAACGATCTGGGCCGCGAACAGCCGCCGGAAGTCGCGGATTGCCAGCAGCCCCATTGACATCACCTTTCGATTGCTGCGACTCTTCTTGTGTCGCTCACAACAAACATATACCCCCACGGGGTATGCTGCAATGAATGTTACGTGCGGCGACTCCCCAGCTTCCCGCACCGCAATTCGCAATCTAAGGAGCACACCACGGGAACCGCAGCACACGATCCGCACGCTGAGCACACGGGCCACACGGGCCACACGGACCACACGGACCACACGGACCACACGGCTCAGGATCGGCACGCCGGCCACGATCCGCATGCCGGCCACGATCCACACGCTGGCCACGACATGTCGGCAACCTTCGGCCTCGCGCAGACAGAGGACGGCTACCGGATCGGCGAGGTCAGCGCCCCAGGCAGCGCGAACGAACCCGGCACCCTCTCCTTCACAATCAGCGGCCCCGACGGCGACGCCGTCACTGACTTCACCGAGGAGCACGAGAAGAAGCTGCACCTCATCGTCGCGCGCAGCGACGGTGCCCACTTCCATCACGTGCACCCCACGATGGACGCGGGAGGTACGTGGTCCGTGCCGTGGCAGTGGGACGCACCAGGCAGCTACCGGGCGTTCGCGGACTTCATCCCGACCGCCACCGGCGCAGGCCTCACCCTCTCGTCCACGGTCGAGGTCGCCGCGGAGACCCCCGGCGAACTCGCGCTCCACCCGGCAACCCCGCGCACCGAAACCAGCGTCGGCGGCTACGACGTCACTGTGAGCGGCTCCATCACCCCGAACCATGGCAGCGAACTCCAGTTCACGGTGAGCCGCGACGGCGAACCGGTCACGGCGCTCGAACCGTACCTGGGGGCGTTCGGGCACCTCGTCGCGCTGCGCGACGGCGACCTCGCCTACCTGCACGTACACCCGCACGGCGACGCCCCGCAGCCCGGCGCAACCTCGGGACCGCACATCACCTTCGAAATCACCGCCCCTACACCGGGGCGCTACCTGCTATTCCTTGATTTCCAGGTCGCGGGCGAGGTGTTCACCGCGCCGCTCGTCGTCGACACCGTCGGGTGAGTCGGGCGGTCCCACACCCTAGCTGCCCCGCACCCAAGAATTGTCATTTCCGTTCACATCGAAAGCGGCCTCCATTACGCCGAGGTTGATGCGGGCCCGATCCTGAGTGTCGCGGCTTTGGGTGAGCCAGGGCTCCCGATCCAGCGCTACCGCCCGCAGGAGCGCCCGTACTCGGCGACGACTGCGCCTCGTGAGCCCGGCGCGAATCTCTCGCGCGTCAGTGACGCAAGCCAGAAGTGTGATGCCGTCTTCAACGTGGCGCGCTGAGTCGCGATGATCTACCAAGCATGCCGCCCCCTTGAGCACGAACGCACCCTGAAGTGAGGGCAGCGAGAAGGTGCCAACTCCGGCATCATTCGCATCTCGAAGCGTGATGTTCAGAGTGCGCGAGAGGGCCCTGGTGCTGCCCGGAATCCCCAGCAAAGGCCGTCTGCGATACACCGGCGCACGGCTCGCCACGAACCGGTCCGCGGCCATCACGTCGACGACATCGCGGCCACGGGCAAAACGATAGGCGTGGCGATGCTCGGTCTCGAGCATGAAGCCGCGCGCAACCAGCAAACGGTGCACTTCAGAGAAACTCGTCGCCCCCGTTTCAAGGTGCAGCACAGTATCGACGTCGTGGGTGATACGTGTTGCTGCGAGACCGCTGAGGTGTGCGTGAGTTTGCACCATCAATCCGCCAACGAGTGTCCACGAGGCGGGTGGGAGCGTTGCCGATACTTCTCTGAGGAGCGGCCACGGCGCCCGCAGCCACGCCCCCGAATACGGCTCGGGAAGGTCCTGTGCGGTGCGCTCGCTCATCGTCAGCCCAGCAATGCCGTCCGTTGCGCTTCGAGCCACGCGCGACCAGCAGATCGCTCCCGCGCGGAGCCATAGACGGTGTATGACAAGGCTTCAAGTACCGCAGTATGTCTTGCGTTGCCGTTGACTGCGATTACGTTGCCCTCTGGGTCCCCCACCAACCTCAGCCTGCGTGCGGTTGCCGCCAAGTCTCTCCCGACGAGCACGGCAGTACCGTCTCCTGCGAGGGCGGTCTGACCGCTGAGAGTGGACTGCATGGTTCGCAGTTGCTCTGAGCTCGCGCGATAAAGGGTGACATTACCGGCGAGCGCTGCTCCAGCGAGTTCAGCGTCGGAAATCACACGGACTCGAGCTTTGAGGCGGCTCAGCTGCGAGCCCTGAACCGCTGCAACAGGGATGCCGGAGAGCAGGTCGAGCACGGCAACGAGCGTCGCGTCATTCCATCGTCGCCCGGTCAGCTTCATTCGTCGGAGCGCGAAGACTTCCCGTTCATACACGGCGAGTGTGTTCCCGATGCGCTGCGCACCCAGCAACCCATTCTGGACCGCGTACTGCACTTGGCGGCGGCTGGTGCCAAGAATCGTTGCGGCTTCTAAAGTACTCGTGAGCATACAAATATCATCGTCGTGGCGAAGAGATCTGTCAACGTGTCGTTGCTTCACACCCGGTGATGGTGAGCGATGTGCCCGCAAGCCCGGTCGACACCGACAGATCGCGGGCCAACGGAGTGAGCACTCCGACCGGCATCATCTCAGAGGTCACGACTAGGAAGGTGGCGAGCGCCACGGCTGCCGCAGGCAGCACCGAACGGCCGCCGACAGCACGAATATCAACAGGAGCAGTCATACCCTCTATGACACCGTGCCTGGTCGCCGGGAACAATGACGACCTGAGCATCGAGCAATTAGCGGGGCTAATCAATTTGTGCGAAGGTGATCACCGTTCCTTTCTTCACCAGGCCCTGCCAGGCCTCGCCCAACCCCTATCCCGCCCCGCTGCCGCATCGCCACCGACTCCGTCACCAACGCCATCCGTTCGCGAATCCCGCCGAGCGTACTCGCACCGCAGCGCAGCGTGGTGAAGGTGCCGGGTCCTCCGGCGTAATAGGCACAGGTCAGGTGGAACGGCCGCGGCGATGCGCGAAGGTGCGAGCTCTCGATCCAGTGGATCGCGGCGGCCCGAACGCGAGTGTCGAACTCGCTCACGAGCGTGTGGCGGAGGGCCACGACGCCCGTCAGGCCGAGGTCGATCCTGGACACGAGCAGCCGCCCCAGCGCGGTCACGAGGAACAGCAGCAGGAGCGCGAGCGCGGCCGTCAGCAGCGGCCCGAAGCCCCGCGCGAGCAGCCAGACGGCGAGCACGGTTGGCCCCGCGAAGACGGCGGCCGCCGCGAGGAGTCGCCCCGATACCCGAAGGATCCGGGGAGCGGTTCTCGGGCGCTCCACCGCGAACTCACCAAAGTGGCTGCGCGTGATCTCCTCAACAACGCGGTCGGGGAGCGATGGGAGCACTACGCCGGCGCTGAGCTCGTCCGTGCCTTTCAGCGTGAGGATCCCGAGCCGCGCACGCCCCAGCACCTGCTCGATGAGCGAGCGGCGGATCGTGACGCCCGCGATCGACGCCACCGCAATCTTGCGCTCCTTCTTCTCGAGCAGGCCGTAGCTCAGCACCAGCTGCCGCGGCCCCGCGTACGCGACACTGAAATCCTGGTACTTCGAGACTGTCGCGAGTGCGCCCGCAAGCAGAAATCCCAAGACCGCGACGACTGACACGATCCACAGCGGAAACTGGCCGACGAACGCCACAAGCCAGGTGTCGATCCCGAACCGCTCGACGAGGTTCCACACCCCGAGCAGCACCGGAGCGGCCAGCAGCGCGAACCGGCCGTTTACGACGCTCATGAGCCAGAGCTCGCGCCAGGTGGCGCGGTACACGGGCGCGCTGGCGGGCGCTTCGTCGGGTTTCGCAGCGGCACCCTCGTCGCCCGGCATGCGCGCACGAACGGCCTCGGCCGCGCTTCGCGTGAGCGCCCGGAATCGCACGCTGCCCCCGAGGGTGTCTGATTGGAGCAGGCTCAGCTGCCGCAGCCGGAAGAGGCGCAGCAGCAGTCCGGCGCTTTCGTCGACCGTGACGATCGATCCCCAGCCGAGCTGCCTGGTGTTTCTGCGCACGACCCCGGTTCTGACGTGAATGTGTTCCGCCCCGAGCAGGTACCGTTCCGTCAGCCAGCGGCTGACGATCCAAGCGAGCCTGAGCGGGAGATACACGAACACTGCGAGGCCGAGCAGCGTCGCGGCGAACTGCCCGCCTCGCGCATTCCAGAACGCGAGCGCGGCGAGCAGCACCGCGAAAGAGGTGAGAAAGCGAATCGCGTCGACCACGAGGATTCGTGGGGATCCCCGCAGCCACGACCCGTCGGCGTTCACGCCGCGGTCTCTTCCGCGATCGCGAGCACCTGGTTCCGAACCGTTGCGGCCGCCTCCGGCAGCAGTGGCCCGAGTTTCACCGGACCGCCGACGGTCTGCAACACCAGCACGGCGAGGCCGCAGGATCGCAGGATCGGCCCCTGGAGTGTGTCGATGCTGAGGATTTGGATCGGCGAGACCGTCGATCGCGCCCGGAGGAGCACTCCGCGGCTCGTCTCGACCGCGGCGGCGGTCACTGTGTAGCGATAGGAACGGTGCTGGAGTCGGTTGAGAAAGCCCAGATCGACGGCGGTCATCACCAGGATCAGCGGGATGAGGATCGCAAACGCTACGAACGCGACCCAGTCCACGGGCACGAGAGCCCCCACGAGGGCAATCGCCCCGCCCACCACAACACAGGCCGCGACCGACTGAACATTGGCGTACGTCAGGGCTCTGCGAGGGAGGCGCTCCCCCGAAATCGCGATGGCGGTGTCCCGGGGCGATTGTTCTGACTCCATGGTTCCACCCCGGTCTTTTCATTCTGGGGTACACAGCACCCCAACGCAGCACAACACCAGTTGCCCTGTGTTGAATTGTATGCGGTGCTGGCGCTGAGAAGCCACAGTGGGGGCGCGGGCCGAAGCCCGCGCCCCCACTGGAGCATCTCGCCGAGAGGTTAAGCAGACACGAAGTAGAGTCGCTTATTCGCGAACTCTCCGATGCCAACCGGGCCCATTTCGCGGCCGAAGCCCGAGCGCTTCACGCCGCCGAACGGGATCTCCGCGGCCTCAGCCGCGATGATGTTCACGTGCGCCATGCCGACCTCGAGCTTGGAGGCGACGCGCGCCGCGCGTGCTTCGTCGGTTGAGAACACCGATCCGCCGAGGCCGAGTGCGCAGTCGTTCGCGAGCTCGAGCGCCTCCTCGTCGCTGTGCACCTTGTACACGGTTGCGACGGGGCCGAAGATCTCCTCCTGGTACGACGCCGAGTCGCGGGGCACGCCCGTGAGCACTGCTGGTGAGTAGTGCGCGCCGGGGCCGTCGGAGAGCACTCCACCGATCTCGAGGGTCGCGCCCTCTTCGACCGCGCGCTGCACCTGCGCGTTGACGGTCTCGGCAGCTGCACGCGTCGAGAGCGGAGCGAACTCGCCCTCGCCGAGGTTGAGCTGGTCGCCCGGGGTGAGGCCTGTGGCGAGCTTCTTCAGCTCGGCGACGAACTCGTCGTAGATGTCGGCCATGACGATCATCCGCTTGTTCGAGTTGCAGACCTGGCCGCCGTTGTACGTGCGGAACTCCCACGCGGTCTTCGCGATCTCGGCGACGTTGTCACTGTCGAGCACGACCATCGGGTCGATGCCGCCGAGCTCGAGCACGGCCTTCTTGAGGTGCGTGCCTGCCTGGGCGCCGATGATCGCGCCTGCGCGCTCGGACCCGGTGAGCGAGACACCCTGCACGCGGGGGTCCGCGATCATGGTGGCGATCTGGTCGTGCGAGGTGAAGACAGCCTGGTAGCCGCCGACCGGCACGCCAGCCTGCTCCATGATCTCCTGGATCACGAGGTTCGACTTCGCACAGATGTCGGCGTGCTTGAGCAGGATCGTGTTGCCGAGCACCAGGTTCGGCGCCGCGAAGCGTGCGACCTGGTAGTACGGGAAGTTCCACGGCATGACGCCGAGCAGCACGCCGACGGGCAGCTGCTCGATGATGGCCTTACCCGGGATCGTGCTCGGGATCTCATAGTCCGTGATGAGGCCGGGGCCGTACACCGCGTAGTACTCGATGATGTCAGTCGCGAAATCGACCTCGTCGAGGCTCTCGGCAATGGACTTGCCCATCTCGACGGCGATGATCTCTGCGAGTTCCTCACGGCGCTCCGCAAAGATCTCGGCGACCCGCTTCACGACAGCCGCGCGCTCCTGCACGCTGCGCTCTCGCCATTCGCGGAAGACGGCGTCCGAGCTGGCGAGGTGTTCCTCAACCTGAGCGTCGGTCGCGGATTCGAAGCTCTCGATGATCTCACCCGTTGCGGGGTTTTGTACTCGATACTTCGCCATGGATATCAGTTTCCTGTCTGCACCTGTGTGCAATTGCGCGGCACCCAATGGAAATGCCGTTCTCATGTGTGATTGCTCACCAACCGGCGCCGTTGCCCGGCTACTCCGGCGGTCAAGCGGTTCTACTCTATCGCTGGCAACCCGAGAGCAGGCCTGTCTGGGTTCCGCTCGGCAGGAGCGCTTAGGGCTGGCCGCCGTGCGGCGTATCGACCCGGACCGAGAGGATCTGCGCCTCGCGAACGACGCTCCGCGCATGCTTGTCGAAGTCGGGGGCACAGTTGAGAAAGAGCGTGCGACCATCCGCCCCGCCGAGCATGCACGCGAACACACCTGTGCCCGGCAGGACCGTGTCGAGGATCTCTCCGCCCTCGGCCACCCGGATCGCGCGACCGCCAAGAGCGTCAGCAATCCACAGGTTGCCATCGGCATCGAGCCCGCACCCGTCCGGTGCGACTGGCCCCTGCGCCATGATCTCGCCAACACTTCGACTTGTCGGGAGCGGCCCGAACACTGCCCAGTCGCGGCGAGGCCCCAGCTCGCCATCTGCGTTGATGTCGAACGCGCTCACCCGGTTACCAAACGTCTCATTGACGAGCAGCGTAGAACCGTCACCGGTCACAACCATGCCGTTCGGGAACCACAGGTCCTCGGCGACAACAACGACCGTGCCATCAGGATCGACACGCAGCAACGTCGCTAACTCGACGTCCCCGCCATTCATCAGATCGAAGCCAAACTGCCCGATCCAGCACCGTCCTCGCGCATCGACGATCATGTCGTTGAGCTGCGCGGGTGAGTGTTCGGTGAGATCCGCGTGCACGACGGTGGTCCCGTCTGACTCCTGCCGCATCACGAGGTTGTCGAGCGCCGAGACGTACAGCAGCCTCCCGTCGGGCAGCCAGCCCAGACCAGACGGTTGGGTCGGTACCTCGACCTCCGTGCGCAGGCCGGAACCGTCTTCAGCCACCGAGTAAATCGCGTGCGTATAGAAGTCAGCGAACCAGAGCCGACCATCGCGCCAGCGCGGCCCCTCCGTGAACGACATGTCAGAAACTACCGTAGTGAACTCGCCATTGATGCTCATGAGACGACCATAGCCCCGCATCCCCAGTGCGCGTCAAGGGGCTACAAGACGTGCTGCTTCTGGAGCGCCGATAGTCGGGACACGTTCTTGGGAGCCCGAATCGCCAGCATAGAATCAGGCACCATGACCACCGTCCGAGACCTCAACCCCGAACGCAGCGGCGACGTTGCAGCGCTACAGCAACTGCTCGAGTCAGCACCCGACTACTCGCTGCGGGTATCAGGTGTCGCACCGACCGGGTCCGCCGGGCGCGATGCCTTGACCGCACGGCCCGAGGGCCTTCCACGCGAGCACAAGCTCGGCATCGGTGTGTGGAGCGACGACGGCCGCCAGCTCCTCGGCTTCGCGGATGTGCTGCTCGGCTGGCCCGAGGCTCAGACCGCGCACATCGGCCTGCTCCTGGTGCACAGTGACTCGCGCGGGCTCGGGATCGGGCGAGCGGTGCACGATGCGGTCGTGCACCGCTCCAGTGAATGGGGCGGGGTCGAGCGGCTTCGCCTGAACATTGTCGAGTCGAATGCCACCGCTGCTGCCCCGTTCTGGCGGGCGCTCGGCTACCGCCCCACCGGGGCCACTGCCGAGTACCGTTCTGGCAGCGTGACGAGTTCAACCATGGTCTGGGAGCGGGCGCTTTCAGCTGAGAAGCAGCTTCGTGAGAGGGAACACTCACGGCGATCCGACCAAGCACCCGCACACTATCCTGCGCTAGCCCTTGCATGCACACGATAGTGCGCGCATCATCGGGTGCACACTTTACTGCGCTCGCCAGGGAGGTCGCGATGTTCGTCCCATCACCGGAGGCCTTTGCTGATTTTGCTCGGTCTGAACGGGTACGGGGCGGACTCACGCAACAGGAGCTCGCTTCCCGCATTGGCATGAGCCGCCGGTGGGTGCAGGACTTTGAGGCCGGAAAACTGGTTCCCTCCCTTGAGGCTGCATTCCGTGTGTCCGCTGCCTTCGGCTACGAATTCCATCTGGAGCACGCAGAGGCCTCGAAGCTCATCGATTCACTGTTTGGCCCGTCATGAACGGATCCTGCTCACGGCCGACCGCGCCCGCTCCGCGCTACTCCCCTCGCTGGTAGACATCGGGAATGCCATCCGCATTCTCATCGACGGCATCGCGGAGCGCGATCCGTCGGTACTGCCGGTTGCGCATCGCGAGGAGGGCTGCGGCGAGGAGTGCGGCGATCACTGAGCCGGTGAGGATCGCAACCTTGGCGGTGTCCGCCTCGGCTGACCCTGGCGCGAAGCTCAGCTCCGCGATGAGCAGGGAGACGGTGAACCCGATGCCGGCGAGGAGGCCGACGCCAATCATGTCGATCCACCGCAGCTCGGGGTCGAGCTTGGTGCGCAGGAGCTTCGTGGTGAGCCACGTCGTCGCGAGGATACCGATCGGCTTGCCGAGCACGAGTGCGGCGACGATCGCGAGGGTGAGCGGGTGGGTTATCGCGGTGCGGATCCCCTCCACGCCGCCGACGGACACCCCAGCTGCGAAGAACGCGAACACGGGCACGGCGAAGCCCGCCGAGAGCGGACGGAAGCGGTGCTCGAATTCCTCGGCGAGGCCCGGCCGGTCGGACCGGGCGTCGCGATCCGCGCGGCGATGCAGCACCGGAATCGTGAAGCCGAGCAGCACTCCCGCAATCGTCGCGTGCACGCCCGACGCGTGCATGAGCGCCCACGCGACGACGCCGATGGGAAGCAGCACCAGCCAGGCCGCGAACGCGCGACTGCCGAAGAATACCCGGTAGCGCTGCGCGATGAGTCCGTAGAGGGCGATGACCGCGAGCGACAGGACGAGCGGCAGCACCTCGATGCGGTCGGTGTAGAACACGGCGATGATGCTGATCGCGAGCAGGTCGTCAACGACGGCAAGTGTCAGCAGGAAGATGCGGAGGGCCGGCGGCAGATGGGAGCCGATGATCGCGAGCACGGCGACGGCGAAGGCGATGTCGGTGGCAGTCGGGATCGCCCAGCCGTCACGCAACGCGTCGTCCTGGGCCGCAATGAAGAAGTAGACGAGCGCCGGGACCGCGACGCCGCCGAGCGCGGCTGCGATCGGCACGATCGCGGTACGGAAGCGCTTCAGGTCGCCGGCGATGAACTCGCGTTTGAGTTCGAGACCGACGAGGAAGAAGAAGATCGCGAGCAGCCCGTCAGCCGCCCATGCTCCCAGCGAGAGTTTGAGGTGCCAGGGCTCGTAGCCGACGGTGAAGTCGCGAAGCGCGAAGTAGCTGGCAGCAGCGGGCGAGTTCGCCCAGACCACTGCGGCGAGCGCGGCGATCACGAGCAGGATGCCGCCGACGGTTTCCTTCCGCAGCAGGGCGGTGATGCGGCGGGCTTCGGGGAAGCCCCCGTAGCGGGGAAAGGTGGGGCGAGGGGTCGATGAGGTCACAGGGGTCTCCAGATGGCATGCGTGCGAGGGGCATCACCCGGCCAGGGCAGGAGGTATTATGGCGCGCGTTCAGCGTCGCGCGGTGGATCTCAGCAGGTGGCCGGGGCTAGGCGGCAGCCGGAGAAGGCATGGTGCCGGAGAGCATTGCGCCCCACGTCGAGACGTAGCCGTTCGTGCCGGTGTGGAGCGTTCCCCACGTTTTCGGGGCGAACACCGCCCCACTGGCCCGATTCATCATTCCGCCAACCTATCATTTCTTGGTGAACGGCCGGTGGCCAGGGTGCTGCTGGCGAGGCGGCTCGGCGGGTAACAGTTCCCCGCAGTCGCGCGACCATCTCCCTGTTCACTCTAAGCAGATCTTCACTAACGCCGAACGCGGTCTTCAGGTGAACGGGGTCAGCGAGGTCACTCTCTTGCCTGAAGCGGCAACGCCCGCTTCGCCTCCGGGAAAGTCGTTATTGACGTTCGCGAACTCAGGCGTGTGCCTGACATCCCCGAGGATGAGCGACGCGACCCTTGGCCCGCAATACTGAGCCCCGACCCTCATCTCTCCCAGTCGAGAGCACACACCGGCCAGCCCGGCAACGCCGTAAGCAGCCGGTAGAATTGCGGTTTGCCACGAAGGGGCTGCCGCACCCCGAGGGAGGTCCCTGTTGTACATCGCGTGCGTCATGCTCATCATCGCTGCGGGCTTCGTTGTGCTCGCGGGCGTCCGGGTTCGCAGGCTCGTTCCCAGGCACTGGGCGACCGTGCGGGGCGAGTGGATCGGCCCGGCGCTGCGGTTCTCGTCGCACCAGTATCGATTCCGCACCCCAGACGGTGTTGAACGCTTCGGACAGACACGAGTGAAGGTACTGCGTGCACTCTACGGCGGTTCCTGCGTGGTCGCGTACGACCCCACCAATCCGACGCATGCGCATCCGGCGCAGCTGCGCCGAAACGGCACGTTCCTGATCGTTGTTGGCGTGCTCGCCGCGGGTGCTGGTGTCGTGCTGCTCGGCTTTGCGCTCGGGTAGGGCCGCCACCGCCCGCTCGCAGTGCACCGTTGGTGCTACCCCTGAACCACGGGCGGCACCAACGGCAACGTGTGCGTCTGCTAGCGGTTCGCGGAGTGCACCCCGGTCAGCAACCGCAGCGGGTTCTCCCTGGTGAGTTGATCCACCACGGGCTCAGCCAGCCCCGCCGCACGAAGCAGGTCGCAGAAGCCCGCAACGGCCCACGAGTAGCCGAGCCCGCCACGAATCTTCAGGTCGGTCATGTGGCAGCGATCACTCGAGATGAGCAGCGAATCAGCCCACCCCTCATCGATGAGACGCACGAGCATCTCGACCCGCAAGCTATCGGGCATGAGGTGCTCGCGACCGCAGGTGTCGAATTGCAGGTACACGCCCCGGTTGAGCAGCCCCGTGAGGTATGAGTGATCGAGGAAGGTGTCAACGTGCCCAATGGCGATGCGCCGCGGATCGACCCCCTCCTCCTCGAGAATGCTCAGCTGATCGACCCCGGTCGGGTACATGAAGGCGTGCGTCGTGACCGCGGCACCCGTCGCGTTTGACGCCCGCCCGGCCGCGCGCAGCACTCGTTCCTCCGCAGGCGAGAGCGTCCCGCCGTGTGTGCCGATCTCTCCGATCACACCAGCGCGGATCCGCGTCCCGTCTGCGACGAGCACCCCCTCCTCGATTTCCTGAATCATCTGGGCCGCGTGCCGCTCAGCCGAGACCTCATAGACCTGCTTGGGGTAGTAGGGCTCGAGGTACCACCCCGTGCCCATCACCACGTGCAGACCAGACTCCCGCGAAATACGGCGCATCCCCTCGGGGTCACGGCCGAGATCTCGGAGCGTCACCTCGACGATCGCGTGCTGCCTGTCAGCAGCCGGCGGGAGATCCTCGTTCATGTATCCAAGCTCACGAACAGCGAGTTCAGGATTGTTGAAGATGTGGTTGCGGTCTCCCGTCACCGGGCTGAAGTCGCAGAGCAGATGCTCGTGTGGCAACACCCTGTCGATCCGGTCAACGCTCACATCACCGAGCACTGTTCTGAGGTTCACTGCGGTTCCTTTCACCTATGAGGTTGTTCGTTCGGATCCTGCGACCCTGAGCACCCGGTCGAGTCCGCCGTCGAGCGACACCGCAACGCTGGTTCGCGGGTTCACGACCTGGCACACCTTGACATTCAATAGCAGTCCGACGGAGAGGTACGCCTCATCCTTGCTGACTCCGGCGTGCTCGGCGACCCGCGCCACACAGTAGGCGGTCGCTTCTTTCAGTGCTTCTTCGACCGACGCGCCAACGCCGATGACCCACAGCCGCCCGTCAGCGTCTTCAACGGTGGGCAGGATCGACCCGACCCCCGCAAGCCTGTTGAGTCGAAGCGACACCGTCGCGCCGGTCTCGGCTCCGGTGCCGCAGACCTCGCCGTCGCCGATCGTCGCGTGAACGTCACCGATGAAGAAGCCGCCGCCCGGTACGGAAGCGGTGATCCACAGTTTCGCCCCGACACCGACGGCGCTGAAGTCAATGTTGCCGCCGTAGTGCCCGAGCGTGCGCGCCGGCTCGACCGAGTCGGTGAGCAGGCCGAGCGCGCCCACGTGCGCCTTCGGCTGTGCTGCGGCGAGCACCGGAGTGCCGGGGCCGCCCGGCCTGAGCTCAAGCGTCTCAGTATCGACGGCCATCACAGCGAACCTGTCCTGCCCGAGCAGCCCGAGCCCCGGCCTCGTCCAGGTGTACGCGACGGGGTCGAGGCGCATATCGAGAATCTCGATCTCGACAACGTCACCCCGCTCTACCCCGACGACCTCGACCGGGCCGACGACCGGGAAGAACTTGCTCGCGTCGAGGTCGCCGTAATCGACATCGGTGCGGATCTGCCCGCCTGAAGAGTCGAGCGTGTGCACCGAGAATTCACGACCCGGCACGACCGATCCTGCCATCGTGGCATCCGGGGTCAGCTCGTACATCCGTCCGAAGGGACCGAGCTCCTGCGTATCCGCGGTCACTGCACGATCTCGCTGTTGATCTCGACCTGGGTGAGGCGGCTGTTGTCGGAGACATTCCACTTGTCCATCACGTCGTCGTAGGCGCCGTTGTCAATGAGGTGCTGAATGGCGGCGGCGATGGCGTCGCGAAGCTCGACGTTGTCTTTGTGGAAGGCCCAGCCGTAATTGTTGCTGAGGTAGCCCTCGCCGGGAACCACTTCGATGTCGCGGGCGGTGCCCTGCTCGATGCCGAACTCGGTGACGATGGGGTTCGCGATCGTCGCGACGGCGCGGCCGGTCGACAGCCACAGCAGCTGGTCGGCTGTTGTCGGTGCGATGAGCACGTTGATCGGGTTGCCGTCGCACTCGGGCTGGAACTCTTCAAAAAGCTCCACCATCATGCTGCCCTCAAGGGTGGAGACGTTCTTGCCGCAGAGGTCGGGCAGGTCCTTGATCCCGAGCGGGTTGCCCTTGGAGACAACGATGTTGTTCGCGGACACGAGGTTGTCGACAAAGTCGATCTGCTCGCGGCGCTGTTCCGTGTCCCACATTGCTTCGCTCATCATGTCGTAGCGTTTGGTTGCGACGCCGGTGATGAGGCCCCCAAAGTCGGAGCGCGACCACTCGAGTTCGACGCCGAGCACGGCCGCGACCTCCGCGGCGAGATCCGGGTTAATGCCGACAATGTTGTCGTCGTCGTCAGTGAACTCGTACGGTGCCTGCGACGGGTCGGTCACGACCTTGATGGTGTTCTTGCTGAGGATTTCCTCGGGCAGCAGCTGTCGAATCTCGTCGACGACCGCCGCGGAGTCAACCGGTGCCGACTCTTCTGCTGCGGGGGCACCCGCCGGCGCACAGGCCGAGAGCGTCAGGCTTGCGACCATCAGCGCCGGGATGGCTACTTTCAGGTAGGTGGCGTTTCGTTGCATGATGTGTTCTTTCTCGTGAGGGTTGCGAGCCATCCCGCCGTTGGGAAGGTTCAGTTGTGCGGGGCGCGGTAATCACGCGTCAGATGACGCGGCTCAAGAAGCGCTGGGTTCGTTCGTGCGTGGGGTTATCAAGCACCTGTTCGGGCGGGCCGATCTCCTGGATGACACCGTCTTCAAGGAAAGCGACCTGATCGCAGACCTCGCGCGCGAACCCAATTTCGTGGGTGACAACGATCATCGTCATGCCCTCGCTGGCGAGCGTGCGCATGACCTCGAGCACCTCGCCGACGGTCTCGGGGTCGAGCGCTGAGGTCGGCTCGTCGAAGAGCATGAGCGTCGGTTCCATCGCGAGGGCCCTCGCGATGGCGACCCGCTGCTGTTGGCCGCCCGACAGCGAATCAGGGTAGGCATCGCGCTTGTCCGATAGGCCGACCTTGCGCAGTAGTTCGAGAGCGCGCTGCTCGACGACCTTCTTGTCCTGCTTGAGCACCTGGACGGGGGCAATCATGATGTTCTCGAGCACGGTGAGGTGCCCAAACAGGTTGAACCCCTGGAACACCATTCCGAGTTTCGCGCGCCGCTTTGCGACGATCCTCGGCTTCAGCTCGTACGCTTTCGTGCCCTCGCGCCGGTACGCGACGCGCTCGCCGTCAACGAGGATATCGCCCGAGTCGAATGTTTCGAGGTCGTTGATGCATCGCAGAAACGTGCTCTTGCCCGATCCAGACGGACCGATGAGCGCGGTCACCGTTCCGGGCTGCACGTCGATGCTCACGCCGCGGAGTACCTCGTTACCGCCGAAGCTCTTGCGCACCTCTACGGCCTGCACCATTGGCCGCTCGGCCACTTCCGATCGCTCTGTCGCGTTCATCGTTGTGCTCCCATCTGGGTAAGGCGCCTCAACAGGCCCCGGTTTGTTCCGCGGCTGGCGGTGTTGCCGCTCCGCCCTGCGTACTTCTTTTCGAGCTGGTTCTGCAGCAGAGTGGCGATCGTGGTGAGCAGCAAGTACCAGGCTGCTGCGACAATGAGCAGCTCGATCACGTAGTAGTTGCGTGAGTAGATCATCTGCGCGTTCGTAAGCAGGTCGCGAGCCGAGATCACCGACACGAGCGAGGTGACTTTCAGCATCGCGATGGCTTGGTTGCCGGTTGGCGGGATCACCATGCGCATCGTCTGCGGGAGAATGATCTTGGTCATCATCTGCAGCGGCGTGAAGCCGAGTGCGACTGCTGCCTCGCGCTGCCCCTTGGGCACGCCGAGGATGCCGCCGCGGATAATCTCGGCCATGTAAGCACCCTCGTTCAGGCTCAGTCCGATGAGGGCAGCAATGAACGGAGTGATGAGCGCATTGGTGTCCCAGCTCACAAACCCCAAGCTGATGGTGGGGAAGAGGAACGCGAGGTTGAACCAGAAGATCAACTGGATCAGCTGCGGCGTGCCCCGGAAGAACCAGAGGTACAGGTCGGCGAGCACGGTGAGCACGCGGTTGTCGGAGAGTTTCATGAGCGCGAGCACAATGCCGAGCACAATGCCGATAATCACTGCGAGCACCGTGAGCTGCACGGTGAGGATGACGCCCTCGATGATGACCGGCGCGAAGAGGTACTGGCCGACCACGCTCCAGTCAAGGTTCTTGCTCGTGACGAGGGCGAACACCAGGCCGCCGACAAGCAGCACGGCGACGGCCGCGATGACCATTCGCCCGTAGCGTTTCAGGGGGACGATCTCTAACGGGGTGATGTCCCGTGCGGTTCCAGCCGGGGCTGGAGCTTGGGGAGGGGATGTGGTTTTCAATCGGCCACCTTTCGGTCAAGCCCGGCCCGGGCTTCGTCTACGTTGACGCACCTGCGTTGTCCAGAGGATTTCCTCAGGCCTTCGCAATGTCGATGGATTCACTGTAAATGAAATTCAGTAGTTCTACAAGTAATTTGAATCTCGATTTGAATCTGGTCACAAAAACACAGGCCACGACTACGTTTTGACTCCAAAAACAGCGCGCATTACACAGAGTTCGCTTCAATTTGTTTTTAACATCGCTACATCTTGGGTACAGACATGGCTCTCCAAAACCTGTAACATGCGAAGGGATGAGTACTCAAAAACGCAAATCCGGGGACGAGGATGCCCAGCTGGGCGCACGCATCCGTGAGATACGGAAACTTAGGCGGCTGTCGCTGACACAGCTCGGAGATATGTCCGGCGTGAGCGCGAGCTTCCTCAGCCAGCTCGAGCGGGGAGCCTGCGGCGCGAGCTTCGGCACGCTGCGTGACATCACCGAGGCCCTCGGAACGACGCTCGCGGAGCTCTTCAATTCCGACCAGCCGCCCGGCCCCCGCATTGTCCGCCACGCGGACCGGCCCCAGCTGATCCACGGCGGGGCACGCAAATACATGCTCAGCCCGCGCCCGCTCTCCCACATCGAGATGTTCGCCGGCGAATTCGATCCGGGCGAATCTACCGGCGACGAGCCGTACAACCACGGTGACTCCCAAGAGTTTCTAACAGTGATCCGCGGCTCGGTTGACGTGCAGATCGACGGCAGGTCCCACCTGCTCGACGCTGGCGACACCATTGAGTACCGGAGCTCCCAGATGCACCGCACCGTCAACGTCGGCGACGGCGTGGCCGAGGTGCACTGGATTGTCAGCCCGGTCACCGTGCCGAGCACCACCGGAGCAAGCGAAGGAACCACTGATGACGAGCACGCGTGACACCCTCGCTCTGACGCTCGGAGCGACCGACGGCCCGAGCTCCCCCACCATGTCCCAGTGCGTGAACGCCAACGGCCTGATCTTCACCTCCGGGCACACCAGCTTGACGCTCGGCAAGGTCGGAGCGGAGCTCTCCGTCGAGCAGGGGGCTCAGGCCGCACGGGAGGCAGCACTGCGACTGCTGTACTCGGTGCGGGAGCACAACGGAACGCTCGATGGGCTGCAGCTTGTGCAGCTGAACGTCTGCGTACACACGACCGCAGACTTCACGCAGCACGGCGAGGTTGCCGAGGGCGCGAGCGGTCTGCTGCGCGAGATCTTCGGAGATCAGGATCTCCCGACGCGGAAGGCGCTCGGTATGGCCTCGCTCCCCCGCGGGGTGGCCGTCGAAATCGACGCGGTGTTCGCTGCCGCCGCCGCGCCCGCTGCCGCTACCGCGCCCGCTGCCGTGTAACGCGCCGTGGGCATCAGCGACATGCTGATGCCCACGGCGATAGTCACCGCGCCCTGGCGCGGATACTGCGGTTTAGCGGCGGAGCGACGACCGGCGCCAGAACAGCAGCAGTCCGCCACCGGCAACCAGAGCGCTCATGATGCCGAGCGCGAGAGGCCACTGCAGTGCGGGGCCGCCCGTGCTGGCGAGCTGTGGATCATTCGCTGCGTCGGGTGCATTCGCTGCATCGCTGTCGGAGCCGGTGCCAGTGCCAGTGCCAGTGCCATCGGTGTCGCCGGTACCGCCGTTGGGGCCGCCGTCGCCACCGGTGCCGGATCCCTCTCCGTCTCCGCCGTCGCCCGGATCCACTGGCCCAGTCGCATCATCGGCGACCGTGACCGTGTGCGCGGTCGTCACGCCGTTCACCGTCACCTCGAGGGTGGCCTCACCCGCTGCGGTCGCGGTGAGCGCCCCGGTCGCGGGGTTGAAGCGGACGACGCTTTCGCCGGCCGACTCGCTCGCGCTCGCGCTCACTGCGCGGCCGCGCTTGTCGGTCTCCACCGATCCATCGTCGATGACGACGGCGTCGCCGCCCCAGACCGCACTCATCGGCCAGTGCACGGGCACGATGCGCCCACCATCCTGCGAGATCGTGGCGTCAACGGTTACCGACTCGCCAACGGTCATCGCTGCAGGAACCGCAGCAGTCGCGCCGAGCGTGAGCTCGTCGACCCGGGGCTTCACCTCGGCCTGGAGCCAGTTCGTGCGACTCGTCACGGGTGCCGGATCGTTCCCGACAACACCCGAGTTCGGGTTGATCCCGAGCATGGCCCAGCCGGTGAAGCCGCCCTTGTCGGGCGAGCTCGACGGCCCCTTGCCGCTGTTGCCGCTGAGGAACGTCGAGACGCCCTCGTGGCTTGTCGCGTGGAAGACACCGGCGTGGCCGTTGATCGAGGCGATCGACTTGCCCGTGTCGGCGCGGAACTCCGCGAGCCGATCCTGGTACCGCTTCGCCTCGATGCGGTCCGAGATCTGGCTGTCCTTGCTGCTCTTCGGGTCGTCGACCGGGTGGTGCGCGAACACGAGCACGCCCGTGATCGTCGAGTCCTGCTCCGCCTCGGCGAGCGCGTCTTCGAGGAAGCGCATCTGCTGCTTGTCCGAGCCGTTGAACGAACCGTTCGCGGTGTTCAGGGTGATGACCAGCGTGCTGCCGACCTGCTGCTTCGTCTTCGTCGGCCCAAACTCGGCGATGAAGTTCTCGATCGGGCCGCCCATCACCTCGTGGTTGCCCGGCACGTAGATCCAGGGCAGCTTGTCGCCGATTTCCTCGTCGAGGATCTTACGCGCGAGCGCGAAGTCCTCGGGCGCCGCCTCGTCGACGAAGTCGCCGGTGATGACGAACATCTCGGGCTTCGCGGCGAGGATCTCTCGCAGCGTCTGGCGTGCACCCTGCACGTTCGGCCCCTCGGGGTTGCGGGCGACGAACTGTGCGTCGCTCATCACCGCGATGCGCTGCGCGCGCTGATCCACCGTTCCGTTCGTGACGACAAGCGGATCGTGCACGACCGGCGCCTGCGGCTGCGCGACCTCGGGGGCCACGACGGCGCGAATGCCGGCGAACATGGTTTCACCCTGGTACTGCTTCGCGGCCGAGGTTTCCATCATGCGCACCCGCTCGAGCTTCAGCGGGTAGGCGGTTCCGACGGGCACGTTGAACGTGAGCTCCTGCCAGCCGGTCCAGCTCGTGTGCGGGCCGTCGATGTTCATGGTCGTGCCCGCACCGGTCTTCATCTGCAGACGCGGCCAGGTGCTGTTGCCGTCACCGTGCACCCACATCTTGATCGCCTTCGGCTGCCCCGCAATCTCGATGGGCTCAGGGGCGACGGCGTACGCACCGCGTGTGCCGGTGGATGAGGCGAAGTCGTAGCTGAGCTTCAGCCCGGCCTCGCCGTTGGGCCCGGTCGCCTCTTCGAGCGCACCGGTTGCGCGATCCGAGCGGAACGTCCAGTCCTTCGCGTTCGCGAGATCCGAGACCGGCTCCTCCTCCAGGCCAATCGTCACCGCGACGTCGACGCGGCGGTCGCCCGCCGAGAACGACACCGTTGCTGCCCCCGACGCCGCGCGCGGGGAGATGGTGAACGTGGTGCCATCAAGCGATTCGACAGCGACATCTGCGCCGGCGGAGACCGTGAGATCTGCGGCCTCGATGGGCGCGCCGAAGCCATCCTTATCGAGGCCGGTGATCGTCACCGTCTCGCTGCCGTTCTCGTCGACCAAAGCGATGACGCTCTGGCTCGCGCGAAGCCGGTCAAGCTCGCCCAGCACGCGCAGCTCGCTCGTCGCGGACTTTCCCTCCGCCGTGAACGTGACGGGCGCGGTGCCCGGGGTAGTTCCGGTGACCTTGGCCGTGTCTGCGTCAACCGGCGTGAGCGTCGCGTTCTTGCCCGCCACCGAGAACTCGCCCGCGGTCGAGAGTGCGCCGCGGTTTGCGTCGAGGCCGATACCCGAGACGGTGCGCGAGAAGCCGGGGAACACTGCGTCCGCGTCGTCGAGTTTCGACTCGGGAGCCACCATGACGTCAGCGAGCCCGGTGTCAGGTGCGGTCGACGAGAACACGAGGCTGTTGGGCACGCTGCGCAGGTGCCCGTCTGACGGGGCGTTGCCGACGCTCAGCTCGCTTGTGCCCGGTTCGCGCACGAGGAGGGTGCTGGATCCGCCACCGTCGAGGTTCACCGCGTTGTGCGCGCCGAGCTCGACCATGAACTCGCCGAGCTCGTCGAGTGCCATGCCGCGGGAGTGGCTCTGGCGGCCGTCGAGAGAGACGACGTAGACCTCGCTGCCGTCCTCGCTCACGCCGACCGCGGTGCGCGGCTCGCCCTTGTCCGGGGCGCCGACAGCTACGCCGTCGGCGACGAGGCGCTGGTTGCCGGCGATCGCGAGGTCGACGTCAGAGCTGGCGGCGACCGTGACCGGGAGCGCGTCGCCGGGCTGCACACCCTCGAACAGGTCGACGGCCGATCCGCGCGCGAGCACGACACCCGCTCCCGCGGCGATGGCCGTGGGCCCCGTGATCTCAGCGAGGTCGGCAGACGTGCGCGTCACGACCCCGTCGGCGACCTCCACGCGGAGAAACTTCGGGTCGATGTTTGCCGGCCCGCCGATGGCGCGCGAGATGGGGTACTCGCCCCACATCGGCGTGAAGTAGCCGATGCCGTCGGCGGGAATACCGATGTTGTTCACGGTGCTCACCTGGTGGGTGGCGCCCGCGATGTCGAGGGTTGCGGCCGAGGCCAGCGCCTGGATCGCTGCGATGCCCTCGCTCACGGTGAAGCTTTCGACGGGAGATCCGCTCGTGGTCTTCACGCCCTCACTCGACGAGACGTTCGTGCCTTGGGCGACACCGGAGTTATTGATGTCGAAGAACGAGCCGTTGACCGCGGCCACGGCGTGATCGCCGAGGGTGTGCTCGGTGACGGGGGCGGGCTTCGTGAGGCTGCCCGAATCGCGCACGTCCATCGACAGCGTGGGTGTCGCGAGGTCTGCGACGAGCACGTCGCCCGTCACCCATCCCTCGCCCTGTAGCCGGTCGAAGCTTGTGGCCTTGAGGCCCGGGGCGAGCTGCCGGGTCTCAGAGCGGAGCAGGCTCGAATCGCGGCCGTTGAGGTCGAGGCCGCCCGTGTCGGGGACCGCGTAGCTTGCGGTCAGGGTGGACTGGGGTGCGAGGGCGATGCCGCTCACGGCAATGCCGAGGCAGAGCCCGGCTGCCAGCGTTGTTTTCAGGGGAGTTCGTCTAAACCAAGCCACGAGTTGCCGCAGACCTTTCGTCAGTGTTGGAATGCGCGTGCGGCAGCTCAGAGATAATTGAATGGCCGCCGGACGCTCAGGTCAGCGTAGGGAGGCAAGGTAGCCCGAGAGTTACCGGCACGTGACCGCGCGGGTTGCGGGGTCACCGCTACTGCTGCGCACCACCGTCGAGGTCGAACCCCGGCGAGCCGGGCACCGACGCGAGCAGCTGCCGCGTGTACAGCGAGCTGGGCGCGTGGAACACCTCGGTGATCGGCCCGTGTTCGACGATCGCGCCGCGCTGCATCACGATGATCTCCTCGCAGAGCTGTTCGACGACGGCGAGGCTGTGGCTGATGAACACCATCGTGAGCGGCCGCTCACCGCGCAGCCGCTTGAGGAGCTCAATGATTTCGGCCTGCACGGACACGTCGAGCGCGCTCGTGATCTCGTCGGCGATGATGAGTTCGGGGCCGGGGAGCAGCGCCCGCGCGATTGCGATGCGCTGCCGTTGCCCGCCCGAGAACTCGTGCGGATACTTCGCGAGCACGTCGCCGCCAAGCCCCACCGATGTGAGGGTGGCGACCGCGAGCGCCTCGGCGTCGGCGCTCAGCCGGCCAGCGCGCGGATCGATCGCTTCGGCAAGCGTCTGGCGGATCGTGCGGCGCGGGCTCAGCGAGGAGTACGGATCCTGCGGAATGTACTGCACCGTTCGCGACAGCGTGTGCCGCTCGCGCCGGGACAGGCGCCGCATGTCGTGACCGACCACGTCGAGGGTGCCGGCCGAGACGCGGTTCATGCCGACGATGGCTTTGCCGAGCGTGGACTTGCCCGATCCTGATTCCCCGACCAGCCCGACGGTGCTCCCGCGAGCGACTCGTATGCTGAGCTGCGAGATCACGTTCACGTGCCCGAAGCTCACGTCGATACGATCCGCGATGACCGCTGCGCTGTCATGCATGTCAGGTCTCCTCTCGATCCGCCATCGCGTCTCGCGTCGCCGCGCTGAGCGCGGGCACTGCCGCGAGCAGTCGTTTCGTGTACGGGTGCGTGACCTCACGGCGTCGCAGCTCGCCCGCGGTGAGCCGTTCGACGATCTCGCCGTCTTTCATCACGAGCACGAGGTCACTGATCTCTTGGACGACGCTGAGGTCGTGGCTGATGAACAGCATCGACATGTGTTCGCGCTGGTGCGCGCGGCGAAGCTGACGCAACACCTGGAGTTGCACGGTCACGTCGAGGGCGGTCGTCGGTTCGTCCGCGATGAGCAGTCTCGCGTGCGTGCTCATCGCGGCCGCGATCATTGCGCGCTGACGCATGCCGCCCGAGAATTCGTGCGGGCGCTGCTTCATGCGCCGCGGCGCATCGTCTATCCCGACCGTTTCGAGGGCGCGGGTCATGGTGCTGCGGTACTCGGGCCCACGCATGCCGTGGTAGACGCGCAGCACCTCGGTGAGTTGCGGCCCCATGCGCATTGCCGGGTTGAAGGTGGTGCCCGGGTCTTGGTAGACGATCGCCATCTCGCGCGCCAGGCGTTGCCGTCGCGGTTTGCGCAGCATGTCCATGCCGGCGAACGACAGCTCTTCGGCAACGGTTTCGAGGCCCTCGGTTTGGAGGCCGGCGATCGCCATCGCCGTGAGGGATTTCCCCGACCCCGATTCGCCGACGAGCGCGACGACCTGGCCGTGCTCGATTTCGAACGACACGTCACGCACGAGCTCTGCGCCCTGCGGCACGCGAATGCTCAGGCCGCTCACCCGCACGAGCGGGCCTGCCGCGGCAGCCGCCGCGCTCGGCGGCACCGCACCCGCAGGCTCAGCACCCGACAGCTCCGCGTCCGGCGACACGACGCTCGTGACCCGCGCGCTCGGTGGCTGCGGGATGCGGCGGAACTTCATCAGGCTGCGCGGGTTCGCGCGCGCCGCGAGCGCGTCGCCGATGAGCATCGCCGACAGCCCAGTGAGCACGATGAGCACGGAGGCCGCGACCGCCTGATAGGGCTGCACGTACATCGCGGTGAGCGAGTCGTTGAGGATCCGCCCGAAGTCGAACTCGGGCGACTGCACGCCGAGCCCGATGAAGGACAGCGCTGAGAGTTCAACGAGCGACAGCGCAAACACCGTCGCGCTGAGCACGAGCAGCGGCTCGGCCATGTTCGGGAGCACGTGTCGCAGCGCGATGCGCAGCGGGCCGACGCCGAGGAACCGGGCTGTCGCCACGTATTCGCGGGTGGAGATGCCAGCCGTGAGGTTCGACATGAGCCGCGCGAATGAGGGGATGCCGGCTAGGCCGATCGCGATCACCGCGGACTGGGCGCTCGAGCCGAGGATCGAGGCGATCACCAGGGCGAAGATGAGGGCCGGGTAGGCGGCCCCGGTATCGATGAGGCGGAGCACGGCCTGCCGCGGCCTGGCGGGCAGCAGCCACACGCCGACGCCCGCGATCACCCCGCCGACGATGCTCACCGCGGTCGCGGAGAGCGTCATGAGCAGGGTGAGTCGGGTGGCGGCGAGCGCGCGGGCCACGTTGTCGCGCCCGAAGTCGTCGGTGCCGAGCGGGTGGGCCGCCGACGGCGGCAGGCTCGCATCCGGGGTGAGTTTCGTCGCCGCGTCCCAGAGCGGGGTCATCGGGACGATGATCGCGATGAGGATGAGTACCCCGAGGATCGTGAGGCCGGCGGCCATCGCGGCCCCGATGCGTGGCCGCGAGTCGTCGCTACGAGTCATGGTCTGCTCCCAGGTTGCGCGGATCGATCACTGCCAGCACGAGGTCGACCACCACGATGATGAGCGTGGCGAGCAGCCCGAGCACGAGGATGATGCCGCGGATCGTTGGATAGTCGCGCGTGAGGATCGCGGCGACGATGCCCTGACCGAGTCCCGGCCAGTTGAAGACGTTTTCGATGACGATCGCCCCGCCGAGCTGGGCCGCGAGGATGAGGCCCGACAGGGTGAGGGTGGTCGTGATGACGTTGGGCAGGACATAGCGGAGGTTGGTGCGTCGCTGCGGGAGACGCCAGCCGCGGGCGGTGCGAATGAAGTCCTGTTCGAGTACGACCGAGGCCTCCCGGCGCACCACGCGGCCGACGCTGCAGATGGGTTGGATCATGAGGGCGGCGAGCGGGAGCATGATCGCGCTGCGCGAGGCGGCCCCGCCAGAAGGGAGCCAGCCGAGGCCGATCGCGAACGCCGCGACGAGCAGCGTGCCCATGACGTACTGCGGCACCGAGTAGAAGAACCCCGTGACGGCGTTGAAGCCGACGTCGAGCCAGCGGTTGCGGCCGCCGCGGGTGGCCACCGCAACGGCGAGGCCTGCGGGCACCGCGATCGCAAGAATGCCAACGATCGCGATGAGGGCGAGCTGCGCGGTGAACGGGAACCGTGCGGCGATGATCGCCGTCACCGGCCCACCGGTGCTGAACGAGCTGCCGAGGTCGAACCGCAGCAGGTCGGCGGCGTACGAGAAAAACTGCACGATGAGGGACTCATTGAGTCCGAGCCGTTCGCGGATCCGCTCAATGTCGGCCTCGGTGGCGCCCTCGCCCGCGATAACGAGCGCGGGGTCCCCCGGGATGAGCGGCACGATGAGGAACGTGACGAGCACGAGCACCACGAAGGAGAGGAGGATCCCGCCGAGGCGGCGGAGGGCGAAGGCCCCCCAGGGGCCTCCTCGCCGCCGACGCGCCCGCGCTTCCTGTGTTCGCACGACCGCGGTCGAAGCCGCCTTCGGCCCTCCCTGCGTTGGCTGGGTCACCGCGCTGCTACTTCGCTGCTGGCGCATGGTGAGACACGGCGAGCCCCGCCAGCGCTGTCGCCGCATCCGCGAGCACGGAGTCGTCGAACTGCGCGAGCGATGAGTGGTTGCTCGGCGCGGTTGTCGGGTCAGTCCCGACGGGAGCAGCCCCGAGGAAGAGGAACGCTCCCGGCACCTCGTTGAGGACGTAGGAGAAGTCCTCAGACCCCGGCAGCGGGTCGGGCATCGCTCGCAGCCGGTCCGCTCCGAACAGCGGGGTGAGCACCTCGTAGGCGCGGTCGATCGCGGCTGGATCGTTCACCGTCACGGGGTACGAGTGTTCGGAGACCACGACCGTGGCGGTGAGTCCGTGCGCGGCGGTCACGCCCGAGGTGACCTCGTGGATGCGCCGCAGCACTGTCGAGCGCGCGCTCTCCGAGAAGCTGCGCACCGAGAGTGCGAGCTCGACTTCGTCGGGGATCACGTTGCTGGCGGTGCCGCCGTGGATCGCGCCGACAGTGATGACCACCGGATCGAACACGCTGAACCCGCGAGTCACGAGTGTCTGCAGGGCGAGCACGATCTCACTCGCGGCAGGGATTGGATCCTGCGCCGCGTGCGGCGTCGACCCGTGCCCGCCGCGGCCGTGCACCGTGATCGAAACAAGGTCTGAGGCGGCCATGAGCACGCCCGGTTTCAGCGCGAACTCGCCGGCCTGGAGCTCCGTGGCGAAGACGTGCAGGCCGTAGGCGGCGTCGACCGGGCGGTCGGCTGCGGTGAGCACGCCCTCGTCGATCATGAGCTTCGCTCCCCCGTAGCCTTCCTCCCCGGGCTGGAACATGAACACCACGTCGATCGCGAGTTCGTCTCGCAGCGCACACAGCGCCGCCGCGGCGCCGCACACCGCGGAGATGTGGAGGTCGTGCCCGCAGGCGTGCATCGCCCCGGTGTTGCGCGACGCGTACGGCAGATCGGTGGCCTCCTGTACCGGGAGCCCGTCCATGTCTCCGCGGAGCAGGATCGTCGGCTTCTCACCGCTGGCTGGCTCGCGCCCACCGCGCAGCACAGCGGTCACCGAGCTCAGGCCCCGGCCAGTGGTGATCTCGAGCCCGTCGAGGGGCGCAAGGAAATCGAGGATCGTCTGCTGTGTGGTGGGCAGCGACAGCCCGATCTCGGGGCGCTGATGGAGTTCGCGCCGCAGCTCGCGCAGCTTGAACCCCTGCCCTGAGCAGGCCGTAGCCACACGGTCGATGAGTGAGAGTTCGGTCATTGCTAGAGTCCTTTCGAGTCGTACCACGTGCCGTGTTTAGTCTTCGATCCGCATTGCGTAGTTCATGTTGGATTTGTTCGGTGCTCGGAAGGAAAAGCCATCGCGGGCGGCGACGAGAGACGCGAGTGTGCTCAGCGGCACGGCCCGCACCTGCTCAGTCATGGCATAGCGTTGGGCTTCCTGGTAGATATCGCAACGCTTAGTCTCATCCGGTTCAGCCATCGCATCGCGGAGGTACTGTTGGGCCCGCTCGTCCGGATTGCCGGTCCAGTTCGCCCCGCCGTCCTCAGTGGGGGCGCCAGAGAAGAGGCCCATCACGCCAGACATGGTCGCGGAAGCATTGATGTTGCCGAAGACGGCCACGTCCCAAGCTTCCGGCTTGAGCTGGCCAGTTTCGGCCCAAGACGCGTTGTCGAGGTTCAGGAGCTCCACCTCGGCGCCGGTCTCGCGCAGCGCATCGGCAATGTAGGTGTTCCCCGCACCGTTCGGGCCAAAGTTCTGCGATCCGAGTAGGCGAATTTTGAGGCCCGCGAGCTGCGCGGCCGCAGCCGTTGGATCAGTTTCAACGAGAAGTGCTTCGTCGGTGTTGAAGCAGGGAACTGCCGGGAGGGCGTAGGAGGCTGCAAGATCGCCCAAGCCGCCATTCGTCGCCTGGTTGAAGGCCTCGCGGTCGAGCGCTTGCGCGACTGCCCGACGCTTGTCGATGTCCGCAAACAGTGAGCCTTCACGCTCGTTGAAAATGACGAACATATTGGCACTGGGCAGGCGTTCCGTCGTAAGGCTTGCATCTGCTTCAAGTCGCTCAATATCTTTCCCACTGATGAGCGATGCGTCGAGCGTGCCCGTAATAAGTTCGTTGGCGACCGCACTCGAGCTGGTGGCGATTGTGTACACCATGGTCTGCGCGGGAGTCCCGGTAAGCGGCTCCGCATACTCGGGCCAGAGGTTGTACCCTTCTCGCAGCGTGAACTCGTACTTCACTCCTGGCTGCTTCTCGGTGAGGGTGTACGGACCAGTGACAGCGGCGTCGAGCGTCCCGGCCACGAGCGCGTCGGGGTCGTCGAAACCGGCCGAGCACACGATACCGGCAGACGGAAGTGATACCCCGCTGAGCACGTCGCTCCAAGGTTGCGCGAGTTCGACTGTCACGACGCCCGCGGCATCGTCGCCGCTGATCGTGGGCGCTGCTGGACCGAACGTCGGGCCTCCGAACACGTTAGAGGTCTTCTGGAATTCTGTCAGCGACGCCGCCACGATCGAAGGCGTAACGGGGCTGCCGTCCCCACAGGTGGCGTCATCACGAATCGTGAACTCAACCCGCTCGGAGCTTGTCTCCCATTCGCTCGCAAGCCCCGGAATGAAGCTGTTGCCGTCGTCCTTATACACGAGCGGGGCGAACATGAGTCCATTGACCAAATAGTCATCAAAGCCTGACGCCTCCCACGGCGAGAAGCCCAGGGGATCAGTCGTGAGGATGGACCGGATCGTGTCCGTGCTGCCGGCCCCGCCCGCACCGGTGTTCGAATTCGAGGCGGTCGTGCACCCCGTGAATGCGAGAGCGGTGACCGCGGAGAGGGCGACCAGGCCGCGGGTCGTGATGCGCGGGCCTCTCGGCGTGACTGCGTTGCGTGTCATGCGTGCTCCTTCATCGTCGTTGATGGGCTGGATCACCGCGTGTCGGCACTTCTGGACTCCGAAGTGCGTGCATCGCAGCGACCAGTTACCACGTTAATTCCATCGTGGAATTTAGGTGTCACGTTTCTGTAACGCCTGGTTTTTGCTCGGTAGCGCTGCATCTTGGGTGAAAATTTGCCTAGAATGTTGAACTACATTCATCGTCAAACGCTCGCCGCTCCGACCGAGAGGACAGGAATGCCCGTACCGAAGCAGGGCGGCTCGCTCGCTGATCTGAAGGAACAAAACCTCAGCCGAATCCTCTCCAGCGTCGCGCAGGCAGGAACCATCACCAGGGAGGAGATCCGCCGCAGTCTCGGCGTGCAGGCGTCAAGCCTGAGCCGCTACGTCGACGAACTACGCGCCCGCGGCCTCCTCGCCGAGAGTGAGTCGATCCACCTCGTGCCGATTGGCCGGCCAACGCAACCGATCGTGTTCGCGCGAGATCGCTGGGCGCTGCTCGGGCTCATCGTCGATCGCCACGAGATCCACGCCGCCGTCAGCTATCTCGACCTCACCGTCATCACCACCCGGCGCTTCCCGGTGCCCGACAGCACCCGCGTCTCCGGTCATTCCACCGCGCTTGCCGCCGTCGCAGCGTGGGCGACCGGCATCGCCGAGCAGCACGGGCTCACACTCCTTGCCGCCGAGATCGACGCACCGGGCGCGCTCAACCGCGAGACGGGCGACGTCTACCGGTCCCTGCTCAACGGCTGGGGCACGTTCAACCTCGCCGACACCCTGCAATCCGCACTCACCCATCAGGGAGGCGCGGATGCGCGGCCTGTGGCGATCCGCATCGACCGCGACACGAACGCTGCGATGCAGGCCAGGCTCCGCGACCTCGACGCCGCACCCGACGGCGGCGCTGCGGCTGAACTGAGCGGCCCGAGCGCCTACTTCGGCGGCCGCTACGCGCTGAGCGGCGGCATCTTCGACGGCGGCGTCGTGCGCGGCGCGACCGGCCTGGCGGGTGACTTCGGCCACCTCGCCGTCGACCCACACGGCGAGGTCTGCTGGTGCGACCGCACGGGCTGCCTCGAAACGAAAGCCGGGCTCGCTGCCCTCCACCGGGCCCGCTTCGGGCGCAGCACCCCGATCCACGACCTCTCAGCCGAAGGCCCACGCCTGCTGGCCGAATTGCAGGCGTCCAGAGACGAAGGCGACTCCGCCACACTCGCCGTGCTCGCCGACGCCGGCCGCTGGATCGCGAACAGTATCGACACCATCGCAGCCATCGCCAACCCCGCGCGCATCGTCATCGACGGCTACCTCGCACAGCTCGGCGCCCCACTCGTGCCCACCATCGTGACGCAGCTCGAAGCCACCCGCTCACTCCCGCCGTTCCAGCGCATCGAGGTCGTGGCGACCGACGGCGACCCCGAGGTGCCGCTGCGCGGGGCGCTGCTCTCGGCTCTGCTCACCGTGGTGGAGACGCCGGGGCTTGCCGTTCGAGGGTAAGGCTGCAATCGACAGCTGCTCAGCGGGCTTAGGGGCACAAGTCGGCCCCCGAGCTCTGTTGACGCACTGGGGGATGCGTCAAGAGAACTCAGGGGCCGACGGCTCGAGTCGGAGATTACTCCCCGTTCACCGACAGGTGAACCGTCTCCGATGAGCGTCGCTGTCGCAGAAGGAACAGCGCACCCCCAATTAGGAGAAGGCCGGCTCCCAGGACGCCGATAGCGCCCAGAGCCTGTCCACCCGTCGCAGCAAGTGGCGACTGCTTCCCAGGGGTTCCACCCGGGAAGGTATTGGTGATTGCCACAGCGTTATCGGCTCCTGAGATCGCAGCCACAACCCCGTCCCGGCCTCCGCCGGGAGTCGTCGCGTCAGTATCGACCATCGACACAGCTGCCCCCTCCGGGACATCCGTTTCCACAACCTGGCAGGTCACACCGGCCGGAAGGTTAATGGTTCGCTTCTCGCCGTGCCCGAGGGTGAAGTTGGTGTCGGCCGGAGATAGCGCGTACGCCGCATCGCCCACGACACCGTCCACGCCAGCGTCTGGAGTCGTGCAGGAGAGGGCGAACGTGTACTTCGCATCCGTCTCGAGCCCCACAACCTTCTTCGAGACCGTCAGAGCAGCGTTGTCGAACGTGTTCACCGCGCTGATGGTCAACCGCTGAAGGTTTTCTGGCGTTCCCTTCGCAACCTCCGCGCCGTTCTCGAACGAGTCATGATCGATCGTCACCTTGGCTGCCCCACCGGTGTCCGTCTCAGCGGCGAAACACTTGCTCCCGAGCGGCAGCAGCCGGGGCTTTCCTTCGTCACCGAGGTACTTCGTTTGTCCGCCCTTGATGCGCACTGTGCCGGAGTACACGTCAGAACGTATGCTTTCGCCAGTGCTGCTCGTTTCCTCGACCTGGCATGTAACGAGAAGCTCGAATACGCGACCCTTCGCGGCTTCAACCGCGATGTCGTCACCCGCGAGGGACTTCGATACCTCAACCGATCCTGCGCTATAGAAATTCGTGAGCGAGGCCGTCACAACTCCGCTTTCCTGGGTCTCTGAGTTCCAGGGAATCGTTACGGTCACGGGCTCAGGGCGCTGATCCTCATCCGAGCTGCCCGCACCAGTCTCGGTGACGGTGCACTCAGCGCCAGCGGGGATGGGAGTCAACACGTCAGAGGTCACGGCAGACTGTCCGTTCACCTGCAGGGTGACATTCTGCTCGAACACCGTCTACTTGTCCACCGAACACACCACTGCAAAGGTGAGCTCGTCCTGCGCAGCGAACTCGCCCGCCCCCGCGCCGGTCAGCTGTTTGTTGATGATGAGGCCGCCCGTAACCGGCGTTAGGGTGTTGGTGACAGTCACTTGGACCGCTTCATCCCGCCCGATCGTGATGGTGTCGGCAGACAGCGTCGCGCCGGTCCAGGTAGCCCCGTTCACAGGCTCTGGTGTGCGCTCACTCAATGTCAGCACTGCCTCAACTGGCAGCTTGGGCGACTGTACAGATTCTCCCGATGCTGGCAACACCAGCGTGCCTGAGCCGGCGGCGAAGCCCGGCCCCGCGGGGTACTCGTAGTCGAGGAGGAACTCTGCGTCAGGATCAACAGCCGAAGCTCCGTCACCGTCAAGAACCTTCGAGGCAGAGAATTCGCCCTGCGCAACAGTTGCTTCGTTGGTGAGGGTCACCTCAGTCGTAGTCGCGCCGACAACGTCGAAGTCGTTCTGTGACAGGATCGGCGTTGCCCAGTCGATGTTGGCCGGATTCTCCGGCAGCACCTCATCGATGTGCACCGTTGAGCCGGTCGGGTATTCCTCACTCGTCCAGGTGTTCCCCTCTGTGACGGCAAACTCGCCAACGCTTTCTTTCCCTGCGGGAGTGGTGATCGTGAAAGTACCGCCGAAGTCGATTCCTTCGATTGCCGGGCCTTCCCAGTTCACGGCTTTGGTGATCGAGAAGCGCCCCTTCTGGTCGCCGCTACCGGTGCCTCCACCGCCCTGTCGGACAACCTCACTACCGACAACCTGATCTTCTCCAGCTATCGTCACGGTTGCAGAGTTCGTGTATGTTCCCGCAGCTCCAGCGTCGGTTACCTTCGCTACGTAGCGGATGCTGTAGTAGTAGCCTGCTTCAGCGGTCCATTCAACCGTGCTGCCGTTCACCGTGTACTGGTCAAGAGGAACCGACTGCCAATTGCCCGGCTGCTGGTGGCCAGAGCCGACGGTCACGAGCTCATTGGTGTGCCGGAGCACAGGGTACGTGTTTCCCTGGAACTCAGTCAGCATCTCCTGGTTCGGACCGAGGTTGTCCTCAACCTTCATTGTTTCGCCACCGAGAGCACCGTTCGCCCCGCTGCCAATTCGGACGACCCACATGATGGTGTTTGTGGCCCGGTCGTAGCTGCCGGTCTTGTTACTCTCACGTCCTTGGAAGTCACAGCCTTCCGTGCACGGCCCGCCGGGCGGCGTGACAATGACCGTGACTTCCTTGCCATCGACCACATACGTGGTTTTGGTGCCTTCCGTCACAGTAGTGCGAACCTGTGCCCAGAAATTGAAGTCACCGGACAGGTTGTAGGGGTGCGCCTCGAGATAGGCGGCATCAAAATCACAGATGATTTGTGTCGTTGTGACCTCGCACTGCCCCATCGCAACCCCGCTGGGATCGAGCAGCGGGAACGAGTCAGTCAGACCTTGGAGATCAGCGGGAAGATCCACAACGAATCCAGCCGGCGACGTCGGATTGTCTGGAAGTGACCAGCTCCCCTTGAGCTCAGCGTTCCAACCGCTTGTCACGGTCTCGTTGACGAACTCGACGGAGGTGAGAGTCGCTTCGGTTTCATACGGTGGCGCGGCGACGGCCGCGGTAGCACTACCGAAGGTCAGGAGCGCGACCAGCGCGGTTGCAACGCCACGCCAGACCTTTGAGCTCTGTTTTCGCTGTCTTTCCATAATTACTGTGTGCACTTCCCCTTGATCAAACGTTGGCAGCCGCAGCCCAGCGCGACTCGTGCGGATCCAGGCCAATCGGTGTGACACCGCCGTACCCGCATGACAAATAAAGACCCTCAAAAGGTTGGTTTGTTACACCACTTCAGAAAAATCTTTGCGCTCGCACTCGCTGCGAAACCCTTCGCATCACGCAGTCGTGTTCGGCAAGTCGCGATTCACTCCTGGAGATACCAGTGGGGTGTCTCATCGTCGCCCTCCACGACCGGGTCAACCGGAGGAGGGAAGGATGACGCGTCGGAAGGCGCGCTGTTCGTGCCGTTTTCAACCGACGTATCGTGTTGTCCCTTGTCCACGGCCGACGCCTCGTCCGTGTGCGCTGGTAGCGGGTCGACAGGTTGCGCGATTGGGTCGCGCGGGAGCACCAAGGTGAGGCCCCATATCAGCAGTCCAACTCCGGCGACCAGGCTCAGAGTCGCGATGAGCTTTCTCGGAGTGGAGGCAACGACGAGGTGCGCCCCGGGCGTTCCTGAAGCGGCATGCGCAGCGGGGACCGCACCACCACCCACCGCTGTTCCCCCAGCGGCTGCGCCAATAACAAGTGGGCCAATCCAGAGTCGTAGCTGCTCACTCAGCGTCCGTAACCGACCGACTTGTACTGTGCAGTCACCGCAAGTCAGGAGGTGCATTTCAACCGTCGCGGTGTCTCGCTTGCCGAGCGTGTGTCTGGTGAAACTTGCTAGTTTTCGAGCGAAGGGCAGACATCCCTGGTCGATGACCTCGACGTATTGCTGCAGATACGACGTTGCGAGCCGTTTCCTAGCCCGATGCAGTGCGACGCGGAGAGCGCCAGGCGTCATGTTGAGGTGTACCGCAGCTTCTTCCGTCGCCAACCCTTCGACCTCGACAAGCCACAGCACCTGACGGGTGTCTTCTGTCAGCGACGAAAACGCATTCGCGATTTGGTCCCGTTCCGAAAGCTCTTCCACAAAGTCGGGCACTGCGTCAAAGAAATCAGCGATCGTCTCAGGGGCCACCGAGACCGACTTTGTGTCAATCTGTGCAGCTCGGCTCACTTCGCTCCGCAGGGCAATAAGCAAATACCCGAGCACGGACTCCTGCGGCCCGTTTCCACTGGTCAAGGCACGAAGCACTCGCGTAAAAGTCTCCGCGGCAAGCTCTTCCGCTCGCGCCCAGTCGCCGACCATCGTGTAGGCCTGAGCAGTTATCGCTTCACGGTGTGTTTCATACAGCAGTGCAAATGCAGCTCGACCGAGGGGTCGTTCGGCGTGCGCGCGGACGAGTGAACAGAGTTCTACGTCATCCGCGCCTTCCAATTCGGGATATTGTGACCCCGGGATCGGGTTGGTCGAAGGAACATATTGCCCCGGATCTGGAATCCCCAAAACTTGCCACCCTAATGACTGTCAGCCCCCAGGCGTGTATGGTCAGCGCAATTATCTCTATGAACGCTGTGGGCCGAAAATTATTGCACAGTTTCTCCAAGGAAATCTTGGGGCCGCTTCACGAGGCACTCCCCAGATGACCAGCTGTTCAGGCCTTCCGTTGGACCGCTTTCCTATCCTGTATCTCGGCCCTCGGCTCACACCCAAACAGCCTATGTTCAAGGTAAGAAAGGCGGATCGATAGGCTCGCAAGCTGGGCCCCACTAACCAAGAAGCAGTCGATGGAATGTTGGATTGAGGTGACGGCGCAGCATACGGGCCGAACGAGAACAGCGGGAGCCGCGGTGCGGTCGCGCCGGCTGAGCAGTGGAGTGCCAAGAAGCCGATCGCGAATCACTTCAACTGGCAGTCCGACGTTTCGAGCGAACTGTACCCAATCGGACTCGGTCACACGAGTACAATGATCGGGCTGCCCGCCCCTCATCCAACCAGCTCAACTACGAGAGCAAACCGGTGTGTGCCTGGATTTGCGAGGTGGTCGCGGCTGCGGCTTCTCAGGTCGATAGGCTGCAGCCGCGAGACCGCCTGGCACACGCTCTTCGCTTTGTGCGCCGGACAGGCCTACGCCGCTGGCACCGAAGCAGCCAATGGATTTCGCCCAAGCAGGTCGGGCCGGCTAGTCCAGGGAAAGGGGACTGAGACCGCTGGCTCCGTCGGCATTCTCAGCCTCCAGTTGCCCGGCTCTCAATGCCCGCTGCCCCATGCATCTCGAGCTCTCGGGGCAGCGGTCAAGCGCTATTTCAGTTCACCGGACCCAATCGATCGTTTCGCCAGCATCGCATCTACCGCAATGCGCCCGGCCCCTGTCAACGCCAGAGCAAGCGCCGAGGCCCCCAGCGCGGCGACGAATTCGACGCCACCGTTGTCCACCCAGAACCCAGCGGAAGCGTGAACAATCACAATCGCTCCCACCATGTCGAGCACAAGCAGCGCCGCAACGATACGCGTGAGAGCGCCAAGCATGAGCAGCACTCCTCCACCCAACTCAAGCAGAGCGATGGCTGGAGCAACAAAGCCCGCGCCCGGAACACCCATTGCCCCGAATGAGTCAATCGTCCCCGCGAGAGTGAACTCAAACACTTTCTGGAACCCGTGGGCGGCAAATATTCCCCCAATAACAACCCTGAGCACCAGCAGGCCCCAGTCCAGTCGCGATGGCGACCCGGCTTCATTCGTCATACTTTCCTCCTATTAGTTGATGCGACAACCTTTTCTAGCTTAAGCACTCCCACCCTGAGATTCTGGGGCGCACCGCAAACTCCCAGCCCGCTTGGATGGGGCACGCAGATGGGCCCGCCGGACGGAGGGCTACGTGGCCTCCACCCGAAGGGCACCGACCTCACCGAAGTGGCGGATGCCCTGGGGCGCACCAACTGATTGAGCGGACATGGCAGTCTTTCAGCGAACTATTCATCTGCGATGCTTTGCACTGCCCGAGTCACCGCGACCGTCGCTGACAATCTGCGCGTGCGCTCCCCGCAGGGATATCCGTGGCGCGCTCGCCACGGATATCCCTTGGCTTGAGCTCACTCAGGCATCTCTACAATCACCCATGTCACGTCGCTTTCAGGCGTGCTGAATGTGGCTACGTACCGAAACATCATCCGTCAGGTGTGCGCCGCAGTGCAGGGTGCTTGCATCCGGCTGAGCAGCGGAGTGCTCAGGAGTCGATCGCGAGCCGGAGCCGGAGCTTCGCCGTCGAAAAGCGTTCTGAATGTGTCAGGGAGAGCTTCGGCGTTCCTGCCCCGAAGATCGCAGATCACGTCACCCGGCAGCCCGACATCTCGAGCGAACTGTGCCCAATGAGTCTCGGCGACACGAGCAACATGCTCGTACTGCCCGATCCTCATCGCGTTTCTCTCGAACCACTGCCTCCCGGAGAGATGGTTGAAGATCACCATCGAGGCAAAGAGAAGCGGAACGCGATCGATTTGCTTGGGGAATCCGCTGCCTCATCAAGCAAGGAAGCTACGGATGCGACTCCGGGTCCGCCCTGGTCCTCGTACTTCCGCTCGGACCCAACGCCAAGAGCCTGACAGAGGTCTGCCTGATGCACGCGCTCACCCCTGTCGTCTCCCAGTCCCGGTCGTAGCGCTTCACGACGACGGCGGGAACGCCATCGAACTCATGGAACTGCGTGTCGGGAGCGGAGACGCCAAGCATGCGGGCGGCTGACAACGTGAGTGTTCGGTGAGGGCTTGATCGTGTTTGGCGTCTCGCCCTGCAAAAGTGATCCCGGGCGTGACGATGTGGGTCGTTGGGAGCCCGCCGATAGCTCTCCCCCATGTTCCACTCTGATACTTGAGCCCAGACATGAGGGAACCGGCACCCGTCGGGGTTCCGACGCGTGCTTCGTAGAGGAAAACGTTGAGTTCACGCTTCGCCATTGCCATCACCCTCTTCCGGGCCGGTGGCGGGGTGCGCCTCCGCTGCGCTGCGCCCGGTGTTCTCCAACATGGACTGCATGACCTGCATCGCGCTCGGGCCGACCGGCTCACCGGAAGACGTGGCTTCGGCCACGCGTCGAGTGGCGGGCTGGATGCTTCGGTGTGCACGAAGTGCAAGCCCAGCGCCCGAGCAACGTGCACGACCTTAAAGAGCTATGCCCGTGGCGATTTGCCACGTTCAAAGTTCGAGAGCCACCGAATGGAGACATTGACGCGCTCTGCAAGCGCGGCCTGCGTGATCCCCTGCCGTTCGCGCGCTTCGCGTACGCGGTACCCAAACTCAGCTGCGCTTCGCAACGATGCTCGTGCGCTCATGGCTTGATGGCACCGTCAACATTTGCGATAGGGAAGATCTACCAACTTTTACAGATGTACGTCCAACGTTTCGAAGGAGAAAGGCCGTGGCGTTCCAATGCCCCTCACGCGCCCGTCGCGTCACCGCAGCAAGTGTCTTGGCCGCAGGGCTGCTTGGGACACCTGCCCTCGCGGGGCGTTGAGCCGTGCAGATCTGGGTGCCTATCACGAACTGTAATAACTACCGGCAGGAATCCACGTTTGGGAGCACCTCTGTCCAGCAAGCAAAACACGGCGCAGCTATCCAATGGGGCGCATACCCAGCAAACAAATACAGCGGGACCCGTTACATCGCCAACGTTCACACCGCCTCAAAAGATACGGTGCAAAGGACCAAAGCTACGCCCCTCACTGCAGCGTCAGTGCCGCCACTGCCAAGAAGTACATTGGCCAGAACCTGAAGACTGCCGGCAATGCCCAAAAGGTCACACAGAACGGCTACAAGGACGTGCTGGTAAACAACATGGTCTGCAAGATCCTGTAGCTGAACAAAGGACTGGAACCATGGAAAACCTTATTGAGCTCATGAAACGCGACCTCTCAACCATTCAACTCGACGCCCAGCTTGGGCTCTACCATCAGCCCACACGACGCTGGGTGCAGGGAGACGGAGAAGGCTCCCCCGAGGGCTTTGACAGCGAATACATTCTCCGCCTCACTGGACGACTTCAAGCGATCGAGACGCGTGGTGACGGCACGGCTTCCAGTGTTGAAATCATGAACGCGATCCAGGATTGGGTCGCCGACGAAACAGGTCACGGCTGGCCTGAACTTCAGGACGAAATCGGCAACTACCTCGGGCTGCTCTCCCCAGCGCTTTCCGAGACCGGGAGTGCGGTATGGGCCGTGAACGACATCTCAATCCCTGCTGGCAGGCTCCCAGATTGGAAGGCGCGAATCCACTCCTAGTCTGAACGCCCAGAGAGCTGGCAAAGACAGAGCCTTTCCACCAGGCGACAGCACTACTCAGGATTCTATTCGCAGCGTTGTGGTTGCGCTGTGCGTGGAACTCTTGGTGCCTGTCAGGATCGTGTCCTCTCTCGCTGCCCTGACGCTTGCGTTGGTGGCAGTGCTTGCAGCTAAGAAACTTCCTGTGCGAGTCACTGCCGGAACGCTCGGCGTTCTCATCGGGGTCTGATGCACGTTTAGGGGACAGGTTGGTTAGGCAGCGAGTGCGACCTGTTTGTTCATGATGCTCTCGTATTCGATCGGCGTCAATCGCCCCAGCCGAGCCTGTCTGCGACGTCGATGATAAGTACGCTCGATCCACGTCACAATTGCCAACCTGAGCTCGTCTGGGGTGGCCCAGGTCTTGCGGTTCAGGACGTTCTTCTGGAGCAGGCTGAAGAACGACTCCATCGCCGCGTTATCGCCCGCACCGCCCACGCGACCCATCGAGCCGGTCATCCCATGGCAGGTGAGCGCGCGCTGTAGTTTCCGGCTTCGGAACTGAGATCCACGGTCCGTGTGCAGCACACACCCTGCAACGTCACCGCGGCGAAGCACTGCGTTGTTCAACGCCGTCACCGCAAGCGCGGAAGTCATCTGCGAGTCGATGGAGTAACCCACAATCCGGTTCGACCACACGTCTTTCACCGCGCACAGGTAGAGCTTGCCTTCACTCGTCCAATGCTCAGTGATGTCCGAAAGCCACAATTCGTTCGGGGCAGCGGCCACCAACTCGCGCTGCACGAGATCGTCATGCACGGGCGGGCCAGGCTTTCTTCCCTTCCCGCGGGCTTTCTTCTTCCCAAACGCTGACCACCAGCCCTGGTCGCGGCAGAGCCGCCACGCAGACCGGTCGCACATCGGTTCCCCGAGAGCTTTCGCCTCGTCTGCGAGGAACCTATACCCGGACTCGGGGTCTTCCAGGTGGGCGTCGTGGAGCGCGTTCGCTCGATACGCCTGCGCAAGGTCTCGTTCAGTGACTGGGCTGCGGATCCATAGATAGTAGGGCTGGCGGGCGAGCTTGAGTACCCGGCACGACACCTGGACGGGGATCCCGTCGCTGGTGAGCTCTTTCACGAGCGGGTAGAGCCTTTTCCCGGCAGGTGCGCCTGGGAAAGATACGCGGCCGCACGACGGAGTA
>NZ_LOHP01000048.1 GCF_001482305.1 Leucobacter sp. G161
ACCGAGTACGCCGCAGGGGCCAAGCACTACCTCGAAACCGGTGAGCTCTTCGCCGAGGTCGAAGATGAGCTGCGCGGAGCTGACGCGATCCTCTTCGGATCGATGGGCGACCCCAAGGTCACGCCGGGCATCCTCGAACGCGGCTTCATCCTCGAGATGCGTCAGCGCTTCCAGCAGGCGGCAAACGTGCGCCCCGTCCGCCTCTACCCCGGCGTCCCCACCCCCATCGCAGATCTCACCCCCGAACGCTGCGAACTCGTCATCGTGCGCGAAAACACGGAGGGCGCCTA
>NZ_LOHP01000049.1 GCF_001482305.1 Leucobacter sp. G161
CATCGCGTCGACGTGCACGTAGTCGGTCTCGACCTCGGGGTATCGTGCGGCGACGGTCTCGAAGACTTCCTGCCAGAGCTGCCCGGCGGCGACAAGGATGTTGGTTTTGTGGCAGAGCGTGACTTTTTTGCGGCGGCCGAGGGCGAGCCTGAACGAGAAGTCGATGACACGTTCGATGCCGGCGTAGGTGTTCAGGGACTCCTGCATCGCGACGGCGTTGGTGGTGCCCGCGTGGACTGTTGACCCGCC
>NZ_LOHP01000050.1 GCF_001482305.1 Leucobacter sp. G161
CGGCGACCGTGAGCGGCTCGGCGGCAGCGGTCTGTGCCGCGGCGCGCGCATCAACGGATCCCTGGCGGATCGTGATGACGGGCGCACCGAACGTCGATGCCGAGGTGACGTTGTACGCGCCACCGTAGACGGAGTGCTGGGCGACCACACCGAGGTCATCACGGGCAACGCCGATGGCGTCAACGGCGAGCGCTGCGCGGGTGCGCGCGGCGAAGCGCGCAGCAGTGTCGCGGCCGTTGACGGAGTGCGAAACGAGCACGGCGTCGGGCTGCACGAGTGTGGCTGCGGCCTGCAGCGCGTCGACGGCGACCGTGAGCGGCTCGGCGGCAGCGGTCTGTGCCGCGGCGCGCGCATCAACGGATCCCTGGCGGATCGTGATGACG
>NZ_LOHP01000051.1 GCF_001482305.1 Leucobacter sp. G161
TCGAATACGAGACCATCATGAACGAACAGGTCGCACTCGCGGCCTGACCAAACTGTCACCTAAACGTGCATCAGACCCCTATGTCAAGAACAACACCGTTGAGGTGCAGGACAAGCCCGTGCCCGAAATCGGCGCAGACGAGATTCTGGTGAAGGTTGGCGGGGCCGGGGTGTGCCACTCGGACATCTCAATCATCGCCATGGGTGATGAGACTCCACTCATCGGCTCGACGCTCGGACACGAGGTCGCCGGCACAGTAGCCGAGATCGGCGCGGGCGTCATCGGATGGAACGAGGGCGACCGCGCCATCGTCTCATTGATCCTGTCGTGCGGGCAGTGCCGCGAGTGCCTCTCCGGCCGCGATAACCAGTGCGAGGTCGTGGCGCCACGCGATGCCCTCGCACCGCTGTCTCCGGGCATCGGCAGCCCGGGCGGTATGGCCGACTACATCGCGGTCAAGGCGAGGCACCTCGATCCAATCGGGGATCTCGACCCCGTCGCTGCGGCACCCCTCGCGGACGCAGCGCTCACGCCGATGCACGCCATCAATTCGGTTCGCGACCGAATGACCGGCGATGCGACCGTGGTGACCATCGGGCTCGGCGGGCTCGGTCACATGGCGCTGCAGATTCTCGCGGCAACGACCGGGGCGCGGATCATCGCGCTCGACACGGACCCCGCGAAGCTCGCCTTCGCAGAAACCCACGGCGCGGATCTCGCGATCCCGAGCGACGGCGACGCGGCAGCACGGATTCTCGCGGAGACCCACGGGCGCGGTGCCGACGTCGTCTTCGACTTCGTCGGCGTGCAGCCGACCGTGGAGCTCGCGGTCGCCGTGGTGCGCGGTGGCGGCGCGATCCGCTTCGTCGGGCTGGGTGGCGGCAGGTTCCCCTACATCGCTGGCGGCGGGGCCGGGCTACCGTGGGGCGTGAACATCGAGCGGGCATACGGCGGCACGCGTGCAGACATGCGCCAGGTCATTGCGCTCGCACGGGCCGGCAAAATCTCGGTCGAGGTCGTTCGGTACGCGCTCGACGACGCACCGCAGGCCTTTGAGGACCTGCACAACGGCAAGATCGCCGGGCGGGCGGTGCTGGTACCGTAGGCCGTTCCCGGCCAGCGGGGAGCGGCACGGCGGGGTGGCAGCGGTGTCGTCACCCCGTCGCGGCGAGCACAGCGACCACCGGGCGGTGAGCACCGCAACCTGCCCCACCGCCACGGCGGCGAACAGCACAAGGAGCACGATGACGGCCGGGCACCCCCGGCCTCGGTCACGGCGTGCGATCGCAAGCAACGCGGCAGTCGAAGCACAGCCCGCAAACCCGATGCCGAGCACGGGGCGGAACGCGAGCAGTTGCGCGACACCAAATGCTCGCTGCGAGCCAAAGGCCTGCGGCCAGGTGAGGAACAGCGCGCACGCCGCGACGATCGCGCCCACGAGCAGCTTCCCGGCCAGGTGCACGCTCCTGCCCGTGGCAAGCAGCGGCTGACCTGGTGAACCCGAATCATGTGTTGGCACGTACCCAGCTTTCTCGAGAGTACAACGACGGTGCGGCACCGCCTATAGCGGTCCGGCTGGGGCATCCACGCCATAGGCGAACAAAGTTTCGAATACGAGGGCGAAAGGATTATCCTAGAAACCATGGAAGCAACCCGCAGCGTTCGACCATTCGAGGTCATCAGCGACTACGAGCCGAGCGGTGACCAACCGCAGGCGATTGAGGAGCTCTCGCGCCGCATCAACTCGGGCGACACCGACGTGGTGCTGCTCGGCGCGACAGGAACGGGTAAGTCGGCGACGACCGCCTGGCTCATCGAGGCCGTGCAGCGGCCGACGCTCGTGCTCGCGCACAACAAGACGCTCGCCGCGCAGCTCGCGACAGAGTTTCGTCAGCTGTTCCCGAACAACGCAGTCGAGTACTTCGTTAGTTACTACGACTACTACCAGCCAGAGGCCTACGTTCCGCAAACGGACACCTTCATTGAGAAGGACTCGTCGGTCAACGCTGAGGTCGAGCGGCTCAGGCACTCGACGACGAACTCGCTGCTGAGCCGGCGCGACGTCATCGTCGTATCGACGGTCTCCTGCATCTACGGCCTCGGCAAGCCCGAAGAGTACCACGAGGCCAAGGTGCCGCTCGTCGTGGGGGACCGGCTGGACCGCGACGTGCTGCTACGTCGCTTCGTCGAGATGCAGTACCAGCGCAACGACATCGAGTTCGTCCGCGGCAACTTCCGCGTGCGCGGAGACACCGTCGAGATCATCCCCATGTACGAGGAACTCGCGATCCGCATCGAGTTCTTCGGCGACGAAATCGAGGCCCTGTACTACCTGCACCCGGTCACGGGTGACGTCGTCAAGCAGGTCGACTCGGTGTCCGTGTTCCCGGGCTCCCACTACGTCGCGAGCCGCGAGGTCATGAACCGCGCGATGGGGCAAATCACCGACGAGCTCGATCAGCGCACGAGGGAGCTCAAGGAGCAGAACAAGCTCGTTGAGGAGCAGCGGCTGCGCATGCGCACGACCTTCGATCTCGAAATGATGGAGCAGATTGGCTTCTGCTCGGGCATCGAGAACTATTCGATGCACATGGACGGCCGCGTGCCGGGCGAGGCGCCCCATTGCCTGCTCGATTACTTCCCAGATGACTTCCTCGTCGTCATCGACGAGTCCCACGTGACGGTGCCACAGATTGGCGCGATGTACGAGGGGGACTCCTCGCGCAAGCGCACGCTGGTGGATCACGGCTTCAGACTCCCGAGCGCGCTCGATAACCGCCCGCTGAAGTTTGGGGAGTTCAAGGAGCGGGTCGGCCAGACCGTCTACCTCTCGGCCACCCCGGGTAAGTATGAGATGGGCATCGCTGACGGTGTCGTCGAGCAGATCATTCGCCCGACCGGCCTCATCGACCCCGAGATCGTCGTGAAGCCGTCCGAGGGGCAGATCGATGACCTGCTCGAGGAGGTGCGGCTGCGCGTCGAGCGCGACGAGCGCGTGCTCGTCACGACACTCACGAAGAAGATGGCGGAGCAGCTCACCACCTTCATGGAGGAGGCCGGGGTGCGCGTGCGCTACCTGCACTCCGACGTCGATACGCTCCGCCGCGTCGAGCTGCTCACCGAGCTGCGCGCCGGAATCTTCGACGTGCTCGTCGGCATCAACCTGCTGCGAGAGGGCCTCGACCTACCCGAGGTGTCACTCGTCGCGATCCTCGACGCCGACAAGGAGGGGTTCCTGCGATCCTCGACCTCGCTCATCCAGACGATCGGCCGTGCCGCGCGTAACGTCTCGGGCGAAGTCCACATGTACGCGGATCGCATCACCCCCTCGATGAAGCTCGCCATTGACGAGACCACGCGTCGCCGGGAGATGCAGGTCGAGTACAACACGAAGCACGGCATCGATCCGACACCGCTGCGCAAGCAGATCGGCGATATCACCGAGATGCTCAACCGCGAGGCCGCGGACACCGAAGACGTACTCGCTGGCCGCGTCGCTCGCCACGCCCAAAAGGGTTCGCCGCAGCGTTCAAAGGGCAAGGCCGCATCACGGGCCGGTGCAATCGGTGCCGAGGGTGCGGACAAGCTTGAGGAACTCATTGCGGATCTGACCTCTCAGATGCTGCTCGCTGCCGAGGAGCTCAAGTTCGAGCTCGCCGCGCGACTGCGCGACGAGGTCTCGGAACTGAAACGTGAGCTACGCAGCATGGATGCCGCAGGGCATATTTGAGCGCTCGGGGATCGCGGCGAAGCGCCGTTGGCCTAGATCTGCCCGATGGCCTCGCGCTTCTCGGCCTGGAAGGTGTCTTCGCGCCGACCGTACGCCCAGTAGGGCGACAGCGAGAGCTGTGCGCGTTCGATGCCGCGCTCGTCAGTGAAGTAGGGACGAAGCGCCTTCATTGCGCCGCGCTCGCCGTGCACGAACACCTGCACCCGACCAGGCTGCCACTCGGTGGCGCGGACCGCGTCAACCAACACGGTTGACGTACCGGCCTCGGCTTCGCCGCGGAAGAGCCAGGTGACGTCGACCCCTGCGGGGGCAGCGAGCTCGAGCACATCCGCCTCGCCAGCAACCTCAATGAGGGCCACGCCACGCGCGTCAGCAGGCATCGCCTCAAGGGCCGAGGCAATCGCGGGAATCGCTGACTCATCGCCAGCGAGGAAGTGCCAGTCCGCCGTGGGGTCGGGCGCGTAGCCTCCGCCAATTCCGCGGAGCACGACGGGGTCGCCTGGCTTCGCCCGATCCGCCCAGGGCCCGGCGTAGCCGTCGTCGCCGTGCGTGACGAAGTCGATCCAGACCTCGCCGGCCTCCTGGTCGATGCGGCGCACCGTGTAAGTCCGCGTCGAGGGCAGCTGCTCCGCGGGAAGCTGCTCGCGCAGTGCATCGAGGTCGTACGGGGGAGTGAGGTTGGTCTCGGGGTGCTGGAACAGCATCTTGCTGTAGGCATCGGTGAATCCGCTGGCCTCAATATCGGCCATACCGGGGCCGCCGGCAATGATGCGCACGAGGTGTGGGCTGAGCTGCACGCGTTCCTTCACCTCGAGCACAATCTGCGGCCGAGCTGGGCGCTGGGTGCGTGCGGAAGGCTGTGCAGTCATGGGGGTACCTCATTCATCTGATGATTTGTCGCAGCATCCAGCTTCCCACACCGGGCCGCGCAAAGCCAGGAGTCAGCGCGGGGCGAACACCCAGATTTCTAGTACACACGTTCGAATTTGGTTCCTGGAGACGCTAAGCTAGGGGAGTGACTTCACAGAGCAAAACACCGATCCGCTCCTCTGCAGCCCACGCCCACATCAGCGTGCAAGGCGCCAGAGTGCACAACCTCAAGAATGTCGACCTGTCGATTCCGCGCGACTCGCTCGTCGTATTCACGGGACTCTCTGGCAGCGGGAAGTCGAGCCTGGCCTTCGACACAATCTTCGCCGAGGGCCAGCGCCGCTACGTCGAGTCGCTGAGCGCGTACGCCCGCCAGTTCCTCGGCCAGGTGGACCGACCAGATGTCGAGTTCATCGAGGGCCTGAGCCCCGCTGTCTCGATCGACCAGAAGTCGACGAACCGCAACCCGCGCTCGACCGTGGGCACGATCACGGAGATCTACGACTACATGCGTCTGCTCTGGGCGCGCATCGGCATTCCACACTGCGCTGTCTGCGGCGAGCGGATCGAGTCGCAGACCGTGCAGCAGATCGCCGACCGCCTCATGCAGCTCGAGGAGCGCACCCGCTTCCAGGTGCTTGCGCCCGTCGTGAGCAAGAAGAAGGGCGAGTTCGTCGACCTCTTCCAGGAGCTCGCGGCCACCGGCTACTCGCGCGCCATCGTCGACGGTGAGCTCGTGCAGCTCAGCGATCCGCCCAAGCTGAAGAAGCAGATCAAGCACGACATCTCTGTGGTCATCGACCGGCTCGTCGCCTCACCCGAGGGCCTTGGCCGCCTCACCGACTCGTTGGAGACCGCGCTGCGCCTCGCTGACGGCACCGTCGAGATCGACTACGTCGACCGCGACGAGCAGGCCGACGACCGCACCCAGCTCTTCTCAGAACACCTCTCGTGCCCGAACCAGCACCCGGTGCAGCTCACCGAGATCGAGCCGCGCACATTCTCCTTCAACGCGCCCTTCGGTGCCTGCCCGACGTGTTCGGGCCTCGGCACGAGCATGTCGGTGGATGAGGATCTGGTGCTCGGCGACCCCGAACTCTCCATCAGCGAGGGCGTCATCATTCCCTGGACCAGCCAGGGCAAGAGCCTCTACCAGTACTACGAGAAGCTGCTTGTCGGCCTCTCGAATGACCTCGACTTCTCGCTGAAGACCCCGTGGGGCGAGCTCAGCGAAGACGTGCAGGAGGCGGTGCTCCGCGGCAACGACTTCAAGGTCAACGTGCGCTGGAAGAACCGCTTCGGCCGCGAGGTGAAGTACACGAGCGGCTTCGAGGGCGTCATACCGTTCATCGAGCGGCAGTACGAAGAAGCCGAGAGCGACAACCGGCGTGAGCGGTGGAGCGAGTTCCTTCGCGAGGTGCCCTGCCACGTTTGCCAGGGACAGCGGCTCAAGCCCGAGGTGCTCGCCGTCACCGTCGACAACGAGTCCATCGCGAGCGTCGGCGAGTTCAGCCTGCTCGATGCGAAGGGCTTCTTCGACGGCGTCGAACTCAGCGAGCGCGACGCGAAGATCGCGGCGCAGGTGCTCCGCGAGATCCGCCTCCGCTTCGACTTCCTCATCGAGGTCGGGCTCGGCTACCTCACGCTCGCGCGTGCCGCCGGGACACTCTCGGGCGGCGAGGCACAGCGTATCCGTCTCGCCACGCAGATCGGATCGGGCCTCACGGGCGTGCTCTATGTGCTCGACGAGCCGTCAATCGGGCTCCACCAGCGAGACAACCGCAGGCTCATTGAGACGCTCATCAAACTCCGCGACCTCGGCAACACCCTCATTGTGGTTGAGCATGACGAGGAGACGATCGAGGCGGCCGACTGGCTCGTCGATATTGGGCCGGGCGCAGGCATCGAGGGCGGTACAGTCGTGCACTCCGGGGTGCTGCCCGAGCTGCGCGAGAACACGAACTCGGTTACGGGGGACTATCTCGCTGGCCGCCGCGCCATCGAGACCCCCAAGGAGCGCCGCAAGCTCGACAAGAACCGTGAGCTGAAGGTCGTTGGTGCGCGCTCCAACAACCTCAAGAGCGTTGACGCGACCTTCCCGCTCGGCGTCATGACGGCGGTCACCGGTGTGTCGGGATCGGGTAAGTCCACGCTCGTCAATGATGTGCTGTACCGGGTGCTCGCAAACCAGCTCAACGGCGCCCGCATGGTGCCGGGCAAACACACCCGTGTCACTGGCCTCGAGCACCTCGATAAGGTCGTGCACGTCGACCAGGCGCCGATCGGGCGCACGCCGCGCTCGAACCCTGCGACCTACACGGGCGTGTTCGACAAGATCCGTAACCTGTTCGCTGACACGCAGGAGTCGAAGACTCGCGGCTACCTCGCGGGGCGCTTCAGCTTCAACGTCAAGGGTGGCCGGTGCGAGGCGTGCTCGGGCGATGGCACGCTGAAGATCGAGATGAACTTCCTGCCCGACGTGTACGTCGCGTGCGAGGTCTGCGACGGCAAGCGCTATAATCGCGAGACCCTGCAGGTCCGGTACAAGGGCAAGAACATCGCCGAGGTGCTCGAGATGCCGATCGCCGAGGCTGAGAAGTTCTTCGAGCCGATCTCCTCGATCCCCCGCTTCATGAAGACCCTCGTCGACGTCGGCCTCGGCTACGTCCGCCTCGGGCAGAGCGCGACGACGCTCTCCGGCGGCGAAGCGCAGCGCGTGAAGCTTGCGACCGAACTGCAGAAGCGCTCGAATGGCCGTAGCATCTACGTGCTCGACGAGCCGACCACCGGTCTCCACTTCGAGGATGTGCGCAAGCTCCTGCTCGTACTCAACGGCCTCGTCGACAAGGGCAACACGGTCATTACGATCGAGCACAACCTCGACGTCATCCGCAGCGCCGACTGGGTCATCGATCTCGGCCCGGAGGGCGGATCGGGCGGCGGCATGATCCTCACCACCGGCACACCCGAGCAGGTGGCGAAGCACGCTGAGAGCCACACCGGGCAGTTCCTCGCCGAGGCGCTCGCCAAGGCGCCGGTAGCGAAGACCGTGACCAGGATTACGGCGGCACCCGCCGTTGTCCAGCCCGCGACCGCGAAGAAGACAGCGGCAAAGAAGGCAGCCGCAAAGAAGCCCGCGACGAAGAAGGCGACCGCGAAGACACCCGCGGCCAAGAAGCCAGCGTCTGCGAAGAAGTCGGCCTAGTGGCAGCCAGGACTGCGAGAATGCGCTCGTGACAGACGACCCGCTTCGAGGAAGCCAAGGCGCCGGGGGCATCCCCGGCGCCTCCGGCGTTCCCGCTGACCCTCGTGACGCCTTCAAGCCTGCGCCCGGTGAAATCCCGACGAGCCCGGGCGTCTACCGGTTCTCCGATCGTCACGGCCGAGTGCTGTACATCGGGAAGGCCAAGAACCTCAGGGCGCGACTCTCGAACTACTTCCAGCCGATGCACTCCCTCATGCCCCGCACGAGACGCATGCTCTCGCTCGCGGCAAACGTTGACTGGACCGTGGTCGCGAGCGACACCGAATCGCTCGTCCTCGAGCACACCTGGATCACCGAGTACAAGCCGCCGTTCAACGTCCAGTTCAAGGACGATAAGACCTATCCCTATCTCGCGGTGACGCTCGCCGAGGAAGCACCCCGGCTCATCATCACCCGCAACGAGCGAATCAGGGGAGCGAAGTACTTCGGTCCCTACCCGAAGGTCTGGGCAATCCGCGAGACCGCGGAACTGTTGCAGCAGGCGTTTCCGATCCGCACCTGCAATGACGCCGACTACAAGCGAGCCATGACGAGTGGCAAGCCGTGCCTCGCGGGCCAGATCGGACGCTGTTCCGGCCCCTGCTCGCACAGGGTCACGGTCGAGGAGCACCGGGAACGCGTGAGCGAGCTCGTCGCCTTCTTGGGTGGGAACTACCAGGCGCAGTTCCGCCGGCTGCAGCGCGAAATGAAGGATGCGGCTGGGGAGCAGCGCTACGAAGATGCGGCACGACTCCGCGACCAGGTCGCAGCGGTAGATCACGTCATGGAGAAGAACGCGATCGTGCTCGGCCACGAGGTCGATGTCGACGCCTTCGGGCTGCGCGTTGACGAGCTCTCGGCAGCGCTGCACCAGTTCATCATTCGCGGCGGCCGCGTGCGAGGCGAGCGGAGCTGGATCGTCGACGTCGAGCTCGACGACTCGCCCGGCAGGCTGCTCGAGCAAGTGCTGCAAACCGCGTACGAGGATGGCCGGGAGCCCCCGCCCGAGGTGCTCGTCCCGCAACTTCCCGACGGTCTCGAATCGCTCGAAGAGACGCTCTCGAAGCTGCGTCCCCGCAAAGGCAAGGTGCGGATCCGCACCCCAGAACGCGGCGACAAGGCCCAGCTCATGGACCGCGCTACGCTCAATGCCGGCGAGAACCTCATGCGGTACAAGCTGAAGCGCGCCGCCGATATCACCTCCCGCACCGACGCACTCGCTGAGTTGCAGGGGGCAATCGGCATGGACGAGGCCCCCCTGCGCATTGAGTGCATTGACGTCTCGCATCTGCAGGGCACCGGGGTGGTCGCGTCGCTCGTCGTGTTCGAGGACGGGCTACCTGCCAAGAGCGAGTATCGCAAGTACCGCATCGAGGAGACCACCGACGACACCGACTCGATCTATCAGGTCGTCTCTCGTCGGGCCGCGCAGCTCAACCACGCCCGAGAATCGGGGGAGCGGCCGACCGGTGCGTATCGCGCCAGGCCGCAACTGCTGATCGTTGACGGTGGCGAACCACAGGTGAAGGCCGCCCACCGGGCCCTCACCGAAGCCGGCGTCACCGATATTGCACTGTGCGGTATCGCGAAGCGCCTCGAGGAGCTCTGGCTGCCAGAGGACCCGTTCCCAGTTGTGCTCCCACGCACCAGCGAGGCGCTGTTTCTCGTGCAGCGGGCCCGCGACGAGGCGCACCGCTTCGCGATCACCTTCCAGCGGAAGCGTCGGAGCGAGGCGATTGCGTCGCAGCTCGCCGACGTCCCCGGGCTTGGCCCGAAGCGGGTGCAGCAGCTGCTGCGGCACTTTGGATCGGCGGCCAGGCTCCGTGCCGCTTCGGTCGCGGAACTCGCCGCTGTGCCGGGAATCGGCGACCGGACGGCGGAACAGATTCTCGGCCACCTTACCCGACTCCGCAAACCCGCGGCTGACGCTAAGATTGTCGATGCGCAGACAGATACGGAACTAGAGGGGGTAGACGATGAATGAGGTCGTAAACGGTCAAGAGATCTTGATCGTCACCGGTATGTCCGGGGCAGGCCGAAGCACCGTCGCCAATACCCTCGAGGATCCCGGCTGGTATGTCGTCGACAACCTGCCGCTGTCTATGGTGAAGACGCTCGCTGACATGGCCGACAAGTCGGGTGGGGCACTGCCTCGCATCGCCGCCGTCGTCGATGTTCGCGGGCGCGATCTCTTCGCCGATATCCAGGAAACGGTCAACGAGCTTCGACACACCGCCACCGTGCGCGTCGTGTTCCTCGATGCTGCTGACGACATCCTGGTGCGCCGATATGAGAGCGTTCGCCGCCCGCACCCGTTGCAGGTCGAGGCCGGAGGCCTTCTTGAAGGCATCCGACTTGAGCGGGAACGTTCGCAGGAGCTCCGGGCTACGAGCGATGTTGTCGTCGATACGTCGAGCTACAACGTCCACCAGCTCACCACAGCCACACGAGAGATGTTCTCGTCAGATGACGTTGCTGGTCTCCAGCTCACCGTCATGAGCTTCGGCTTTAAGTACGGCGCCCCCACTGATGTAGACCTCATGGCGGATATGCGGTTCATTCCGAACCCCTTCTGGGAGCCCGAGCTCCGTCCGCTCACCGGCGTCGATCCTTCGGTCAAGGAGTACGTCCTTGGCCGCGAGGGAGCAAGCGAGTTTATCGACGCCTATGTTGCCGCCCTCACCCCGGTCTTTGCCGGTTTCCAGCGTGAGAACAAGCGGCACGCATCGCTTGCCGTCGGTTGCACCGGCGGGAAGCACCGCTCCGTGGCTGTTGCCCGTGAGCTCGCAGACCGGTTGGCCGGTCTGCCCGGCGTGAGCGTTCAGCTCCGCCACCGCGACCTCGGTCGCGAGTAATCCGGGCGCAGACCGCCCCGATTATTTAGCTGTTCATCTGTTTCGAAAGGAATATCTGTGCCGAGTACCGCCGATGTCATGAGCGAGCTGGTGAAGCTCCCCGTGCAACGGACCGGGGAGAGAATGGCGGAACTCGCCACGATCCTGCGCTTGTCTGGCGGCCTACACACCATCAATGGGCGCATTGCCCTTGAAGCTGAGCTGCATACCCCGCAGACAGTACAGCGTGTGCGTAAAGATCTTGCGGAGCTCTACGGCGTACGCGCCGAGGCCCGCCAGTTGCCCCCAACCACGGTGCGCCCGGGCGCACCCCAGTTCCTCGTCCGCGTGATCGACGGCGAGACCCTCGCCCGCCAGCTGGGGCTTCTTGACCAGCGCCGGCGCCCGATCCGCGGCTTGCCCAACCGCGTCACCACCGGTGACGCCAAGGAACTCGCGGCTGCCCTCCGCGGCGCCTTCCTTGCTCGCGGCAAGATCACCCCTCCGGGTCGCACCGTGAGCCTCGAAGTCGTCTGCCCGAGCAGCGAGACCTCGATGGCGCTCGTTGGTGCCGCAAGCCGGATCGGCGTTGACGCGAAGAGCCGCGATATTCGCGGTGTCTCCAAGCTGCTTGTGCGTGATGGCGAGGCCATCGGCACGCTCCTCGGGCTCATGGGAGCCGAGCAGTCGCGCGCCGCGTGGGACAGCCTCCGCAAGGCTCGCGAGACCCGCGCAACCGCGAACCGCCTGGTGAACTTCGATGACGCGAATCTGCGCCGGTCGGCCGAGGCTTCGGTCGCCGCGTGTGCCCGCGTGGAGCGCGCGCTCGAGATCCTCGGCGACGAGGTTCCCGACCACCTGAATTACGCGGGCAAGCTGCGCCTGACACACCGCGAGGCAAGCCTCGACGAGCTGGGCGCGCGCGCCGATCCGCCGCTCACGAAGGACGCGATTGCGGGGCGGATCCGCCGTCTACTCGCAATGGCCGACAAGTCAGCTGAGGATCAGGGCATCCCGGGGACCGAAGCAAGCGTTCCCGAAGAACTCGTGTGATCTAGCCAGCAGCGAACACTCGGCACCCCGAGGGTTCCCGCAATAGACTGAGAAATGAAACTCTGTGGGGGAGCCGGGCTGGCCTCAGCACGACTTCCCCACAGAGACACACTGAAGAGAAATGGAGCTGCAATGACCGCATACTCACTCCCCGAACTCCCGTACGATTTCGCTGCCCTTGAGCCGCACATCAGCGGCAAGATCATGGAGCTGCACCACGGAAAGCACCACCAGGCATACGTCACGGGCGCGAACACCGCGCTCGAGCAGCTCGCTGAGGCGCGCGACTCGGGCAACCTTGGCCCCGTGAACAAGCTTGAGAAGGATCTTGCGTTCAACGTCGGCGGTCACGTGAACCACACGATCTTCTGGAACAACATGTCGCCCGACGGCGGCGGCAAGCCCGAGGGCGAGCTCGCGTCGGCCATCGACGAGTTCTTTGGTGACTTCGAGAAGTTCCAGGCGCACTTCGCTGCGACCGCTATGGGCGTGCAGGGCTCCGGCTGGGCCGTTCTCGCGTGGGACACTCTCGGACAGCGCGCAAACATTGTGCAGATGTTCGATCAGCAGGGCAACCTCCCCGCCGGCACTGTTCCGCTGCTCATGCTCGATTGCTGGGAGCACGCGTATTACCTCGATTACCTCAACGTTCGCGCCGACTACGTGAAGGCGTTCTGGAACGTCGCGAACTGGCAGGATGTTGCGAAGCGCCTCGACACCGCTCGCAGCCAGACGCCCGGCCTGATCTAAGCCTCCGGCACGATCAAGCACAGCTCACTCTAAGGAACCATGCGCACACTCGATTCGCTCGGCCCACTCGGGTCGAAAACAGTTATTGTCCGATGTGATCTCAACGTGCCGCTCGCAACTGATGCGAACGGCGTGAAGACCATCACCGACGACGGGCGGATCCGCGCCTCGCTCACCACTATTCGTGAGTTGCGCGAGGCCGGAGCGCGAATCGTGCTCATCAGCCACCTGGGCCGTCCCAAGGGCGAACCAGACGAGCAGTATTCACTGCGTCCAGTGGCTGCGCGCATGGCCGATTTGCTGGGCACGGCGGTGGGCTTCGTCGACGAGACCGTCGGCGAAGCCGCCTCCGCCGCCGTTGCTGAGCTCGCAGACGGCGACGTAGTCCTCCTCGAGAACCTTCGGTTCAACCCGGGGGAGACGAGCAAGGACGAGGCTGAACGCCAGGCGTTTGCCGCGCAGCTCGCAGCGTTCGGTGACGCCTTCGTCTCCGACGGGTTCGGCGTCGTCCACCGCAAGCAGGCGAGCGTCTACGACCTCGCCAAGCTCCTGCCAAGCGCGGCCGGTCGCCTCGTTACCGCCGAACTCGAGGTGCTCGAGCGCCTGACCGAGAAGGCAGAGCGGCCCTACTCGGTTGTCCTCGGCGGGTCGAAGGTCTCCGACAAGCTCGGAGTCATCGCCCACCTCATCGAACGTGTCGACACGCTCCTGATTGGCGGCGGAATGGTCTTCACGTTCCTCGCAGCGCAGGGCCATGCTGTCGGCGCGAGCCTCCTCGAGGAAGACCAGCTCGACACCGTCCGCGGCTACCTCAAGACCGCAACCGAGCGCGGTGTACGCATCGTGCTCCCCACAGACATTGTCGTTGCCGAGGCCTTCGCAGCCGACGCAGCGCACGAGATCGTGCGGGCCGACGCGATCGAGGCGAGCACCTTCGGCGCAGCCGGGCTCGGTCTCGACATCGGCCCAGAGTCCGCCGCGGCCTTCGCCGAGGTCATCGGCTCGTCAGCCACCGTCTTCTGGAACGGCCCGATGGGTGTGTTCGAAATGGCCGCCTTCGCGGACGGCACCCGCACCGTCGCTCGCGCGCTCACAGAGACCGCAGGCTTCACCGTCGTCGGCGGCGGAGACTCAGCGGCCGCGGTGCGCGCCCTCGGGTTCGCTGACGAAGACTTTGGTCACATCTCGACCGGCGGAGGCGCGAGCCTCGAATTCCTTGAAGGCAAGTCATTGCCAGGACTGGAGGTCCTCGTATGAACGACGCAGCTACGCAGCCAGCACCACCCCAGGCACCACCCGTGAAGCGCACCCCGCTCATTGCAGGTAACTGGAAGATGAACTTCGACCACCTGCAGGCGATTGCGTTCGTGCAGAAGCTCGCCTGGAGCCTGAAGGACGCCCAGCACAACTACGGCGAGGTTGAGGTCGCGGTGTTCCCGCCGTTCACCGACCTCCGGTCAGTGCAGACGTTGCTCTCCGCAGACAAGCTCCCGGTCGCCCTCGGCGCGCAGGACGTCTCGCCACACGAATCGGGCGCCTACACCGGAGATGTGTCTGCGTCGATGCTCAAGAAGCTCGACACCCGGTACATCATCGTTGGGCACTCCGAGCGCCGTGGCGGTCACGGGGAGAATGACGAGACCGTCGGCCTGAAGGCCCGCGCCGCGGCCAACGCCGGAATGGTTCCGGTGATCTGTGTCGGCGAAACCGCTGCCGACCTCGAAGAGCATGGCGCAGCCGCGATCCCCGTGCAGCAGCTCACCGCAGCGCTCACCCACCTCGCAGCCGATGCCGAGATCGTCATTGCCTACGAGCCCGTTTGGGCCATCGGCAGCGGCGACCCCGCCACCCCCGAGCAGGCCGAAGAGGTCGGACGGGCGCTGCGCGAGGTACTCCGAGCTGAGCGCGGTGACGCGGTCGCCGACCGCACCCGCATCCTCTACGGCGGATCGGGCGCAAGCCAAAACGTCGCCTCGTATATGAAGCAGCCGAACCTCGATGGCGCACTTGTTGGGGGAGCAAGCCTGAAGGTTGACGAGTTCAGCCGGATCGCTCAGTTCACCAAGCACGTCACCGTCTAACCGCAAGCCCGCTCACACGCGACAAGGCTTGGCAGCCAAATCCGGTTTAGCGGGTATACTAGAGGCTGACTTACTGCGCCTCGCTCCGAAAGGCACCTATCTTGCTCGTACTGAAGATCGCTCTGATCTCGCTCCTCGTGCTCACGAGTTTGCTGCTCATCCTGTTCGTGCTCCTGCACAAGGGCCGCGGCGGTGGACTCTCTGACATGTTCGGTGGCGGTGTTACGTCGAGCCTCGGGTCGTCCGGTGTCGCAGAGCGCAACCTTAACCGCCTCACAGTGATCGTGTCACTCGTGTGGTTTTTCTCGATCGTGGGCATCGGCCTCATCGATCGTTTCACGCTTATCTAGCATTTCTCGAAAGCAGGTCACCCGTGGCAGGCAGTAACGCCATTCGCGGTGCACGCGTCGGATCCGGCCCCATGGGCGAAATGGATCACGGCGTGCGCGCAGAACGCAAGAAGATTTCCTACTGGGACGCGCTCGGTAACGAGACCGTCCGCTACTTTGCGGCTGAGGTCGCAGACGAGGACATTCCCGAGCAGATCGATTCGCCCACGACCGGTCTTCCGGCCGGGCAGGATCAGAAGAATCCGCCGGAGCTCGCGAAGAACGAGCCGTACAAGACGCACCTCGCCTATGTGAAGGAGCGTCGCACGCCGGAGGAGGCTGAGGAGCTACTCGAGGCAGCACTGCTCAAGCTTCGCCAGCGTCGCGGAACCGCAAAGCTCTCGGCTTAGCGCCTCGCACACACATGGCTGTGCCCCGGGTTTCCCCGGGGCACAGCCATTTTGCGTGCTAGGACAGTGGTGTCGGGAAGACGAGGAGCCGACTCGTGGCGGTCGCCAAGAGCGTTCCGGCAGAGTCCGTGAGACTGCCCTCGGTGAAGATGACGCGCTTTCCAGGTTTGGTCACGGTGCCCACGGCAAAGAGCGTGCCCATGCTGATGGTGATCGGGCGCAGAAAGCTGACGTCGATGTCAATCGATGTGTAGCTGAGCCCAGCCTCAAGCACGGATCCAGCTGCACATCCCGTCGCCGAGTCAAGCACCGTGCAGATGGCGCCGCCGTGTACAACCCCGAACGGGTTGTATAGCGTCTCGTCGGGGTCGCAGGTAAACACGCTCTTTCCGAACTCCACCTCCTTGAGCGCCATCCGCATGGGCCCCGCGATTGGCGGGCCAGGCAGGGTACCGTCGCGCATCGCGCGCAGCATGTCGAGGCCGGTGAGCGCCCGGTGGTCTCGAAGGGTGAGGGAGAGGTCGCGTTGCGTCACTGCATCGTTCCGATCGGGTGTGTGGCGGTAGCTCCGCGTCCCGACGCTAACACGACCCCACCGGGTCGCGCCGACTTGCAGCCCGAGTTCGTTGGACCCCCGCAATAGGCAGCCCCGTTTTGTACCGTCTCTTGGACACTTCGGTAGGGCGACCCGTCAGCCAGGTGCGCTAGTTTAGAATAGCCAGAAATTCCCTACAAAGAAGTGGCAGGTAGCAATGTCGCAGCCCCAGTGGACACCGGACCCGCAGGTCCTTGAGCAGTCGCAAATCACCGCGCTCGCCAGATGGTTTGTCGAACACAAGGGGCTCGACCCCGACGCGGTCAACGACTACGGTCTCTTCCAGCAGTGGTCAGTTGCCGAACCCGAGCATTTCTGGGGCGGTGTCGCCGAGTTCCTCGAGGCCGGTTTCGTGACACCGCCGCGATCGGTGCTCAGCGGTTCCGGGGTCAGAGACGCCGTCTGGTTTGAGGGCGCGACCCTGAACTTTGCTGATCGGCTGCGGATCGGTGCAGACGATCGCCCGGCTGTCATCGTTGAATACGAAGACGAGCGCAGCGAAACTCACACGTACCAGCAGCTCCGCGCCGACGTTGCCGCTCTGGCGAGGTACCTCCGCGAGCTCGGGGTCGAGGCTGAGGACAGGGTCATCGGATACCTTCCGAACTGCTACGAAGGTATCGTGGCGTTCTACGCGACCGCGAGCATCGGTGCCATCTGGTCGCAGACAGGCATCGACTACAACGCTCCCGCAGCCGCTGATCGTCTCGGCCAGCTCGATGCGAAAGTACTGGTCACCGGCACCGGCTATGTCTTCCGGGGCAACACGTTTGATCGCACCAGCGAAGCCGAGGCGCTTCGTTCGCTGCTGGGCTCCGTGGAGCACACCGTTGTGGTGCCGACGCTCCCCTCAACCCCAGCACTATCGTCGAGTGTCTCATGGGACGATGCGATCGCCGCTGGCGGTGACGGCCCATTCGAGACCGTTCCGGTCCCGTTCGATCATCCCCTCTGGGTACTCTTCACGTCGGGCACCACGGGGAAGCCGAAGGGCATCGTGCACGGGCATGGCGGAGTGCTCCTCGAACAGTTGAAGTCGCTCGGCCTCCACTCCGATTTCCGACCGGGGGAGACGTTCTTCTGGTACACGACGCCGAACTGGATGATGTGGAACATTCAGGTGAGCAGCCTGCTGTTTGGCGCCACTGCGGTGCTCTACGTCGGTGACCCCCTGTACCCGTCAGCCGCTCGTCTCTGGGAGCTGGTTGACCGTCACCGGGTCAACGTCTTCGGCACGAGTCCCGGCCAGATCCTCGCCACCGCGGCGTCGCAGGTCGAGATTCCCGCCTGCGAAAGCCTGCGGCTCATCTCGAGCACCGGTTCGCCGCTCCCAGCAGCCGCAAACCAGTGGATCCGCTCCGTGTTTGGCGATCGCGTGCCGATCAGCTCGGTGAGCGGCGGCACCGATGTCGTCGGCGGTTTCGTTGGCGGCTCGCCCATTTCCCCGGTGTGGGACGGGGAGATTAGCGCCCGCACGCTCGGCGTCGCCCTCGAGGTCTGGGACGACGACGGAAACCCCGTTGTCGACCAAGAGGGTGAAATGGTCATCACGCAGCCGATGCCTTCGATGCCGGTCAAGTTCTGGGACGACGCCGACGGAAGCCGGTATCACGACGCCTACTTCTCAACGTACGATGGCGTGTGGCGCCAGGGCGACTGGATCACCCTCACCTCACGCGGCACCGTGATTATGCACGGCCGCTCCGATGCCACGCTGAACCGCCGCGGTATTCGGCTCGGCAGCGCCGAGATCTACGATGCGGTCGAGGCCCTGCCCGACGTGCTCGATTCGCTGGTCGTAGGCATTGACCGGCCCAACGGTGACTATTGGATGCCGATCTTCGTTGTTCCCTCTGAGCAGTGGGACGAGGGCGCCTCAGCGGACCGCATCACACAGGCCATCGCGTCGCGCGCATCCAAGCATCATGTCCCCGATGAGATCATCCTTACCCCGGCAGTACCACGCACTCGCACCGGGAAAAAGATGGAGGTGCCGATCAAGCGCATCCTGCTCGGCGCGGATCCGGCAGCTATCGGCTCGATCGATTCGACGGATCAGCCAGAGGCGCTCCGCTGGTTCGAGGACTACGGAAAGACACGGACTGACCTTGTGTAACCCCGCGTGAGTTCACGGGGTCATCTCCGACTCGAGCGAGGGCCCTGGGCCGGTGCTGGGCACCGCTCCAGGGCCCTCGCTCGTGTGGTGCGCCCTCGTACTCAGATGGCGGTGAGCAATTCACGCACAAACGCGGTGACGTCAGCCGTTTCGACGGTCACAACCGCCCTGCCGCGGTCACGGAGCACGCTCGCATCGCCGCGAGCCTGCGACAGCAGGAGCTCACCAAAGGTCTGGCTGCCTGCGTTGTCCTGCTCGCTCGCCGGGATCGCGACGTCACGCGGCGCCAGGCCAATGAGTTGCAGGAAGGCTGCCTGTGCCGGACCGCCCTTGTGCAGCTGTCCGGTCGAGTGCAGGTAGCGCGGACCGTAGCCGAAGGCGATGGGAGTCTCGAGTCGCGCACTCAACGTTGCGCGTAGCTCCTCGAGCAGTGCGTCCATTCCTGGTTCGTTCGGATCCACATACGCCTGAATGGAGAGATATTCGGCGCCGGGGGCAGCGCGGCGCAGTTCGGCAGCGACGTCAGCGGCGCGCGGGGCAGAAGAGGAGTCGGCCTCGTCATCGCCCTGTGAGGCGCGGCTGGCGATCTTCGCAGCCTCGACGTCAGGCTGGTTGAACGGGTCGACCCCCATCAGGAATCCGAGGGCTGCGGTCGCGACCTGCCAGAGCAGCATCTGCTCGCCAAGCGAGCCGGCCACTGCGAGACCCGAGCGGGGCGAAGTGCCTGAGGCGTCACCGTGCAGCCCCGGCACGGCAGGATCTCCCTGCGCCCGATAGCGCAGCGTCTCCACTGACGCGGCGGCAGTGGCCGCGACGTTCTCTGGCAATGCAATCGGCAGCACCCCACGGCCGTCTTTGCCGGTGGACTCTGCAACGAGCTGTTCGATCCACAGTCCGAGTTCGGCAGGCAATCCGCCGTCGGGGTGGAGTTCCAGCAGGAAACGCTCGGGGAGCCCGGCAGCCAGGGCGGCAGCGAGGCGTAACGACGGGTTCTCGGCGGCGTCCGAGACGAACGCGGGGCGGGCGGCTGCGGCATCCGCCACGACCTGGGAGACGTTCGCGCCGGCCAGAACCGAGGGAACGATCCCGAACGCTGTCAACGCTGAGAAGCGTCCTCCCACACACGGGTCGGCGAGGAACACACGGTTACCCTGAGCGTGGCCGGCCTCCGCAAGCTGTGACTCGGGGTCAGTGACGAAGACGATCCGCGTATCGGGTGCAATCCCGGCACCGATGAAGGCCGATTCGAATGCGGCCAGGTGGCTGAGGGTCTCGACGGTGCCACCGGACTTAGAACTCACGATGACTACCGTGCGTGAGAGGTCGCCAGTGAGCGCGGCGCGCACCGTCGCCGGGTGGGTGGAGTCGAGCACCGTGAGATCCGGTGCGATGACCAGGGGAGCGAGGCTCGACCCGCCCATGCCGCACAGCACAAAGCGGTCGATGCCCGCGGCGCGGAACTCATCGGCGAGTCGCCCGGCCGCTCCGAGGACTTCGCGGGCGTTCTCAGCGAAATCAGTCCAGCCGAGGCGGACGGCGGCCTCAGCGGCCGCCGCCTCACCCCACAGCGTGGCGTCCTGCGCGAACAGGCGCGACGCGAACCGGGCGTCGAGGAGCGAAGCGAGGGCATTCGCGAACGCTTCGTCCTGACGTTCTCCGGTGACCGTGATCGTCATTCCGATGCCTTCAGAGCGCCCGCCACTGTCTCGACGAGGTCGTTCCAGGAGGCGTCAAACTTCGCCAGACCCTCGACCTCGAGTTGGGTGGTGACCTCGACGTAGTCGACGCCCTGTCCGTCGATGGCATTGAGCACCTGGTTTGCCTCGACGTAGCTGCCGCTCACCGTATCGCCGTGCACCTCGCCATGGTCTGCGAGTGCGTTCAGCGTCGCTTCTGGCATGGTGTTCACGGTGTTCGGGGCCGCGAGCTCGGTCACGTACAGTGTGTCGGGCAGCGAGGGGTCTTTCACGCCCGTCGACGCCCAGAGCGGACGCTGCGCGTTGGCACCGAGCCCAAGAAGCATCTTGGCGCGCTCGCTCGAGAACGACTGCTCATAGACCTCGTACGCGAGGCGCGCGTTGGCAACGCCCGCCTGGCTCTTCAGCGCGAGCGCTTCGGGGGTGCCGATGGCGGTGAGGCGCGCATCGATCTCGGTGTCGACGCGCGACACAAAGAACGAGGCGACCGAGTGGATCTTGCTGATGTCGATACCCGCGGCACGCGCACGCTCGAGGCCGGTGAGATACGCATTGATGACCTGCCGGTAGCGCTCGAGGCTGAAGATCAGCGTGACGTTCACGCTGATTCCCGCCGCGATCGTCTCCGAGATAGCTTCCAACCCCTCGACAGTGGCTGGGATCTTGATCATCGCGTTCTCGCGATCAACCTTCGCCCACAGCTCCCGAGCCTGGGCGATGGTACCTGCCGTGTCGCGGGCGAGGCCGGGCTCGACCTCAATCGAGACCCGGCCATCGCGCCCGTTTGAGGCGGCGTAGACGCCTGCGAAGATGTCGCAGGCGTCGGCAACGTCAGCGGTCGTGAGTTCGGTGATCGTGGCTGACGCGTCAAGACCGCGCTTCGCACAGTCGGAGATCCGGTCGCCGTAGCCGACGCCCGATCCGATCGCGTTCTGGAAGATCGTCGGGTTCGTGGTGACCCCGACGACGTTCACTGCGTCGATGAGCTCTGCAAGCTGGCCGCTTTCGATGCGGGTGCGCGAGAGATCGTCGAGCCAGATGCTCACGCCGGTCGCGGACAGCGCCGCGGTACGTTCGTTACTCATGATTGCCTTTCGTAGCCAACCTCGTGTGCGCGCGAGGCGCTAGTTGGCGAGGGATTCGCGTGCCGCGGCAACGACAGCGTCGGTGGTGATCCCGAACTTCTCGAAGAGCACCTCGTAGCTCGCCGACGCACCGAAGTGTTCGATCGACACCGAGCGTCCGCGGTCGCCAACGTAGCGTTCCCACCCGAGCGAGAGGCCGGCCTCAACGCTCACGCGCGCGGTGACCTCAGCGGGCAGCACGCTCGCGCGGTACTCGGGGGTCTGCTCCTGGAACCACTCAAGCGACGGGGCGGACACGACGCGAGCGCCGACGCCCTCAGCCGCGAGCCGCTCGCGCGCCTCAACGGCAAGCTGCACCTCAGAACCGGTCGCAATGAGGATCACGTCGAGCGCGTCCGTCGGCGTGTCCGCCAGCACGTATGCACCGCGGCGCACGCCCTCAGCTGCCTGCTCGTGGGTGGCGAAGTCGCCACCGCGGGGGAGCACCGGTACATTCTGGCGGGTGAGCGCGATGCCGGTTGGCCCCTCGTGACGCGTGAGGATCTCGTGCCACGCAATCGATACCTCGTTGGCGTCAGCCGGACGAACCATCGTGAGGTTCGGGATCGCACGCAGGGTTGCGAGCTGCTCGATCGGCTGGTGCGTCGGGCCGTCCTCGCCGAGGGCGATTGAGTCGTGCGTCCAAACGAAGATGCTCGGCACGTTCATGAGCGCAGCGAGGCGCACTGCCGGGCGCATGTAGTCGCTGAAGATGAGGAAGGTGCCACCGAAGCTGCGAGTCTTGCCGTGCAGTTGGATGCCGTTGAGGATCGAGCCCATCGCGTGCTCGCGGATGCCGAAGTGCAGCACGCGGCCGTACTGGTCGCCCGTCCAGGTAGAGGTCGAGTGGTTTGCGGGCACGAACGATGCCGAGTTCGGGATCGTGGTGTTGTTCGAGCCGGCGAGGTCGGCTGAGCCGCCCCACAGCTCGGGCATGATCGGGCCAAGCGCCGCGAGCACCTTGCCGCTCGCTGCGCGGGTCGCAACCGATTCGCCCGGCTCGAATACCGGGAGTGCCTCGAGCGCGCCCTCGGGAAGCTCCTGCGCTTCAACGCGGTCGAACAGTGCCTTGCGCTCCGGGTTCGCTGCCGCCCAGGCGTCGAAGGACGCCTGCCACGCCTTGCGGGTCTCGGCACCGCGCGCGACGGCTTTGCGCGAGTGTTCGATGACCTCGGGGGCGACTGCGAAGTGCTCCTCCGGGTCGAAGCCGAGCACGGTCTTCAAGCCCGCAAGCTCGTCGGCGCCGAGCTTCGAGCCGTGGATGCCGCCCGTGTTCTGCTTGCCGGGGGAGGACCAGCCGATGATCGTGTTGAGGATGATCATCGAGGGCTTCGTCGTCTCAGCCTTCGCTGCTTCAATCGCGGCGTTGAGCTCTGCGACGTCCTCAACGTAGTTGCCGGTCTTCTTCCAGTCGACCTCGAGCACCTGCCAGCCATAGGACTCGTAGCGCATCGCCACGTCCTCGGAGAAGGAGATATCGGTGTCGTCTTCGATGGAGATCTGGTTGGAGTCGTAGATCGCAATGAGGTTGCCGAGCTCCTGGTGGCCGGCGAGTGAGGCAGCCTCGCTGGTGACCCCCTCTTGGAGGTCGCCATCGCCCGCGATCACGTAGATGTTGTGATCGAAGGGGCTGGTGCCGGGGGCAGCCTCGGGGTCGAACAGGCCGCGCTCGTAGCGTGCCGCGTATGCGAAGCCGACTGCAGAGGCGAGGCCCTGACCGAGTGGACCCGTGGTGATCTCAACGCCATCGGTGTGGCCGTACTCGGGGTGACCGGGGGTCTTCGATCCCCAGGTACGCAGCGCCTTGATGTCGTCAAGCTCAAGGCCGTAGCCACCGAGGTAGAGCTGCACGTACTGTGTCAGCGAGGAGTGCCCCACCGAGAGGATAAAGCGGTCGCGGCCGAGCCACTTCGCATCGGCTGGATCGTGGCGCATCACCTTCTGGTGCAGCAGGTACGCGACCGGTGCGAGACTGATCGCAGTTCCCGGGTGGCCGTTGCCAACCTTCTCAACCGCATCCGCCGCGAGTACACGTGCGGTGTCAACCGCGCGATCGTCGAGCTCGCTCCACTCCAGTCCGTTAGCCACTGGGCCTGCCTTCCTCGCAGTAAAAAGTTCGCGCCACAATGGCGCCCGCGTGCACTGTTTGCGCACCGCAGTCAATCCTACAGACACCCTGGGATGGCAAAAGCGATTCCTACCGATTGGCCGATTCCGGCAGCATGTTGGCGTGTTCGTTGGCTGGCTACGGGTGGCGGATCCACACCTGGCCGCCGCCACCGCCGCACGAAGGGGCGCTGGGCGCGTTAGCCCTCGACTTCCGCGACCGGCCGCTTCATGCGCAGCACGCTCACGGGCATCGTCGCGGCAGTGAGTGCGGCGAGCACCATGTGCACGCCGACGACCAGCGGGGGCAGCCCTGTGTTGGCCTGGTAGAGACCAACCAGGATCTGCACGATGAGGACGATCATGAGCGTCGTGACCCAGCGCAGCGGGCGCAGTCTCCGCATCGCTGCCCAGACGAGGAGGGCGGCGACGAGGCCAAACGCGATGTACCCGGGCCAGGCGTGCAGGTGGCTGAGCAGCGTCGCGTCGACGCCGTTACGAACGACGTTCTCGTCGCCGGAGTGCGGGCCGTTCGCGGTCGTGATCACGCCCATGACGATCACGATTGCCATCGCAAGGGTCGTGATGTGTGTGAGGATCAGGTAGCCCCGAGGCACTGCCTTCTCACGCGGCCCGCCGACCTCGTACATCCGCACCAGGTAGGCCGCGGCGATACACACGATGATGAGCGAGACGGTGTAGTGGAACCCGACGAGGACAGCCGCGAGCTCCTCCCACACAATGACGCCGCCGACGAACGCCTGCAGCAGCACCAGGCCGAGCACAACCCATGAGAGCACGAACAGGTCGCGGCGCTGTGTGCGCAGCTTCCAGCCGATGATGAGGACCGCGAGAGCCGCGAGCAGGAGGGGGCCACTGATTGTTCGGTTCCCGAACTCGATGAGTGCGTGATACGACTGTTCCTGCGTCGGAACCAGCGATCCCGGGGTGCACAGCGGCCAGTCCGTACAGCCGAGCCCTGACCCGGTGAGTCGCACCGCACCGCCCGTCGCGATGATGAGCACGTTCAATACAAACGACGCCCACGCAGCAAAAGGCAGGAAGCGTGGCAGCTGGGTTCGAGCGGGCCGGGTAGCGGTCACGCTGGTTACGCCGGGCACGGGATCTCCTTCACGTTTAAGCTCCCAGTGAAACACGCCAGTCTCGCCCGATTTCAGGGGAAAACCTGTAGACTCGGAAGCTGTGGTTTAGTGCGGCAACCCTAACGTCTGATGATTCTTCAGACTGCCGGGTTTGTCCGACGCCCAGACTACTGCACCATCGCAGGGAACCGTCCGAGAGCACTTGGGGATTTGGTTCTCGGTTGCGCGAAAAGAGAGAGGGAATGATCATGCCTGAGGTACTGATCGACCGCCCCGAACTCGAAGGCCTCGGCCAATACGAGTTCGGCTGGCACGACAGCGACAAAGCCGGAGAGACCGCGAAACGCGGGCTGAGCGAAGAAGTCGTTCGCAACATCTCGGCGCTGAAAGACGAGCCTGAATGGATGCTTGAACGCCGCTTGAAGGCGCTCCAGATTTTTGGTCGCAAACCGATGCCGACCTGGGGTGCAGACCTCACCGAGATCGACTTCGACAACATCAAGTACTTTGTCCGCTCGACGGAGAAGCAGGCCACCACGTGGGAAGAGCTTCCTGACGAGATCAAGGAGACCTACGAGCGTCTCGGCATCCCCGAGGCTGAGCGCCAGCGTCTCGTCGCGGGCGTTGCTGCGCAGTACGAGTCCGAGGTCGTCTACCACCAGATCCGCGAGGATCTCGAGGAGCAGGGCGTCCTCTTCCTGGACACCGACACTGCGCTCAAGGAGCACCCTGAGATCTTCAAGCAGTACTTCGGGACGGTCATCCCGTCGGGCGACAACAAGTTCGCGGCACTGAACACGGCCACGTGGTCGGGCGGCTCCTTCGTCTACGTCCCCAAGGGCGTCCACGTGGAGATCCCGCTGCAGGCCTACTTCCGTATCAACACGGAGAACATGGGCCAGTTTGAGCGCACGCTCATCATCGCCGACGAGGACAGCTACGTCCACTACATCGAGGGCTGCACCGCTCCGATCTACAAGTCGGACTCGCTGCACTCGGCCGTCGTTGAGATCATCGTGAAGAAGAACGCACGCGTGCGCTACACGACGATCCAGAACTGGTCCAACAACGTGTACAACCTCGTCACCAAGCGTGCGATCGCTGAAGAGGGCGCAACCATGGAGTGGGTCGATGGCAACATCGGCTCGAAGTACACCATGAAGTACCCGTCGATCTTCCTCACCGGCGAGCACGCTCGCGGCGAGACGCTGTCGGTCGCGTTCGCAGGCCCCGGCCAGCACCAGGACACCGGTGCGAAAATGATCCACCTGGCGCCGCACACGAAGTCGTCGATCCTCGCGAAGTCGATCGCGCGTGGCGGGGGCCGTTCCGGCTACCGCGGCGAAGTGCGGATCGAGCCGAACGCACACCACTCCGGCAACTCTGTTGTCTGTGATGCGCTCCTCGTCGACACGATCTCACGTTCCGACACCTACCCGGCCATCGACATTCGCACCGATGACGCGACTCTCGCTCACGAGGCGACCGTCACCCGCGTGAGCGAAGAGCAGCTCTTCTACCTGATGAGCCGCGGCATGACCGAAGAGGAATCGATGGCGATGATCGTGCGTGGCTTCGTCGAGCCCATCGCTCGCGAACTGCCCATGGAGTACGCCCTCGAGCTCAACAAGCTCATTGAGATGAGCATGGAAGGATCCGTCGGTTAACGATGACTACGCTTCAAACTGAACAGCATGGCGCGAAGGCGCACAGCGACGGCGACTGGGAGAACCGCGCTCCGGTCCAGACGCGCTCCGATCGCTTCAAGTCGACGAACGTCGCTGATTTCCCGGCGATCACGGGCCGTGAGGTGAACTGGAAGTACACTCCGGTTGCGGAACTCACCGCGCTTACGGGCGGCGAGCTTGAGGCGGGAGCCTCGGAGTCCGTGGTCTCCGACGTCCCCGGCGTCGAGATCACCTCTGTCCCGATGGATTCAGAGTTCGTCGGTCGCGCTGGCCTCCCCGAGGACCAGGCTGCGGCCAACGCCTGGGGCCAGGTTGGCACGGCACAGCGGATCCTGCTCACCAGCCAGGATCACCAGACCGTGACCATCAAGCGCAACGCACTCACGAAGTCGCCGACCGCGGCACACACAATCATCGAGGCTGCCCCGCAGTCCGACACCGTTGTGATTCTTGAGAACACCGGTGATGCGAACCTCACCGAGACCGTCGAGATCGTCGTCGGCGAGGGCGCGCAGCTCAAGGTGGTGTCGATCCAGGAGTGGAACGACGACGCAATCCACGTTGCGAGCCACAACGCGACCGTGGGTCGCGACGGCAATCTGCAGCACATCGTGGTCTCGCTCGGCGGGAAGATCGTGCGGGTCAACCCGTCGATCCACCTCGACGCCCAGGGCGCGAATGGTGAGGCGTACGGCGCGTACTTCGCAGACGCAGGCCAGCACCTCGAGCACCAGGTCTACATGGATCACAACGCTCCCCACACCCGCAGCCGTGTTGCCTACAAGGGTGCACTGCAGGGCGAGGGCGCACGCGCTGTGTGGATCGGGGATGTCCTCATCCGTCGCGTTGCAAGCGGCACCGACAGCTACGAAGAGAACCGCAACCTCACCCTCACAGAGGGCACGCGCGCTGACTCGATCCCGAACCTGGAGATCGAGACCGGCGACATCGAGGGTGCAGGCCACGCTTCGACCACCGGCCGCTTCGACGAAGAGCACATCTTCTACCTGCAGAGCCGCGGCATCTCCGAGGACGAGGCACGCAAGCTCGTTGTTCGTGGATTCCTCTTCGACGTGATTCAGCGCATCGGCAACGAGCAGATCGAGGAGAGGTTGCAGACCGCAATCGAGTCCGAGCTCGAGCAGAGCGTGCTTGCGTAATGGCACGACAGAAAGCGATTGCGCTGTCGGACCTCGTGCAAGACCAGGCCACCAGGGTCGTGCTTGACGGGGTTCCGATGGCGGTCGTGCTCGACAGCGAGGGCAAGGTGCACGCCATCGGCGACACCTGCACCCACGGCGAGATCAGCCTCTCCGAGGGCTTCGTTGACGGTGACACGCTCGAGTGCTGGGCCCACGGCTCCGCGTTCTCGCTGTGCACCGGTATGCCGCTCAACCTCCCGGCCTACGAGCCGGTCCCCGTTTACGTCGTCGAGATTGAAGACGGCGACATCTTCATTGACCCCACTGTTACGAAAGAGATTGAACTATGAGCTCCGTTCTCGAGATCAAGGACCTGCACGTCAGCGTTGAGACTGACCAGGGCGCCAAGGAAATTCTCAAGGGCGTGAACCTCACCATCAAGCAGGGTGAGACCCACGCAATCATGGGCCCGAACGGCTCGGGCAAGTCGACGCTGGCGTACGCCATCGCTGGCCACCCCCGTTACGAGGTCACGAGCGGATCGATTCTGCTCGACGGCGAAGAGGTCACCGAGATGGGCGTCGACGAGCGCGCACAGGCTGGCGTATTCCTCGCCATGCAGTACCCCGTCGAAATCCCCGGTGTCACCAACGCCAACTTCCTCCGCACCGCCAAGACCGCGATCGACGGCGAAGCGCCGGCGATCCGCACTTGGATGGGCGAGGTTCGCGAAGCCATGAAGAACCTCCGCATGGATGAGTCCTTCGCTGCGCGTAACGTCAACGAGGGCTTCTCGGGTGGCGAGAAGAAGCGCAACGAGATCCTCCAGCTTGAGCTCCTCAAGCCGAAGTTCGCTGTGCTCGACGAGACCGACTCCGGCCTCGACGTTGACGCACTGAAGATCGTCTCTGAGGGCGTCAACCGCGCCAAGGAGAACTCGGATCTCGGCGTCATGCTCATCACCGACTACACCCGCATCCTCCGCTACATCAAGCCGGACTTCGTGCACGTCTTCGTTGACGGCAAGATCGCCGAGCAGGGTGGACCGGAGCTCGCTGACCGGCTCGAGGCAGAGGGTTACGACCGCTTCCTCGTTGACGCCTAAGCATTAGGGCGTAGGCTACTCATATGAGCGAAGAGACCACTACGGAGACCGGCGCTGTTGCGACCGCCCCGGTCTCGATTGATCCTGATTTCCGTGAGCAGGCCATCGAGGCGTTGAAGAACGTCTCGGACCCTGAGCTCGGTGTCAACATTGTCGACCTCGGCCTCATCTACGATCTTGCGTACGATGAAGAGCACGACGCGCTGGTTATCTCGATGACACTCACAAGTGCGGGGTGCCCCCTCACCGATGTGATTGAGAACGACATCGCCGAGTCGCTCGACGGCCTCGTTGCAGCATTCCGCATCAACTGGGTGTGGATGCCGCCGTGGACGCCAGCGCGGATCACCGACGACGGTCGCGAGATGATGCGGGCCTTAGGCTTTAACATCTAGCAACCACCTGACCGGGCGGTATGGCTTTCGAGCCGTGCCGCCCGGTTCTGTTGTGTCGGGGGCCGCGCTGGGGACCTTGCCGGAGCCCGCCGAGCGCGCCCGGGCAGATCTCCTCAGGGTTTCACCCTAGAATAGGTAGGTTGCCCTGATCTGAGGGGCCCAAAAGCTACGAAAGAGTGTGAAGCCGTGATTGTTGTCGAAGATCTCGCGATCGACGTGGGCGCAAGGCGCCTCATGGGCGAGGTCTCGTTCCGCGTGCACCCGGGAGACAAGATTGGTCTCGTCGGGCGTAACGGTGCGGGCAAGACAACGCTCACGCGCACCCTGTCGGGGGAGTTGCAGCCCGCCGAGGGATCCGTGTCGATCACCGGCGAGCTTGGCTTCCTCCCGCAGGATCCTCGCACCGGCGACCCCGAACAGATCGCCAGGCACCGTATCCTCGATGCCCGCGGTCTCGGCACGATCACGAAGAACATGACCAAGGCGTCTGAGGAGATGGGATCCGACGATCCCAAGGGCGCCGAGAAGGCGATGAAGCGCTTCGGCAACCTCACCGACCGCTTCCAGGCGCTCGGCGGGTACGCCGCCGAGGCAGAGGCAGCATCGATCTCGCACAACCTCGGCCTGCCAGACCGAATCCTCGACCAGCCGCTGAAGACCCTCTCGGGTGGTCAGCGCCGTCGCATCGAGCTCGCGCGCATCCTGTTCTCCGACGCTGACACGATGATCCTCGATGAGCCCACCAACCACCTCGACGCCGACTCGATCGTCTGGCTGCGCGAGTTCCTGAAGACGTACAAGGGCGGCGTCATCATCATCTCCCACGATATTGATCTCGTGGGAGAGACGGTGAACCGGGTGTTCTATCTCGACGCGAACCGTCAGGTCATCGACGTCTACAACATGGGCTGGAAACTGTACCAGCGCCAGCGTGCCGCCGACGAGGAGCGCCGCCGTAAGGAGCGCACGAACGTCGAGAAGAAGGCGAGCGCCCTGAAGGATCAGGCTGCCCGCTTCGGCGCGAAGGCTTCGAAGGCCGCGGCCGCGCACCAGATGGTGGCCCGCGCAGAGCGCATGCTCTCAGGCCTCGACGAGGTACGCCAGGTGGATCGCGTTGCGAAGCTGCGCTTCCCGGACCCGGCGCCGTGCGGCAAGACGCCGATCATGGCCGAGGGGCTGTCGAAGTCGTACGGATCCCTCGAGATCTTCGCGGGCGTCGACCTCGCGATCGACCGCGGCTCAAAGGTCGTCATCCTCGGGCTCAACGGTGCGGGCAAGACGACGCTGCTGCGGATCCTCGCGGGCGTCGACAAGCCGGACACCGGCGACATCGTCGAGGGGCACGGCCTGAAGGTCGGCTACTACGCGCAGGAGCACGAGACACTCGACGTGAAGGCAAGCGTGCTGCAGAACATGGTGTCGGTATCGCAGCACCTCACCGAGACCGAGGCACGCAAGGTGCTCGGCTCGTTCCTCTTCACCGGCGACGACGTGTTGAAGCCGGCCGGGGTGCTCTCCGGTGGCGAGAAGACCCGCCTCGCGCTCGCCCGCCTCGTGGTGTCAAGCGCGAACGTGCTGCTCCTCGATGAGCCCACGAACAACCTCGACCCTGCCAGCCGCCTCGAGATTCTCGATGCGCTCGCGCACTTCACCGGCGCCGTCGTTCTCGTCTCGCACGATCCGGGCGCCGTGGAGGCGCTCAACCCCGAGCGCGTGCTCATCATGCCCGAGGGCACCGAAGACCACTGGTCCAAGGAGTACCTCGAGCTCATCGAGCTCGCGTAAGCGGCCCGTCGTGGGAGATCCGTTTCGTCGGATCTCTCAGTGAGCTGGTGACGGGCGCGAGTCGCTCTAGGGCGACGCAGTGGATCGGGGTGTCGACGTTGCGTCTCCGGGGGAGGGCGACGCAGCATCTTCCGCGGCAACCTCGCTCGCCGGGGTGAGGTGTGCAATGACGAAGGCGGCGCCATCGTTTTGCATGCCGTTGTCGTAGTAGGCGACGTGGCCAGACTCTTCCATGGCGAGCGTCGACTGGCAGATGAAGTCATCGGCCACGCAGAAGTCCCGCAGCCTGTCCTCGTATTCCTCGAAGCCGCCCGGCGGGCGGGGGAGTAGACCGTTGAGATCGGGATCGAAGGTCCCGTAACCGGTTGGGTCGCTCCCGACGAAGCGCGGGTTTCCGTACAGCACCACCGCGAGGAGTTGCTCTGTCGCGGCTTCGCTCAGCACACCGACGTTCGCTCCGACGAGTCTCGTCTCGGGTTCGGAGAGCGCATCTCCGATAACCAGCGCGCCCTGTGAGTAGCCGAGCAACACGGTTGCCTGTTCGGGGCAGGCCTCCGCCTGGACATTGAGCGTATCGATAAGTGTGCGCGCACCAAGCGTCCCGCCCGCATTGATTTCGGTGTCCGCCGGGTAGTCAAGATCCAGTCGCTCGACTTCGCCGGGGCGTGCCTCGGAGATCGCACGAGCCACGGGGGCGAGCAGCTGCTTCCGCTTCGGCTCGCCGGTGCCCCGGGCGGTGATGACGAGGTACGGCGAGCAATCCAGCGCATCCACGATAGGTTCCGGGAACGCCTCAGCGTCGTACGGATCGATGTCCTCGGGCGGAGCCGGCTCCGCCGTCACCTCCTGCAGTGCCTCCCGGGAAGTCGCGGCGTCCACTTCGGGTGCGCACCCGACAAGCAGTGCGGCTGCGATACACACGACCCCAACCGCGAGCACGCTCCGGCGACGGTCACGCATCAAGCAGCGCGTCCTCAACGTCAGAGTCGCTCGGCCCCTTACGGGTCTTGCGGGCCTTGGACTTCTTCTCCATCGCCAGCACTTCCTTGCTGCCAGCATTGAGGTTCTTGAACTCCTGCCGGGCGGCGTACCCGACGCCGATCCCAGCGATCAGGATGAAGACGTACCACTGCAGCGCGTACGACAGGTGCGGCCCCTCATCGCGCTCGGGCTTCGGGGGAAGCACCCCGTGCTCGGCTGCGGGGGACTCCGATACGAGCATCCCGTACGTGTTCGAGTAGATTTCACCGGTCATGCCTGTGACCTCGGCGATCTCCGGCACGTTGATGCTCGCGACGGTACGGCCAGCAGAACTGCGGCCGTCGACCTCGGGCTCGCTCGCACGCAGTCGCACGACGACATCGACGGTGCCCGTTGCGGGCCGGGGGAGCGTGTCGAGCACATCCTCCATGTCGGTACCGCTCGCGAGAACCCAGCCGCGGTCGACGAAGAACACTCGGCCGTCGGTGGTTCGGAACGGAACGATAATGTCTGCTCCCACTCCCTCGGGGCCGGGACGATTTCGCGACAGCACGGCATCGTCCTCGTAGCTGCCCTCGAGCGTGACGGTGAGCCACTTGTGCTGATCCACATCGAAATCTGAGGTGTTCGGCAGCGCTTCCGCGAGCGGGACAGGAGCCGCGTCGTAGTTGCGGTCGATCCGAGAGATCTCCGCGCGCGCCTGAGAGCGGCGATCGAATTGCCAGTTGCCCAGATACACACAGGCAATGGCGAACACGATGAACAGCGCAAAGTAGCCGAGCCACCGCCGCGAATACAGGAAGGACCAGCCCACACGTGTTTCACTCATCGAGCTCTCCTACTGTCACAATCTCGAGCGGAAAACTCCGGTCGCTAAGAAACGAGGCTAGTACGTCGCGGTGTTCGCCGCAGGCCAGCCACGTCTTCTTTCGGTCGGCGGTGTGGATCTTCGGGTTGCGCCAGAGCAGCGCCCAGACGGCCTCGTCCCTGCACCCCGCTCGCGAGCAGGTGTGCCGATGCTCGATGGGCGCACCCAGGTTGATCCCCGTGAACGTCATGATTGCTCCTCGCTCGGCTCGCCCCACTGCTCGGCATCTCCACTGCTCGTTGCCCCCTGGGCAGAGCGGCGCACCGGGTCAACGTCAACCACGAGGAGCGTATCGGCCACGCCGGGCTCCTCAGTTTCCCCGGTGGGTTCACCAGCAACCAGCTCGAGCGGGTCTGGGCTCGAGACGTCTTGCTCGCCACCATACGCGACGGCGTTGCCCACCATCACCGCGAACCAGGGAAGCGCAATCGCCCCCACGACCGGAAATACGATCCACCATCCGTTCACCCAGAAGAGTGAGAGCACGCAGGCGAGGCGCAGCGTCATGGCAATGAAGTACATGCGCATACGGTGAGCTCGATCCTCGGTCGGGTTCACGCCCGCCGAGGTGACCCTGTAGCTCGGCGTCTCGCCGCTCTTTCTTGGCATCGGCTCCCTCTTCAACATCCCTAGTTTACGGCTTCGACCGTGACAACGCCTGAGGATCGCGGTGCACCGTCACTACAGCGGAATCCAGGCTTCGCTAGGCTGATGTGCATGAACGCAACCATCACCCCGCGCACCGTGCTCATCACCGGCGGCAACCGCGGCATTGGCTTCGCCATTGCAGAACGCATGATCGCCGACGGCCACCGCGTCGCCGTCACCTCTCGCTCAGGTGAGGGCCCCGCTGGCGCCCTCACCGTGCGCGCCGAGATGACCGACACCGAGTCCATCGATCGCGCCTTCACCGAGGTTGAAGCACAGCTCGGTCCGGTCGAGGTGCTCGTCGCGAACGCCGGCATCACGCGCGACACGCTGCTGCTGCGCATGTCCGAGGAAGACTTCACCGATGTCATCGACACGAACCTCACCGGCGCGTTCCGCGTCGTGAAGCGCGCCTCGAAGGGGCTCCTCAAGCAGCGCTTTGGTCGTGTGATCTTCATTTCCTCCGTCGTCGGCCTGTACGGCTCGGCCGGCCAGGTGAACTACTCGTCGTCGAAGGCTGCGCTCGTGGGCTTCGCCCGCTCGCTCACGCGCGAGCTCGGTGGTCGCGGCATCACGGCGAACGTCATCGCACCCGGATTCATCGATACCGACATGACGGCAGTGCTGCCCGAGGCACAGCAGCAGCAGTACCTCGCGTCGATTCCCGCCGCTCGCTTCGGGCAGGTCGCCGAGATCGCCGGTGCTGTGTCGTTCCTCGCAGGCGACGACGCCGCATACATCTCCGGCGCGGTCATTCCCGTCGATGGCGGCCTCGGCATGGGGCACTAGCAGCCCTGCTGCGCCCACGGCGCCCACTAGCGTCTGCTGGGCCGCTGCCGCTGCCGCTGCCGCTGGCCCCACATCCATTCCGACCCGTGTTTTCTATTCCGGTCCCTGTGCGTGCTGCACAAGGGTCGGAATAGAAAACACGGGTCGTTTGGGGTGTTCGGGCGCAGCCAGGCAGCCAGGCAGCCAGGCAGCCAGGCAGCCAGGCAGCCCAGCGCGAGCTAGCTGAGCCGGTCGAGCAGCGGGATCGCGAGAGCAAGGTCATCCGCAATCGATACGTCCGCCTGCTCGGTGACGATGGGTTTGGCGTTGTAGCCCACACCGATCGCGGCGACCTCCATCATGCGCAGATCGTTTGCGCCGTCTCCGATCGCCATTGTCGCGCTCATCGGGATATCGCTCTCCGCGGCCCATTCGGCGAGCGCAACGGCCTTTGCCTCAGCGTCGATCACGGGCCCGAAAGTGCGCCCGGTGAGCTTGCCGTCGGCGATTTCGAGACGGTTCGCACGCCAGAAGTCGAGCCCGAGATCCTTCGCGATCGGGTCGAGGACCTCATGGAAACCGCCCGAGACCACCCCAACCTTGCCGCCCCGTGCGTGCACTGCGGCAACGAGTTCCCGGATCCCTGGGGAGAGCCGTACGCGCGCGTACGCCTCGGCGAACACCGTGTCCGGCGTGTCGCGGAGGGTCGCAACGCGCTCCGTGAGGCTCTCGGCAAAATCGAGCTCACCACGCATCGCGCGTTCAGTCACCTCTGCCACTCGCTCGCGGGTTCCCGCGGCGTCGGCGAGGAGCTCAATGACCTCGTCTTGGATGGTTGTGGAATCGCAGTCGAGAACGACGAGTGGGGTAACGCTCATAGCCCCAGTCTAGAGATAGGCTTGACGGTATGACGACCGTGCTGAGCCTCACTGACGCGAGCTACATTCGCAATCGCCGCCCGATTCTCGACAACGTGACGTGGCAGGTTGACGACAGCGAACGGTGGGTCATTCTCGGCCCGAACGGAGCCGGGAAGAAGACGATCCGCAAGCTCGTCACCGCCAATGATTTCCCCACAACGGGAACCGTCGACGTGCTCGGCAACCGCCTGGGGAAGATCGACATCTTCGAGTTGCGTTCGCGTCTGGGTTTCGTGTCGAGCGCTACCGCCCGTCGCATCCCACCCAACGAGCTTGTGCGCGATGTCGTACTCACGGCCGCGTACTCCGTTGAGGGCCGCTGGAATGAGCAGTACGACGAGATCGATGTGCGCCAGGCTGATCGAGTCCTCGCCGAGTGGGATCTTCTCAGCCTCGCGGACCAGGCCTTCGGCACGCTGAGTGACGGGGAGCGGAAGCGCACCCTTATTGCTCGCGCGGTGATGACGGATCCCGAACTGCTGCTGCTCGACGAGCCGAGCGCGAGCCTGGATCTCGGTGCGCGCGAGCGACTCCTGCAGATGCTCTCAGGGTTCGCCCAGTCACCGTACTCACCCGCGATGGTGATGGTGACCCACCACGTTGAGGAGATCCCTCCCGGCTTCACGCACGTGCTGCTCGTCAACGACGGGAAGGTGCAGGCTGCCGGCCCGATCGCGGAAACGCTCACGGCCGAGAACCTTGAGGCCACGTTCGGCATGCCGTTCGAGCTCACGATCAGCAACGGCCGCTACGCTGCAACATCCCGCCCAGCCACCGCCTAATCGCCCGGTTTCCCGACACGCTGCACGAAACACGCAGCAAACGGGCACACGAGCGGTTTGGATCTGTTAATATTGATCCTTGGTGCGGTGACGCCGCAAGACTTCTGCGCTCGGCATTTCCGCCGATTCAGCGAGACGCAACAATATCGAAGGACAGTCATGAAGACCGAGATTCACCCCGAGTACAACGCCATCGTGTTCCGCGACCTTGCGTCGGGGGAGACCTTCCTCACGCGCTCGACCCTCACGAGCGACAAGACCATCGAGCTCGACGGAGCAACCTACCCGGTTCTCGACGTCGAGATCTCGAGCGCTTCGCACCCGTTCTACACGGGTAAGCAGCGCATCCTCGACTCCGCAGGTCGCGTCGAGAAGTTCAACCAGCGCTTCAAGGCCTTCGGCGCCTAAGCAGCTGCGCAGCCGAACGGCTGACGCGAAAGGGCGGGCGATCCATTTGGATCGCCCGCCCTTTCGTTATATCTACAGGGTCTCGAGCGGCGACGGCTCCGCTGCTACGGGCGCACCGGCCAGTCACCGTCAGCGACGAAGTTCGGATCGCGCACGCGCCGCATGTACTCCTGGAAGTTCTCGGCTTGAGCCTTGGCCCATCCGACCTGTGCGGCGTGGATCTGCTCGAGCTCATCTGGCAGCGTGCCAGCGTACTTGCGCGCGAGCTGCTGCATGACCTTTCCCGAGGCGATCGCGTCTTCGCCCGCATCGTGGGCGTTGCCCAACTCGACGCCATAATGCTCGGCGACAGCGACAAGGGTGCGCTTGCCCTTCCGGAAGCGGTCGAGCTGCTTGTCAATGACGAGTGGATCGAGGACGGGCGCAACATCGCCCTCGGCGACGCCGTACCGGCGCTGCTCGGAACGCAACAGCGAGAGGTCGTAGGGCGCGCTGTAGACGACGAGGGGGAGACCTCGGTCGATCATCTGCGCGATGCGCTCGGTGATCTGCTTGACACCGACGGCGGCGTCAATGCCGCTTGAGCGCGCAACCTCGGTCGTGATGCCGTGGACGCGGACAGCGGCGTCCGGGATTTCAACGCCCGGATTGAGGAGCCAGTCGTAGCGTTCGGTCACCTCGCCGTGCTCGCTCAAGATCGCGAGCGTCGCGCTCACAATCCGTGAGGTGTCGGTCTCGACCCCCGTGGTTTCGGTGTCGAACACGGCCAGCTGTGCAGCCCAGAGGGGGAGTACGTCATTCACGATGATCCTTTCGCCTGCTTCGATAGTAGCGATAGCCACGGACATCACATTGCCCCGCGCGTGTGCAGATGAGTGCCAGGGTGCTGGCGGTAGCATCGTCTCTGTGCCAGAACACCCTCCCACACTCGTCCCCACGCTCGGTATCGACACCCGCGACTGGGTGTACGGTGACCCCGCAGGAACCCCCATCGTGCTTGTGCACGGCTTCCGGGGCGACCATCACGGCCTGCAGGGGATCGCGCAGGCCCTCGCCGCAGTTGAGCCCACTCTGGCCATTCACGTCCCCGATCTTCCTGGCTTCGGCCAGACCCCCGCGATTCCCGGGCGCGCCCACGAGCTCGCCCTCTTCGGTGAGTGGCTTGTCGCCTTCACCGAGGCAGTCGCGCCCGACGGCGGAATGATCCTCGGCCACTCCTTCGGGTCACTCGTGGTGAGCTCCGCGCTCAGCCAGGGCGCGCGCTCGGCGCGCACGATCCTCATCAACCCAATCTCCGCTCCGGCGCTCGAGGGCCCGCAGGCATTCCTCACGCAGCTCGCCATCCTGTACTACCGCGCCGCAGATGCGCTTCCCGAACGCGCCGCGAAGTCACTGCTCGGAAACAAGCTCATTGTCCGGGGGATGAGCGAGGTCATGGCGAAGACGCGCGACCGTGAGCTGCGGGCGTGGATTCACGATCAGCATCATCAGTACTTCTCGGAGTTCGCCGATTCGCGGTCGCTCCTCGACGCCTTCAAGGCATCGGTATCGCACACGGTTGCCGAGCACGCAGCAGCGTATGACATGCCGACCCTGCTCATCACCGGTGAGCGGGACGACATCACGCCCCTCGCCAAGCAGCTGGACCTGCAGCGCCTGCTCGATGACGCCGAGCTCCTCATCCTGCCCGGCACGGGGCATCTGGTGCACTACGAGGCCGTCGCAGACACCGTCGCCCGGATCTCACAGTTTGTTCGCCCGAACACCCACGCAGCCGACACCGCCGCGTCGGAGCGCAGCGCGTGAGGCTCACGCGGATCGACGACCTCAGCCTCCCCGAACTCGCCGATTTCACCCAGCTCACTGATGTTGCGCTCAGGCGCGTTCGCGAACCTGCTGAGGGGCTCTACCTCGCAGAATCCCCGAAGGTGATCGAACGGGCACTGCGAACGGGGCACCGCCCGCGTTCGCTCCTGATCGTGGAGGAGTGGCTGCCGAGTGTCGAACGGATGCTCGCAGACTACCCGGATGTTCCAGTGTACGTTGGTGCGCCTGCGCAGCTCGAACAGCTCACCGGGTTCAACATGCACCGCGGTGCACTCGCGTCAATGCACCGCCCCGAGCCGCTCGATCCCGAGGAGTTGCTGCGCACCTCCAAGCGGGTCGTTGTGCTCGAGGATCTTGCCGACCACACCAACGTGGGGGCCGTCTTCCGCTCGGCGGCGGCACTCGGTGTCGACGCGGTACTACTCACTCCGGGCTGCGCTGATCCGCTCTATCGGCGCGCGGTGCGCGTGAGCATGGGAGCCGTGCTGCAGGTACCGTGGGCCAGGCTGCCCGATTGGCGCGAGGCTGGACCACTGTTTCGCGAGACCGGTTACGAGCTCACCGCCTTCGCACTGCGGGACGACGCGCAGGATCTCGCGGAGTTCGTGGACGACCTCCCGGAGAAGCTCGCGCTGATGTTCGGCACCGAGGGCCCCGGCCTGAGCAAGCGCGCGCTCGCGTCGGCGAGCCGCTCGGTGGTAATCCCGATGGAGCACGGCGTTGACTCGCTCAACGTCGCAACCGCCGCTGCACTGGCCCTATGGGCGGTGCGGACCGGAGATTCTCGGGTGGGACGTGAGAGGATCAGCGCGAAGGGGGGAGACGTATGAGTATGCCTGTCGCATCTAATGCGCATCGTCGCCTCCGGGTGCTCTGGATTCTGCTGTTCTGGGTGATTATCGGCGCCGGCGCCTACATTCTTGGCGTACTGAGCTCGACCGGCCAGGCCGTGGAGGACAACCTCCTCACCGCGTCCGAATTCAACCCGCATCCGCCGGCCCCGCTGAGCCTCGTTTCACCGTTCGCAATCGCCGTCGCGCTCATCGCACTCGGACTCATCGCCCTGTGGGTGCACGGCATCGGGAGAGCACTCACAGTGACCCTCGTTCCTGCCGTGGCGATCGTTGCCTCGCAGCTCTTGAAGTCTGAGGTGCTCGGCCGACCCGAACTGCTGACGCTCGCCGCCGAGAACTCATTCCCGAGCGGGCATATGACTGTCTTCGCGACCGTGGTTGGCGCAGCGATCTTTGCCGTACCCAGCCGAATCCGTGCGATCATCGCCGCCGGCGGCGCAGTGCTGCTCGGCGTCGTGAGCTGGCAGCTGCTGGGCTACGGGTGGCACCGCCCGAGCGATGTCTTGGGGGCGCTTGCACTCGCAGTGGCCGGGTTCGCAGGCATCACGATGTTCACGAGGCTTGATCGCCCCCCGCGCGCCTGGTTTCTGCGCACGGTCTCCGTCGGGCTCGTCATCGTCGGGTGGCTCGCTGCCGGCGGGGCCCTCATTCTCACGCTGATCGCCTGGCAGAGCGACAACGCGGATCGGATGCTCAGCGCTGGTCAAGCCGGCAGCATCGGGCTCTCACTGCTCGCAGCGCACTCACTCCTGCGGCTCGCTATTCTCGCGTACTCGCCGAAGGCAGGATGAGATTCCGCCTCTGGTGAAGTGCCGCCCGGCACGCAGCAGTGAAGAAATGCGGGGGAGTGCGTCTCCAGCAGCGCTGCGAGCAAGTAGCTTGGGAGCATGAAACCTTTCGCGCTGCAGACACGTGACCTGGTGCTAGACGAGATCACGGCGGCAGACGCCCCGCTCATTGCGCGCTACTGTAGCGAGCCCGTGTTCGAGCGCTTCATGTCGACGCCATGGCCGTACACGACGGCTGATGCCGATTCGTTTGCGGGGGAGTACGTCCCCGGCGCATGGCGGACCGGCAGCGAGTGGACCTGGGCCATTCGTGAACGCACTGGCAGTGAGCTTCTGGGGGTCATTGGGCTGCGGCTGCCCAGCGGCATGCTGGGATTCTGGCTGGGGTCTCCGCACCGCGGGCGACAGATTATGTCAGCTGCCACAGAAGCCGTCGTTGCGGCCGCTTTCGCACGCACCGATCTCGAGGCCGTGAAGTGGGAGGCGCACGTCGGCAACGTGGCGTCGCTGGGCACCGCAGAACGCGCTGGCTTCACCTACACCGGAGAACGGCCCGGAAGCATTCCCAGTCGAACTGGCGATCCCGTCCAGTCTTGGACGGCCGAGATTCGTCGCGGTGAGGGCCAAGAGCCAAAACCGGGCTGGCCCGCGTAGTTTCACGCAGCCTCACACAGTCTCACGTGGCCTCACGCATTCGCTGATAATCTATATTATGTCAGGTCACCGGTCAGCGCTGCCCCTCGACGTGCACAGACCGCCCGCAGCCCCACCCGGCCCCTTGCCCGCGGTACACAACGAACCTAGAGTGAATGGAGACAGCCCGCGGGCCTCAAGCCTCGCCCCGCGGTCTACATTGGAGGTTCCATGCCCACCGAAGCCGCCACCACGCACGGCAGCGACCACCCAGTCCACGAGACCCCGGTCCGTGGCGTCAGGGTGAAGAGCCGACGGCGGGTTCGCCGATTGCTGGGTTGGCTCTGGGTCACCCTGGTGCTGACGTCACTCATCGCGGGCAGCCTATTTGCCATCACCGGCTATCGCGACTGGAGCGATCTCCCCGGCATCGTACTCATCCCCATACTTGGCGGAGCCATCGGCATCCTGCCGTACTGGTTCATGGCGGGCCGGTTCATCCTCACCAAGGACGAGGGCTGGGAGCTACCCGACTCCCCCAGCGCAGCAAACTCGGACGCACCGGACGCCGCAGCCGCAGGTCCCGGAACGAGCACCGTGGCAGACGCGACCGCAGGCCCGCACTCGCAGTGACGCGCGAGCACCCTCTCCCCCTGCGACACGCCAGACTTGCCCCACGATCAAGCAGTGGGCAAACTCCATCGTCGCAGCAATGGCACATCTGCACAACTCCTGTCGCCTAAACGATTCGGCCTATCCATGAGCGCTTCCTAACAGTAGCTTGGACCTGTAACCCCATTGCCGTCGTTTTGACGGAGCAAAGGAGACACAGGGCACCATGCCAGATTCTGAACATCAGTTTCCCCGCACGCGCAAGATCACCGCGCCTGCCCCGCCACCCGTCCCCCACCCGGGGCTCCTTCCCGGAATCGGCGTCGAGCAAACCGGACTCCGCTTCCCCACCAACTGGATGGTCCTCAGCGTCACGTTCACTCTCACCATCGGGGTCATAGCCTGGGCGTTCATCGCACCAGACAACCTCGCCGCAGTCGGCGCGGCATCACTCGCCTGGGTGACCGAACACTTCAGCTGGATGTTCGGCGCACTCGCGGTTGCGGTTGCGCTGTTCATGCTCGTTGTCGGCTACGGCCGCACGGGCGGTATCCGCCTCGGCGCGGACGACGAGGAGCCGGAGTTCTCGACCGCTTCCTGGGTCTCGATGCTCTTCGCAGCCGGCCTGGGTATCGGCCTGCTGTTCTACGGGCCGCTCGAACCACTCACCTACTTCCTGAACCCCGCGCCAGGGCTCGACGTCGATCCCGGCAGTGCCGAGGCCGCTCTCCCCGCGCTCGCGCAGACGGTGCTGCATTGGGGACCCATCGCCTGGGCCTTCTACGCCCTCGTCGGCGGCGCGATCGCCTACAGCGCCTACCGTCGCGGCCGCGCCCCGCTCATCTCGGCGCTCTTTGAACCGGTCTTCCCGGGCAGCAGCCACAAGGTGCTTGGCCGCATCATCGATGTGTTCGCGATCATCGTGACCCTGTTCGGCACCGCCGTTTCGCTCGGCATCGGCGCTCTCCAGATCGAGAGTGGCTTCCGCATGGTCACGGGCCTCGGCCCGATGGGCAACACGTTCCTCGTCGGGGCGATCGCGATCCTCACCTCGCTGTTCATCGCGTCTGCGGTGTCCGGCGTGAAGCGCGGCATCCGTCGCCTGTCGAACCTGAACATGATCCTCACCGGTGCGCTCGGCCTGTTCGTGCTCATCGCCGGCCCCACCGTCTTCATCCTCAACTTCCTGCCAGCCTCGCTCGTCGAGTTCATCGGCCAGCTCCCCACGATGCTCGCCCGCAATCCGAACCAGGGCGCGGAGACCGCAGAGTTCCTCGCGAGCTGGACGACGTACTACTGGGCCTGGTGGGTCTCGTGGACGCCATTCGTCGGCATGTTCATCGCGAAGATCTCGCGCGGCCGCACGCTGCGCGAGTTCGTCACCACGGTCGTGCTCGTGCCGTCGGCGATCGTGGTCGCCTGGTTCGTCATCTACGGCGGCACTGCGATCTCGATGACACTGGGCGGCGAGGATCTGCAGACCGGCGGATCCGGCGAGGCTGTGCTCTTCGAAATGCTCGAGCGGCTCCCCCTCGCCATGATCACCGCGGTGATCGCAATGGTCGCGGTTGTCGTGTTCTTCGTGACGGCCGCGGACTCAGCCTCGATCGTGATGGCCTCGATGTCGCAGGCGGGCAGGCCGGAGCCCTCGCGGTGGGTGACGATCCTCTGGGGGCTGCTCCTCAGCCTCATCGCAATCTCGCTGCTGCTCGCGGGCGGCCGCGACGCGCTCTCCGGGTTGCAGTCGCTCATGGTCGTCTCGGCGCTGCCGTTCGCGTTCATCGTAATGGGCATCATGGTGGCGTGGGCGAAAGATCTGCAAACCGATCCCTACATCATCCGCCGCACGTACCCTCGCGCCGCCATCGCACAGGGCGTGCGGCGCGGGATCGACGAGTACGGTGATGACTTTGTCTTCGGCACGAGCGAAGTGCCCGCCGACGAGGGCGCGGGTGCGGGCTTCGACAGCACGGATCCAGCGCTCACCGACTGGTACGTCGATGCGACCACTGGGCCGATCGAGCGCGTCACCGCTGAGGACGTGCAGCGCACGCTCGAGCCCGGTCGCATCCAGCCTCCCGGCCCACCGCGCCCCGGAAACATCGCCTCGGGTGATGCCGCACTCGTCGTTGGCGAGCAGCAACCGGAGCCAGGGCCGGTCACAGCGGCAGCTGCAGGCGACGCCGGCGAGGCTGAATTCACCGAGTCCGAGCGGGCCAGAGAGGACCGCGCCGAGCATGGAGTGCCCGAAGATCCGCCGAAGGGCCGTCACGGTGACATTGCCGATGCCGAGGGCCCAGACGACTCGGAGGGCCGCTAGACCTCGGACGCGCACGGCTAGCTCCGTGCGATCCGCCGCCGCGTTCCGCCGACCAGGAGGAGCGCGGCGGCGGCCGCTACGCATGTCGCCGCTAACGGCTGACTACGCGCAAGCAAGTGAACCGCGGCCGCCGCGACGCTCGCGTAGAGCAGCGCAACGGCGCGCCACAGCAGCTGGAAGATGATGCCCGGGTCGCCGGCCGGGCTCGAGATTGGCGTGGTTGCGACCAGCACGGGAAGCGGCCCCTTCAGCGAGTTGAACGCGCGCGCTGCGACGGCGACGAGTCCGACGAGGCACGCACCGAGGATGGATCCTCCCCCGATCGCGCCGCCGATACTCACGAGCAGCAGCGCAGTGACGGTCGGAAAGGCGGCGTGCAGCGCGAAGAGTCGCGGTGTGGCGACGCCGTAGAGCGCGGGCGCCCCAGCCGCAACAGCGGCGTGCCGGAAGCCGTCAGTGAGCGCCGACAGCGCCAGATAGCCGCCGAAGCCGGCGAGGAAGGCACACACCGCAACCGAGACACCGCTCGAGAGGGTCGCGCTGCCCCAGCTCCCCAGCGCACCACACGTCGCGAGCGCAGCGCACGCGACGGCGAACCGCACCGGGGTTCGCGCCGCACCGACCAGGTCGCGAACGAAGAACAGCGGCACCAGCGGCAGTCGACGGATCGCCCGTGCGGATCGCAGCCGAGAAGGATCCGCTCTGACGGAGCCAAGCGCGGTCGCGAAGTCACCGAGTCCCGCCGAGTTCCCCGCACGGTCCCACGCAGCGGCCTGCGTGCCGAGTGCGGCCGGAAGCAGCCTGTCGAGCATCCGGGGTACCGTGCAGGTCGCTGCGATGGCGGTCAGTCCGAGCAGTGTGACCGCGAGCGTCGAACCGGGAGCGATCGATTGAGTTGCCCCTCCGCCGATGTCCCCGTTCTGCGCAGCCACTGTCCCCGCGAGACCCCACGGAGTGAACGGCACAGCGAGGAGGTGACTCACCGCGACTGCCAGCGCGACTCCTGCGGCAAGCATCCAGGAACGACGGTCGAGCACCTGGCCCCACAACCATGCACACGCACCAAGCAGGGCGACCGCTCCCCCGGCCAGGCCGGCGCGGAGGATCACGCCGGTGCCGCCGCCACTTGCGACTCCCACGAGCACGCCGATCCAAACACATGCGAACGCGAGAACGAGCGCCGACCAGACGAAGTACCGCCTGAGCGCGTCACGAGCCCACAGCGGGCCGGCTGCCAGCAGCGTCACCCAAAAGGGACCTGGCGCAACGGGGCCGCGCACCGCACCGATGCCGGAAAGCACGACAAAGGCACCCCCGACAGCAACCGCGGCGATCTGCCAGTCGTGGCCACGTGCAATATTCTCCCGGAACCAATCGGTCGCGGAGGGCGAAGCTGCGGCGACGACGAGCGACCGGGCGATGGGAAACACCGCTGTGACGGTCGCGAGGGCCAGCGCATACAACAGGTATCCCCTGTCGCTGCCGCTCCGTCGCGCTCCGCGGGCACGGAACCGCTTGCGCACCCTGCGGAGCAGTGCACCTGCTGCGATCGTGTTCACGCTCCCATGGCCCCGAGCTGCACCGTGCGGGCGCCCGAATCGCGCACAAGCTCGCTGCTGTGCGTTGCCATGAGCACCGCGGTTCCCGCTGCGGCGCGATCCCGGAGGATCGCGGCCAACACAGCCCGCCGGTCGGCGTCAAGCCGCTGCTCAGGCTCGTCAAGCACGAGCACCGTACTCGGGCGAATCAGTGTGAGGCACAGCGCAAACAACTGCTGCTGCCCGGAGGAGAGCTCGTGTGGAAACCGGTTCACGAGTGCCCCGAGCCCCATCTGGTCGAGAATGTCCACGGCACGGGCAGCTGCCTTGGCCGCGGAGTCGTTCCACGAGAGCGCAACGAGTTCCAGGTGTTCTCCGAGCGTGAGATCCCTGGCAAGCGGCGGGGAACCGATCAGCACGGCAAGCGCGCTCCGAAAGCTCGCGTCCAGGGGCTGCGGGGCTTGGCCGTGCACGGCCAATGCGCCGTCAGAGAGAGGAACGAGTCCGGCACAGGCGCGCAGCAGGGTCGTTTTCCCCGAGCCGTTTGGTCCTCGCACCGCGACAATCTCTCCCGCGAAGACGCTGCAGGTCGTCGGGGGCAGCAACACCTCGTTGTCGATCGCAACGGTAGCGGCGCGAGCGCGCAGTGACGGCGGCGGCGCGGCATTACCCATGCCCCCAGGCTAACGGACAGGTCCCTTCCCACTAAGCTTGCCGCCATGTACGTCAAGATCTGTGGCCTCCGTGAGCCCGCACACGCAACCCGTGCCGCCGCGAACCAGGCGGATGCGGTCGGGGTCGTCATGAGCGAATCAAGTCCACGCCACGCCACCGAGGAGCAGGCCGTCGCAGTGATCGACGCCGCGAAGCGTGAGCGGCCAGACATCGACACCGTGCTCGTGGTACGCGAAATGCCAGCGGCGATTGCTGCAGCAACGGCCGCCCGCCTCGGGTTCGACGTGCTGCAACTCCACGGCCGCTACAGGCGCGAAGACTTTGCCGCAGCGGCGGCGATCCACCCGAGGGTATGGCGAGCGGCCAGCCTCGCGGACGTCCCCGATCTCCGTGCCGGCGCCTACGGCGAGGACCGGCTACTCGTTGACAGCGCCGTCGCGGGATCGGGCGAGCCGTGGGACCTCGAGCTCATTGAACAGGCGGAGCTCGGCGCAGACTGGCTCCTGGCCGGCGGCCTCTCCCCCGACAACGTCGCGGACGCCATCGCTACCGCCCGTCCAGGCGGGGTCGACGTGTCCAGTGGCATCGAGTCTGCGCCCGGCGAGAAGAGCTTGGATCTCATCTCACGGTTTATCGCAGCGGCGCGCGGCGCGTAAGCACACCGCGCCCGCAGGCGCGTCAGGCGTGTGAGCCGGCTGCCTGGGTGGCATCCACCCAGGACTGCAGTTTCGCTTCAGCCGCGCCGGAATCTATGACGGATTCGGCAAGCTCGAGCTTGTCTCGCAGCCGCGAAAGCAGCGGTGTCTCGACCGAGTCGGGCTGCGCGGCAATATCGTACGCAACCAAGCCTGCTGCGGCGTTGAGCAGCACGATGTCACGCACAGGCCCCTTTTCGCCGCCAAGGACACGCCGAACGACATCTGCATTTTCTTCGGGAGTTCCACCGATAAGCGAAGAAATATCGGCCCGTGGAATTCCGAGGTCGCGCGGTTCAAGGTCGTGTTCGGTGAGCCCGCCCCGACTGACTTCCCAAATTCGCGAGTGACCCGTCGTCGTCAGCTCGTCGAGACCATCGTCCCCGCGGAAGACGAGGGCTGACGCCCCACGCAGGCGGAACACGCCGACGAAAATTGGGACTCGGTCGAGATCCGCCACGCCGACAGCCGACGCTTCTGGACGCACCGGGTTGCACAGCGGCCCGAGGAAATTAAAGACCGTGGGGATGCCCAACTCCGCGCGTGGCGCGGCGACGTGCTTGAACCCCTGGAGGAAGCGTGAGGCGTGTACGAAGGCGATTCCGGCGCGCTCAAACGACCGAGCAAGCTGGTCAGCATCGAGCTGCAGGTTGATCCCGAGCGAGGTAAACACGTCAGAGGAGCCCGACAAACTACTGGCGGCCTTGTTGCCATGCTTCACCACGGGTGTCCCCGCAGCCGCGGCAACAATTGAGGCCATCGAGGAAATATTGACGGTTCCAAAGCGGTCTCCCCCTGTTCCCACAATATCGAGGGACATAATGGGCAGTTTGATTGGCGCGGCCTCGTCGAGAATCGCGTCACGGAAACCGATGACTTCCTCAACGGAAACCCCCTTGGACTGCAGCGCGACGAGGAATCCGCCAATCTGAGCGTCTGTCGCCTCGCCGGTCATGAAACGGGCCATGGCCCACTCCGCCTGGGAAACACTGAGATCCTCCCCCGCGAGGAGGGTCGAAAGAATTGCTGGCCAAGTCCGGTCTTCAGTCATGAGACAATCCTAGTGACGACACGCCGCGCCCCGGGCGAAGTGGTCCACGAATGCGAGCAAGCGGGGTAGGCTGTAACGGTATTTTGCACAGATTATTCGGCGCGCCGAGCATCAGTGAAAATCCACACCAAACTTTCAGCCATAATGGAAGGGTGACAACGACCACTATGAATACCAAGTCAGCCGTGCCCGCGGTGAAGCGACCGAACGGCGTCGCCGTAGGCACGATCGTGTGGCTCGGCAGCGAGGTCATGTTCTTCGCTGGCCTGTTCGCGATTTACTTCACGCTTAGGGCCATGAACCCAGAGTTGTGGGCCGAACAGACCTCGAAGCACAACTTCACCTTTGCGCTTATCAACACGTCCATCCTGGTGCTCTCCTCGTTCACCGCACAGGCGGGCGTTTTCGCCGCTGAGCGGATGCAGCCGCGGCGCACCGGATGGAGCCCAGCTAAGTGGGGAACCGTTGAGTGGTTCTTCCTCACGTTCTTCATGGGCGCCATCTTCGTCGCGGGCCAGTCCTACGAGTACGCGGTCTTCGTCTCCGAGGGTGTCACCCTTGCGAGCGATCCATACGGCTCGGCGTTCTACCTCACGACCGGCTTCCACGGAATCCACGTGACCCTCGGCCTCTTTGCCTTCCTCCTCGTGATCGGCCGCATCTACGCGGTGAAGAACTTCACGCATAAGGAGGAAACGACAGCCATCGTCGTGTCCTACTACTGGCACTTCGTTGACATCGTTTGGATCATCCTCTTCTACATCATCTACGTCATTAAGTAGAGTCAGGAGCAATAGACACCATGGCTCGCGCCAAGAAGAACTCCGCAAAGACCGGGCGTCGCCACCCGCTTGCCACCGCAGCACTGCTCGCGGTTGGACTCGTCGTGACCGGTGCTGCCTACGCAGGCATCAGCACGACTTCCGCTACCGCTGAGGTGGATCTCACCTCACCCGCTGTCATCAAGGACGGCGAGAAGCTGTTCGCTGCAAACTGCGCAACCTGCCACGGCATGGGCGCAGAGGGAAGTGGCGAGGACGGCCCCTCGCTCATTGGCGTGGGCGCAGCATCCGTGCACTTCCAGGTTGGCACCGGCCGTATGCCGCTCGCCTTCCAGGGCCCCCAGGGCATGGTGAAGCCTGCACAGTTCACCGAAGAGCAGACACTCCAGATGGCCGCGTACGTTGCTTCGCTCGCCCCCGGCCCCGCACTCCCCGACGCACAGCACCTCGCTGGCGAAGGTGACGCGGCACGCGGTGGAGAGCTGTTCCGCATCAACTGCGCAATGTGCCACAACGTTGCTGGCGCAGGTGGCGCGCTGACTCAGGGCAAGTGGGCTCCCCCGCTGACCGGTCTCGAGCCGACGCACATCTACAACGCAATGGTTACCGGCCCGCAGAACATGCCTGTCTTCAGTGATTCAAACATCACGCCGGAGCAGAAGGCCGACATCATCACGTACCTCAAGTACATCGAGAGCAAGCCTTCGATCGGTGGATTCTCGCTCGGGTCGATTGGCCCCGTCGCGGAGGGTCTGTTCATCTGGATCATCGGCCTCGGCTCGATCGTCGCACTCACTGTTTGGGTCACCGCGAAGTCCAACTAGTCTCACGACTGGTTGACCACGCACAGTATCTACACTTTTCAGGAATCAAGGAGCAAAATGGCAGAGGAAGCGAAGAGCAGCGGCGGCGATAGCGCCGTTGTTGCCGCCCAGAGCCACGGCGCTGATATGTCTTCGGCTGGCGCCGCAGTCATCTCGAGTGACGCCGTGCAGAACCCGGGCCTTCCCCCGCACCGCAAGCGTGTGACGGAGCTGGATCCGAAGAAGGAAAAGAGCGCCGAACGGGCGGTCTACTCACTCTTCTATCTCTCAATCGTTGGCAGCCTGGGGTCGGTGCTTGCCTACATGTTCTTCCCGATCGAGACCGGTGAGGAAATGGCGATTCGCCTCCACACCGTCTTCGTCGGGTCGGGCATGGCACTTGCGCTCCTCGCGCTCGGCATCGGCGCCGTCCACTGGGGCAAGGCACTCATGTCGGACGTCTAGGCGATCGACGAGCGTCACCCCGCGCCGAGCGACGAGGAAACTCGCGTCGCCGCGGCAGAGGTGTTCAAGGTCGCTGACGAGGAGTCGGGCTTCTCGCGCCGCACCCTCGTTCGCAACAGCCTCTTCGGCGCGCTGATCGCATTCCCGCTGCCCGGCATCACGCTCCTGCGTAGCCTTGCACCGCAGGACATCGATCCGGTCGAGGTACTCAAGCACACCATGTGGGAGAAGGGCATCCGCCTCGCACGCGACAACGGCGGCCACAAGATCGGCGAGCCGATCCGTGCAGCTGACGTCACCATTGGCTCCGTCTTCCACGTTGTCCCCGAGAACCTCGGCACTGCCAAGGACCTCATCAACGAGAAGGCTAAGGCGATCGTCTTGCTCATCCGTCTCGATGAGAAGGACCTCAAGGAGCGCCCCGAGCGCAAGGACTGGTCGTACAACGGCATCGTCGCGTACTCCAAGGTGTGCACGCACGTTGGTTGCCCGGTTGCTCTGAACGAGCAGCACACGCACCACCTGCTCTGCCCCTGCCACCAGTCGCAGTTCGACGTCGCAGACGAGGCGAAGGTCATCTTCGGCCCGGCTAAGCGTCCGCTGCCGCAGCTTCCGATCACTGTCGATGCTGATGGCTACCTCATCGCACGCAGCGACTTCACTGAACCTGTTGGTCCGAGCTACTGGGAGCGCCTCAAGTGAGCACCGTAACTGAAAAGCCGACTCAGCAGAGCGGTTCAAGCACATTCACCGCTAAGGCGGCGAACTACATCGACGAGCGCACCAAGGCCGGCGTCGCGGTCAAGGAGTTTGGCCGCAAGGTCTTCCCCGACCACTGGTCGTTCCTCCTCGGTGAGGTCGCGCTCTACAGCTTCGTTGTGATCCTGCTCTCGGGCACGTTCCTGACGCTGTTCTTCCAGGCCACCATGGCCGAGGTTGTTTACGACGGCCCCTTCGTTCCGATGAAGGGCATCGAGATGTCGGCCGCTATGGCTTCGACTGTCGACCTGTCGTTCTCGGTACGCGGCGGACTCCTCATGCGCCAGGTGCACCACTGGGCCGCGCTGCTCTTCGTAGCGTCCATCGGTCTGCACATGCTCCGCATCTTCTTCACCGGTGCGTTCCGCAAGCCGCGTGAGCTGAACTGGGTTATCGGTTTCGTGCTCTTCATCCTCGCGATGGCAGAGGGCTTCACCGGCTACTCGCTCCCCGATGACGTCCTGTCGGGTAACGGCCTCCGCATCATCGACGGCCTGCTGAAGTCCTTCCCGGTCGTTGGCACCTGGCTCTCGTTCCTCTTCTTCGGTGGCGAGTTCCCGGGTGTTGACATTGTCGGCCGCCTGTACATGCTCCACATCATGGTGCTTCCCGCACTCGTGATCCTGTTCGTCGCACTGCACCTCATGTTCGTGGTCATCCACAAGCACACGCAGTACCCCGGCGCAGGCAAGACTCAGGGCAACGTTGTTGGCTACCCCGTCCTGCCCGCGTACGCGGCGAAGGCTGGCGGCTTCTTCTTCATCGTCTTCGGTGTGATCGTGCTGATCGCGACATTCTTCGGAATCAACGCGGTCTGGATGTATGGCCCGTATGACCCCTCCCCTGTTTCCGCTGGTACTCAGCCTGACTGGTACATCGGCTTTGCTGATGGCATGCTCCGACTGATTCCGCCGGGGTGGGAGACTGAGTGGTTCGGCTACACCTGGTCCTGGAACATGCTCGTTCCCGTGATCATCATGGGTGGCTTCATCGTTCTCGTTGCGATCTACCCCTTCATCGAAGCGTGGGTTACCGGCGACAAGCGTGAGCACCACATCCTTGACCGCCCGCGCAACGCGCCGACCCGTACCGCTATCGGTGCAGCCGGTGTCACGTTCTACGCCGTCATGTGGGCCGCAGCGAGCTCCGACCTCATGGCAACGCACTTCCAGCTGTCGATTGAAGGCGTGATCCACACGCTCCAGGCGCTGCTGATTGTTGGCCCGATCGTCGCGTACTTCATGGCGAAGCGCATCTGTCTCGCGCTCCAGAAGAAGGATCGCTCGATCGCGCTGCACGGCTACGAGTCGGGACGCATCGTCCGCATGCCAGGCGGCGAGTTCGTCGAGGTTCACAAGCCGGTCAGCGACTACGAGCGCTGGGAGCTTGTCAGCTACCACGACTACGCACCCGTCATGCTTCGTCCGAACGACGACGGCCGAATCCCCTTCGGGAAGCGTCTCCGTGCAGGCTTCACGCGCTGGTTCTTCGAGGACCGCATCGTGCCGCCGACACAGGGCGAAATCGAGCAGAGCAAGGAGGAGGGCCACTAAGCCTCTCCGACTCTGACAGAACCCCCACTGAGCCTTTGCTCAGTGGGGGTTCTTCGTTTCTCCATCGCTCGGAGGCCGGTCGCCCCGGCGCGGCAACTACGTTACGAGTGCCGCGGTGAGTGGTACAGGCAAGGGGCGCAACGAGCCTTCCATGCCTGAGACGAAGCGGGGTGGCGC